>JAFSBY010000030.1 GCA_017437045.1 Alistipes sp.
AGGCCATTTAGGCGCATATTATCAATCCGAGGGAATCGCGATGTTCCCTCATCAATTATGGGAGGAATATCATTATGGCAACGATTACTGCTGGCGATTTCAGAAACGGTAAGACCTTCGAGTACGAAGGCAAGATCATGCAGGTTATCGAGTTCCAGCACGTCAAGCCCGGTAAGGGCGCGGCTTTCGTCCGTACCAAGATGAAGAACATCGTGACCGGCGGCGTGACCGAAACTTCTTTCAACCCCACTGCTAAGTTCGAGGAAGCTTTCATCGAGCGCAAGGATATGGCTTACAGCTACAACGATGGCGACCTGTACTACTTCATGGATCAGGAGACCTTCGACATGGTGCCTCTGGGCGCTGACCTGCTGGGCGACGCTTTCAAGTTCGTCACCGAGAACACCATCTGCAAGGTTCTGAGCTATAAGGGCAGCGTGTTTGGTCTGGAGTGCCCCAACTTCATGGATCTGGAGATCACCGAGACCGAGCCCGGCATCGCCGGCAACACCGCTACCAACACCCTCAAGCCCGCTACCGTTGAGACCGGCGCTGAGGTGCGCGTGCCTCTGTTCATCAACATCGGCGACAAGATCACCATCGACACCCGTACCGGCGAGTATCTGAGCCGCGCTAAGTAAGTAACATCCGATCACTGTACATCGTTTTAGTTTAGAAAGGAGTACAATCATGGGCGTTTCTGAGAAGGTAGCTTATCTGAAGGGTCTGGCCGAGGGCCTGGGTCTGGATGCCGAGTCCAAGGAGGGCAAGCTGTTTGCCGCCATCATCGACGTGCTGGATGAGATGGCCGAGGAGATCCTCGATCTGGAGGAGGAAATGGCTGATATCGAAGAGGGCCTCGATGCCGTCAGCGATGATCTCAGCGAAGTGGAGGAGACCCTCTACGAGCTGGAGGACGAGTTCGATGACGATGACGACGAGGACGAGGAAGATGAAGAGGATTGCTTCATGACCACCTGCCCCGCTTGCGAGGAGGAGATCTTCTTCGACGAGACCGTTCTTGAGGACGGCGAGGTTGTCTGCCCCAACTGCGGCGAGAAGCTGGAGTTTGATCTGAGCGATCTGGCCAATGCGCTGGAAGATCTGGAAGAGGACGACGACTAATTGTTCTGCGAATCAAAATGACCGCCCATCGGGCGGTCATTTTTTCTTTAGTTACTGTCCAACTCTACCGCTACCAACGCACAGTCATCCACATTATAGATAAGTGTGCCGCTGTAACGTATACCATCCGTACCGTTGTAGGAAAAAGAAAGGCGGAGATTATTTTCTGCCATCCAAATGGGATGGTCAAGCGTTACACGGGGAAGAATGGAAGCGTCAAGGGGCAAGGCGGGAAGAGAAAGCGGATTGGTTGTGTCGGAATCGCAATCATCGGAGATGGTCAGCAATACCTCTTTGGCAATATCTCGCTGCGAAACAGGATTTTCTTTGCTATAGGTTGTCATATCCCAAAGGCGTAGATAGTAGTCGCCGCCACGGAGTTTTCCTACCAAAAGAAGGTATCGCTCATCGGGAGAAAAAGGGTTGTGATCCAACACTTTCGGGTTGTCCGTTAAAGGAAGATGGGTTGCCAAGAGTGCAGGGCCTTTTCCGCAATGTTCACAGGGGGTGCCTTCTAAGTAGAACGGTTCGTTTGCGTCTACAAGCACTGTGCCGCCCAAAAGGCGGTCACGATAAAAAGTGAGTGTAATTGTGCTGTTGGGTACTGGATCAACTCTTGTCGTCAAATAATCGTGGGAGCATG
>JAFSBY010000031.1 GCA_017437045.1 Alistipes sp.
AATTGACAACAAAATGTCAGGACTTATTGGAAAGAAAATCGGAATGACTTCCGTTTACAGTGCCGAGGGAAAGAATATTCCATGCACTGTCATTGAGGCTGGCCCGTGCGTTGTTACGCAAATCAAGACTGTCGAGAAGGACAACTACGAGGCAGTTCAGATTGCCTATGACGAGAAGAGTGAAAAGCACACCACCAGCAGTTTGTTAGGTCACTTCAAGAAGGCCGGCACGACCCCGAAGCGCAAGCTTGCGGAGTTCAAAGGCATGCCTGAGGTGGCTCTCGGCGACACGCTGACCGTAGACCTCTTCAACGAGGAGGACTGGGTAGACGTGACCGGGATCTCGAAAGGTAAGGGCTACCAGGGCGTTGTGAAGCGTCACGGCTTTGCCGGTGTAGGTGGCCAGACGCACGGTCAGCACAACCGTCAGCGCAAGCCCGGTTCGTTGGGTGCATCGTCGTACCCCTCGCGCGTATTCAAGGGCAAGCGTCTCCCCGGCCAGATGGGCGGTGATCAGGTGAAGGTGCTGAACCTGAAAGTTTTGAAGGTAATTCCCGAGAGCAATCTGATCCTTGTGAAGGGTTCGATTCCGGGAGCAAAAGGTGCTTATTTAACGATTGAGAAGTAGTATGGAATTAGCAGTATTGAACGCACAGGGTAATGAGACTGGCCGTAAGGTTGTTCTTTCGGAGGCAGTCTTTGGCGTGGAGGCTAATGACCACGCAATCTATCTCGATGTAAAGCAGTATCTGGCCGATCAGCGTCAGGGTACGCACAAGGCAAAGCAGCGTAACGAGGTAACCGGTTCGACGCGCAAACTGAAGCGTCAGAAGGGTACCGGTGGTGCACGTTGCGGTTCGATCCTCTCGCCCTTGTTCCCGGGTGGTGGTCGTGTCTTTGGTCCCGTACCCCGCGACTACAGCTTTAAGCTCAACAAGAAGCTCAAGCAGCTGGCTCGTCGCAGCGCACTCAGCTACAAGGCTCAGGCAGGTGCTATCGTAGTTCTGGAGGACCAGAAGTTGGATGCTCCGAAGACCAAGTCGGTAGTAGCACTGATGGAGGCACTGAAGGTATCGGACAAGAAGGTGCTGCTCGTATTGCCGGAGGGCAATGCCAACCTGCAGCTCTCGTGCCGCAACATCCCGAACATCAAGCCCGTACTGGCACAGAATGTTTGCACGTACGACGTGATGAACGCTTCGGCACTGGTGATGGTCGAGAACGCTGAGAATGTATTGAATACTTTGTTAGCATAAAACGCAAGACAACAATGGAGATTATTATTAAGCCGGTTTTGACCGAGAAAATGACGATTCAGGGCGAGAAGTTGAATCGCTACGGTTTTATCGTTGACGTGCGAGCTAACAAGCTGCAGATTCGTCAGGCCGTAGAGCAGATGTACAACGTCGTCGTAACGGACGTGAATACGATTAACTGCATGGGCAAGCTCAAGAGCCGCTACACGAAGGCGGGTCTGCTGGAGGGCCGTGCCAATAACTTCAAGAAGGCTATCGTCACCTTGAAGGAGGGAGATAAGATTGATTTTTACAGTAATATCTAACGAAGATGGCAGTAAAGAAATTTAAGCCTGTAACCGCAGGTACAAGACATAAGGTAATCAGCGCCTACGACGAATTGACGAAGAAGGCGCCCGAGAAGTCGCTGTTGAGCCCGAAGAAGTCGACGGGTGGTCGCAACAACGACGGTAAGATGACGGTTCGCTACATCGGCGGCGGTCACAAGCAGATGTACCGTAACGTGGACTTCAAGCGCACGAAGGACGGTATCGTAGCTACTGTAAAGTCGATCGAGTACGACCCGAACCGTACGGCTCGCATCGCCCTGCTTGTGTACGCAGATGGTGAGAAGAGCTACATCATTGCACCCAACGGCCTGAAGGTAGGCCAAACCGTAATGAGCGGCGCCGGTGTCGCTCCCGAGGTGGGTAACACGCTTCCTTTGAGCGAGATCCCCCTGGGTACGGTAGTCCACAACATTGAACTCTACCCCGGTCAGGGTGCTGCAATGGCACGTTCGGCCGGTTCGTACGCCCAGTTGCTGGCTCGTGAGGGCAAGTTTGCCATCATCAAGCTGCCTTCGGGCGAGACTCGTATGGTACTCGTAACCTGCCGCGCTACGGTAGGTGTCGTATCGAATGTCGATCACAACCTCGAATCGTCGGGTAAGGCAGGTCGCAAGCGTTGGCTGGGCCGTCGTCCGCACAACCGTGGTGTCGTCATGAACCCCGTAGATCACCCGATGGGTGGTGGTGAAGGTCGTGCCTCGGGTGGTCACCCGCGTTCGCGCAAGGGTCTGCTCGCTAAGGGCGCCAAGACGCGTAACCCGAAGAAGACGACTTCGAAGTTTATTATTTCCAA
>JAFSBY010000032.1 GCA_017437045.1 Alistipes sp.
GCCGGCTGCGGCGAGACCCCGTACCTGAAGTGCATCACCCAGCTCTTCGGCGAGCAGATGATGGTGGCCAACGCCACGGGCTGCTCCTCCATCTACGGCGGCTCGGCTCCTGCCACACCTTACTGCCGCAACTACCGCAGCGGCTTCGGTCCCGCCTGGGCCAACTCGCTGTTTGAGGACAACGCTGAGTTCGGTCTCGGTATGGCCACCGCCACCCGCCAGATGCGCGACCGCGTGGAGCGTATTATGAAGGAAGGCCTCCAGTGCGACTGCTGCAGCGCTGAAATCAAGGCCCTCTTCAACGAGTGGATCGCCAACCGCGAGTGCACCCTCAAGACCAAGGAGATTGCCGACAAGCTCATCCCGCTGATGGAGGCCTGCGGCTGCGACATCTGCAAGCAGCTCCTCGAACTCCGTCACAGCCTCGTCAAGAAGAGCCAGTGGATCTTCGGCGGCGACGGCTGGGGCTATGACATCGGATTCGGCGGTCTGGACCACGTCCTGGCCAGCGGCGAGGATGTCAACGTCGTCGTTGTCGACACCGAGGTGTACTCCAACACCGGCGGACAGAGCTCCAAGGCCACCCCGGCCGGCGCTGTCGCCAAGTTCGCCACCTCTGGTAAGAAGATCCGCAAGAAAGACCTCGGTATGATTGCCAAGAGCTACGGCTACGTCTATGTGGCGCAGGTCGCTATGGGCGCCAGCCAGGCCCAGTACTTCAATGTCATCAAGGAGGCCGAGGCCTATCACGGCCCGTCGCTCATCATCTGCTACGCCCCCTGCATCAACCACGGCATCAAGATCGGTATGGGCCGCACGCAGAACGAGGAGAAGAAAGCCGTCGAGTGCGGCTACTGGCACCTCTGGCACTTCAACCCCGCCGAGGAAGACGCCGGCAAGAACGGCTTCCACCTCGACTCGAAGGAGCCCGACTGGAGCAAGTTCCGCGACTTCATTATGGGCGAGGTCCGCTACAACTCCCTGATGAAGACCTTCCCCCAGGAGGCCGAAGAACTCTTCGTCGCCACCGAGCGCAATGCCAAACTGCGCTACGAAGGCTACAAGAAGTTGAGCGAGATGTAATCTAATATAGATTGCAAACCCAAGTTGTGGAGGTCGAGAGGCCTCCACAACTTCAAAGAATAATAACTATAAATAATAATGATTATGCAGCTACCTAATCAAATCGAAGCCATCAGCATCGCTCGCGCGGCCAACGCGGCACACTACGAGTACCTCGCCACCGTGCGCAAGCGCACCGAGGAAATCCAGCTCGACCACGACCTCTGGCACCGCGCCGTCGAAGAGTTCCGCGAGGCATACGCCAAGGAGGACGAAGCCTTCAAACGCTACCGCGCCAGCGACCACACCGCCGCCCTCCAGCAGGCCGACGAGGAACGCGACCGCCTCTATGCCTCGCTGCGCGACACCATCAAGGCCTACGCCAAGTTCCCCATCGCCGAGACCGCACAGCACGCCGAGCCGCTGCTCAAAGTCATCAAGAACTACAAAATCTCAACCCGCGAGAACTATATGAAAGAGAGCGGCCTCATCGACAATATGCTGCAAGACCTCCTACAGTACGAGCGCCAGCTGAACCGCCTCGGCCTGCTCATCGTCGCCAACCAGCTCAAGGCCAAGAACGACGAGGTGCGCCAGCTCATCGCCAACCGCAACGACGAGCGCTCCGAGCAGGTGCTGGGCGAACTCAAAGCCGCCCGCGCCGTCAGCGACGAGGCCTATGCCGCCGTGGTCTTCTACACCAACGCCTACTTCGCCCTCAACCCCGACCGCCGCGAAGCCGCCGACCTCGTGAAGCGTATGGCCGAAGACCTCGACTACTTCCGCAAGCACGCGATGAGCGACCCGCACAAGAGCAAGAAAGAGCCGCAGCCCGACGAGGGCGACGCGCCCGCCGACACGGTGGCCGCCGAAGCGTGAAACGGCCTCCGCACAGGTGCGGGATGCCGAAGCAGCCGTGCAATGCGCCCCGCACCCGTGCGCGGTCGATTTGCAGCCGTGTAATGCGCCCCGCACCTGTGCGCAGTCATTTTACAGCCGTGCAAAGCCCTCCGCACCTGTGCGCGGTTAATTTGCAGCCCTGCAACGCCACCCCGCACCTGTGCGCGGTGAAAATGCAGAGAAACTATTGTCTTTTGAATTCCAGCGTCCATTCCTCATGCTCTGTCTCATACCCTTCGACAGCTGGCTCGTACCAATGCAATTTAAGTGTGGTGCTGTTTAATGTTTGTATGTCGCAGGCTTCTCTGTCCACTATCAAACTATTGCCATCTATCATCCATGTGCCACCATCATCATCGAAATGCATACTCCAGGATTTCGATGCAGTATATGACCCATCATCTTTGAAATTAACGACATTTCCCTTATAACTATCAGTACGTTCCTCGTCATAGTCATTTCCTTGATAATCCGTACCCCAATAATGTAGATAGCTATGAACACATCCCCACGTGCCGACAATACTTGCACTGCTCGTTCCGTTTTCATTGTTATCATCGGTGCAGGACACCATTGCCGAGGCTGCCACGAAACACATTAGCAGTCCCATAAGTTTGATTTTGCTTTTCATTTTGCGTGTTTTATTTGATGAATGTAATTGTTTCTGGGTACACCTCATGTACTTTCCCAGTTGCTGCTTCTTCTACGACTCCTACGACGTCGGTTCTCCATCAGCTGTTTTCTGCATCCCAAGTGGAACGGTTGCCAAAGCAGTGAAAGAATCCATTTCGTTCCTTCATCTTTTCGGCTCCGACTTCGAGGTTGTCAACATCGTAGTCCATCATGCTCAGCCCAGGTACAGCCAATGAGAATTTGATTTTTCGTAATTCTCCCATGTTGTTTTTATCTCCTATAGCTATGCTGATGCCGTGCAAAGCGGTTTTGTTACACACAATAAGAAGCGTGGCATCAAATGCCGCTTCATTTGTAAGAGGTCGTGAGAATTACCTTGAATCGAGAAGATGCAATGAGGCCACGCTAAAATACGCGAACCTTTACACTTGCTCCTGCGATTCTAAAGAATTTCTCACGTTCCTTACAACAGAAGACGAGCATATCGCTTCGTGATTTCCTTATGAAATCGACTGCAAAAGTACGACTTTTATTTGGATTGACGAAAAATATTTTATCAAAGCCTAAAAATAAGTGCAACGGCTGCCATCCTTGCGGACGGCAGCCGTTGCTGTTTTTGTGTGTCGATGCAAGATTACATCTCGCTCAGTTTCTTAACCCATCCCGAAAACGGCCTTGCAACGATGCGAGGCCGTTTTTTGGTTTTCGGTGGTATGCCGTCGGCTCGGCCGACAACGCCCTTTGCAACGTTGCGACAAGCGAGAGCAGAGCATGCTCGCTTGCTTTGCCGAGACATAGCAATGTCAGCGAAGCTAATGATGCGAGCCGAAATTCGGAAAAAACCGCGTCCTGCCGCCGTCCTGCGGGCAATAAAAACGGGTCGGCGACGCGGCGCCTGCGCCGGCTGCGGCGAGACCCCGTACCTGAAGTGCATCACCCAGCTCTTCGGCGAGCAGATGATGGTGGCCAACGCCACGGGCTGCTCCTCCATCTACGGCGGCTCGGCTCCTGCCACAC
>JAFSBY010000033.1 GCA_017437045.1 Alistipes sp.
GTCGATAAGACCAAGTCGGTGAAGAACCTGCAGTTCGCACAGCCGCTGTTCGAGTTCTCGGGTGCTTGCGCCGGTTGCGGTGAGACCCCCTACATCAAGGCTATTACGCAGCTCTTCGGTGATAAGATGATGGTTGCCAACGCTACGGGTTGTACGTCGATCTACTCGGGTTCGGCTCCCTCGACTCCCTACTGCACCAACGAGAAGGGTCAGGGTCCGGCTTGGGCTAACTCGCTCTTCGAGGATAACGCCGAGTATGGTCTGGGTATGCACGTAGGTATTGAGAAGCTCCGCGATCGCGTTCAGGCGCTGATGGAGGATGCCATTGCCAACTGCGAGAAGTGCTCGGAGGAGCTGAAGGGCGTCATGAAGGAGTGGATCGAGGCTCGCTACTCGTCGGCCAAGTCGGGTGAGGTTTCGGCTCGTCTGATCCCGATGATGGAGGCTTGCGGTTGCGATACCTGCAAGAAGATCCTCGAGATGAAGGATTGGCTGGTGAAGAAGTCGCAGTGGATCATCGGTGGTGACGGCTGGGGCTACGATATCGGCTACGGTGGTGTGGACCACGTGCTGGCATCGGGTATGGATGTCAATATCCTGGTGATCGATACGGAGGTTTACTCGAACACGGGTGGTCAGTCGTCGAAGGCTACGCCGGTGGGTGCCGTTGCGAAGTTCGCATCGAGCGGTAAGCGCATCCGCAAGAAGGATCTGGGTGCTATGGCCATGACCTATGGTTATGTTTACGTAGCACAGGTTTCGATCGGTGCATCGCAGCAGCAGCTGTTCAATGTGCTGAAGGAGGCCGAGGCTTACCAGGGCCCGTCGCTCGTGATCGCCTACGCACCGTGTATCAACCACGGTATCAAGGGTGGTATGACGCGCACGCAGCAGATCGGTAAGGATGCCGTAGCTTGCGGTTACTGGCACCTCTACCACTACAATCCCGATCTGGAGGCACAGGGCAAGAATCCGTTCGTGCTCGACTCGAAGGAGCCGGATTGGTCGAAGTTCCAGGGCTTCCTGATGCGCGAGGTACGCTACACGTCGCTCAAGAAGGCCTTCCCGACCGAGGCTCAGGAGCTCTTTGAGGCTGCTGAGGAGAACGCAAAGTGGCGTTATAACAGCTACGTGCGTCGCTCGAAGATGGAGTTCTAATCAGCGAATCTGCTGAACGGACGAAATAACGTCTAAAGGAAAGGGGGCTGTCCAACAGAAAAGTTGGACAGTCTCTTTTTTTTTGTGTTGCACAGCGTGGGCCAAGCGGCTGCGGATCTGTTCCTTCCCGGAGAAAAATAGACAAAAAAAGCCCCCAAAATATTTGTAATTCCGTAAAAAAAGAGGTAATTTTGTTTGCTTATTGTCTGACGAGTACGGATAGGCAAACGAGGAAGCAATATAAATTTATCATTCCATATCATGAAAAAACAACTTAAAACGCTGGTAGTCATCGCGTTGGGTGCTTTGGCTGCTGCATGTTCCCAGGATGAGGCCCGCTCGTTTGAGCAGCAGGCTGACACGCAGGTGAGCTTCTCGGCTGCGCTGCCCGCCGTGGCTGTTTCGCGTGCCGCGACGAACGATGGCCTGACGGCTACGGAGTTGCACTATGCAGTCTTTGCCAGCGACGCTACGACGCCGGCCCTGACCGGTGAGGCGTTGGTTGCCGATCAGAAGACGATGCAGGATGGCAAGACGACGGTCGATCTGCAGCTGGTGTCGGGTCAGACCTACGACCTGGTCTTCTGGGCACAGGCTCCGGGTCAATATGCGCCCAATTGGAGCACCAAGAGCATTGCCATGAACTATCTGGGTCAGAACGAGACCGGCTCGAACGAGCTGCGCGATGCCTTTGTGTGGGTGGAGCACGACTTTAAGGTCTCCGGTGCCGGTGGCAAGACGGTCTATCTGAAGCGTCCCTTTGCCCAGCTCAATATCGGTCTGACGAAGGGTCAGATCGAGGCTGCTGCCGATGCAGGTTTCGTGTTGGGTTCGGTTGAGGTGACCGCCTCGACGCACCAGAGCTTCTCAGTAGCCGAGGGTCAGGGTGAGCCGAACGACAATCCCGACGTGATGAGCACCATCACCTTCCCCGCAGCCGACTATCAGAAGCCGGTGAGCGGTCAGGATGACCAGGGCAATGACCTGCACGAGATTACGGTTGCCGGTACGACCTACGATTGGGTATCGTTCAACTACCTGCTGGCCTGCACCCCCTCGGAGACGACCGATGTACAGGTGACCTTCTGGAATACGGATAAGTCGAAGTCGATCGCACTCCCCGCCTTTACGTGGGTTCCCGTGGAGCGCAACCACCGCACGAATATCGTGGGTGACCTGCTGACCGATCCGACGAATTTCAATGTCGAGATCAAGCCGGGCTTCGAGGATGATGACTATGTGGTCGATGAGCTGATCAAGAACAGCACGGAGCTGGCTGAGGCAGTCAAGGAGGCCGGTGCGACGATCTACCTGGCTCCCAACACGACCTACACGTTGCCGAGCGAGATGGCCGATGGCGTGACGATCGTGGGTGCTGAGGGTACGGTAGTCGAGGTGGCCGCTACGACGGTTGCTGCCAACAACGTGACGCTGAAGGATATGACGATCCTGAACGACGGTAAATCGACTCCGGCGATCAACCTGAAGGGTCTGAACCCGACGCTCGAGAATCTGGTCTTCCTGGGTCCTACGGGCAATGGTCGCGCTGTGAATGTATCGAACTCGGCCGAGGCCAATGTGGTGACGGTGGTCGGTTGCGACTTCTCGCAGGCCGATTTCTTGAAGGATATGCAGCTCAACACCTTCAACGGTACGCTCAAGATCGACAAAACGAACTTTGGCAACGGTTATTGGACCTTCCACATTGATTCGGGTTCGGCCGTGGTTGAGGTGACGAACAGCAAGGTCTATGGCTTTACGACCAATGGCCGTACGTGTGAGTCGCTGACCTTTACGAATTGCGAGTTTGGCCGTGCTTATCAGCATGCTTGCGCCAACCTCTACACGACGCACACCTTTGTGAACTGCACCTTCCCGACCAAGGCTGCAGTCAACAACATCTCGAACTATGGTCTCTATGTAGCCGGCTCGGCTGCGGGCAAGACGATGACGATCACGAATTGCCAGATGTCGGATGGTACGCCGCTCACGGCTGCCAACTTTGCCGTAGCAGATGGCGGTTTCGTGGCTTGGGACTCGGATGCTGCCGCTTGCAAGTGGGTGGTAAACGATACGACGATCATCGGCAAGCATCAGGCAACGATCACCCTCGGTGATCAGCCGCAGATGATCTATGGCTTGAAGGCTACGAAGGGTATCACGCTGGAGGGTCGCGGTACCTTGACGATGAAGAATACGACCATTACCGCCTCGGAGGGCGATGCTCTTGCACTGGCCGAGGATGCCGAGCCGATCTTGGTGATTGCCGGTGAGGTGGCCTTGACGGGTGCTACGAGCGGTAACGGCATCAAAGTCCCCGCTTCGGCATGGCTGACTGTGGTTGGCCCGACCGGTAAGCTGACCGTGAAGGGTAATGGCGGTGTAGATGGCGCCACCAACGTCTTGGGTGGTAGCGGTATCGGTAATGCCGGTGCTTACGTGGGTCTGATCGATATCACGGGTCTGAAGAACCTGACGGCCGAGGGCTATGGTCGCCACGCTTATGGTATCGGTGGCGATGGCGATGAGGATATGTCGCAAACCCGCTCGCTGATCCAGATTGGAGGGGCTACGCAGATCGACTTCGTACGCGGAGGTTTCGTGCAGCCGAACTTTGTGAACGATACGAGCTACGGTAAGTCGGAGCCTGAGGGTGGTCCGGCCATTGGTGGCCGTTATGTGATCATCACGGGTCATTCGAAGGTGCTCGATGCACAGGGTGGTAGCAAGGCTGCAGCCATCGGTGCTGCTTATCATCGTTCGACGGCTGTGGCCATTGCCGATGGTTCGTATGTGAAGGCCCAGGGTGGTAATGCCTCGGCAGCCATTGGCGGTAGCCGCTATGGTTCGAGTGCCAAGCACGATGTGGAGGTTTCGATCGGTGAGGAGGTCGAGGTAGTGGCTACGGGTGGTGAGTTTGGTGCCGGTATCGGTGCCGGTTATGACACCCACTGCAATGGCCAGAACTACACGGCCAAGAATGAGATCTATATCGCCAAGACGGCCAAAGTGACGGCTACGGGCGGTAAGTATGGTGCCGGTATCGGTACGGGTTACCACGCGGCATACCTGTCGGGTATGATCGAGGCAGGTGCCCAGGTGACGGCTACGGCCGGTGCTTCGCGCGAGAAGTACACGATTGCCCAGGGTGTAGGCTACGGCGTAGTCGATCCGGCTCGTGAGTTCTCGGGTGCCAACGCACAGATCACCTTCCAGGTGGCCGGTCAGGTGATTGCTGCTCCCACGGTGCAGTAACCGACAGCTGACGCAGATACGAGGCAGCCTTCCGCAGGATGGGCTGCCTTGTTGTTTGTCGGGGTGGGAGTGTAGGAGTTTTGCGAAATTTAAGCTATCTTTGCACAAAAATGAAGGATATGAAGAGAATCATAGCCCCCTCGGTCTTGGCGGCCGATTTTGGACATCTGGAACGTGATGTACGGATGGTGGATCGCAGCGCAGCCGATTGGGTCCATGTGGATGTGATGGATGGGCTGTTTGTGCCCAATATCTCGTTTGGCTTTCCGGTGCTGAAGGCGATTCGTCGAGCGACGACGAAGCTGGTCGATGTGCATCTGATGATTGTCGATCCGGAGCGTTATGTGGCACGCTTTGCCCACGACGGAGCCGACTGGGTGACCTTCCATCTGGAGGCTACGCACGATGCGGAGCATTGCATCCACCTGATCCGCGAGAGTGGTGCGAAGGTGGGGGTCTCGATCAAACCCAAAACGGCGGTCGAGACGCTGCGCCCGATCTTGCAAGAGGTGGATATGGTGCTGATCATGAGTGTCGAGCCGGGCTTTGGCGGGCAGCAGTTTATCCCCGAGTCGTTAGACCGCATTCGTGAGTTGCGCCGCATGGCCGAGGAGCTGAATCCGACCCTGCAGATCGAGGTCGATGGCGGTATCTCGAAGGAGAATGCCGGAGCCCTGTTCGAGGCGGGGGCAAATGTGTTGGTTGCCGGAAGTTCGGTCTTCAAGGCCGAGGACCCGGAGCTGGAGATTAAACAAATGTTGGAGGCGTAAAGAAAGATGATTTCACTCGATAATCTGACCGTGTCGTATGGCGGTTGGACCCTTTTTGATAATATTTCGTTTCTGATCAACCCGAAGGACCGCATCGGTCTGGTGGGCCGCAATGGTGCGGGTAAGACGACGCTGCTGCGCCTGATTACGGGCGAGCAGGCACCGACGTCGGGTGCTGTGACGATCAATGGCGATTGTACGATCGGCTACCTGCCGCAGACGATGCGCGTACACGATACGACGACGCTGGTCGAAGAGACCGGCAAAGCCTTCGAGGAGGTGTTGCGCCTGGAGGCCGAGATCGAGCAGATGACCGGTGAGGTGGCTACGCGCGAGGATTACGAGAGCGAGGCCTATGCCGACCTGCTGCACCGCCTGAATGAGGCACAGGAGATGTACCAGCTGTTGGGTGGCGAGACGCGCGATGCCGATATCGAAAAGACGTTGCTCGGCTTGGGCTTCAAGCGCAGCGACTTTGGTCGTCCGACGGCCGAGTTCTCGGGCGGTTGGCGCATGCGTATCGAGCTGGCGAAGTTGTTGTTGCGTCGTCCCTCGATCTTCCTGTTGGACGAGCCGACCAACCACCTCGATATTGAGTCGATCCAGTGGTTGGAGGAGTACCTGAAGAACTACAACGGCGCGGTGCTGCTCATCTCGCACGATCGGGCCTTTCTAGACAATGTGACCACCCGCACGGTGGAGCTTTCGTTGGGTAAGATCACCGATTACAAGGTGCCCTACTCGAAATATGTCGTTCTGCGTGCCGAGCGACGCGAACAGCAGAAGGCGGCCTACGAGAATCAGCAACGCATGATCGAAAAGACCGAGGAGTTTATCGAGAAGTTCCGCTATAAGCCTACGAAATCCAACCAGGTGCAGTCGCGTATCAAGCAGCTCGAGAAGTTAGATCGTCTGGAGATCGAGGAGGAGGATCTGTCGCACCTAAACATCAAATTTCCCCCTGCGCCGCGTTCGGGTCAGGTGGTGGCCGAGCTCAAAGAGGCCGGCATGTCCTACGGGACGAAGCATGTCTTCTCGGGGGCAGACTTTACGATCGAGAAGGGCGACCGCATCGCCTTGGTGGGTCGCAATGGCGAGGGTAAGACGACGTTGGCGCGTATGCTGATTGGTCAGCTGACCCCGACCGAAGGGTCGATTCGCCTGGGTGCGAATGTCAATATTGGCTACTATGCCCAGAATCAGGACGATCTGATGGATGGCGAGTTTACGGTCTATGATACGCTGGATCGGGTGGCTGTGGGCGATATTCGTACCCGCCTGCGCGATATTTTGGGTGCCTTCTTGTTCCGCGGAGAGGATATCGACAAGAAGGTGAAGGTGCTCTCGGGTGGTGAGCGTGCCCGCCTGGCGATGGCCCGCATGATGCTCGAACCGCGCAACCTGCTAGTGTTGGACGAGCCGACGAACCACATGGACATGCGCTCGAAGGATATTTTGAAGGAGGCGATCATGAAGTACGATGGTACGGTGGTCGTTGTCTCGCACGACCGAGAGTTCCTGGACGGAATGGTCGATAAGATCTACGAGTTTCGGGATGGCGGTGTGCGTGAATACCTGGGAGGCATCTACTACTTCCTCGAGAAGCGCAAGATCGAGTCGTTGCAAGAGTTGGATCGCCGCGAAAAGAGCACCACGGCAGCTCCGAAGGAGGCTACGCAGGGCAAGATGAGCTACGAGCAGAAAAAGGAGCAGGAGCGTCAGTTGCGCAAGCTGCGTAAGCGGGTCGAGGAGATCGAGGCGGAGCTGGCCTCGCTCGAGGAGCAGATCGCTGCCTGGGATGCCAAATTGGCCGCTGCGACGAGCTATAACGAGGCCGATTACAAAGCCTACAACGACCTGAAGGCGCACTACGACCACCAGATGCACGAGTGGGAGAAGGTCTCCTACGAGCTGGAGATCGTCGAAGAGGGATAATCCAAGTAAAAAATACACAATACGCTGCAACAGACTATGGCAGAGAATCTTATTTTTGGTATTCGTCCCGTGGCCGAGGCCATCGAATCGGGACAACAGATCGAAAAGCTCTACATCCGCAAGGGGGCTGACGGTCAGCTCATGCAGGAGCTTAAGGACCTGATCATGCGCCACCGCCTGCGCTATCAGGAGGTGCCGGTCGAGAAGCTCAACCGCCTCACACGGGGCAATCACCAGGGTGTGGTGGCACAGACGGCCCTGATCGAATACGCCACGCTCGACGACCTGCGCGAGCGTGTGCCCGAGGATGAAACACCCCTGCTGGTCGCCTTCGATGGGGTGACCGATGTGCGCAACTTCGGAGCTATTGCCCGCTCGGCCGAGTGTGCCGGTGCGCATGGCCTGCTCTGCCCGATCAAGAATGCCGCGCCGGTCAATGCCGAGGCAATGCGTTCGTCGGCCGGTGCACTGACCGCGATTCCGGTCTGCCGTGTCGGTTCGTTGCGTATGACCCTTGCGCAGTTGCAGCAGGAGGGCTACCAGATCGTTGCCGCCTCCGAGAAGAGCCGCAAATTGCTCTACGATGCCGATTTTACCAAGCCTACGGTCTTGGTGATGGGTGCCGAGGATATGGGTATCTCGCCCGCCATCCTCAAGCTCTGCGACGAGCAGCTGGCCATTCCGATGATTGGTCACATCGCCTCGCTCAATGTGTCGGCAGCAGCAGCGGTGATGTTATTTGAAGTGGTGCGTCAGCGTATCGGATAGTTTTTTTTCTGATTCTATGCGGGCTCTTTTGCACCTTCTCGCTTGCCGTGAATGGGCAGTACGCCTTTGTACAGCCCCATCCACCGCAACCATCGGTCGGCACAAAATAGCCTCGCCTATAATCGAAAAAAAGTTGTAACGCATGCGGGCTCTTTTGTACCTCCTTGCTTGCTGTGAATGGGTAGCCGTATGTCGAGCGTGTTTCCCCTAATTTTGTACCTTGAATTTGAATCCTACACCTCGCATGATCTGTTCCCCGCGTGCGCGACGCATTACGCTGTCGGTACGTGGGTCGGGTGAGGTACGGCTGACCTATCCGCCCGGGGTGTCGCGTGAGCGGGCGTGGCAGTTCTATCTCGAGAAACAGCCCTGGGTCGAACGTGCCCTGCAACGATTGGCACAGCGAGAGGCGATTGCTCCGCGCAAGGAGTGCACACCCGAAGAGGTCGAAATCCTGCGGCGTGCGGCCAAGCTGGATCTGCCGCCACGCATCGAACGGCTGGCCCGAGAGACGGGTTTACGCTATGCGAAAGTCTCGATTCGGGCGGCACGGACCAAGTGGGGGAGTTGCTCGGCGACCAACAGCATCTCGCTCAGCCTCTTTCTGATGGCCCTGCCCGAACACCTGCGCGACTTTGTGATTCTGCACGAATTGTGTCATACGGTCCATCATGACCATTCGCCCCGCTTCCATGCCCTGCTCGATCGCTTGTGTGGCGGTCAGGAGCGTGCCCTGCAACGTGAGTTACGCAATTATCGCATCGGATAAGAAAAATTTACTATCTTTGCCGCGCCATCATCCATACAACTAAAGCATAAAGAGCATGAAAAAAGCGTATGTATTCCCCGGTCAGGGAGCCCAATATGTCGGTATGGGCAAAGACCTTTACGAGAACAATGTCGAGGTGCGCGCCCTCTTTGAGCGTGCCAATGAGGTGTTGGGTTTTCGCATTACCGATCTGATGTTTGCCGGTACGCCCGAGGATCTGCGTCAGACGAAGGTGACCCAGCCGGCCGTATTCCTCCATTCGGTGGCCTTGGCCAAAGCCCTGCAGGTAACCCCCGATGCCGTTGCCGGCCACTCGTTGGGTGAGTTTTCGGCTTTGGTGGTTGCCGGAGCACTCTCCTTTGAGGAGGGCCTGAAGCTCGTCTCGAAGCGTGCACAAGCCATGCAGGCCTGCTGTGAGGCGGTGCCGGGCACGATGGCTGCCGTCATCTCGCTCGCTGATGCCGAGGTGGAGCAGATCTGCCAATCGACCGAAGGGGGGGTCGTAGCGGCCAATTACAACTGCCCGGGTCAGTTGGTCATTTCGGGCGAGAAGGCGGCCGTGGAGGCTGCGTGTGTGCGTTGCAAGGAGGCCGGAGCACGTCGTGCGCTCGTGTTGCCGGTGGGTGGTGCGTTCCACTCGCCGCTCATGGAGCCGGCCCGTGAGGAGTTGGCCCGTGCCATTGCCGAGGCCGAGTTCCACACGCCGATCTGTCCGATCTACCAGAATGTCGATGCGATGCCGCATACCGATCCGGCCGAGATCAAAGAGAATCTGATTGCCCAGCTGACCGCTCCGGTGCGTTGGACGCAGATCGTCGAGCGCATGGTTGCCGATGATATCCTCGACTTTACCGAGCTGGGGCCGGGCACGGTCTTGCAGGGGCTGATTCGTAAGATCCATGCCGAGGTGGCGATCACCTCGCGCTGGGCACTCGAATAGGTCGTTCCGGAGTCGTCGCTGCGACGACAAATCGAACAAGGGCTGTTACAACAGAGATGTTGGACAGCTCTTTTTTAGTTAATATATCAAAGAAGCATGCAAAAATAATCTAACAGATGGGTAGCTTTGGTGCATGTTTGCTGTGAGTTATTGTACACCTTGCGCATATTAGTCGTTTTTTTGTTTTTATGGTTTGTGATAATTGTTTTTTTTGTACTATCTTTGTTCAAAATAGAATATAAACAATTGAATGCGCATCAAAAACCAATCTTGCTCCAACGACCCTCTATTTTGAGTCCTCTTAGTTGAATGATTCAACTTTTTTGATTTGCCACCTCTCGTAGTGTGTCTATTACGATTGGTAGAGGTTCTATAGGAGTGTAATCAAGTCCAATGCTATAACTAATACTCACGACAATGATTAAAAAACTCTTTTTTGCGTTCGCTATCGGCTTATTGATGACGCTGACGTATTGCGGAGGGGATGATACTGAACCTGCATCCGATCCGGAATCGGGTCAAACGCAGACGCCTCCAAACGATCCGAACGATCCGAACGATCCGAACGATCCGAATGATCCGAATGATCCGAACGATCCAACCGACGATCCGGACGATCCAACCAACGATCCAACCGACGATCCGAATGATCCGGACGATCCAACTGACGATCCGAACGATCCAACTGACGATCCGACCTTGGTTTGGCATGATGTGGTGTGCGGCCCGAATGAGATATGGTATCGGGTCAATGGCAACATTCCCCTTAAAATCGATGTGAGTGCGGATTATGGTGCAAATGTCGAACACCAATATTTTACAAACGGTATTGGCTTGATTCGGTTTGATAGACCGGTGGTTAATATTCCCGAGGCAATGATAACTGGCCATTATGATTATGATGAGAGCTCTTCAAATACGTGCAGACAATTGATAAAGATAAAACTGCCGAGCCAACTGAAGCGTATTGAGCCCTACGCTTTTGCAAATTGCGTGGCGTTGGAGGATATCGACATACCCCAAAGTGTAACAGAGATCGGCCATTATTGTTTTTACAATTGTCTCTCGTTTACGTCGTTCAGAATTCCATCGGGGATTACTGTCCTTAAAGGTGGATTGTTTGAAGGGTGTCAGGGTTTGAGAACTGTTGATATTCCAAGCAATATCAAGGTGATAGAGCCTTATGTGTTCCGCTATTGTAGCGGTATGCAGAGTTTGACCATACCACATACGGTAGAGACTCTTTATGGGCTTATTGCACCTGGGTGTGGTGGTGTGCTTACTGTAAATTGTAATCTTCCGGATTGCACCAAAGGCCCAAGTGGAAACGAGTATGGTGCGGATTTTGGGGGAGGCTTTCCCTGGGAGTATGACTTGCTAACGGGTAGCGGAGCCTTCGAGGACGCGAAATTTACGAAGGTGATTATCGGCGATAAGGTAAAACGTATTGGCAGAAAAAGCTTTTGTCGTAATGTAAGTCTCACCGAGGTGCAATTTAGAGGCGCGGTGGAGGAGATAGGTGTAGCTGCTTTTATAGACTGCTCCAGCCTTTGACGGCTCGATCTGCCTAAAGGGCTTAAGCGAATTCAATCGTATGCTTTTCGTGATTGCAGATCGATGCAGAGTCTGACGATTCCCAGTACGGTAGAGGCGTTCGATGCGATGATTGCTGAAGGTTGCACCGGCGAACTTTATCTCGATTGTGATATCGTTGCCACTACCAACAATAGGGGTCAACATCCCGAGTTGGACTATTCAGGCAACATTCTCGATAATGATTGCGGAGTGTTCAAGGATGCCGCCTTTACCCAAGTAACATTTGGGGGTGGTGTAAAGAGGATTGGTAGTGAGGCATTTAACGGTAATTCATCGTTAAGACGCGCTTCAATGAATATGCATAACCCTCCTTTGCTGGGCGAAAAATGCCTTCCAGTCTCCACCTTGCATCCCGAATTCCAGTTGAAGGTGCCGAGTTTGTCGGTGTTTGTTAAATATTGGTTGGTGGAAACCGGTTGTTTGTCGCTTGCGTTTGACGTAGATTATAAAGCCTCAATCGATTCGTCGGAGGATGGGAACTCTGTCGAGGTCGTGATTACAAAGTTGCCGTTCCTGGTAGAGCAATTTACGAACTAAAAGAGTTAGGATTGGCCTCTCCGGAATAGAGTTAAAAATAGTTGAACGCACTTTTTGCGGAATGAGCAGGGCGGAGTAACGGCTACATGGCTGGCTGGTGGGAGCGTCTTATGAGTTTCGATGTCGTTTCTACGGCTGCAAATGAACAAGGGCTGTCACAACAGAGATGTTGGACAGCCCTTTTTCGTGGGTAGGGGTGGAGGTTTGCCGACTTTTTGATGTTTTTTTGCGTTATTTTTTAATTTTTTTGTAAAATTGACAAATAGTTTTTATATTTGCATGGTTAGTTAACAAATTCGTTCGCAAAATATGACCTCTCTTACCGAATTTTTCGTCAAACACGAAGACGAAACGTTAAAGGGTGTATCCCATAAAAACAGCATCATCAAGCGCAATATCATTGCTCACATGGCTCTGAATGGCGAGTGTACGCTCTCTGAGCTGACCAAAGAGCTACATATCAGCGTGCCGACCATCACGAAGTTGGTGCAGGAGCTTGTCGAGGAGAATATCGTGACCGATCTGGGTAAGGTGGAGACCCCGGGTGGCCGTCGTCCCAATATCTTCGGTCTGGCCAGTTCGGCCATCTACTTTGCCGGAGTCTATGTCGGCCGTGACAACATGTGCTTCGTCATTACCGACCTGCAAAACAATATCATCGTCGAGTACACCGATTCGACCTTCGAGTTGCAGGATCGCCCGCAATGTTTCGAGCGGTTGTGTGCCAATATCGAGCAGTTTATTGCAACGTGTGGCGTCGATCGCGACAAGATCCTCGGCATGGGTGTCTGCATTGTGGGTCGCGTCAATCCCGATACGGGTCGCAGCTACAAATATTTCACCTCGGCTGATCAATCGTTGCGTGAAATTTTGGAGGAGCGTATCGGCATCCATGTTTTGATCGAAAACGATACGCGAGCACGTTGCTATGCCGAGTACACCTGTGGCAAATCGAAGGAGGAGAGCAATGTCCTCTATCTGCACATGGGTCGTGGTGTGGCTATCGGTATTGTGGTCGATGGCAAGCTCTACTACGGCAAGAGCGGTTTTGCCGGCGAGTTTGGCCACATCCCCTTCTTCGACAACGAGATCATCTGCTCGTGTGGTAAGAAGGGTTGCCTGGAGACCGAGGTCTCGGGTATGGCTATCGAGGAGAAGCTCTGCCGCCAGATTGAGCAGGGGGTCAATACGATCCTCAAGGAGCAGTATGCCCGCCAGAAGAGCATCCATATCGACGATATCATTGCCGCCGCGAAGAACGACGACAACCTCTCGATCGAGCTGATCGAGGAGGCTGGTGAGAAGATGGGTAAGGCCGTGGCCTTCCTGATCAACACCTTCAATCCCGAGACGGTGATCGTGGGTGGTAACTTAGCCGCTGCGGGCGACTACATCATGCTGCCGCTGAAGTCGGCTACGAACAAATATTCGCTCAACTTAGTCTATAAGGATACGAAATTCCGCCTCTCGAAGATGTCGGAGAATGCCGGTGCATGGGGTGTAGCGATGCTCATTCGTAATAAGATTATCGGTCTGTAAATGCACATCGAGGGGAAAACGATCTGTCTGCGGGCGGTCGAGCCGGAGGATATCGAGCTGATGTATCGGTGGGAGAACGACCCGACTGTTTGGCCGGTGAGTGGTACGTTGGTGCCCTTCTCTCGCCATACGCTGCGTCGCTTTCTGGATGAACAGCAGTTTGACCTGACGCAGACCGGCCAACAACGCCTCATCATCGAGAACGAGGAGGGGCGAGCTGTCGGGGCGGTCGATCTGTTTGGCTACGATCCGTTGCATGCCCGCGCCGGCATCGGGATCTTGATTGCCGACGAGGAGGATCGTCGTCGAGGCTATGCCCGTGAGGCGATCGAGACGCTTTGCCGCTATGGGCGTGAGGTGCTGGGGCTGCATCAGTTGTGGTGCAACGTTACCGAAAGCAATGTGGCAAGTCGAGCCCTCTTTTACGGTTGCGGTTTTGAGGAGATCGGGCTGAAACGCGATTGGTTGTGGCGACCCGACGGCTGGGAGGGTGAATATACCTTGCAGAAGTTGCTGTAAGGCTGTAGCCATCTGAAAGGGGCCCACGATGAAGAATAGACGTGGTGCCGAGGAACTGACGGCCGATATTTCTAAAAAGAGGCCACTATGAACAGCAGGAGCTGTCTAACTTTCGAGTTAGACAGCTCCTTTTTTTAGATCAATCGGGAGTCCATCCTCCGCCCTCTTTATGGTGAGGATGTTACAGGCGGCGGGCACCGTCCGAGATAACCACCTCATAGACGAGCGGGGTGATCCCATAGCGGGCCTCGAATTGCTGCTTGGCCGTGGCGATAAATGGCTCGTAGAGCTCCTCCTTCACGAGGTTGATCGTGCAACCGCCAAAGCCGCCACCCATCATGCGCGAGCCGGTTACGCCACACTGCTCGGCGATCTCGGCCAGCAGGTCGAGCTCCTCGCACGAAACCTCATAATCGCGCGAAAGGCCCCAATGGGTCTCATACATCAGGCGACCCACCCGTGCGTAATCACCCTGCTCTAAGGCCTCGCAAACGCCCAAGACGCGCTGCTCCTCGCCAATGACGTAGCGGGCACGGCGGTAATCCTCCTCCGAGATCTGCGAGCGGATAGCCTCCAACTCCTCGAGCGTAGCTCCGCGCAGCAGCTCGCGGCCCAGGGCCTGCGCTACGCGTTCGCACGAGAGGCGACGGTCGTTGTAGGGCGAGCCGGTCAGCTGGTGCTTGACACACGAATTGATGAGCACCAGGCGGTAGCCTTGCGGATCGAAGGGGAAGTAGGCATGCTCCATCGAGCGGCAGTCGAGACGCACGAGGCACCCCTGCTTGCCAAATACCGAGGCAAACTGATCCATGATGCCACACTTTACACCGCAATAGTTGTGCTCGGTCGATTGGCCGATACGTGCCAACTCCGCGCGGTCAAAGCCACAGCCAAACAGCTCATTGAGGGCAAAGGCAAAGGTCGATTCCAAGGCGGCCGACGACGACATGCCGGCACCTAACGGTACATTGCCGGCAAAGACGGCATCGAATCCGCCCACCTGGCCGCCCCGCTTGATCGTCTCGCGGCAGACACCGAAGATGTAGTGCGCCCACGAAGGGGTCGGTTTGTCGGCCTCCTCCAAGCCAAAGATGACCTCCTCATCCATGTCGATCGAGTAGAGGCGTACGCGCGCGGTGTCGTTGGGACGAATCGCCGCTACGATCCCTTTATCGACCGCACCCGGAAAGACGAAGCCGCCGTTGTAGTCGGTATGTTCACCAATGAGGTTGATACGCCCGGGCGATGCAAAGAGGGTAGCCCCCTCGCCATAGCGGGCTGTAAAAGTCTGGCTCACAGGAGCCTGGAGTGTAAGCATAATGCGTAGTGTTTGGAATTACGCTTACGAAGATAGCCAAAAAGATTCAAATCTGCAAATCTTTCGCCCTCAGCCTACTGCGTGCGCTCGACATCGCGTACACAGCGGGATGTGGTCGATCGGTGCTCACCGTTGAGGATGCTGTTTTCCATGTAGACATTCCATTGGTCGCGCGCCCATCCGGTCTTCTGTTGGTTGTTGACGGATGGATCGACCTCGGTAGGTTTGGGGTTGCTACCATTCACACCGTAGGAGTAGTAGGTGCGGGTATAGAACTGCTTGTTGCTCTCCCAAAACGAGGAGGCGCAATAGAAGTGCATCAATGTGATCTCGCGCTGGTTGGGCAGACGATACCCGGGCGGACAATAGGGATTGTTGCCGAGCGAACGGTCGAGTGCCGTCTGCATGGCCGGGAAGGTGGTGGCACTGAAGGTCGGGCAGCCGACCGAGGTGGCCTCAAACTGCCAATAGAGGCGGTTTTGAGCCGACAACTCATCCGAATAGATCAGATCGACACCCTCCTGCCCCAAGTAGCGGATCGACTTCTCGTTCAGGTAGGAGAGGTCAAAGAGCGGGATGGCATCCGTACCCTTGACCTGGACGTAGTCGGTCGCCGTAGCGGTCAGATCGGCATCGTCCGTATCGTCCATGCCGAGGTTGCGGACACAACGTACCTCCCATTCGGTCATGCGACCCCAGGTGGTAGAACCGCTCAAATCGCCCGTCGAAGAGCCCTCCTCGGCCCACACGATGTAGGGCGAGTTGCTGTTGCCGTTGTAGAGGGTGCTGGAGACGATGTGCTGACGCCATGCCCGCTCATCATCGCTGGCCATTTCGCTGGCCGAACGTTTGTACATACGGGCCGTGTTGTCGATGCCGTCGGCACCCATCCAGAGGCCAATGAGCTGCTTGATCGAAGCCATATACCAGCGGACTTCGCCCGGATCGATCACCCCGTCACCGTCGTTGTCGCGGTTGCGGCTCAAGCAGGAGTAGCGCAGGTATTTGTAGTTGGCATCGTTGAGCGTGCCATCGCGCAGTTCGGACTGCTCATTGGTGGCTGTCAGGTTGAGGAACGTATCCCACCGCTGCCCATAGATGAAGCTGGGAGCGGTATTGCTTCCGCTGACCAAGCCCCACTCGCGGAGCGTGTTCAGGCGGCCGTTGTAGTCGAGGCTGTTGTTGCGATTCTCGGAGGTCGAGGGTGCCGTGGCGTTGTAGGGCAGTTGGCTATACTCGTCCGTATGCTCCGTACCCCAAGCTGTGGCAAGTTCTGCGTGGTTCTCGTTATAGATGGTCTGAATCGAACGCTGCTGAATCGTGAACGAGGAGCCTACGACCGAACTTTCGCGGTCGAGACTCTCCTTCGTGTCGGAGAGGATGTGCATCAGACGCATGTCGTCGTGATTGACCACACGCTTCCAGAGCAACGGACCGGCCGTCGAGGTGAAGGGGTGCTCGTCGTAATAGAACTCATTGACGAAGGCCGTGACGATGATCTTGCCGTTGCTGTCGAAGAGGTTGGCCTGACCGGCATCGTAGGCCGCCTTCTGTTCGCGCAGGAGCTTGACTAACTCATCGACATACATCGTCTTGCCGTCCGAGGTGGGGTAGGGATTTCCCGCCGCATCGACCTTGGTGCTGTGCGGAATGTAGGGCACGCGCTTCTCGGAGTAGATGTTGCTCCACTTCTCGTTCAGGCGGAACTCCACCCATTTGAAATCCAAACCGGTCGTGACATCCGTGCCACCGACCACCGTGGGCTTACCCTCGCTGAAGGGGGTGCGGACATACCACGTCACGTCGTCGGCCTTGATGTAGTTTTGGTCGAAGCTCATCACGTGCGAGGCGTAGTGGGCGTCGCAGTCGTAGATCTCCTGGAGGGCAATCGTCACCTCGCCCGTAGCACCCGGAGCTGCCTCGGTGATCCCCTCCTGATCGTCGTTCGAGGTCTCGACCTCGACGCGAATGTCGTTCACGCCGTTGATCGTGATCGTGTAGGTGTAGGAGGTGTTGCGCTCGGTCGAGAAATCGGCCGGACCGCTGTGCGAGAAGTCGCCCAGATGGACCACGTAGCGCACCTCGGCATTGAGCGTGCAACCATCTTTGGTCGATCCGTCGGCCAGCTCGTAGCTCGTATCCATCACCACACGCCCCGTCAGGACCACGTAGGTCGAGTTTTCGTTGGCATAGGCCCACTCGCCATTCAACCCCTCGGCATCCTTGACCTGTCGTTCGCGGTCGCTATACAGGGTGGGCGTCTGTTTGGGTTGCAGGGCATTTTCGAGCAGATAGAACGAGAATCCGTAGCGGACGCGGTCGTCGTCGGTCGTGGTGCTCGAGCCGGCATCATAGACCTCTTCGTCCTCGGCATTTTTGGTCAGTGTATTAAAATAGGCTCGCCCCGAATCGGCCGTCGTGATGCCATACTTCTGGCGTACATCGCGGCTCATCAAGTAGCTGTCGGCCGAGACATTGAAGAGCTGCCAACGTTTCAGCTCGAAGGACTCGATGTCGTCGTTGCCGATCTTGACCCAGAAGCGCACCTTGGCATCCATGCGGTGGAGGTTCAGCGTACCGCTCAAGGCGGCTGTATTGACAGGCGACAGCTCGCCACTCATCGGGAAGAAACCACTGCGCTCGACAAACTCCTGGTTGAGCGATACGACCATCTCCAACAATTCATCCTCGTGTTGGAGCTGGCTGAGCGTCTCGGGCGAGAGCGAGACCATCTTCGAGTCGATGTTCGCAATACCGAAAATCTTACAACCCGAGCGGGCCATCGTGTGTATCTTGACCGTACCCGAGCAATCCTGACTGTCACCCTCGGGAATGGTCACATACCAAGCATCCTCGTCCGAGGCCTCGACCGCCGCCGTCGAAGAGAGCGCATCGGCTACGTCGAAATAACGACCATACATCTTGTTACCCTCGCTGTCGAAGATGTAGAGATAGAGGTTCCAAATCTTCGACTCGTCGGCGATCTCGGGCATCGTCTGGCGCGTGACAACCGTCTCGGCAGGTGTTTGCGCACCGATACGGAGCAGCAGCGTGACCGGATCACCCTCCTGGACGACCGGCTGATCGTCCGTCAGATCGGTCGAACAGCTGACGAGCAGCGGTAGTAACAATAGGTAGTATAGCAGTCGTTGCATAGCGTTCGTTTAGTTAAATTCGACCTCCTCGTTCTTCTCAACCCACGGGGTGACCTTGAAGTTGAAACTTCCGTCGGTATCGTTGTAGTAGGCGTTGATCGAAACGATGATGTGTTGGTTGCGCAGCTGCTCGCTCATGGGCGTTACGGCGGCCGTCACGGGGTCCACCACTTTGATCTGGCTGTCGGTCAGCGAGGCCGATTGAGCGGTCAATTCGCGCAGTCGCCAATAGCTCGTGTTGTTGCTGGTGGTGGAGTAGCTGACCGAACCGTTGTTGTCGCGCAGATAGTATGAGCGGGTGCCGCTTCGATAGGAGATACGGAGGTATCCGCTCGACCAGGCGAAGGTGAGCGAACTGCCCGACGAAGCGGCCGATGTGGAGCGATAGAAACGATTTCCGGTCGCTACATTGATGATATAGCCGCTGCTTGTGCCGCTGAAACGCCACAAGGCGTGCTCCTGCGAGCGCGCATCCTCCAACGCATCCACGACCGCCAATCGGCCATTGCCGTTATCCACCAAATAGCTGCCCGTCGAACGGTTGCTCAGCGCGTAGGCTTTCGAGGTGCTAATCGCCACGGCATCGGTCCACATAGCACCTCCGACACCGACCTGAAGGCTCATTGTGTAGCTCGGTGCACGGTTTTCAAAGAGAGCTGTCTCATAGATGGTCTGCTCGGTGTTGGGCGCAACGACCAGATCTGTGCCATTCGTGTACTCCTCTAACGAGGGCAGCGAACGATAGGTCGTCGCGTTTGGAATCGTACCACCGTGGGGGAGCAGGTAGCCCGTCGAGGGGTTGAAATTGCTGAACGAGATCTCCTGAATCTGCATCTCCTGCTCCGAGTGGTTGAAGAGGCGCACCTCAAACCAGACCACGGGACGCAGCAGGTCGATCTGCTCCGACGAATTGCCGATGCCGATTTCGACCTCCTTAAAGGCGGTCAGCAGCAGCGGCTCGGAGGTGTGGATTCGGGGCGTTGTCGTCCCGCTCATGGCCGTGAAGAGGGCATCGCGCGTGGCGGTTGTGAAGGTGTCACCCTGCGCGAGGCTTGCCAGCAGTGTGCGGGCCTCGCTGAGTTGGGCTCGCTCGGTGTTGGCATAGGCATAGATCGTGTAGTTGCCGACGTCGAGGTTCGAGAAGGTGACCGTCTTGATCGTCTGCTCCGCTCCGGTGAGCCCCGTAAGGTGGCTGATCTCGGAGATGCGTCCCACGGGATTGACCAAGACGAGGCTTAGATCCTCCATGCCGCCACCTCCCGCGAGGTTGCCGTCGCCCGGTGTTACGGCCCGTGATGCAGGCGTGGAGGCGATCGTCAGCGTGAGCGACCCGCTACCTTGTGGCGCAGGAAGGCTCTCCTCCTCCTGCGAACAGGCAAAGAGGGCCACGAGAATCATCCAGCTTGTGAGGAGTTTATAGAGTGTCGGTTGTTGGATCATCGCGTCAGCTTTATTGGATTACGATATCACCCACCGAGCCGTTCACTTCGTCCCATTCGGTGGTGCGCACCTCGATGTCGAAACGATCGGGTTGCACGGTGATTAAATAGATGTATTTGCGGCCGGCACGCCAGACCATTTCGTTGCCCGAGCTGTCGGTCGTGGGGAGCTCGATGGTCATCGTGATCGTGTCGGTCGTGCCCCAAATCACATCGACGGTGAAGGTGATGCTCGGCTTGGCAATCCCCGCACCGACCACGAGCGATTGGGGTAGGAAGAGGTCAAACTCCTCGGGATAGTCGTCGATCGAGGCCGGAATGACCCGCCCTTCGGTCGAGGACCATTCGCGCAGACGCTCCGAGTTGAAGATGTTGGTCGGATCGACATAGCTGCGCGAACCCTCGGTGTAGACCCAATCGTGGGTGACGTCCGGCTCCTGGTCGGTCGAGTCGAAGGGGAGGGCTCCGATGTAGTTCAAACTCGTGAAGAAGAGGTTCTTGAGGCGGTATTCGCACTCCGAATCCACCGAGCAGAACTTCACGGCCACGGCTGCTAACGTGTGGTGGAATTGCAGGGGTACGGGCTGTCCGTTGTTGCCCGTCGGACACTCGGTGTAGGCCACCATCAGGTCCTCGTTGCGGGTCAGCATGCTGTACTCCAGCGCCAGCGTGCGCGCCGTAGCCGTTCCCAAGACGGGGGCAGCAGCCGGCCAATAGGCACGGAACTCATAGCGACCTCCGGGCTGCCAATACTTCACCGGACTGTAGTTCCAGCCCGAGGGCGAGGGGGGCGTGCCGTTGTAGCTCACCTCCACATTGTGGAAGACCTCGCGGCGATCGCCGGCCTCGTTGTAGATCCAATCGCCATAGACGGCCAGCGGCTGGCTGCGGAACTCCGCTTGGTCGGTCGCTCCGATCAAGGTCGAGGCACGCCCCTTGACATCCTCGGCCGTGCCAAAGGTGATGGCTTGCGGCTGATCGGGCTGTGGCGTGGGTTCGGGCATCTCGTCGCCCGACGATTGGCTACATCCGACCAGCAACAGGGTTGCCAGCAGGCTCACGATGGTCGATCTTTGCAACATAGCGTTGGGTTGTGGTTTCTTCTTTTTTTTGTTTTTAGGGAGCAGGGTGGGGATCAACCCGCCCTGCCCAAACAACTGCCCTCATCGCTTGGAGGGGCAGCATAGGTCGCGCTCGATTAGAGCGAAATGACACCGTTTACATCCTCCCAATCAACTACGGCAGGAGCGAAGTGGATCTCATCACCCACGGGGTCGATCTCGATCGTGTAGATGATGTTCTTGCCCATCTCCCAAGCCGGAACAGCCGGGAAATCGTTGAAGAACTTCGTAGCCGAGTACTCCTTCGTGCCCACCTGAGCTCCGGGAGCGGTCGTTACGATCGTGTAGTCGATCGTGATCTTCTGCATCTGGGCAGCCAGTGCCTGCGGCAGGATGAAGTAACCCTCGGCGAGGTCGGTCATACCGGCACCATAGGTACGAGCCGTCGTGGTCAGCGCCTGATCGAAGGTCCACGTCTTGCTCGTCGTCGAGCTGGTGTTCGACCATACGTTGTAGGGAATCGTCGAGATCGTGTTCGTCCACTGAACGGTCGTAGCACCTGCATCGTGTACGTTGGTCGTCTTCATCGTCACGCTACCCTCATCATAGATGTTCTCGATCGTGATCTTGTTCACCGTGATAGCCCAGCTCGTCACGGCGTCGGGCGACTCGTCGGCGTTGTTCATGCGGAAGGCCTTCACGCGGAAGTTCAACTTCGCCAGTGCGTGGTGGAAGAGCGTCGGCACACCTACGAAACCGTAGTTAACCGTGTTGGCCGTCTGCTGCATCGCCTTGTCCGAGTAGAGCAGGTCAACCGGCTGCGAGGCGTCTACCTTGAAGCCCTCATACTTGATCGTCTGCTGCGTGTCGTCGTCGCTGATCTTGGGAACAGCCGGCGAGGTTGCATCCTCGTTGTAGGGAGCATAGCTGATGAAATCGAGGTGACCCTGCGTAGGCCAGTAGTAGGTCTCACCCTTGGCAGCCCAATACGAGGTCGTACCGCTCACCTTGTTGATGATCTCGGCGTTGTTGATGAAGATCGAGTGACCGGCCGTCAGGTTGTTCTCGTAGTAGGCATAGGTACCGAAGCTCTGGTCGGTCGGGAATGCCACCTCGGCACGCGACGACGTCGGCTTGTACTTGGCCACCTCAAAGGTGATCTCCTGATTGGTCGAAGCCTTGTCGGCTCCCTCTTCCTTCGTACAGCTCGTGAATGCTACACCCACGACAGCTGCTAAAAACAGAAGTTTTTTCATGCTAAAAAAAATTAAGTGATTGAGTGTTAATGAAATTGTGTTAATTAGGTGATTTTATGTTTCGTATGTTTCGTTTTATCCTTTGGGACCGATCGGAATCACCTCCTCGATGTCGTCCCAGTCGTCCACCTCGGGGTTGAAACCGCCGCCACCCGAGTCGGGATAGACCGGTACGGGGATCTCCCACACCTCGTCGATCAGTAGCCAATGGCGTAGGCGGGCATCCTCGGTGGCAAAGATCGGCTCCATGTCGATCACCTTCTGGTGGGTCTTGCCATCGCGGGTCAGGATGCTCAACACGGCTCGCAGATCGCTATGCCTGTCGGGCAGCTTGCCGAAGGTGTTGAAGGTGGCGCACAGCACATCCTGATTCTGATCCTCGATGCGCGGGTCGGTGCTCTTCTTCATCTCGAAATAGACGGCTACCGACTCTTGGTCGATTCGCTCGTTGCTACCGAAGCGGTTGCCCGGAGCCAGCCCCGACAAGGTGGCCACACCGGCGGCGTTGGCTGCCATGTGTTCGGGCCCCGAGATGCGAATTTGTATATAATAGGTATCGACCACCGTATGGGCATCCAGGTCGATGCGCAGGAGGTCGTGGTGCGGTCGTACGGTGAGCAACTCTTGGCGTGCCACCATCAGGTGGTCGGGCTGATAGACAATCTTGCCCACCTCGTCGGCGCGCGTGCCAAAGCGGCTGTAGAGTTTCTCGGGGATCTCCTGCGTGTAGCCGTAGATCGTTGCGTAGCTCTCTTGGTCGGTTACCTGGATTGTCTCTAAGTCGAAGTTGTAGTTCAGCAGGCGGTACTCGCCCGGCGAGAGTTGGATGGCGGCACCCAGCGTCTCGTAGCCGCGTTCGTCGATCGTGTAGTTGGTCAGCATGCCCTGCGAGAGGATCGGCTGGCCCGAAGGGTCGTAGATCAAGGAGCGCACCGCCTCCGAAGTGATCACAGGGGCCTCGATCGCGGGGTTGTAGATGTTGCAGGTTACGTTGTTGATCCCCTCGGTCACTAAGTGCACGTTGAGCAAGGCTGCATCCTCGGGGTCGGTCAGCGGACGACGGTGGCAAGCCGTCAGGAGCAGGGTCGCAAGGAGCGAGGCGATGAACAGACTACGGCGTATCATCGGCGACCTCCTTTCTTCTTATAGGGGATTTGCAACGGCCACACGAGCGCAATTTTGGCCTTCGTCGGGCCAAAGTAGCTCTTGCGTCCCTGGTCGTAGTGGTCGCGCCACAGCTCGCTGTAGTCGTCGGCCGGGAAGTAGTGGCGGTAGGCGGTCGAAAGGTAGCCCACCGAGATCGAAAACTCCAGGTTGAAACGGCGCGAGAGGCGCATCGAGTAGCCGTAGGTGATACCTGCCGACCAAAACTCGCCCTGATAGCAGGCGTCGTAGTCGCGCTGGAAGTCGTATTTGCCCGACATGGCGTAGCCACCCAAGAAGTGGCCTTGCAGTTTGTGGGCGTGGTAGTAGTTGTCGCGGAAGTAGTAGCGACCCTCGATGCCCATCTCCCACAATTGCAGACAATATTTGTTGCCGCTCTCCCACCACGGGAAGAGATCCTCGACAGCCACCGACCAATGGCGACCAATGGGCACCTCGACCTCGAAGTTGAGCGCCGTGACGGCATCGTAGAGGAGGTTGGTTTTGAGGGCCACGGTGAGCGTGTCGCGTTGCGGGAGGGGCGGACGTTGGAACAGTTCGTGCGGGAAGGTGCGCGGGCCCATGTCGGCCTCTTTGAGCTCAAAGGCGGGCACCTCGACCGAAGGGGTTCGCTCGATGGCACGATAATAGACCACGCAGATCATCGAGTTGCGGATCAGCGGGTAGTAGGTGCGGTAGAGGTAGCGATAGACCGGATCCTCCGTGATGCGGCGTTTGCGGGTCTCGATCGAGATCGTACGGTCGTCGATGATCTTCAGCACGCGGTCGATCGAGCTGTTTTTGAGCCGTTGGTCGGTGCGGACATATTCGCGCAGCTGGCTCCACGACTCACCGTCGGGATTGACCGAGAGGCGATCCGTCAGGGCGGGGTAGCGGCGCATCATCTCTTTGCGCATCGTGGCGGCACGACGAGCCGAGAGGTTTTGGTTGTAATACCAGGGGCCTTCGGGCGATGATTGGGAGATGATGACCACCGAGTCGATGCGCGAAAGGCCGATCGAGTCGATGCGGCGATCCAACGCCTGCAAAGCGCGGTCATTGCCCAGGTAGAGGGTATCGAGTTTTGAGCGATCCCAGCGGAAGTGGATTTCGGTCGTCAGACTGTCGGTTTCGATACGCGATTGTTGGGCTGTCGAGTGGTTGATCCACCCCAGCAATCCGAACAGCAGCAAGTATTTCATCAATCTCGCCATTTCGTATAACCTAAACGACCTAAAATAGTGTACTTTTTTATGCGTCTGTTTGCCGGCCGAATCACCTCCGAGAAGGGCCTTCAGGCCCTTTAGCGGATGAAAAGAGCAAATCGGCACAATGCAAATATAACAAGAAGTTGTCAATAAAAAATGGGTTTTGGCATAATTTTTTCGTGCGCGCGTGATGTTTTGTTTCGTTTTTATTGTAAATTGTTGATAAACAACCGTTTAGGGGGGGTAATTTTAAGAGCTGCAAGAGGTGGAAAGGGGGGGCAAAATGATTCAAAATATCCTTTTTTGTTTGGGGCGGAATTTGCGGGCTGCTTGCGCTTCTCGTTGAGCCTTTTGGGGAGGAGGTTAGGGCACTCCCGATCGACCGATAGATTGCTGCAACGTGGGTCGTGGAGGGCCTCTGCGAAGCAGGGTGGCAGATAAATCCGAAAAGATTTTCTTTTTCGCTGTTTTTGTTGTATCTTTGCGACCTATGAAGATTCGATCCGCTTGTAAAGTTCGTGAAATGGCTGGGGAGCACATCGTGGTGATGCCCGGAACCTATGGCGTTGATATGACGCGCGTTATTTCGCTCAATGCCTCGTCGCTCGTGTTGTGGGAGGCTTTGGCCGGTAGCGATTTTGAGCTGGCTGATGTGGTTCGCGTGCTGACGGACCATTACGAGGTCGATCAGGCAACGGCCGAGCGTGATGCGGCGGCGTGGATCGAACAACTCAAACAGTGTGGTGTGGTCGAGTAAAAGGGTGGCAGGATGCAAAGACGACGTTACATAGCCATGTTGCTCGCTGCGGTCTATTTGTGGACCGTGGGAGGTATGGCCTTTGCGTTGTTGTACTGCCCGTGTCAGTCGCACCATGCAAAGAGTCCCTGCTGTGAGGGCGGTTGTCATCATGTGCACCAATGTGCCCCGCAGAACGATTGTCTGCACTATACGGCCGATTGTTATTGCGATCGCCATGCGAATACGCAGATTCTCTATACCTACGTGGGCGATGATGAGGTGCGTCGCATGGTGTCGGTGCTCCTCGTGACCGAGGCTCTCTATGGTGAGCCGACGGTGAGTGACGGCTGGCAGGTCGCTGTGCAATTGGATCGGGCAGGGCCGCCTATCTTGCCCCTGTTGGCGGGCTACTATACCGCCCGCTCGCTACGAGCACCTCCCGTAATGGCATAAAACACCTTGACGGTTGCCGATCAGATCGGTCACCGCTCCATGTTTTTATGTTCCATTATGCGAAGAAATCTATGAAAATCAAACACATTGTAAGTTTTGTTGCCTTGTTGTCGGTGGCCGCGACGGCCTCGGCGCAAACGTTGCGTGGCCGTGTGACCGATCAGCAGGGCGAGCCGCTCATCGGAGCATCGGTCTATTGGGCCGAAACGACGGTTGGTAGCAGCACGGCTGCCGATGGCGGGTTTACGATCTATCGGGTGCGCAACTACGATCGCTTGGTTGCCTCCTATCTGGGCTATGAGAATGATACGTTGCAGGTGGCTGCCGGACTTGAGCAGGTGGAGTTCCGCCTCCGGGCCGAGGGCGTAGCCGTGGAGAGCGTCGTGGTCGAGGGTGCGCAAAGCGGTAACTTCGTCAAGCGCGACGGCATCATGAAAAACGAGATGATCTCGTTTGCCGGTCTCTGCAAAATGGCCTGCTGCAACCTGGCCGAGTCGTTTGAAAATTCGGCCTCGGTGACGGTGGGCTATAGCGATGCCATCTCGGGAGCCCGCCAGATCAAGATGCTCGGCCTGGCCGGTACCTATACCCAGATTCTGGACGAGAATCGCCCCATTATGCGTGGGTTGAGTGCCCCCTACGGGTTGAGCTATACGCCCGGTATGTGGCTCAACTCGATTCAGGTGTCGAAGGGCGTAGCCTCGGTGGCGGCCGGTCACGAGGCGATCACCGGACAGATCAACCTCGAACACCGCAAACCGACCGATGAGGAGCGTCTGTTTGTGAACCTCTACCTCGATGATGAGTTGCGCCCCGAGATCAACCTCTCGTCGGCCATCCCCTTGACCGAGGATAAACGCCTCTCGACGGTCATCCTCTTCCACGGCTCGGCCGATACGGATGTGCGCGAGATGGACCACAACCACGACCATTTCCGCGATCAGCCCGAGACCAATCTGCTCTCGCTTTCGAATCGTTGGCTCTATCAGGCTCCCAACGGGGCGCAGATCCGCTGGGGCTTCAAGCTCCTGCAGGAGAATCGCTTGGGCGGTATGATGAACTACGAAGACAACGAGGAGCAGCGTCGTCGCATGCACGAGGAGTGGGATTGGCAGGAGCGCGGCCTGCAGATGCCCGATTACGGCTCGCACATCCGCAACCGCGAGGCCGGAGCCTACTTCAAGATGGGTATGCCCCTCGGTGCGGCGGTCTATAACCCCGATGAGCAGGAGGAGCTGCGCTCGAACCTGGCTTTGGTGGCCGATTTTGACCACTACGACGAGCAGGCCTACTTCGGTCTGAATGATTATGCCGGCAGTGAGAATTTTGTCTCGCTCAACCTCATGTATAACCACTATTTCACCCACCGCTCGTCGCTCATTCTGGGTTTGCAGGCGCACCATGCCTCGACCAACGAGCGGGTGATGAACCGCACGCCCTGGATCGTCGAGAATCCCCTGGCCGAATACCTGCTCGACCGCAACGAGGAGGAGGTGGGCGGCTATGCCGAGTACACCTATGCCATCAAGGATAAGTTCTCGCTCGTGGCCGGTGTGCGTGGCGACTACAACGCCTTCTACGATCGGTTGTTCTGCACGCCGCGCGGCCATGTTCGTTGGAACATCACGCCGCTGACCACGCTGCGTCTGTCGGCCGGCTTGGGCTATCGTTCGACCAATATCTTTACGGACAACATCGGTGTGCTGACGACCGGTCGCCACATCGTCTTCAACCATGGTCAGCACCTTACGCCCGAGCAGTTCGAGGCCTTCGATCGCATGGAGAAGGCCGTCACGTTAGGCGGATCATTGACCCATACCTTCTCGTTGGCCGGCTCGGAGAATGCGACGTTGAGTGTCGATTACTTCCGTACGCAGTTCTCGGATGCCGTGGTGGTCGATCAGGAGTACAACCCTGCGTGGATCGACATCTACACCTCGGACGGGAAATCCTATACGGACACCTACCAGGTGGACTTCTCGTGGACGCCCGTCGAGCGGTTGGATATCTTCGCCACGTTCCGCTATACGGACTCGAAGATGACGATCGACCGCCCGGATGGGACGACGGCCGAGGTGGAGCGTCCGCTGGTCAATAACTACAAAACGCTGCTCAACGTGCAATATGCAACCCGCTTCCGTCGTTGGGTCTTTGATGTGACGGCGCAGCTCAACGGCTCGGCACGCATCCCGAGTCAGACGGGTAACCTGGCCGATGACAGCCACTCGCCCGAGTACCCGATGTACTATGCCCAGGTGACGCGCAAGGTGGGTCGTTTCGATCTCTATGTGGGGTGCGAGAATATTGCCGATTATCGCCAGAAAGAACCCATCATGAATGCGGCGAATCCCTATTCGACGGCCTTCAACTCGATGAACGTCTGGGGCCCGCTGATGGGACGTAAGTTCTACTTCGGCCTCCGTTTTAACCTGTATTAACAACTCAAAAAAAGATAGTAAGATGAAAAAGTTACTCGTGATTTGCCTCGCCCTGGTGATGGGTGCAGGTGTTGCCATGGCACAGAAGCCGGCCAAGAAAGGTGGTAAGGAGTTCAAGACGACGGTCTTTGTGACCAATCTCGACTGCCCGAATTGCGCCAAGAAGGTGGAGAATAACATTCCGGTACTGGGTAAGGGTATCAAGGACTACGCCATCAACCTCGAGTCGAAGGAGGTGACGGTGACCTACGATGCCTCGAAAAACAGCGATGAGAACATCATCAAGGGCTTCAACACGCTCAAGGTGGAGGCCGAGGTGAAACCCGCAACCGAGAAATAGAGCCGACGCGATGAAAGTGGTGACCTTTGGCGAGCTGATGCTCCGCCTGACACCTCCGTCTTTTGATCGCTTTACGCAGACCGGACGTTTTGAGGCCAACTTTGGTGGCAGTGAGGCCAATGTAGCGGTCTCGCTGGCCAACTATGGCCTTGAGAGTGAGTTTGTGAGCTGTCTGCCGACCAATCGGTTGGCCGATGCTGCCATCGCGGATCTGCATCGATATGGCGTAAAGACCGACCGCATCGTGCGCAAAGAGGGGCGTTTAGGCCTCTACTACATGGAGGAGGCCGTCGCTATGCGCTCTTCGCAGGTGGTGTACGACCGTGCCGCCTCGGCCTTCGATACGGTCCAGGTGGGGGATATTGATTGGGATGCCGCCTTTGCCGATGCCGATTGGTTCCATTGGTCGGGTATCTCGGCGGCGGTGAGTGCCGGTGCGGCAGCGGTGTGTGCCGAGGCGATTGCTGCGGCCCGTCGTCGCGGTCTGGTCATCTCGTGCGACATCAACTACCGTCGCAACCTCTGGAAGTATGGCAAGCGTCCCCACGAGGTGCTGCCTCCGCTGATGGCCGAGAGCGATATTCTGTTCGGTACGGAGTTGGAGTTCCAGCAGTCGTTGGGGGTCGAAATGCCGCAGTTCAAGGCCTTGGATACGCACTATCGGATGGAGATGGAGGCCTATACCCGGGCGGCCGAGGAGGTGGCTCGCCTGATGCCCCGTTGTCATACGATGGTATTCGCCCTGCGCAATGTGATCAACGCACAACACCACCTGCTCGGCGGAGTGATGTGGCATCGCGGTCAGATGTACCCGGCGCGCATCTACGATATCGAAGGGGTAGTCGATTGTGTGGGCGTAGGCGATGCTTACAATAGTGGCATCATCTACGGCATGTTGCACAACCTGCCGATCCAACGATCACTCGACTTGGGAGCTGCCGCCTGTGCCCTGAAAAACACGGTGCCGGGCGACTATGCCCAATTCCCGATCGAGGAGATTGAGGCGGTGGCTGATGGGGCGACCAGTGGGCGCGTACAACGATAGGGGAGAAGCCGTCTAACAAGGTGATTTCTGCGTTACGCTTGTCTTTGAAATCCTCACATACGTTTAGTATGCTACGGTTTCAAAGCCTTCGCAAGCCTTGAAATCCCGCTTGTTATACGGCTTCTTTGACGGGGTGAACCGATTTATCTTGGTGATATTTGCGTTACGCTTGTCTTTGAAATCCTGCTTGTTTACGGTGTCAAACAAAGGGGCTGTCACAATCTTAACGTTGTGACAGCCCTTTTTGTGTAGGTCGTTGTGTTATTCCATCGGGAAGATGCGCACCTCGGTGATCCCTTCGAGCGCAGCTTTGAGGGCATCGAGATCGGTCTTTTGCTCCACCTGACCGTAATGGTAGGGGTAGAAGATCGTCGGACGGATCGCCTTGACCGCCTCCGTGGCTTGCTCGACGGTCATCGTGTAAGGCTGATTGACCGGCAGGAAGGCGATGTCGATCTCCTTCAGGGCCTTCATCTCGGGCGTCAGCTCCGTATCACCGGCAATGTAGATGCGGGAGCCGCCCAACGTGAGGATGTAGCCGCAATCTTCGCGCTCCTTGGGGTGGAATTTGGTGTGTCCCTCGGAGGTGTTGTACGCGGCAACGGCCTCGATGCGCAGCCCCTCAATCGGGTTGGCCACGCTGCCCGGACGCATCGTGTGGCAATTCATCTCGAAAGCCTCGGCCGAGGTGCGATCGCAGACTACCTCCGATTGGCGCGTGGTGAGCTCATCGACCGCCTGACGATCGAGGTGGTCTGAGTGGTGGTGGGTCACCACGACAACGTCGGCTTTCGGCAGCCGCGAATAGTCGGCATGTTCCATCACCGGATCGATGTAGATCCATTTGCCGCCATACTCAATGGCCAGCGAGGCGTGGGCGTAGAAGTGGAAGGTGAGCTCCTCGCCTGCGCGGGTCGTGATCGTGTCGCTCGGATATTGGGGAGCCTTGCCCCCGAAGAGTGCACTGAAAAAAGACATAATCGTAATAAAATATAGGGTTTTCATACGGCAAGATAGGAAGAAAAATCGAAATCTGCAAATCGGCCGGCAGTGAAAAATCGAAGGCCGGGGGAGTCGTTCTGCTACGAATTTGCGGTTTCGCTTTTTTGTGCTATCTTTACCCACTCTTTTGTGCTATTTTTTATGCAATACGACGTTTTTATCAGCTATTCGCGCAAAGATACGGCTACGGCCGATCGCATTGCGGCTGCATTTGATCGGGCCGGAATAAGCTATTTTATCGACCGTCAAGGCATTGGCGGTGGTTTTGAGTTTCCGGTCGTCTTGGCCGAGGCAATCCTTTCGAGTCGGATTGTGCTGTTTTTGGGAAGCAAAAATTCTTATGAGTCGAAGTTTACCAATGCCGAGCTGACCTTTGCCTTCAACGAAAAGCCGAAAAATTCGATCCTGCCCTATATTATTGATGGCAGTACGATGCCTCCGGCTTTGCGCTTTGTCTTCTCGAGTATCAATTGGCGGACGCTTGAAAGCCATCCGATCGAACCGGCCTTGGTGGAGGATGTGTTGCATCTGCTGGGTCGCGAGCGGCGCGATGGCAAGGCGGAGGCCGAGCGGAGAGCGCGTGAGCAAGCCGAACAAGAACGAGTAGCCCGCGAGCAGGCCGAGGCAGAGCGTCGTGCTAAAGAGCAGGCTGAACGCGAGCGCAAAGAGCGCGAAGAACGTGCGGCTCGAGAAAAGGCCGAACGGGAGCGGATAGCCCGAGAAAAAGTCGAAGCGGAGCGTCGTGCTAAAGAGCAGGCCGAACGCGAGCGCACAGAGCGTGAAGAGCAGCAGTTTCGGTTGAATGGTCGGGGGCGTTTTGGGACATTCCGCGTTGGAGACTATTATGATGATGGTCAAAAAGAGGGTGTTGTTTTCGAGGTAGATAGTACAGGTCGTCACGGTAAGATTGTGAGCCTGCAAGAAACTACAGCGGTGTGGGCTGCAGATAAAAATTTTGGGACATGGTTACGGTCGGATAATCCCTGCAAACTGTGGTTAGGACTGAAGGATCGGGAAGATGGAAGGAGGAATCTGCAACGGATTATGCAGCTTGATAATTGGGAAAAACGATATCCTGCGTTTGGTGTTTGTGTGGGGATGGGCCCCGAATGGTATCTTCCGGCGGTTGATGAGTTGAAACGATTGGCTGAAAGTTCGGTGTATGACGCTGTAAATTTTACATTGTCAGAAAAAAGAGGTCGGCGACTCTTGGCCGGAAGAGAGTATTGGTATTGGTCCTCGACAGAGAGTGACGATGCGACTTCGGGCTATCTCTGCGCACAATGTGTCCGGATGATTACGAGCGATGTGGTTGATGACTTTGCCTATAACTCCGGCTATGTTCGTGCCGTAGCAGCATTTTAGACCGGCAAAAAAAAATGCTTTGGCGAAAAAATCCTGCAAAAAAGATTGTCGGTTGCAAAATTTTGTGTACTTTTGCGGGCTATGTTTAACAATTAACTATTTACGACAATGCCAAAAATGAAAACTAATGCCGCGGCGAAGAAGCGTTTTACCTTCACCGGCACAGGAAAGATCAAGCGCAAGCACGCTTATCACAGTCACATCCTGACCAAAAAGACGACGAAACAGAAGCGTAACCTCTGCTATTCGAGCACCGTTTCTGCGGCTGATGAGGCCAAAATCAAGAACCTGTTGGTGAAATAAATAGCATCGGGCAACCGAATTTTGACCAACAAACCAATTTTTTTTAATCGGGAGCGGAACAGCCCCAAAGAATGCGGGAGAACCGTGTCGCTGTGAGCTCTACTAAAACTTTTACATTATGCCACGTTCAGTAAATGCTGTTGCGTCTCGTGCGCGCAGAAAGAAAGTTTTGAAACTTGCCAAGGGTAACTTTGGTTCAAGGGGAAACGTATGGACCGTTGCGAAAAATACGGTCGAGAAGGGTTTGCAGTATGCTTATGCACACCGCCAGCTCAAGAAGCGTACATTCCGTTCGTTGTGGATCACCCGTATCAACGCTGGTGTTCGCGCTTACGGTATGACCTATTCGCAGTTTATCGGTAAGCTCAATCAGAAGGGTATCGCCCTGAACCGTAAGGTGCTGGCTGACCTGGCGATGAACGAGCCGAAGGCATTCGAGGCAGTAGTTAACGCCGTTAAATAGCATGTGAGCCGTAAGGCACGCATTATAGGGGGCTGTTCTTTCGAGAGCAGCCCCTGATTTTTTTTCGATAGAATGCGTCTGAATTCGGGTGAAAGGCTCCGTGTGGTGCCTCGCGCAAAGACTCCAAGCGGGGCGGATTAGCTCTCTCGTTCGGCCGGGCGGGCAAAGCAGATGCCGGCCTCATAGAGCAGGTAGAGGGGCAGAAAGACCACCATCAGCGTGAAGGGGTCGCCCGAGGGGGTGATCAGCGCCGCGGCAACGAGCAGGATGACCACCGCATGGCGGCGGTAGTATTTCAGCTGTTCGCGGGTCACCAGACCGATGCGCGAAATGAGCCAGGTGAGGATCGGCAACTCGAAGGCGACGCCCATCATGAAGATCGTCCCCAGGAAATTGCCCATGTAGGAGTGGAGCGCGATCTGGTTGGCAATCTCGGCGCTGAGTTGATAGTCGGCCAGGAAGCGGAACATGATGGGGAAGACCACCAGGTAGCCCACCGCACATCCGGTAAAAAAGAGGGCCGTGCCGGTCGAAAAGGCAGCCGCTACGGCGCGTCGCTCGGCACGATAGAGTGCCGGGCGCACGAATCGCCAAATTTCATAGATCAGATAGGGAAATGTGGCCACTAATGCACACCAAAACGAGGTGCTGATGTGGGTCATGAATTGCGAGGCGACGCGGATGTTAATCAGCTCGACCTCAAATTGTTGATAGCTTACGGCAAACTCGCCTCCGGCCAGCCGGGCGATCCAGCGATATAGAAGAAAATCGCCGTGTGTCGGGGCTAAAATCAGGTGGTCGAACAGCCATGGCATGGCGGCAAAAAAGCCGACCATCGCCACCAGCAACACCCCCAACGAGCGCAGGATGGCCCAGCGCAACGCCTCGAGGTGCTCCCAGAACGATTGCGTCGTCTCGTGGGGCTGTTCGTGGGCCATGCTACTCCTTTTTGTCGGGATTGTCGGTCGGTTGGTCGATCTGTTTCTCGACCTCGTTGAGCCCCTCTTTGAAGGAGCGTACACCCTTGCCCATGCCCTTCATCAGTTCGGGAATCTTCTTACCGCCGAAGATCAGCAGGATGACCAGCAGGATGATGATCAACTCGGGCCAACCCAAGTTACCGAAAAGCAACAGATGTGTCATAATTGTGCGTATTAACGAATGCTCGTTTTGTTGTTTTTGCTTACCTTCGATTCGCCCTCTGTGCGAACCTTTTGACAAATGTACAACTTTTTTTCGATTTTTGAAAATTTCCGAGAGCGAAATACGCGGTGCGAAACGAACTCTTTGTTGAAAAATGATCGTAAAAAAAGTGCGGAAACAATTTGTAAAACAAAATCTTATTGCTACCTTTGTTGTACGATCAAACGCACAACCAACAACCGTCCGAGCTGTGAAAAGCGGTGACGGGGTGTTGAGTTGTTGTATGTTGATGTGTGTAACAGATTGAAACTAAATACAATACACTTAATTACTTTTTTAACTTTTTTTTAACTTTTTTAACCAATCATGAAAAAACTGTTTCGTTTTCTTGCAGCGACGGCTTTGGTAGCTTTTGCTGCAGCGTGCGGTCAGGATGGTGCGGATCCCTACAATCCGACCAGCGGTGACACGGACGTGACGTTCAGCGTAGCAGCACCGGGTGGTGTTGCATCGCGTGCGGTGGCTGATGGTCTGAAGGCAACCGAACTTCAGTGGGCCATCTATTTGACGGGCGACCTGGAGAAGGCCGACATGGCTCCGGTACAGCAGGGTACGGCTACCTTTGTGAACCGTGAGACCGAGGTGAAGGTGCGTCTTGTAGCCGGTAAGAGCTACGACATCATCTTCTGGGCTCAGGATCCCGATTGCACGGACTATGCAATCGACTGGATGACCAAGAAACTCTCGATCACCTACAACGATGTTGAGGAGGGTAACAACGACGATCGTGACGCATTCCTGTGGGTTGAGCGCAACCTGAAGGTGAACGGCGCCATCGAGAAGGACATCTGGCTCTATCGTCCCTTCGCTCAGCTCAACGTAGGTATCAGCTATGCTGACATCAACGTGGCTCTGCAGCACAAGTATGAGCTGGCCGGCACGAAGGTGAAGGCTTCGACCTACACGCAGTTCGACTTCACGGCTGTGGGTACGGATAAGGAGGGTAACTACCTGCCCGGTAAGCCCGTAGGCGAGATGAAGGAGATCACGTTCGACTGGGCTGCTCCGGTGAGCAAGAACCAGACGACTGATGTGGAGAAGCTGAAGCTCAACGACGGTTCGGAGTACTTCTGGGCATCGTTCAACTACCTGCTGGCCGATACGCCGGCTTCGACGACCGATGTAGCTATTTGGTTCAACTACACGACTGACAGTAAGGAGGAGCCTATTGGTCCCTTCACGTGGGTTCCCATCGAGCGCAACCACCGTACGAACATCGTGGGTGATCTGCTGACCGATCCCGCAACCTTCAAGGTATATATCGACAATGAGTTCGACGAGCCGGCACACGAGCTGACGCCGTGGAATGGCAAGTTGGAGCCGCTGCCGGTAGCAGGTGCTGATGGTTACATCAACATCGAGACTCCGGGTCAGATGGCTACGCTGTTGGCGAACGCTTCGGGTCTGAAGGCTAAGTTGGCCGAGGATCTTGACATGGCCGGTTATACGGTAGCTGTGAACCCCGAGCTCACGCGCAACCTGGAGCTGGATGGTCAGGGTCACATGGTGAAGAACCTGGTTGTTGAGTCGGGTGCCAAGGTGAACGGTCTGTTCCCCTCGCTGGTATCTTCGACGGTGAAGAACCTCGTGATCGACGGTATCGTGGTTATGCCCGCTGCTGCTCGTGCAACGATCGAGGGTGACTACTATGCCGGTGGTCTGGCCGGTGCTACCTATGGTACGGTGAACGTGGAGAAGGTAACGGTGAAGGGTGCTAAGGTTGCCGGCGTAAACAAGGTCGGTGGTCTGGTAGGTTTCGTTGCCGAGAACGTGTTGAACGTAGACGGTGCTGTTGTGGAGGCTTCGGAGGTTTCGACCTTGAGCGAGGCTGACGGCGGTTGCGTTGGTGGTCTGATCGGTTATGTAACGCCGAACGCTACGGTGAAGAACTCGACGGTTAAGAATACGAAGATCGTGGCTATCAACTCGGCCGGTGCTGCTAAGCGCGCTAACAGCGAGTTTATCGGTGCTTACCATGGTTCGAAGGGTACGACGCTGGCTATCGAGAAGGCTGTGATCGAGGGTAACACCTTCGCTGAGACGGCTAACGGCTATGTTGCTCCCGACTATTTCTTGGGTCTTGTTGGTGGTAACCGCAATGGTGAAGGTCTGGTAACGATCGACGGCAAGGAGGCTACGGACGCTGTTCCTTCGCCCTGGTGCCTGATCGGTGTAAACGGCGAGTGGACGAAGGATGTTCCGATGGTCGTTGCCGAGAATGGTATGGCTGTTGCTTACGGCATCGAGCTGAAGGAGGGTGGCTTCAAGGTTCGTATTCCGAATGATGATGGCTCGTGGAACGACGCTGCCAACTATGGCGTTGATCCCAGCGTTGCCGGTGCTAAGGTATATGCCAATATGCCGATCCCCGTATTTACGAGTGGTGGTAGCAGCGACATCGTTCCGGTGGTTTATGCTACCTATGATATCTATTTCGACGAGGCTAACAAGGTTGTCTATCTGATGGAGGCCGGTAAGCCCGTATCGGAGGCTGTTGAGTTTGAGAAGTTCCGCGAGAAGCTGAATCTGGCTGAGGGTAACACGTGGGGCATCGTTGGTACGTTCACTGATTGGGGCGAGGATATCGCCACGATGGAGATTGGTGAGATCGACGGTGAGCTGTGGGCTGTTGCCAAGAACTTGAAGATTACGGCTGCCGACGAGTTTAAGTTCCGTGCCAACGGTCAGTGGACGTTGAACTATGGTGGTCCTCAGGATATGGAGATCGGTAAGTTGTATGAGGGTATTATTAACTCGAGTAACAACATGAGTGTTGCTGCCGATGGTTACTACAACCTCTACTTCTCGATGGACTATGCTACGATTAAGATCGAGGCCGGTGATGCTCCGGTTATCACGCCCGAGATCGTGAAGGTAAGCGTTGAGTCGCTTGAGTTTGCTGCCGAGGGTGGTGAGCAGACCATTGAGATCGAGCTGGTCGGTGAGGCTGAGCTGCAGATCACGACGCCCGAGTGGGTATCGATCAATGCTGCCGAGAATGTACTGACCGTTAGCGTAGCAGCCAACGAGACGACCGAGGTGATCGAGGGCGTGATCGTGCTGACCTATGGCGAATCGACGGTTGAGATCCCCGTTATGCAGGCTGGTAAAGAGGTAGTGCCCGATGTAACTTATGAGTTGGCAGCATTGGATGCTGATAAGTATTACTACTACAAGAAAGCTACGGCTGTAGAGCCCGGTAAGTGGTATCTGTGGGCTTCTGGTGAGGGCCGTGCTGCTCAGGGTCTGTCGGGTAACTATGGTTATCTGAAGGATCTGGTGGAAATCGGCTCGGGTGAAACCGTTTCGGCTCCTGCTGCTGCTGCCTTCGGTGTGCTGCCTGTTGAGGGTGGTTACACGATCCAACAGTGGAACGGTAAGTATGTATATATGTCGGGCACCTATGATAGCTTCAATGTGGCTGCTGATGTACCTGCAGAGGGTGGTCATGTTTGGACCATCGAGGCTGAGGCTGCCGGTACGTATGTCATCAAGAACGTATTGAAGGAGAAGTGGGTACAGTTTGATACTACCTACAACTCGTTTGGTTCCTACAATACACAGAAGGGTTTCAATCCGGTACTCTATGAGTTGACCGAGGTCGATAATACGCCGAAATTCTTGGGCTTGGGAGCTTCGAGCCTTTCGTTCCAAGCTGATGGCGGTGCCAAAGATATTTTAGTACAGATCTACGGCGAGGGTACGATCACTGCATCGGATAATGCTGATTGGGTGACGACCGCTGTTAATGGTGAGACGGTAACGGTAACGGTTGCTGCCAATGAGGGCGATGCTCGTGAGGCTGAGGTGACGGTTTCGTTCGCTGGTGCAAGTGCTACGGTTGTTGTTTCGCAGGCTGCTAAACCTGCAGGAGGCGATGAAGCTGAGCCGGTATCAGCAACGCTTACCTTTGATGATAAGAGTAAACGTACGGCCTTTGATACGAACCACCAAGTTTGGGAGGAGGACGGTATTGTTGTGACTAACAATAAGGCTCAATCGACTAGCAATGTGGCAGACTATGCTAAGCCGGCTCGTTTCTATAAGAGCTCTGAGATCATCGTAGAGGCTCCGGGTCAGATCACCGAGATTGTATTCGATGCGAACAGTGATTCGTACGCAACGGCGCTGAAGAATTCGATCACTGCAACTGACGGTGGTACGGTATCGGTATCGAGTGATAAGGTAACGGTTAAGTTTGAAGAGGCTGTTGCTTCGTATAAGATTGCCTCGTTGACGGGTGGTCAGGTTCGTCTGGATGCCGTTACGGTAACCTACCTGAAGTAATTCTTTTCGATAGATTGTAAATTGGAGCCATCCGAAAGGGTGGCTCCTTTTTTTTCGGGGGGGGTAATGAGAGTGGTGGGAGTAATGAGAGTAATGGGAATCATGGGAGTGGTGGGAGTGGTGGAAGTGGTGGGGAGGTGCTAAATTCTGCCTGCTAAAGTTTGCTTTTTTAACTATTTATATATATATTTGTACGCGATAAACCGTTCCCCGAACGTGGGCGTTCGGAAAATTACTTAAGCAGAAAGTGAGATAATATATTGAAGGTCTGGGGGTTAAAGCCTTGAAAAGAGACGGATCCCTCGGATTTTAATGTACCGATTAACTTAAAACGTTTTAAGTTATAACCGCCAAAAACGAGCGGACGAGCAACGCGCGGGGCAAAAAAAAGAGAAAATTTGCAAAAAAAATAGAGTTATGATTAACAAAAAACAGGTGACCATTAAAGACATTGCACGCGAAGCGGGGGTTTCGCCTGCGTTGGTGTCGTTTGCGCTGAACAATACGATCGGCGAGAATGGCCAAAAACGCTACAAGGTGAATGATGAGACGGCAAGCCGCATCCTGGCCATTGCCGAGAAGTATCATTACACGCAGAATCAGGCCGCCCGAAGCCTGCGCAGCCGCCGTAGCCGTGCCATTGGTGTGATCCTGTCGGATATCTCGAACAGCTTCTTCTCGAGCATCGCGCGTCAGATCGAGGATGAGGCCTTCTCGGCCAACTACACGGTGTTGTTTGGCTCGACGGACGAGAAGCCCGAGAAGATGGAGCGACTGATCCGCACCTTCCTCAGCAAGGGTGTCGATGGGTTGATCATCGTGCCGTGCGAGCAGTGTGAGCCGATCATCGCCTCGGTGTTGGAGCGTGGGGTGCCTGTGGTGCTGCTCGACCGCGACATCGAATCGTTGCCGGTCAATCGCGTGGTGCTCGATAATGAGTCGGCCTGCCGTCAGGCGGTGCAGCGGCTGGTTGAGGGCGGCTACCGTCGTGTGGAGATGATCTCGTATGACATGGCTGTGTCGAATATTGCCCACCGCGAGGCGGGCTATCGTGCCGAAATGGCTGAGCTGGGGCTCGAGGAGGTGGTCAAGGTGCACCGCGTGAGCTACGGCGATGTGGATAATGCGATGGATGGATGTCTGTCGAATATCAATTTTGAGGAGACCGACGCGCTGATCTTTGCGACGAATACCCTCTCGGTGGCGGGTGTGAAGGCGCTGCATCGCAAGGGGTTAGCCCTGCCGCGCAAGATCGGCATGGTGGCCTTTGATGGTAGCGAGGCCTTCGACCTCTATCCCACCTCGATAGCCTATATTCAGCAGCCGGTAGGGCAGTTCGCCCACGAGGCGTTGCTGCGGGTGATCCGTTGCATCAACCATCCGAGTGAGCCGGCGGCGACGTTAGTGCTGGCCCCGAACTTTGTGGATGGCGATTCGGTGCGACGCGAGGAGTAACCAACTGACCAACCTACGAAAAAATTATTAACTACTAACAGATATGATGCAAAAATCTCATTTTCGGGGGTCGATGAAGGGCCTCGCATTGGCTTTGGTGGCGCTGATGACATTCACGGCGGCACAAGCACAATACCAAGTGGCTGCGCGCAACTCGCGTGCGATTCTTGTGAAACACAACAATCCCGGCTTGGAGGTCGATCTGGGCGTGGGTCTGTGGGGTATTCCGATTCCGACGGACTACGATCAAGATGGCCGCATGGACCTGCTCGTTTCGTGCCCCGACAAGCCCTACAAAGGGTTGTACTACTTCCAGAATATCGGTACGTCGTCCGAACCGCTCTTTGCACCGGCCAAGAAGCTGCACAAGAAGGGGTTGAACAACATTCGCGTGTCGGAGGTCGATGGCAAGCAGTATGTGTTGGCCAAGGGGGTGGAGTATCCCAACTTTGTGAAGGCTCCCTACGTCGAGGAGCAGCCCATCGTGTATGAGGGCGAGGTGCTGGGTGCTACCTACAACAAATCGCGCAGCAATATGTGGAATTATGCCGATTGGGACAACGATGGCGATCGCGACATCATCGTCGGCATCGACACGTGGGACGACTACGGCTGGGACAACGCCTACAATGCCCAGGGCGAGTGGACGCGCGGCCCGCTGCACGGCTATGTCTATTGGTTGGAGAATGTGAACGGCAACTATATCAATCGCGGCAAGGTGAAGGCCGGTGAGGGGGTGATCGACACCTACGGCGCACCGAATCCCTGCATCGCCGACTTCGATGGCGATGGCGATTTGGACCTGATCTGCGGTGAGTTTCTCGATGGGCTGACCTGGTTTGAGAATATCGGTACGCGCAATGAGCCGAAGTTTGCCGAGGGGCGCCGCCTGAAGAATCGGGAGGGCGAGATTCGTTTCCACTTGGAGATGATCGTGCCGGTAGTCTCGGATTTCGATGGCGATGGCCATGCCGACCTGCTCGTCGGTGATGAGGATGGCCGCGTAGCGTGGTTGCGTCATACGGGCAAGATCGAGGGTGGCATGCCGCAGTTTGAGTCGCCCTACTACCTGCGTCAGCAGGCCGAGCTGGTGAAGTTCGGTGCGTTGGCTACGCCCTGCACGGTCGATTGGGACGGTGACGGCAAGGAGGATATCGTAGCGGGTAACTCGGCCGGTGAGATCGCCCTGATCCGCAACCTCTCGGGCGGTAAGCGTCCGACGTGGGGCGAGCCGGAGCTCTTCAAGGTGGAGGGTAAGCCGCTGCGCATCCAGGCCGGCTACAACGGCTCGATTCAGGGCCCTGCCGAGGAGAAGTGGGGCTACACGGTCCTCTCGGTGGCCGACTGGGATGGTGACGGCAAGCAGGATATCATCATCAATTCGATCTGGGGTAAGATCGAGTGGCTGCGCAATCCGGGTAAGAGCGATTGCCTCGAGCTGGAGGCTCCGCAGCCCGTATTGGTGGATTGGAAGAAGAACAAGATGCCGCGCGTAGCGTGGAACTGGTGGACGCCCGAGCCGGGTACGCTGACGACGCAGTGGCGCACGACGCCCGTGGCCATCGACTGGAACAAGGATGGGTTGATGGACCTCGTAGTGCTCGATACGGAGGGCTATTTGGCCTATTTCGAGCGTTTCCGCGCCAAGGATGGTCGCCTGCTGCTGAAGCCCGGTGAGCGTATCTTCTATAGCACGAACTGCTCGCTCTACGATAACCGCAAGGGTGTGGCAAATGCCGAGCCGGGTGTGCTGCGTCTGAACGAACTGACGGCCGGAAAGTCGGGTCGTCGCAAGATCTGCTTCACGGATTGGGATAACGATGGTCGTCTGGATCTGATCGTCGATAGCCAGAATGCCGCGTGGTTCCGCAACGTGAAGGAGGAGAAGGGTAAAGTATGGTATGAGTATATGGGTAATGTAAGTGAGACGATTTTGGCCGGTCACACGACCTGCCCGACGACGGTCGATTGGAATGGCGACGGCGTGCGCGATCTGCTGCTGGGTGCCGAGGATGGTCACTTCTATGTGGTTCGCAACCGCCCGCAGCCGATCTATGTGAAGCTCTTCCCCGAGGGTACGCCCTCGAAAAATGGCCTGGAGGATGTTCCCGAGGGGCTGAACGAAAAGAACTATTATATCAACGTCAGCGACCCCGAGCTGGAGATCTTCCTGCCCGCGAAGACGAAGCGCCCGACGCAGGCTATGCTGGTCGTGCCGGGTGGCGGCTACGAGAAGGTGTGCGTGACGCATGAGGGCTACAAGACGGCCCAGTGGCTCAACGAGCAGGGTATTGCCGCCTTTGTGCTGAAGTATCGTATGCCGAATGGTCATCCCGATCTGCCGCTGGAGGATGCGCAGCGTGCCATGCAGATCATCCGCGAGCGTGCTGCCGAGTGGAACATCAATCCCGAGTCGGTCGGTGTGATCGGTTTCTCGGCCGGAGGTCACTTTGTGTCGAATCTGATCACGCGTTATACGGATAAGAAGTATCGTCCCGACTTTGCGGTGTTGATCTACCCCGTGACGTCGAACGAGTATCCGAATAGCAATACCAGCCTATGCCTGCTGGGTGAAGAGGGGATGAAGAATAAGGCCATGCGCGATAAATACAACCCCTGTATGAATGTCCACAAGGAGGTGCCGCCGACGATGATCGTGCTTTGCGATAACGACAAGGCGGTCGATCCGCGTCAATGTGTGGAGTTCTATATCGAACTGAAAAAGGCGGGTGTGAAATCCGAGATGCACATCTTCCCGACCGGTGGTCACGGCTTCTGGATGCGCGATCGCTACAAGTTTAAGCAGGAGACCTATCCGATGGTCATGCGCTGGATTCAGCAATATAAAGAGAGCCCGAAAAAATAAGGGCGATCGTCTCAACTGAAATAAAGAGAGAAAAAAATAACAATAATTTATTTACAAAACAAACAACCAACAACCATGGAAAAGATTAAAGGTATTATTCCCCCGATGATTACCCCGCTGAAGGGCAACGACGAATTGGACCGCGAAGGTGCTGTGCGCCTGGTCGAGCATATGATTGCCGGTGGCGTGCACGCCATCTTCATCCTCGGCACGACGGGTGAGGCCCAGAGCCTGACCTACAAGTTGCGCTACGAGTTTGTGGAGCTGGTACTGAAGCAGGTGGCCGGTCGTGTGCCCGTGCTGGTCGGTGTGACCGATACGTCGCTCGACGAGAGCGTGAAGCTGGCCGAGCATGCCAAGGCATGTGGCGCAGTGGGTGTCGTAGCAGCTGCTCCCTACTACTTTGCCGCTTCGCAGCAGGAGCTGATCGAGTACTACACGGCCCTGGCCGATGCACTCTGCCTGCCGCTCTACCTCTACAATATGCCCTCGCACGTGAAGGTGTTCTTGGAGGCCAAGACGGTCGCTGTGCTGGCTGATCACCCCAATATCGTGGGTCTGAAGGATTCGTCGGCCAACATGAACTACTTCGAGACGTTGATCTACCTGCTGGGTGGTCGTGAGGACTTCTCGCTCTACGTAGGTCCGGAGGAGCTGACCGGTGAGTGCGTCCTGATGGGTGCCGAAGGTGGTGTGAACGGTGGTGCCAACATGTTCCCCGAGCTCTATGTGGAGATGTACAACGCTGCCGAGGCCGGTGACCTGCAGAAGGTGCGTGAGCTGCAGCGTCGCATCATGCAGATCTCGACGACGATCTACACGGTGGGTAAGTATGGCTCGAGCTACCTGAAGGGTGTGAAGTGCGCCCTCTCGCTGCTGGGTATCTGCGACGACTATCTGTCGTATCCCTATCGTAAGTTCCGCGCCGAGGAGCGTGCCAAGATCCGCGAGGCATTGGTAGCGCTGGGTGCAACGTGTGTTGAGTAAAAAGATGGTCTAACGTATTAAAAAGTAAAGAAACAGGATGTTTAATCTACTCAATACAGCCGCCTCGACGGAGGTGATGTCGGCCGGTGGTACGACGTGGCTCGACTATTTGGTGTTCTTTATCTTTGTGGGTGGTGTAGCTCTCTTTGGTTGCTCGTTCTACTTCCGTTCGAGCAAGGGTGCTGCCGCCTTCACGAAGGCCGAGGGTTCGCTGCCGACCTGGGTAGTTGGTATGTCGATCTTCGCTACCTTCGTGTCGTCGATTTCGTTCCTCGGTCTGCCGGGTCAGGCTTTGGCCGGTAACTGGAATCCGTTTGTCTTCTCGCTGTCGATTCCGCTCGCTACGTGGTTGGCTGCCAAGATCTTCATTCCGCTCTATCGCAATGTGAACAGCGTTTCGGCTTACCACTATCTGGAGCAGAAGTTTGGCTATTGGGCACGTTGCTATGTGGCCATTTGCTACCTGCTGACGCAGTTGGCACGTATCGGCTCGATTCTGTTGCTGTTGGCGCTGCCGATCAACGCTATGTTCGGTTGGGATGTGCAGCAGATCATCATCTGGACGGGTATTGCTACGCTGATCTATACGCTGCTGGGTGGTATCGCGGCCGTGGTTTGGACCGATGCTATTCAGGGTATTATCCTGATCGTGGGTGCATTGGCGTGCGCTGTGTTGCTCACCTTCTCGATGCCCGAGGGCCCGAACCAGCTCTTTGAGATCGCTGCTGCAAGCGATAAGTTCTCGCTGGGTAGCTTTGGCGCTTCGCTCACCGAGGCAACCTTCTGGGTGGTGCTCATCTATGGTCTGTTTACCAACATGCAGAACTACGGTATCGACCAGAACTACGTACAGCGTTATATGACGACCAAATCGACCAAGGATGCTGTCAAATCGACCCTCTTCGGTTCGCTTCTCTACATCCCCGTGTCGCTCGTCTTTGTCTATATCGGTACGGCGCTGTTTGCCTACTATACGGCACAGCCCGAGTTGCTGCCCGATGCGGCTATGGATCCTGTAACGGGCGTGAAGGCGCTGGGTAATATGGCTTCGGACCAGGTGTTCCCCTGGTTTATTGTCGAAGGTCTGCCGATGGGTATTACGGGTCTGGTGATTGCTGCTATCTTCTCGGCCGGTATGTCTACGGTGGCTACGAGTATCAACTCGTCGGCTACGATCGTGCTGACGGACTTTGTGAACCGCTTTGCCAAGAAGGAGGCATCGGAGAAGAAGAATATGCGCGTGCTCTACCTCTCGTCGTTCTTCGTGGGTGGCCTGGGTATCGTGATGGGTCTGTTGATGATGCACATCGACGGTGTGCTGGATGCTTGGTGGAAGCTCGCTTCGATCTTTAGCGGAGGTATGCTCGGTCTGTTCCTCTTGACGCTGGTTTGCAAGACGGTGCGTAAGGCTCATGGTGTATTGGCCGTGATCGTCGGTCTGCTGGTGATCGCTTGGATGAGCCTCTCGCCGCTGATCAATGAGGGTCAGCCCTTCTACGAGTTCCGCTCGGAGCTGCACACCTACCTGACCATCGTCTTTGGTACGACGGCCATCTTCTTGGTGGGCTTTATCCTGACGAAGCTCTTCCCGAAGCGTAAATAAGCCATCGTGGTAGTTAACATACGCAAATAAATATTGGTCATGATGCAGAAACCGCGTTGTTTCTGCATCATGACCCTCAAAATCACCAACAAAATAGATGAAAACTATGAAACCTTCAATCTTCAAGATGCTTTCCGTGCTACTGATCGCCCTGTTGGCGGTGAGTGGTTTGTGGAGCGTCGAAGCTGTGGCTCAAAATGCTACAGTGACGGTGAAGGGTAAGGTCTCCGATTCGGAGAACCAACCCATGGCCGGTGCTGTTGTTCTGGTGAAGGGTACGGCTCGTGGTACGACCACAACGGCCGATGGTACCTTTACGATTCGAGCCAAACAGAGTGACTACCTGGTCTTCTCGATGCTGGGTTATGCCGAACAGGAGATCCTGATCGGTAAGCGTACGACGCTCGATGTGGTGCTGCAGGATGAGGCCAGCGCCATCGATGAGGTCGTGATCGAGGTGGGTTATGGCTCGCAGGTGAAGAAAGATATTACCGGTACGGTCAGCATGCTCGAGGTGGATGAGGTGCTGAAGGCGCCGGTTGTGAACTTCGACCAGGCACTGACGGGTCGAATTGCCGGTGTGGCCGTATCGTCGGCCGATGGTCAGCCGGGTGAGGATATGGATGTCGTAATCCGTGGTCGCAACTCGCTGACGCAGAGCAACTCGCCGCTCTATGTGGTGGATGGCTTCCCGATGGAGAGCTTCTCGGCTGCAGCCGTGAATACGAACGATATCGAGTCGTTCACGGTCCTGAAAGATGCCTCGGCTACGGCTATCTATGGTGCACGTGGTGCCAACGGTGTTATCATCATCGAGACGAAGAAGGGTATGGAGGGTAAACCGACCATTACCTACAACGGTCAGTATGGTTTCCAGGAGGTTGCCAAGCAGATGGATATGATGGATGCTGCCGAGTTCGTGGAGTACATCATTGAGCGCCAGCCTTCGCAGACGGATCGTTATCTGACCGATTTGGGCCGCACGATGGAGGACTACAAGGCGATGGGTGCCGGTATCGAATGGCAGGATAAGCTCTTCCAGACGGCTCCGATCTCGATGCACAACGTCTCGTTGCGTGGTGGTACGAAGCAGACCAAATATTCGATCTCGCTGTCGGCTGCCAACCAGGATGGTGTGATCATCTGCTCGGGTTATGAGAAGTATCAGGGTCGTATCTCGCTGACGCAGCAACTCAACAAGAAAGCCAAGCTGACCTTCAACGCCAGCTATACGGCCGACAAGACGCATGGTCAGACCTCATCGACGGCCCAGGCTACGAGCAACGCCTACGCCTCGTATCTGATGTACCGTACGTGGGCCTTCCGTCCCGTGGTGCTGTCGGGTGGTGAGACGCTCGATGACGAGCTCTTCGATGATGCCTTCGACGGCTCGGCCTCGGCGGTGATGAACCCGATCCTCTCGACCAAGAACGATTATAAGGTCCGCAAGAAGCACAACTTCTCGACCAATGCCAAGTTGGAGTACAACCTGACCAAGTCGCTCAAGCTGACCATCTCGGGTGGTTATACCGACGCCCGCAATCAGGCTACCGAGTTCAACAACTCCTCGACCTACAAGGGTTACCCGACGCTGACCAATACGAAGGGTGTGAGCGGCTCGTACTCGAATACGGAGACCACCTCGTGGATGAACGAGAATATGCTCTCCTACAAGAAGAATTGGAACAACAACCGCCATAAGTTTGACGCTGTGATCGCCTTCACGATGGAGGGTGTCAAGAGTGAGCGTTTTGGCTACTCGAGCAAGCTGATTCCGGTCGAGGGCTTGGGTATGAGCGGTATCGATGAGGGTCTGCCCGATACGATGACGGCCGTGTTGAGCGAGAATGCGCTCATGTCGTGGTTGGGTCGTATCAACTATAGCTACCGTTCGCGCTACATGCTGACGATGTCGTTCCGTGCCGATGGTTCGTCGAAGTTTACGAAGAACAACCGCTGGGGTTACTTCCCCTCGGCGGCCGTAGCTTGGCGTATCGGTGAGGAGAAGTTCATGCGCAACGTGCGTTGGATCAACGATCTGAAACTGCGTGCATCGTATGGTGTGACGGGTAACAACCGCGTGGGTGACTTCTCGACCTGGCCGGCAATGCAGCTGAACGACTACTATTCGTTTGGCAACATGACGCCGGGTGAGGCAATGCTCCCGACGAGCCTCGGTAACCGCGACCTGACGTGGGAGAGCACCGAGCAGATCGACCTCGGTTTGGATGTTCGTCTGTTCAAGAATCGCTTGAGCCTGACCGTCGATGCTTATCAGAAGATGACGCGCGACCTGCTGCTCAACGCCAATGTCCCCTACAACTCGGGTTATACGACTGTTTATAAGAACATCGGTAAGATTCGCAACCGCGGTATGGAGTTTACGCTCAATACGGTCAATATCCGCACGAAGAATTTCGAGTGGACATCGGATTTGAACGTGGCCTTTAACCGCAGCCGCGTGATGGCACTGGCCGAGGGCGAGGAGAACCTGCTTTCGTCGGTGAGCCTGACGGCCGATTTCAACGGTACGTACCTCTACCTGGCCCAGGTGGGTCAGCCCATTGCCCAGTTCTACGGTATTGCCTGGGATGGCTGCTATGGCTATGAGGATTTCGATCAGGATGCTGCCGGAAACTACGTTCTGAAGAACAACGTGCCGACCAACGGTAACGACCGCTCGGTGATCCAGCCCGGTGATATTAAGTATGTCGATCAGAATGGTGACGGCGTGGTCAATGACCAGGATATGGTTGTGATTGGTCGTTGCGAGCCGATCCATGAGGGTGGTTTCAACAACAACTTTACCTATAAGGGTCTTACGCTCGGCATCTTCCTGCAGTGGCGTTATGGCTGCGATGTGATGAATGCCAACCGTATCTTCTTCGAGGGTAACTATGGTAACAAGAACATCAACCAGTTTGCCAGCTATGTGGATCGTTGGTCGCCGTCGAACACCGACAGTAAGAACTTCCGCGTAGGCGGTCGTGGTCCTGCGGGTGTCTATTCGTCGCGTACGATCGAGGATGGTTCGTTCCTGCGTCTGAAGACCCTTTCGCTGAGCTACAGCTTCCCCAAGAAGTTGGTGCGCAAGCTGCGTCTGCAATCGCTCGCATTGACCCTCTCGGCCCAGAACCTGTGGACGTGGACCGACTATTCGGGTCTCGATCCCGAGGTTTCGACGCGTAACTCGGCCCTGACGCCCAACTTTGACTACTCGGCCTATGCGCGTAACAAGACCTATATGGCCGGTCTGAAAGTAACGTTCTAACCTACAACGATGAACAAGATGAAAAAGATAGTATTAGCATTGCTTTCGTTGGGTGTGGTGTGCTCCACCTCCTGCTCGTTGCTCGATACCGAACCGCAGGACTTTGTCACCCCGAGCGAATTTTATAACAATGCCCAAGAGGTCGATATGGCTGTGGCTGCGACCTATGCCGTCCTGGCCGAGGGTAACCTCTATGGCGGTAACCTGCTGGGCCGTATGGGTCTGGCGGCCGATATCGGCTATGAGAGCTACAGCTCGGACTATGGTACGGTGGGCGATTATGATGTGATGCCTTCGGATACGAAGGTGGCAGCCTATTGGCGTTGGTACTACAACGGTATCAACCGTGCCAATATGCTGATGGAGAATATCGATAAGGCATCGGATATGTCCGAGGCCGAGAAGAACCGTGTGCGTGCCGAGGCTCGCTTCCTGCGTGGTTTCTACCACTTTATGTTGGTCGTGCGCTTCAACAACATTCCGGTGATCCTGCACTCGGTCAGCGATGCCAACGCCGAGTCGGTGCAGATTGCCCAATCGACGCCGCGTGACACCTATTTGCAGATCATTGCCGACATGGAGGCTGCTGCTGCCGATCTGCCGGCCGCTTCAGTGCTCGAGATGCCGGGTCGCGTGAGTCAATCGACCGCCTACGGTATGTTGTCGCGCGTATGCCTCTACATGGCCGGTTATCCGGTCAAGGAGCCGGGTATGTATGCCAAGGCTCGTGAGTATGCCGATAAGGTGATCTCGAATGGATACCACCGCCTGAACCCCTCGTTCCAGGAGCTGTTCCTCTGCTATATCCAGGATCGCTACGATCCGCAGGAGAGCCTCTTCGAGGTGGAGTTCTATGGCAACAACGAGGGCGCCTATACGACAACGGCCGGTCAGGTAGGTCGTACGAACGGTATCGGTTGCTCGGCCACGAAGATCCCGGGTACGGGTCAGACGCTGATCGACCTGTTTGGTTATTCGATCGGTGCCATCCGCGCAACGCCCTACTTCTTGTCGCTCTATGAGACGACGGATTTGCGTCGTGATTGGACGATTTGCCCCTTCTCGTATAATGTAAACTATCCCGAGACCGGTTATAAGGTGGCCCTGACGAGTGGTGACACGTGGAGCCGCTATTGCGGTAAGTTCCGCCGTGAGTATGAGGTGATCTTGCCGCGCTCGACGAACTACACCTCGATCAACTATCCGCTGTTGCGTTATGCCGAGGTGCTGCTCAACTGGGCCGAGGCTGTTGCGGCCGATCCGGCAAATCAGAGCGCCGAGGATCTGGCACGCGCATACGAGCTGGTGAACCAGGTACGTCGTCGTGGCTATGGTGTGGACATCTATACGCCGAATGCCGATGTCGATCTGGAGATGGGCGATAAGTGGATGCTGCTCGAGCAGATCAAAGATGAGCGTCCGCGTGAGCTGGGCTTCGAGAATCTGCGCAAGGATGATATCGTGCGCTGGGGCGAGTTCAACAGCCGCATGCGTTACATCCGTCAGATGGTGCTGACGATTCCCGAGAGCTACACGTCGAGCTACTATGCGAATGCGAAACGTTACTATGCCAATTCGGAGGCGCGCGATGAGTTCTGGCCCATCCCGACCCGTGAGTTGGGTGTGAACCGTAAACTGGTGCAGAATCCCGGATGGTAAACCTCAAAAGAGTGAGTAAGTTATGAAAAGAAGCTATAAATATATGCTGATGGCGGCTTCGCTGCTGCTCATCACAACTGCCTGCCGCAAGGACTTTGAGAAGGTCGATGGGGTTTCGTTTGAAGCTCGACTCGACTCGGAGGTTTTCAAGGTGGGTGAGCCGGTTACCTTCCATTTTGAGGGTAACCCGAACCTGATCACCTTCTGGTCGGGTGAGGAGGGGCACGATTATGCCTATGTGGACAAAGATCGTATCACGGATACCGAGATGTACTTTGCCTTCAACGCAACTACCGGATCGGGTGTGGTAGGTCATGCCAATCCGAGCTCGTGCCCGATCAGCTATTCGACCGATTTCTCGGGCGAATATACCTTAGAGGCAATGAATGCCGCTACGTGGATCGACATCACCGATCTGTTTAAGATGCCGAACGATACGGAGATCAAATCGCTCTACTCGGGCGATGTGAAGGTGTCGGATTTCTATACCGATCCCGAGAAACCGATCTATTTCCGATTCTTCTTCCATGTCGAGGGTGGTGAGTATGCCCAGACGTATGGTCGTACGCAGTGGTTTATCCAGTCGCCGCAGTTCAATGGCGTAGCCGGCGAGAAGAGCGTCGAGTTGTATGACATTGTGGCTTCGGGCTGGACCTTCCTCCACTCGGAGAATTGGGAGGCGGTATCTCCTAAGAACTGGCCCAACATCAATGCCAGCCGTTTCCAATTCAACTCGATTTTCCGTCCGAGCGAGACACTCGAGAGTTGGTGTATCTCCGGCCCGATCAAGAAGTACGAGTCGCTCAACAATGGTCCTGACCACGGTGTGGGCATCAAGGCGTTGGCCGATGGCACGTTGCACGAGTTTAAGTACACGTTCAACGAGCCGGGTGAGTACGAAGTGGTCTTCGTGGCTGCCAATGCCAACGTGTGGGATCGTGACGACAAGGTCGTGAAACTGAAGGTAACGATCGTTGAGGATGAGGGTGGTCTGACGCCTCCCCAGCCCGAGGATTGGAAATAATCAACCACGCTAAAAGGATGAACAAGATGAAAAAGCATATCCTCTATATCGCAGCCGCCCTGATGATGGCGAGCTGCGCAAAGGATGCGGCAACCGAGGGCCTGCAACCGCAGACCGGTGAGCCGCTGGCCTTCTCGGCCGTGAGTGCCTCCACGTCGCGTACGGTGACCTCGCTCGGTGAGGGTGGCCTGCTCGATATGGTTTGGGAGCAGGGTGACCAGGTGGGTATCTATGCTACGACCGACGGTCGTACGTCGGGTGCCAATGTCGCCTATACGGCTACGCCGACCCGCAACGATGCTACGCGTTGTACGTTTGCTGCTGCCGTGGAGGGCGAAATGATCTATTGGCAGGGTCGATCGCAGCAGGGTTTCTATGCCTACTATCCCTTCACTGCGGTGATGGATCGTGAGCCTACGCCTACCGAACACCCGATCGTACTGCCCGCCGTGCAGACGCAGGCGGCTGCCAATTCGCCGGCCCACCTTTCGACCTATGGAACGTTGGTGGCCCAGCCGGTGACGGTGGAGGCGAATGCCCTGATGGGCGGTGGTATTCAGTTTGCCTTCTCGCACATCTTCTCGGTCGTAGAGTTCCGCCTGAAGAGCACGCCCGACTGCCCGCTGGCCGAGCTGCCGATCAAGGAGCTGAAGCTGACCGCTGCTGCGGGTGCGTTGAGCTATCCGTCGGCGATGATGAATCTGACCGCGCCCGTCTCGGCCGATGCTGCGCCGCAGCTGACCGTGTTGGAGGAGTCGGCCTCGGTGACGCTGGATTTGGCCAAGGAGGTAGGGCTGAAGCGTGATGCTACGCAGAGCTTCTACATGCTGGTGGCTCCGGGTACGCATGCTGCCAAGGGGCTGACCCTTGAGGTGAAGGCCATCGACAACTCGGTCTATACGGTGGAGATCCCCGAGGGGGTCACCTTCCGCCCGAACAAGCACTACGTACGTGAATACACGCTTGAACTCGACGGCTTCAAGCAGGCCGATCCCTTCGAGGTGGATATTCCGGTGCTGACGACCCAGGTGGGTAAGCCGTTGCAGGTCTCGCTGTCGGGTGCAGCCGATCAGATCGACTTCTGGTCGGGTGAGCAGTTCCACGACTATGCTTACGTAGCGACCGATCGTATGATGACCGCCACGGTGCAGATGGAGTTTAAGTTTGCGCTGGCCAATGGTACGCAGCGCGAGCCGGCTCGTTTCAAGATCTCGCACAATTTCGATGGTACGATGACTGAGGATGCTATCCAAGAGGCCGATTGGACCGATGTTACGGAGATGTTTGATATGTATCCGGTGCCGGTCTATGGTCTGGATCCCGAGATGGGTGCCTACTCGACGAGCAAATCGGAGCCCTTCACGAAGAGTGCCGTGTGCGACGAGTGGTTTGGCGAAGAGCAGACCTGCTATTTGATGCTGCATTATCATGTCGCTCAGTATGTTGCGGATTATGTCGATCCGGCGACGAATACGGCAGGAAATGGTCGTACCTATCTGTATATGTATGACAGTGCGATCTGGGCTACAGCCTATGGAACAGCTGCGCAGACTCCGCTCTATGAGCAGGTTCACTCCATGGTGTATGGTACGGGCGTGGTATCTCACTTCAAGGAGGAGGAGGGTGCTCCTACGCTGGTCTATGGCGCAACGATTGATTCGGGAGACTGGACACAACCGAGAGCATATAATATGACGGTCAATGGTGTAAAATATCCGTATGCATATCGTCTGGGTACGACTTTCCGTCCCACGACCTATAAGGATATATATTTGGTCTATCCGCTGTTGAAACTCCCCGAGCCGACCAATATCGGTCCCGACCAGCCGATTGTTTTGCAGGCTGCCGGTGCAGATACCCCCTCGGCATGGAGCTATACGTTCGAGAAGGCCGGAAGCTATCGCGTGGTGATTGTCGGTACGGTGAAGACGCTGGCCGGCGAGAAGCAGGTGGTCAAGGAGTTTACGGTCGAGGTAACCGAATAACCAACTTAAAACGGAACGAAACCTATGAAAAACTACTGGAAAATAGCCGTGATGCTCGTGGCTGCTTCGGTGGCGTGGAGCTGTTCGGACGATGATGACGATGCTTTCCAGCCCGCTCAAAATAATCCGATCGAGGTACGTGGATCGTTGATCGATGTGCGCACATTTACCTCCGGAGAGCAGCTCTTCCCGCAACACACGGGATATAAGTTGCCCGGTGAGGTCGATAATTTCTTCAGCTCGCCCTTTCACTATGCGGTGGGTCTGAAGGATGGTGTCGGCGTGGAGGCTGTACGCATCCAGAGCGATTATGACGAGGAGGTGCTCTATATTGCCAACGAACTGCCCAACATGAATCATTTGGGTTGGTTGGCTACGGGTAAAATCTTTACGGCCGGGGATGTGACCTACCACATCCACTGGAAGACGGTCGAGGGGGGTGAGTGGATCACCCTGCCTCGTGCCGAGGAGCAGACCCTGCCGACGATGGTGCTGGGTCGCCAGATCTCGGTCGATGTACCGCCCATTCCGGGTGTGGTGATTACGCGCATGGCCGATGATGGCTTCCGCGATCGTCACCTGACCAACAACTGTATTCTGATCCTGCCCGATGGCTCGTATCTGGCGTCGTGTACCAACGTGCACGAGTTCCGCGGTACGGAGGTCTATCGCTCGGTGGATAAGGGTCAAAGCTGGGAGCTCTGGTCGGAGGGCTACTATCCGATCAACTTCGGTACGATGTTCCTGCATCGTGGTCAGCTCTACCTGATGGGTGTACGCTATCCCGATGGCGATCTGATCCTCTGCCCCTCGTCGGATAAGGGTAAGACGTGGCTGATGCCCGAAGAGACAGGGCGTGGCGTGCTCTTGGCCGGTAACTACCATTCGGCGCCGGTGCCGGTGGTGGTGCATGATGGCCGTATTTGGCGCGCTCTTGAGTCCCGAGGCGAGCGATGCGAGTATCCCTTTGTGATTTCAGCTCCGGAGGATTCCGATCTGCTCGATCCGGCCAACTGGACCCGCACGAATATCGTACAGAACGATGCCGGATGGACAGCGGGGAGCCATACGCTCACCGAGGCCATCGAGGGTAATGTCGTGATCGGCCCGCAGGGCGAGGTGTACAACCTGCTGCGTGGCAGCTGCTCGAGCACGAGTTCGTATGCGCTGTTGGGCGAGGTAACCTCGACGATCGGCACGTTCGAGTATAACTTAGCGGTGAACGAAGTCATCACGATGCCGGGTGGCGGTAAGAAGTTCACGGTGCGCTATGACGAGGTCTCGAAGTGCTATTGGGCTATTACGAACCCGGCACACGAGGCAGGCATGAAGCATAGCGGCATCTACGCCAAGGGTATTACGTATGACCTGATGCGTAACCACGCCGTGTTGTGCTACTCGAAGAATCTGGTCAACTGGGTGCCCTACAAGACGGTGGTCTTCGACGAGGATCCCTTCTTCCACGGTTACCAATATTTCGATTGGGTCTTTGATGGTGACGATATCGTGGCGGTGAGCCGTACGGCATGCCCCGAGGAGCGTGGTCTGCCGGTGCGTCAGCACGATGCCAATATGATGACGTTCCATCGTATTCCCAATTTTAGAACCCTCTAAAAAAGATTTTTGATCATGAAACGCTTGATGCGTTACGTGCTACTGCTGCTTGGTTGGTTGGTGGTGTCCGCGGTCACTTTGACCGCGGCACCGCAGCAGGAGCCAATCTTGCAGGTGCGCGGACGCCTAATTGATATTCGCACGGCAAAAGCCGGCCAAGATGCCTTCCCGCAGTACAAACGCCACCGCTTTGGCAAGTCGTTGCCGGCGGCCTATGTCGGTATGCGCTATGCCGTGAGCCTGAAGGAGTTTGCGGGTGCCGAGGCGGTACGTGCCGATCGGCCCTGCCAATTGCGCATTGCTATTTGTGGCCAGGTGCCCGATGCCGCTGTTTGGCAGCCTACGGGGGAGCACCTGTATATCAACAAGAATCGTTTTGTGATCTATAAGGCGCAATACACCACCCCAAACCAGTGGATGAGCCTGCCCACGGCCGGCGAAGGAGGCCTTTCGACGATGCTCTTCGGGCGACGACTGAAGGTGGTCGATACGGCACCGCTCCCCGGTACGGTGGTGGCCCGCATCAAGAAACTGCGCGGGGGGCATATCACCAATCCGAATATCTTGATCTGCAAGGACGGCACCTATCTGGCGGCATGCACCAATGCCAATCAGAAACGCGGCACGGAGATCTACCGTTCGACGGATCGCGGTGAGAGTTGGCAGTTGTGGTCCGAGGGGCACTATCCGATCAACTTCTTCACCCTCTTTGAGCATGGCGAACGGCTCTATATGCTAGGTACCTGGTCGCCCGAGGGGCATGTGATCATCTGCGAATCGACCGACGGAGGCCGCACGTTCAGCTTTCCGAAGGATGAGTTTGATCGCGGGGTGCTGTTCCGTGGTCGTTACCACTCGGCACCGATGCCGATGGTGGTGCGCGATGGGCGTATCTGGCGATCCATGGAGACCAATTTTAAGGATGAACAGCGTCGAGCCTGCGTGATCTCGGTCCCTGAAAAGGCCGATCTGATGAAGGCTTCGAGCTGGAAGATGAGCCAGGAACTGGATTACGACCAGACGTGGCCGACCAGGGCCGGAGGCGACACCTTCCGCCAATGGATCGAGGGGTGTCTGGTGCCGACCCGCGAGGGGGGCTTGGTCAATGTGATGCGTGTCGATGAACATACGGTGGGCCGTACGGCGGCCATCATCACGGTCGATTCACCCCGAAAATTGCGCTTCGATCCTGAGCAGGATATTATCGAGATGCCGGGTGGCGGCAAGAAGTTTACGATTCGCTACGATGCCACTTCGGATCGCTATTGGGCTTTGGTGACGCCGGCCGATCCGGCCTCGCTCGGTCGGAAGCATGGCGGCATCTACGCCAACGGCATCCATGCCGGATTGACGCGTAATACACTGATGCTCATCAGCTCGGACGATCTGCGCACGTGGCGTGAGGAGCGCATCGTCATTGCGAGCGACAACCCCTTCTTCGATGGATTCCAATATGTCGATTGGCAATTCGATGGCGAGGATATCGTCTGCGTGATTCGCACGGCGATGGAGGAGTCGCGTGGTCTGCCTACGCGCCAGCACGATGCTAACTTCCTGCTCTTTAAGCGGGTCGAGAAGTTCCGTCAGGCGGGTGGTGGTGAGCCGGTGTTGGTGGAGACCTTGAACAAGTAAATTTACAAACAACTAAATAGATGAACCTATGAAAATGATGAAACGTATGGTGTTGCTCGCCATCTTGATGGTGATGGCAACCGCAACGGCCTTTGCGCAGCCGATTCTGCGTATGCCGGCTGTTTTGAGCGATCACATGGTGCTCCAGGAGCAGAGCACGGTGACGATTTGGGGTTGGGCCGATCCGAATTGTACGGTGACGGTAACGCCCTCGTGGGGTGAGGCCGTGCAGACCAAATCGCACTACGACACCTCGTGGGCGGTGAAGATTCAGACCCCGGCGGCTACGGCCGAGGCGCAGTCGATCGTGATCAAGACCAACAAGAAGGCCGAGGAGACGATCGAGGATATCTTGATCGGTCAGGTATGGCTCTGCTCGGGTCAGTCGAACATGAATTGGAGCGCGGTACACGGCTCGGCCGATATGAAACAGGCACTCGAGGGTGAGCAGTATCCCCAGATGCGTCTCTTTACGGTGACGAAGAATTGTACGGGCAACCTGCAGGCCGATTGCGACGGCGAGTGGATCGTCTGCGGGGATGAGGAGACGAAATATTTCAGTGCCGTAGGTTATTTTTTTGGTCGTCACCTCTTCGAGAAGCTGAATCGTCCGGTGGGTCTGATCAACTCGTCGTGGGGTGGTACGCCGATCGAAATGTGGATGACGGCGAATGATGCCAAGCAGAATAAGGAGGCCTACGATCTCTTTGTGAAACGTTATGCAAAGCGTTCGGGATGGCGTGCCGGTGGTCTGTATGGCGCGATGATCCACCCGCTCCGCAACTTTGAGATTGCCGGTGCGATCTGGTATCAGGGATGTTCGAATGCCTATAATCCGGAGGTGTATGGCGAGCAGCAGGCCCTGATGATCCATGCTTGGCGCAAGGCGTTCGGTCAGCCCGACATGCCTTTCTATTTGGTGCAGCTCGCCCCGCACGGTCGTGAGGCCAAGCTGGGTGGTAAGACCCTCGTGCGCGAGCAGCAGGAGCGCGTAGTGCGCGAGATCCCCAACACGGGTATGGTTACGATCAGCGACCAGGTGGAGGATGTGACGAACATCCACCCCACGAACAAGAAGCAGGTGGGCATCCGTCTGGGTAACTGGGCTTTAGCCGAGGTCTACAAGCAGGATGTGGGCAAGTATAAGCCTACGATGATGAAGTCGGTTGAGTTCAAGGGCGGTCGTGCCATCGTGACCTTTGAGAATGCCGAGGGTGGCATTGAGTGCCGTGGTGATGCGGTTGCTAATCTGGAGATCGCGGATGCTTCGGGCGTATTTAAGCCTGCGCAGGGTATGATCGACGGCGAGGGTCGTCTGCTCGTTTGGAACAAGCAGGTGCGCAAGCCCGTAGCCGTACGCTACTGCTTCAATGAGACGGCTATCGGTAACCTGTTCGATGCTGCCGGTATGCCCGTAGCACCGTTCCGCAGCGATAAGCCCGCTTTTGCTCCGCTGCCGAAGCCTGAGCCGGTGAATCCGGCGGCCAACGATCGCGTGGCACAGGTGGTGACCGCGTCGCAGCAGACCGTCTCGTCGCAGACAGGTGCCAATGTGGAGCTGAAGAAGGTCGGTGTCAAGGTGGTTGGTAAGGGCCACACGAAGCTGAAGCTGACCAATGGCGTTCGTCTGCACCCCAACCGTGGCTATCAGCTGACGAAGGTGCCCGCCTCGCTGGTGGGTTGGGATTTCTTGCAACACGCATGCCCCAATAAGGGCGACGCGGAGCGTAATCCCCACCGTGCGAAGGTTACGGCCATGGGCGATGGTGAGATCTATGTTTTGGCTCGTCAGCACAAACTGATTGATGAGGCTTTGACCAAGTGGAAGAAGGTCGGAACGATCATGTTGAAGATGGGTGGCGACAAACCGTCGATACCCATGACGATATTTGCCCTACCGGTCAAGGAGGGACAAACTGTGACCTTGCCCCATACGGACCATTTCAACGATCTGTCATTGCTTGCTGTTCAGATTGACTACGTAGAGGAATAGCATCCTAGTTAAATAAATAGAGTTATGAAACGCCTGTTGATGATACTGGCGCTGGTAGGCCTCTCGCTTTCGGGCACAGAGGCTGCCACGCCGTTGAAGAATGCCCAGCCGCTGCCGGCGGGTGGTGCCGAGGGGCTCTCGCCGATGTCGTTTGGCTTGACCTACAACAACTCCCCGAAGGGTTTTGCCTACCTCTCGTCGGAGCAGCAGCCCGATATTTTCGTCTCGGTGCAGCACGGAACGCCCCAAGCGAAGGGTTTCTTCCGTTGTCGTTTCGACCGCATGAGCGAAAGCGGTGATCCGATCTACCACAGCCCCGAGAAGGTGCAAACGCCGTGGAGCGCGGCCAAGACCTTCCCGTCGAATGTGCGCATCTTCCAGGATGGCGACCAGGTATGGGCCGTGCGTCTGGCCAAGAGCTATATCCACGTCTCGCAATGGAACGGTACGGGCTTCGAGGAGGTGTGCAAAAACCAGATTTCGGGTTTTGAGTACCCCGTAGCCTCGTTCGACATGGTACGCCGTAAGCGCGGTGAGGTGGAGGTTGTCGTACTCTGCCACGATGGTGGCACCTACCGCCCCGAAACCTATCCGGGTGACCGTCAGTCCTACTACGATGGTGCCGGCATGTATCGTGGCGATCTGCACGCTTCGGGTCTCTTCCGCTTCACGGTCGATGATGATTGGCAGCAGATCACCCGCGTCGAGCAGGTGAGCCAGCATATGCGTCTGATGGTGGGTGCTTCGCGAGTGGCATGTGTCTATAACAAGGCCCGCACGCTCGACGGCTACCTCGTGGCCGGCCGCCTCGGCAGCTTGAAATATATCCCCTATGTGGCCAAGCTGCCCAAGGGTGGTGTCCCGGCTCTCCACGTGATGAAGAACGACGACGAGGTGCGTGTTCATGTCGCTTATAGCACCCAGATGGTGCCCTACTCGGCTGAGCGGGGCGATTGCTCGGGGTTGCTCATTGGCGGTGAGTCGGCCATGTACACCTATCGCTTCGAGCGTATGACGGCCAAGGGTGCTCCGATCTATGCAGCTCCGCACGTGGTGTTGGAGGCTCATGCTCCGCTCTACGGTGGCTCGCTCACGGTGCCCAACGTGGTCGATTGGGACGGTGACGGTGTGCTGGATATCGTGGCCGGTAACTCGGAGGGTCGTCTGCTCTTCTTCAAGAACAACGGCACGGATCGTCAGCCCGATTTTGCCCGCTCGGTCGAGTTGGAGGCGGGTGGCAAGCCCATCCTGCTGCGTCCGGGCTACTACGTCGTGCAAGGCCCCTTCGAGGCTTCGTGGGGTTATCTCTGCCCGACGGTCTTCGACTGGAACCAGGATGGCCTGTTGGATGTTGTCGTGTCGGGCTCGCGTGCCAAGTATGAGGTGATGCTCAATCGCGGCACGAAGAACGAGCCGAAACTCGATGCTCCGCAGGTGATCTCGTGCGACAACCTCGAGCTGCATGGCTCGTGGCGTGTGCGTCCGGCTATTGCCAAGGTGGGCGACCGCGTGGTGATGGTAACGATGGACGACGATAATGCCCTCCACCTCTATGGTCGTGTCGATGATCTGCATGTTGAGGACCTCGGTCTGCTGCGCCTGCACGACGGCCGTCGCATCACGGGCCACAACGAGCTGCCCAAGGAGAAGACGCGCCTCGGTCAGTGGGGTAGAGGCAAGCTCCGCTTCGTGGATTGGAATGGCGACGGCAAACTGGACCTCTTTGTCGGTTCGGTGAAGCGTTCGAGTTACCCCTCGCCCGAGCAGGGTCTGCCCCTGGCTCGTTTCCTGAAGAAGCGTTATGGCTTGCAGGTGATGTATTTCGAGAATGTGGGTACGAACGAGGATATGCGCTTTGCCGAGCCCAAGCAGATGCAGGTCGATGGCAAGGATGTCTATCTGGGTGCACACTCGAATGCCCCCGAGCCGTGTATGCTGGGCGATACGTCGCAGGGCTGGAACCTGCTGGTGGGTGCCGAGAGTGGCAAGTACTTCTTCTTCGAGCGAGCCCACCTGACCTATGCCGGTTATGATGATTAAACATTGTTGAGTATCAATTAAATGCCGCGAGGTCGGCTTTTGGGGTGTTGTGTTGCGTCTTGTCGGGCGCAACACAACCTTTTTATAGTCTTGAGGAAACCGATCGCGCGGCTACGATCCGCTGGATAGCCCTGCGCGCTATGAAGAACCGGCATTGGGTGGAGATTCTGAAAACGGATTTGCAAAAAAAACTCAAAAAGTATGGAAATTGTCGAAATTTTTATAACTTTGTGATTATTAAGGCGAAAATTAAACGAAACTAATATTTTTAATTAAAACAACAGCAAATGAAAACAACCAAATTAACCTATGAAGAACCTCGTTTCGAGCTGTGCGAGGTAGTTGTCGAGCAGGGCTTCCTGGTCTCGGACGGAACGATTGAGGACATGGAGCCGGGCGACGACTGGGCTCCGGCAGAGTAGTAACAAACAAAAACGAGAGAGAAAGATGAAAAAGATTTTTTATGCTTTGTTTGCCGCTGCTTTTGCCATGTCGTGCAGCGAGGCAACGGTTGATGAGGGTGCCATTCAGCCCGAGGTAGGGCAGGGCACGCCTATCGAGTTCTATGCCGAGGGTTCGGCCGATAGCCGTACGACCTATTTCGAGGGCGATGGCCTGAGTGTTTATTGGGAAGAGGGCGATCTGGTTCCGATTATTGTTCGTGGTTACTATGATAAGGAGGGTGTTCAAACTGAAACGCGTAACCGTGGACAGTATATTGCTGAGTCGTCGGGCGCTTCTACCAAATTAGTCCATAATAACTCGGATGAGTTGGCGTGGGACTTTACGCTGAAAAATACCAATAAGACTATTACGGAGCAACCGGTTGATTTCGTATCGTTCTACTGCAATCCCTATTCGAGTATGACAACCATTTATGCCGGTATCGGTGTCTATTCGGATTACAATCAAGAGCAGGCGGCTGCCAATGACTATTCGCACATCGGCAATTATATGGTGATGGCTTCGAATATCGTACACCGTGAAGCGGGTGATACGACGCCGGTTACGTTTAAGTACACCAATGTTATGTCGATTGTGGAGTTGACCCTCAAGGGTGATGCTGCGAAAAAGGTTACGGCTGTAGAGTTGACGTCGGCATCGTCTGCGCTGGGCTTTACGCAGGGAACGCTTTTTGTGGAGGATGCCACGAAAACGACGGATGTTGTAGAGGAGCCGTATTCGATTGATCCTGTTGCAGATTTGAGCTCGAACACAGTGAGACTGCAGCTGACTGAATATGCGCCCCTTTCGTCGGAAGGAACGAAATTCTATATGGTTGTATGCCCCGGTGAGCATACTTCTGGCGATATTACGCTGACGGTACACTGCTCGGATGGTACCTACTCCACGGTTAAGATGGGTGCGATTAACTTTGAGCGCAATAAGGTTTATAAGCCGAGTGTTACGTTGGTAAATTATGAGCAGAAGCAAGCTGCAGACATCACGCATCTCTTTACGGATGATGCAAATGGTCGTTATGAGGCTCCTGTCGTATTTGAAGATGGTGCTCTGGTGATCACCAATCGAACCAACTATCCTATATGGAATGTCCCTGCTTACATGCAGACCTACCAGTCGGCAACGATCAATGCAACAACCTATCCTACCCTGAATTCGATTACGGCCAACAATGACGGTTATGTCTATGTTATGGTAGGTACCACCACGGACTATTATGAGAACTCTCACGCGAATATGATCAAAGAGGGTTGGATGATGGTTACCCCGCGCACATCGAGCGGTGACAAAGACCTTGAAAATTACAAAGATGGTCAGGTATTCTATGGTAGTGATAATACCACCCCTGTGGGCACCTGGACTATTTATGAGCGTTATATGAAGGCTGGTGAGACTTATGATCTCACGGTATTGTACGCATTCTACTCGAAGTTCCAAGGTATTCGTCCGATTGCTAAAACGATCACGAATTCGGTAGCGACCCAGAAAATTCTGACCTTTGATTTTAATTCGCTGCCGACCGGTTGGACTGCGTATAAGAATTTTAATTCGATCATCTTGAATGTAATTCAGGGTAAGAAAGCCTATCAAATGTCGGATACCGAGTCTTACGATCTCGATTTCTCGTATACGCTACATACGGCAGTAGATGCGAACGGAAACCCGACAGATGGCGGTGGCTCGGGTTATCATAGTAGCAAATATCTGCTGGTGAACTTAAATTATACGGATGCTCAATCTGTAGGTTTCCCCGCTTTGGAGGGGTACAAGTTGGTAGAGGTGCAAGCAACTACGCATTCGAGTTGCAATGCTGCTACGGTCGGTATTTCTTCAGTGCCGGCTCCGGAGGCTGCAGTATATGTAAGTACACCTGAAACGATTAAGTTTGAAAAATCGACGGTAGCTACCTATTCGTGGACAATTGAGAATTCGACTGCGAATACTCCTTACTATTTGTATGTAGGTCCGAATAAGCAGCATGGTCGCTTTACGGAGTTGAAGGCGATTTACGACCAGACTAAGTAATTGCTGAACTCAATACGATTCGAGTTGGGGCTGTTCCTTTGGGGACAGCCCCTCTTGTTTTGTCGATAGGGTGGGGTGTTGCAAGCCTTTCCTTTCGTGTGCGCCTCCTTCCCTTCTATCCGCCCGCTCCATTCCGCTCCTTCCTACTCCTCGCTTTCTCCACCCGTCCTCCTCGCACTGCCGGCTCTCTGCTCCCTCCTCGCGCTGCCCGTTCCTTCTCTCTCGCACCTCCTCCCGCCTCGCGCCGTTCGTCCCATCCATTTGCTCCTCTCCGCCCTGTGCCGTCCGTGCTATCCCTCCCATCTTTCCCATACCTCCCATTATACCTATATTTATATATATAAGCACCTTCCTCGGGATATATATCAGAATTTGCAATTTTTTTAATTTTATTAAAATGCTGATTATTAGCGATAATTGGCTGTTTTCGATGTCTGTATGTGAAAATTTGACAGAAAAAAGACGGTGAAATATTTGCAGATTCGGAAAAAGTCACTACCTTTGCACCCGCAATGAGATCAAAACGACCTCTGAAGCACAAACAAAGGTTCTGAAAAAGTTTTTTGAAAAATCTTGAAAAAAGATTTGGAAGTTTGAAAAACTTGCCTTACCTTTGCATCCGCTTTCGCCTCAAAAACGAAAGCAGCGTTCTAAAAAAAAGTTTGAAAAATCTTGTAAAAAGATTTGGTGGTTACGAAAAAAGGTTTTACCTTTGCACCACTTTCCGCTATGAAAAAGCGGTCAAGCGAGGAGGCTCGAAAGAGCGCTCCGATGAACAAGAAATGTTCTTATAGCGATATACGAACAGCGTTCTTTGAAGTTATTGAGCAGCAAAGTTTTTATCCACTCGAAAGAGTGATTTCAAACAATACCTTTGAGATTAGAGCTAAAGATTTAACAAAACTATTTTTTATACAATGGAGAGTTTGA
>JAFSBY010000034.1 GCA_017437045.1 Alistipes sp.
AACAAAATTTTAATAATCTACTACTATGGCAGATATCAAGAAACTTGCTGAAGAACTGGTTAACCTGAAGGTTACCGAGGTAAACGAACTGGCTCAGATCCTCAAGGAGGAGTATGGCATTGAGCCCGCTGCTGCTGCTGTTGCAGTTGCTGCTCCCGCTGCTGCTGGTGAGGCCGCTCCCGCAGAGAAGACGTCGTTCGACGTTATCCTGAAGAGCGCCGGCCAGGCTAAGCTCCAGGTGATCAAGGCCGTTAAGGAGGCCGCTGGTCTTTCGCTGGGCGATGCTAAGGCACTCGTTGACGCAGCTCCCAAGGCTGTTAAGGAGGGTGTTTCGAAGGAGGAGGCTGAGGCCCTCAAGAGCGCTCTCGAGGATGCTGGTGCTGAGGTTGAGCTGAAGTAGTTCGCCGGCTGTCACAGACAGCCCTCAGACAACAGGTATAGAGCCTGACACACGTAAGGTGTGTGGCTCTATGCCTTTTCTGGTCTAATGTACGGGAGTGCCGATTTAGGAGCTGTGCCCGTCGTCAGACAATGTAGCCCCGAGGTGCGAGTAAATGCTTGCGCTGGGGCTTTTTTTTCTTTGCCCGACCGACTGAAAGGGGTGCAAAGAGATCGGTGAGTTAGGTTTTAAGGAGTTGATTACCAGAAGGGTAATTGTCTAATGACCTGTTCTCGATTTGCAGGCCTTTTAGTCGTGCGGTGCACGATAAAGACAAACAAAGAAGAGGTACGAGCATCTATGAGATCGTAGAGTAAATCCCGGCATCGGGCTCTCCGATCTGCGCGTACTGCCGCCCGCCCGGGTGGCCATTATACAACAAACGACGGATTCCGCTCGGCGGAGGTTTTTAGGGGCAGCATGTACGATTGGTCGATGCGATCCGAGGGGCCGACAGGCGAGATGAGGAATTTGTCAAAGCTAAAAAAATTATCAGTTTTTTAACCGATGTCCAAAACACAACAACAACAGAGAATCAGCTTCTCGACGGTGAAGAATCGGGTGCCGTATCCCGATCTGCTGGAGGTGCAGCTGAAATCGTTCCGGGACTTCTTCCAGATGGACACGACGGCCGAGAATCGTAAGAATGAGGGCCTCTACAAGGTGTTCCAGGAGAACTTCCCGATCACGGACACTCGAAACAATTTCGTTCTCGAGTTTATCGACTATTACATTGATCCGCCGCGTTACACGATCGAGGAGTGCCTCGAGCGCGGTCTGACCTACAGCGTGCCTTTGAAGGCAAAGCTGAAGCTCTACTGTACGGACGACGAGCATGAGGATTTCGGCGTAGTCGTACAGGATGTCTATTTCGGCACGATTCCCTACATGACCGAGCGTGGTACGTTCGTCATCAATGGTGCCGAGCGCGTCATCGTATCGCAGTTGCACCGCTCGCCGGGTGTATTCTTCGGCCAGAGCATGCACACGAACGGTACGAAGCTCTATTCGGCGCGTATCATTCCGTTCAAGGGCTCGTGGATTGAGTTCGCAACGGATATCAACAACGTGATGTATGCCTACATCGACCGTAAGAAGAAGTTGCCCGTGACGACGCTGCTGCGTGCTATTGGTTACGAGGCTGACCAGCAGATTCTGGAGATCTTCGACCTGGCCGATGAGGTGAAGGTGACGAAGACGAACCTGAAGAAGGCTATCGGTCGCAAATTGGCTGCCCGTGTGCTGACTTCGTGGGTCGAGGACTTCGTGGATGAGGATACGGGTGAGGTTGTATCGATCGAGCGTAACAACGTGGTTGTAGATCGTGAGACGGAGCTGCAGGAGGAGCACATCGAGCAGATCATCGAGAGCGGTGCGAAGTCGATCCTGCTGCACAAGGAGAATGCTTCGGGTATCGATTTCTCGATCATCTACAACACCTTGCAGAAGGACCCGTGTAACTCCGAGAAGGAGGCCGTGTTCCACATCTACAGACAGTTGCGCGCTTCGGAGCCGCCCGATGAGGCTACGGCTCGTGACGTGATCGACAAGCTGTTTTTCTCGGATAAGCGTTACGATTTGGGTGATGTAGGTCGCTACCGCATCAACAAGAAGCTCAATATGGAGATTGATCCGGCCGTGCGTACGCTGACGCGCGAGGATATTATCGCCATCATCAAGTACCTGATTCAGCTGATCAACTCGAAGGCCGAGGTGGATGATATCGACCACTTGTCGAATCGTCGTGTCCGCACGGTCGGTGAGCAGCTCTCGAATCAGTTCTCGATCGGTTTCGTGCGTATGGCACGTACGATCCGTGAGCGCATGAATGTCCGTGACAATGAGGTCTTCACGCCGGTTGATTTGATCAACGCCAAGACGCTTTCGTCGGTGATCAACACCTTCTTCGGTACGTCGCAGCTCTCGCAGTTCATGGACCAGATCAACCCGCTGGCCGAGATCACGCACAAGCGTCGTCTGTCGGCCCTGGGTCCCGGTGGTCTGTCGCGTGATCGCGCCGGTTTCGAGGTGCGAGACGTACACTACACGCACTACGGTCGTCTTTGCCCGATCGAGTCGCCGGAGGGTCCGAATATCGGTCTGATCTCGTCGCTCTGCGTCTATGCCAAGATCTCGCCGATGGGCTTCATTGAGACGCCTTATCGTTCGGTGGAGAATGGTAAGATTGATATGGACAACTCGCACGTACGTTATTATACGGCCGAGGAGGAGGAGGGTATGATCGTCGCACAGTCGAATATGCCGATCGACGACGAGGGTAACTTCCTACAGCCCGAGCGCATCAAGGCGCGTGAGGGTGCCGACTTCCCGGTGGTAGTTGCACAGGATGTGAACCTGATGGACGTAGCACCGAACCAGATTGCTTCGGTAGCTGCATCGCTCATCCCCTTCCTGGAGCACGATGACGCTAACCGTGCGTTGATGGGTTCGAACATGATGCGCCAGGCCGTGCCCCTGGTTGTTACGGAGTCTCCTATTGTCGGTACGGGTATGGAGAAGGATATGGTATCGGATGGTCGCATCCAGATCGTTGCCGAGGGTGACGGTGTGGTTACGTTTGCCGATGCTACGAAGATCCAGATTAAGTATGATCGCACGCCGGACGAGGTGATTGCGTCGTTTGCCCCCGAGGTGACGACCTACGAGTTGCCGCGTTACCGTCGCTCGAACCAGAACACCTCGATTACGCTCACGCCGACCGTCTTGACGGGCGACAAGGTGACCAAGGGTCAGATCCTGACCGAGGGTTACTCGACGCAGCAGGGTGAGTTGGCCTTGGGCCGCAACCTGAAGGTGGCATTCATGCCCTGGAAGGGTTACAACTTCGAGGATGCTATCGTGATCTCGGAGCGTATCCAGCGTGAGGACCTCTTCACGTCGGTACACGTGGATGAGTACATCATGGAGGTGCGTGATACGAAGCGTGGTGTCGAGGAGCTGACGGCCGATATTCCGAACGTGAGCGAGGATGCTACGAAGGATCTGGATGCCAACGGTATCATCCGCATCGGTGCGGTGGTGAATCCGGGCGATATCATGATCGGTAAGATCACCCCGAAGGGTGAGAGCGATCCCTCGCCGGAGGAGAAGCTGCTGCGTGCCATCTTTGGCGACAAGGCCGGTGATGTGAAGGATGCCTCGATGAAGGCGTCGCCCTCGTTGCACGGTGTGGTAATCGACACGAAACTCTACAGCCGCGCTACGAAGGATACCTCGAAGAAGGGCAAGAACAACGAGAAGTTGCAGCTCGAGAAGATCGACGAGCGTTTCGCACAGCAGATTGTCGATCTGACGAAGGTGCTGGTTGGCAAGCTTTGGACGCTGTTGCAGGGCAAGACGACGAAGGGTATCTACGACTACTTCGGTGTGGAGCTCTACGGTGCCGGCACGAAGTTCTCGCAGAAGATGCTCGAGGAGATCGGCCGCAAGTCGATCGACGAGAAGACGGGTGTCATCAAGGGTTATCTCGACCTGGGTCCCTGCAAGTGGACCGGCGACGAGCACCTGGATGCCCTGGTAGAGAAGACGATCAACAACTACATCATCGAGTGGAAGAAGGCAGATGCCGTTATCAAGCGTGAGAAGTACAACCTGACGAATGGTGACGAGCTGCCGCAGACGGGTGTTATCCAGGTGGCCAAGGTCTACATCGCCAAGAAGCGTAAGCTGAAGGTGGGTGATAAGATGGCCGGTCGTCACGGTAACAAGGGTATCGTGGCCAAGATCGTTCGCGACGAGGATATGCCCTTCCTGGAGGATGGTTCGATCGTGGATATCTGTCTGAACCCGCTGGGTGTGCCTTCGCGTATGAACCTGGGTCAGATCTACGAGACGGTTCTTGGTTGGGCCGGTCGTGAGCTGGGTCTGAAGTTCGCTACGCCGATCTTCGACGGTGCTTCGCTCGATCAGATCAACGAGTACACGGCCCAGGCCGGTATCCCGCACAGCGGTCGTACGTATCTGTACGATGGTGGTACGGGCGAGCGTTTCGACCAGCCGGCTACGGTGGGTGTGATCTACATGCTTAAGCTCGGTCACATGATCGACGATAAGATGCACGCCCGTTCGATCGGTCCCTACTCGCTCATCACGCAGCAGCCGTTGGGTGGTAAGGCCCAGTTCGGTGGTCAGCGTTTTGGTGAGATGGAGGTTTGGGCTCTGGAGGGCTTCGGAGCAGCCAATATTCTGCAGGAGATTCTGACGATCAAGTCGGATGATGTTGTGGGTCGTGCCAAGGCTTACGAGGCTATCGTCAAGGGTGACAACCTGCCGCGTCCGGGTATTCCGGAGGCCATGAACGTGCTCTTGCACGAGTTGCGTGGTCTGGCGCTTTCGGTCAAACTCGAGTAAGGTATTTTAGGAGAAAGAAAAAAGGAAAAGAGATATGTCAATTACGAAAGACAATAAATCGAACAGCGGTTACAGCCGCATTTCAATCGGTCTGGCCTCTCCCGAGGAGATTTTGGCCCAGTCGAGCGGCGAGGTGCTGAAGCCTGAGACCATCAACTACCGTACCTACAAGCCCGAGCGCGACGGTCTGTTCTGCGAGCGCATCTTTGGTCCCGTGAAGGACTATGAGTGCCATTGCGGTAAGTATAAGCGTATTCGTTATAAGGGTATCGTCTGCGACCGATGCGGTGTGGAGGTAACCGAGAAGAAGGTACGTCGTGAGCGTATGGGCCACATTTCGCTGGTGGTTCCCGTGGTGCACATCTGGTACTTCAAATCGTTGCCCTCGAAGATCGGCTATCTGTTGGGTATTCCGTCGAAGAAGCTCGAGTCGATCATCTACTACGAGCGTTACGTCGTCATTCAGGCCGGTGCAGCTCAAGAGCAGGGCATCGAGCGTCTGGCTACGCTTTCGGAGAAGGAGTACATGGATATCATCGACGCTCTGCCGAAGGGTAACCAGCAGTTGCCGGACGAGGATCCGAACAAGTTCATCGCCCAGATGGGTGCCGAGGCTGTGCTGACGCTCCTGAAGAAGGTCGATCTGGATACGATGTCGTACCAGTTGCGCGACAAGGCTTCGCACGAGACTTCGCAGCAGCGTAAGTCGGAGGCGCTGAAGTGCCTGAACGTGGTGGAGATGTTCCGCGCATCGCGTGATGTGAACAAGCCCGAGTGGATGGTGCTGAACGTGATCCCGGTTATTCCGCCCGAGTTGCGTCCGTTGGTGCCGCTCGATGGTGGTCGTTTCGCTACGTCGGACCTGAACGATCTGTATCGTCGCGTGATCATCCGCAACAACCGTCTGAAGCGTCTGATCGAGATCAAGGCTCCGGATGTGATTCTGCGCAACGAGAAGCGTATGTTGCAGGAGGCAGTGGATTCGCTGCTGGATAACTCGCGTAAGAGCAATGCGGTGAAGAATGAGTCGAACCGTCCGCTTAAGTCGTTGTCGGATTCGCTCAAGGGTAAGCAGGGTCGCTTCCGTCAGAACCTGTTGGGTAAGCGTGTAGACTACTCGGCTCGTTCGGTCATCGTCGTAGGCCCCGAGCTGAAGATGCACGAGATGGGTATTCCGAAGGATATGGCTGCCGAGCTCTACAAGCCGTTTATCATCCGCAAGCTTATCGAGCGCGGCATCGTGAAGACGGTTAAGTCGGCCAAGAAGATCATCGACCGCAAGGATCCCGTGATCTGGGGTATTCTGGAGAATGTCATCAAGGGTCACCCCGTGCTGATGAACCGTGCCCCGACGCTTCACCGTCTGGGTATCCAGGCCTTCCAGCCGAAACTGATCGAGGGTAAGGCAATGCAGCTGCACCCGCTGGCATGTACGGCCTTCAACGCCGACTTCGACGGTGACCAGATGGCAGTGCACCTGCCGCTGGGTAACGCCGCTATTCTGGAGGCTCAGCTGCTGATGCTCGGCTCGCACAACGTCTTGAACCCGGCCAATGGTGCCCCGATTACGGTGCCTTCGCAGGACATGGTACTCGGTCTGTACTACATCACCAAGCCCCGCAAGGGTGAGAAGGGTGAGGGTCTGACCTTCTACGGTCCGGAGGAGGCGATCATCGCCTACAACGAGGGTCGTGCTGACCTGCACGCTGTCGTGAAGTGTGTGGTGGATGACCGCGATGCCGAGGGCAACCCGATCAAGGAGCTGAAGGAGACGACCGTGGGTCGTATCATCTTCAACCAGCTGGTTCCGACCGAGGTAGGCTTCATCAACGAGGTGCTGACGAAGCGTTCGTTGCGTGATATTATTTCGGTAGTGATGAAGAAGGCCGGTGCTGATAAGGTGGCCAAGTTCCTGGACGATATTAAGAATATGGGTTACCAGATGGCCTTCCAGGGCGGTCTGTCGTTCAACCTCGACGCGGTGATTATTCCCGAGGCGAAGGAGGCCCTCGTTCAAGAGGGTTATGAGCGTGCAGATGCCATCATGGAGGACTATAACATGGGTCTTATCACGAACAACGAGCGTTACAACCAGATCATCGACGTGTGGACGAACATCAACACGAAGCTGACGAAGGTCGTAATCGATACGTTGGTCAAGGATCAGGATGGTTTCAACCCGGTATACATGATGCTGGACTCGGGAGCCCGTGGTTCGAAGGAGCAGATTCGTCAGCTCAGCGGTATGCGTGGTCTGATGGCCAAGCCGCAGAAGTCGGGTGTCGAGGGTGGTCAGCAGGTTATCGAGAACCCGATCTTGTCGAACTTCAAGGAGGGTCTGTCGGTGCTCGAGTACTTTATCTCGACGCACGGTGCCCGTAAGGGTCTTGCCGATACGGCCTTGAAGACGGCCGATGCCGGTTATCTGACGCGTCGTCTGGTCGATGTGGCACAGGATGTGATCATCAACGAGGAGGATTGCGGTACGTTGCGTGGTTTGACGGCTACGGCCATCAAGCGTAACGACGACGTGGTGCAGACGCTCTACGATCGTATCTTGGGTCGTGTGGCACTGAACGATGTGATCCACCCGCTCACGGGCGAGGTGATGTGCAAGGCCGGTGAGGAGATCACCGAGCCGATTGCCGAGGCTATCGAGAAGTCGCCGCTGGAGTCGGTAGAGATTCGCTCGGTACTGACCTGCGAGGCTCGTCGTGGTGTCTGCGCCAAGTGCTATGGTCGCAACCTGGCTACGGCCCGCATGGTTCAGAAGGGTGAGGTCGTAGGTGTGATCGCCGCCCAGTCGATTGGTGAGCCGGGTACGCAGCTTACGCTTCGTACGTTCCACGTCGGTGGTGTGGCCGGTGGTACGGCTGTTGAGACCAATGTGGTATCGAAGTATGAGGGTCGCCTTGAGATCGACGAGTTGCGCACGATTAAGAGCAAGAACTCGGCCGGTGAGGCTATCGACCTGGTTATTTCGCGTCAGTCGGAGTTCCGCATTGTCGATCCGAAGACCGAGATTGTACTCTATACGCACAACCTGCCCTACGGTGCTACGCTCTTCATGAAGGATGGTGCCGAGGTTAAGAAGGGTGATATGATCTGCGAGTGGGATCCCTACAACGCTGTAGTGATCTCGGAGCACGATGGTAAGATCCAGTACGACAGCGTGATCGAGGGCGTTACCTACCGTGAGGAGCGTGACGAGCAGACGGGTCTGTCGGAGAAGGTTGTCATCGAGTCGAAAGACAAGACGAAGAACCCGGTGATCAAGATCATCAACAAGGAGGACGAGGAGGTGAAGCAGTTCAACCTGCCGGTGAACGCCCACGTAGTTGTCAAGGACAAGCAGAAGATCAAGGCAGGCGATATCCTGATCAAGATCCCGCGTGCTGTCGGCAAGTCGGGTGGCGATATTACGGGAGGTCTGCCGCGTGTTACTGAGCTCTTCGAGGCACGTAATCCGTCGAATCCGGCCATCGTATCGGAGATTGATGGTGAGGTAGCATTCGGCAAGATCAAGCGTGGTAATCGTGAGATCGTCATCACCTCGAAGCAGGGTGAGGTGAAGCGTTACCTGGTACCGCTGTCGCGTCAGATCATCGTCCAGGAGAACGACTTCGTGAAGGCCGGTTCGGCGTTGTCGGATGGTGCTATCACGCCGACCGACATCCTGAACATCCTGGGTCCCACGCGTATCCAAGAGTACATCGTTAATGAGGTACAGGAGGTTTACCGCATGCAGGGTGTGAAGATCAACGACAAGCACTTCGAGGTGATTGTTCGCCAGATGATGTCGAAGGTCAAGATCGAGGATCCGGGAGATACCCGCTTCTTCGAGGATCAGATTGTCGATAAGTGGGAGTTCATGGATGTGAACGACGAGCTCTACGACAAGGCTGTGGTGACCGATGCCGGTGATTCGACGACGATGCATCCGGGCCAGATCGTTTCGCTGCGCAAGCTGCGTGACGAGAACTCGAGCCTGAAGCGTCGTGATATGCAGACGGTGAAGGTACGCGACATCGTGCCGGCTACCTCGACGCAGATCTTGCAGGGTATCACACGTGCTGCACTGCAGACGTCGAGCTTCATCTCGGCCGCATCGTTCCAGGAGACGACCAAGGTCTTGAACGAGGCCGCCATCCAGGCAAAGGTCGATCCGCTGGAGAACCTGAAGGAGAATGTGATCTGTGGTCACCTGATCCCGGGTGGTACGGGTCTGCGCGAGTACGACGACCTGGTTGTCGGCTCGAAGGAGGATCTGCAAAGCCTGCAGGCTTAAAATCCAGCCGGATTATACAACTTCAAAACAAAAGGGGCTGTCCGCGATGTCGGACAGCCCCTTTGTTATTGCGCGAAAGGTTGCGACCGAAAATTTAGGCCGTGTACTCCTTGCCGCGCAGGAAGATGCGGCGGATCAGCGGAGTCTGATACGCATAGGTGAAAAATTCGGGCGAGGGGAGGGGCTTGGTCAAGAAGAAATTGGCCACCTTCCCGACGCTGATCGAACCAAAATCGTGGCTGAGCCCCATGGCTGCTGCTCCGTTGAGGGTAGCGGCATGCAACGCCTCGGTGGGGGTCATTCGCATCTGGGTGGCGGCCAGGGCCATCACCATGCGCATGTTGCCCGAGGGTGAGGAGCCGGGGTTGTAATCCGAGGCGAGGGCTACGGCAAGGCCGCTACGGATCATCTCGCGTGCCGGCGGGTAGCTCATTCGGAGGAAGAAGGCCGCACCGGGCAACATCGTGGGGATGGTCGTTGCCCCTTTGAGTGCCTCGATTTCCGCCTCGCCCATTTGCTCGAGATGATCAACCGATAGGGCACCCTCCTCGACGCCGAGTTGCACGCCTCCCGAGACGGCCAGTTCATTGGCGTGAATCTTGGCACGCAATCCATAGCGAGCCCCTTGACGCAGGATGCGTCGCGTTTGCTCGATGGTAAAGAAGCCCTCATCGCAGAATACATCAACGAAATCGGCCAACCCTTCGGCCGCCACAGCGGGGATCATCTCCTCACAGACCAGATCGACATAGGCCTCTTGGCGACCGATGTAGTCGCGCGCTACGGCATGAGCTCCGAGGAAGGTGGCGCGCACCTCAATCGGGCTGGTTTGGCGGATACGACGCACGACACGCAGCATCTTCAGCTCATCCTCGGTCGAGAGACCATAGCCGCTCTTGATTTCAATCAGACCCGTACCCATGCGGATCACCTCGTCGATGCGCTCCATGGCTTGCCGATAGAGCTCCTCCTCGGAGCAGTCGTGCAGCCGATCGGCCGAGTTGAGGATGCCTCCGCCACGGCGGGCTATCTCTTCGTAACTCAACCCGTGAATCTTGTCCAAAAACTCCTGCTCGCGGCTACCGGCATAGACTACGTGGGTGTGCGAGTCGCAGAACGAGGGGAAGAGCATGCCCCCTTCGGCATCCACTACGAGGTCGAATTGCGCCTCGTCGGGCTGCTTGTCGGCTGTGCCGAAGGCGGTGATACGTCCGTCGGCGGCTGTCAGCCAAGCTGCATCGAGTCGATCGAGTTGATCTAATGCAACACCGGATAGCCGATCACGTCCCTGTCGTTCGATGCCGACAATCGTGCCTATATGTTTGACGAGCAGTTTCATCGGTTTGTGCGCAGGAATTGGATCGAGGCGGCGATGTAGGGATACATCACCTCATCGTTTTCGATAAAGGGAACGACCTGCCGATAAGCGGCTACGAGCTGCTCGATAGCTTCGGACGAGCGAGCCGGACGGCGGAACTCGAGTGCCTGGGCAGCATTCATCAGCTCGATGGCCAATACGCGCTCTACGTTGCAGACCACGCGATAGAGCTTCGTAGCGGCATTCGATCCCATGCTGACATGGTCCTCCTGACCCTGTGACGAGGGAATCGAATCGACCGAAGCGGGCATGCAAAGCCCTTTGGTCTGGCTGACGATCGAGGCGGCCGTGTATTGCGGAATCATGAATCCGCTGTTCAGGCCGGGTTTGGCGACCAAGAAATGGGGTAGGCCGCGTTGTCCGGCAATCAGGCGATAGACACGACGCTCCGAAATATTGCCCAACTCGGCAGCAGCGATGGCTAAAAAGTCCATGGCCAAGGCCAACGGCTGGCCGTGGAAGTTGCCTGCCGAGACGATGACATCCTCGTCGGGGAAGATCGTCGGGTTGTCGGTCACGCTGTTGATCTCGGTCTCCAGGACCGAGGCGACATAGTCGATCGTATCTTTCGAGGCACCATGCACCTGCGGAATGCAGCGGAACGAATAGGGATCCTGGACATGTTGCTTGGGCCGATGGATCAGCTCGCTCCCTGCGAGCAGGCTGCGGATGGCGCGAGCCGTCGTGAGCTGGCCGCGATGGCTGCGAATCAGGTGTACGTTGTCGGCAAAGGGCTCGATGCGACCGTCGTAGGCGTCGAGTGAGAGGGCACCGATGCGGTCGGCCCAACGGCTCAGATCTTGTGCTTTGAGAAGCGACCATACGCCGTAGGCACTCATAAACTGCGTGCCATTGAGCAGCGCCAGACCCTCCTTCGAGGCGAGCGTAATCGCCTCCCAGCCCAACTCGGCCAGCACGGCGGCACTTGGGCGGATCACACCCTCGACCTCGACCTCACCCTCGCCCAACAACGGGAGTGAGAGGTGTGCCAAGGGGGCCAAATCGCCCGAAGCACCCAACGATCCTTGCTGGAAGACTACGGGCAGGATGTCGCGGTTATAGAGTTCGATGAGTCGCTCGACGGTGCAGAGCTGCACGCCCGAATTACCATACGAGAGCGACTGAATCTTGAGCAACAACATCAGCCGCACGATCTCATTGGGGACGCGCTCGCCCGTGCCGCAAGCGTGCGACATGACCAGATTTTTTTGCAATTGCGAGAGCTCGTCTCGTCCGATCGAGATATTGCAGAGCGACCCAAAACCGGTCGTAATGCCGTAGATCGGCTCGGCCTGATTCTCCATCTTGCGGTCGAGGTATTCGCGGCAATGGATGATCCGTGCGCGTGCATCGTCGCTCAAGGCGAGGGGTGTGTGGTCTTCGATCAGGTGGCGGAGATGATCCAGCGAGAGGTGCTCCGCCGAGATATGATGGTATTCCATAATAGGGCTGTTTTAGGGTTGTTTGTGGTTGTTGTTAATCCTCTTTGAGAACTTGACGCAGGAGCTCGTCGTCGGCGATGTGGGGGAGCGTAACCTGCAATGCGGGCGTCTGCTCCATCTGGCGACGAATCGCCTCCACAGCTCCCTGGTTGCGGGCCCATGAGCGACGCGCGATGCCGTTATTGACATCCCAGAAGAGCATCTGACGCAGTCGTCGGTCGGCCTCTTCCGAACCGTCGATCACCATGCCGAAGCCACCGTTGATCACCTCGCCCCAGCCGACGCCTCCGCCGTTGTGGATCGAAACCCACGTGGCTCCACGGAATGAGTCTCCAATGACGTTCTGGATGGCCATGTCGGCTGTGCGATTCGACCCGTCGTAGATGTTCGAGGTTTCACGATAGGGCGAATCGGTGCCCGAAACATCGTGGTGATCGCGTCCCAACACGACGGGTGCCGAAATGCGGCCCTCGCGGATAGCTCGGTTGAAGGCCTCAGCAATGCGGGTGCGACCCGCGCAATCGGCATAGAGGATGCGTGCTTGTGAGCCGACGACAAGGCGGTTCTTGCCGGCCTCGCGGATCCAGTGGATGTTATCATCGAGCTGGCCGCAAATATCGGCCGGAGCCGTGCGACGAATCTCCTCCAAGACCTCGGCGGCCAGACGATCCGTCTCGGCCAGATCCTCGGCACGACCCGAGGTGCAGACCCAACGGAAGGGGCCGAACCCATAGTCGAAAAACATCGGACCCATGATGTCTTGCACGTAGGAGGGGTAGCGGAAGGTGCCTCCTTTGGCCATGACATCGGCACCGGCACGTGAGGCTTCGAGCAGGAAGGCATTGCCATAGTCGAAGAAATACATGCCGCGGGCTGCCAATTTATTGATGGCGTCGATCTGGCGGCGCAACGAGGCTTGCACACACTCGCGGAAACGTTTTGGCTCTTCGGCCATCATGCGATTCGAGGCCTCGTAGCTGTAACCTACGGGGTAGTAACCACCCGCCCAGGGGTTGTGCAGCGAGGTCTGATCCGATCCCAGATCGACCCGAATATCCTCTTTGACTAACCGCTCCCACAGATCGACCACATTGCCCACATAGGCCATCGAGACCACCTCACGGTTGGCCACAGCCTGGCGGATGCGAGGAATGAGTTCGTCGAGGCTTTCGTGCAGCTCATCGACCCACCCCTGCTCGTAGCGTTTCGCAGCCGCCTTGGGGTTGATCTCGGCCACAACACTCACCACTTGCGAGATATTGCCCGCCTTGGGTTGTGCGCCCGACATGCCGCCCAGACCCGATGAGACGAAGAGCATGCCGCGAGCATCCTGTTGCCCCTCGGTGAAGCGTTTGCGCGCAGCATTCATGACCGTAATGGTCGTGCCGTGTACGATGCCTTGCGGGCCGATGTACATATACGAGCCGGCCGTCATCTGTCCATATTGCGAAACGCCGAGGGCATTCATGCGCTCCCAATCGTCGGGTTTCGAGTAGTTGGGGATCACCATGCCGTTCGTGACCACGACGCGCGGGGCATCGCGGTGCGAGGGGAAGAGACCCATCGGGTGGCCCGAGTACATCACCAGCGTCTGCTCGTCGGTCATCTCCGAGAGGTACTTCATCGTCAGGCGATATTGCGCCCAATTCTGGAATACGGCGCCGTTTCCGCCATAGGTGATCAGCTCGTGGGGGTGTTGCGCCACGGCCGGATCGAGGTTGTTCTGGATCATGAGCATGATGGCTGCTGCCTGGCGCGAACGGGCCGGATACTCCTCGATCGGTCGCGCCTTCATCGCGTAATCGGGGCGCAGTCGATACATGTAGATGCGTCCATAGCGGCGCAACTCCTCCTTGAACTCCTTGGCCAACTTGGCGTGGTGGCGTTCGGGGAAGTAGCGCAGGGCATTCTTCAGGGCAAGCAGTTGCTCCTGTTCGGTCAAGATCTCTTTACGCTTGGGGGCGTGGTTGATCTGTTTATCATAGGGTTTCGCGGCAGGCAGTTGATCGGGTATGCCGGCACGAATCTCCTCTTGAAAGGCTTGTAGTGTCATCTTATCCAATTTTTTGTTCCACAATGGCGAGCACCTCCTGCTCGGCTTGGATCACCTCGGCGGCGATGCGGTCGGCCTCGGCCGTCAGGCGATCTGCTAATGCGCGATCCTTCAGCCCTGCGGCATTGATGCGTACGTTGAGGCGTGCCCCGAGTACGGCCGAACGGGCGGCCAAAGCCCCTACGCCGGCATCCGATACGGAATTGGGGTTGCCCTCCTCGGCCATGGCACGCACGAGCGGGAAGACGCGGGCGGCCGTCTGCATGGTGCGCAACGGCACCTCGGTGGCATAGCGTGTCGCCTCCTGCAGGGCTTCGGCGCGGGCAGCTTTCTCCTCGTCGGTGGTCTTGGGCATGGCAAAGACGGCCATGATGCGGTTAAAGGCGGCCGTATCTTCATCGACCAGGTGTAGCAGCTCCTGCATCAACGTTTGCCCCTGCTCGGCCCAGTCGGAGAACTCCTTCCAACGGTCGTCCCAGCCCGCTTTGTGCGACGAGAGGTTGGCAACCATCGTCCCGAGGGCCGCACCCAGCGCACCCATATAGGCGGAAATTGAGCCGCCTCCCGGGGCGGGTGATTCGCTGGCTGTCTCGACGGCAAAGCCTTGACACGAAAGGTCGATGAGACGCTTCGCGTTCTGATCTTCCAACATATATTCGATCACCTTCTCGCGCGGATCAAAGGGCTTCAGATCGTCCAGCCCCATCGACTTAATGGCGATGCGGATGATCTCCTCCTCGGCAATGCCGGTCGAGCGGTGTTGCTTGTGCAGGAAGTAACGACCGGCCTCTACGAGGGCCCGCTTGGGTACCAGACCGACAATCTCGGTGCCCGTGACGCGCAGACCGCGTGCTTCGGCCTTGCGGCACACCTCATCGAAGGCTACGTGGAGCGGTGTGACGGCTATATCGGTCAGATTCATCGAAACCTGGGCAATGCCATACTCCTCGATAAACCAGCCGATGCCCTTGACCGCTTTGAGCGATCCGGGGCGCATGACCGGATTACCCTCTTCGTCGCGGACAATCTTACCCGTGATGGGGTTCCCTTCACGTACCGGGCGTCCCTTTTCGCGCACATCGAAGGCGATGGCATTGGCACGACGTGTAGAGGTGGTGTTGAGGTTGAAATTGACGGCAATCAGGAAGTCTCGTGCACCGACTGCCGTAGCTCCCGTGCGGGCGATACCCTCGTCGAAGGGGCGTGCACCGTAGTCAGGGGCTTTGTCGGGGTTGATCAGTCGCTCGGGCAACCCTTCGTACTCGCCGGCGCGGCAGACGGCTAAATTCTTGCGCTCGGGTTTGTAGGCCGAGGCCTCGTAGCAGTAGATCGGAATGCCCAATTCGGTGGCGATGCGTTGCGCCAACGCACGAGCCAATTCGGCGCACTCCTCGAGCGTAATACCCGAGATGGGGATCAGGGGCAGTACGTCGGTGGCTCCCATGCGGGGATGTGCCCCTTTGTGTCGGCGCATGTCGATCAGTTCGGCAGCGCGTTTCACGCCTTGGAAGGCCGCCTCGACGACCGCCTCCGGCTCACCCACGAAGGTCACTACCGTACGGTGGGTCGCCTCGCCCGGATCGACATTGAGCACGCGTACGTCAGCCGCCTGTTCGATGGCCGATGTGATCTGTCGAATCACCTCCTTGTCGCGTCCCTCGCTGAAGTTGGGGACGCATTCGATAATACGTTTTGCCATATCGTAAAGTTTTCAGTTTTCTATCTGATCAAAGATAGTGTTTTTTCTTGAGTTGGGCAAGGTGTGTGGCAAAAAAAACTGCTTGAGGAGGTCTCAAGCAGTTTTTTAGACGAACGTGTTCGTTAGAACTTATGCACGGCACGCACCAGGAAGGTGACATACTTCTGGATCGGGTCGGGCGTATCCTCGTGCATGTTGTAGAGGTAGGGTACCTCGATGCTCATGTGGGCCATCATGGCCAGCGGGGCGTTTAACTCCGATGAGGAGTAGTAGATGCGCTTCAGGTCGAGACGATCGCCGCCGGCAGTCTTCATATTCTCGTTCCAACGCGTGCGGCATTGGCGGTTGTTGTGCTGGCGGTTGCCGCCGTTGTAGTTGTTGCCGATGGTCAGCAACTCGTCGATGGCCGGCAAGTACCACCCCTCGCCCTTCTCACGACACCATTTGAAGGCGGGGAAGTGATCCCATGTGAGGTTATGTTCGGCAATGTAACGGGCTACAGCCTCCATGTTGGCCTCGCCATTCATGCGATCATTGGCCCCTACGAGGCAATATTCGCCCTTGCGGAAGGTGCTCCAAGCGAGCATCGCCTGGTCGATCGACATCACCAATCCGTGGGTGCGATCCTCGTTGAGCTTAACGACGATGCCGCGTACACCGCCTCGGTCGTAGATCTGTCCCAGATCAAATCGCTCGACCGACTCTTCGCTCGTTGCAGGAGCAGGAGCAGGAGCGGCTTGCGGCTGCACAACAGGTGCAGCTTGTACAGCAGGCGCGGGTGCCGGAGTAGGCGCGGGTGCTTGAACTGGAGCGGGAACCGGTGTTGGAGTCGGAGCAGGCGTTTGTTGCGCTACGGTAGCAGCCGCTTGCGGGGCACGGTTGTAATCCTCCATAAAGCCGTCGGCATAGCGGATATAGCAAATTTCTGCCGTGGGAAGGACATAGGTCGGGCCGTCGGGGCGCGCATAGCGTTTGTAGCGTACGGCATCGGTCGAAATCTCGGCTACTCGAGCCTCAATGCGCGTACTGTCGATCTTTACAATGAGATCTTGCGCCGTGGCTGCCAGGCTGCAACCTATGCCGGCCAACAAAAGAATCCAGTTTTTAAGCATCTTTGTAACAATTAAAGCGTGTTCGATGGGTAAAGATAATGCTTTTTTTCAAAGAATCTTCGTATCTTTGCCGATATTAACCGAGAAAATAGATTTTTTATGGGATTTTTCGATATTTTTAAGAAGAAATCGACCACTCCGGCCGCACAGCCCGAGCAGCAGTCGGTCGAGCCGTCGGTGGCCGAACAGAGCGTGGCGGCTAAAGAGCAGGAGGAGCTGAAGAGCGGTCTGGAGAAGACCAAGACGGGCTTCTTCTCGAAGTTGGCCCGTGCCGTGGCCGGTCGTTCGACGGTCGATGCCGATGTGTTGGATGAGCTGGAAGAGGTGCTCATTACCTCCGATGTGGGTGTGGAGACGACGGTCAAGATCATCGAGCGCATCGAGGCTCGTGTGGCTCGCGATAAGTATATGAATACCTCGGAGTTGCAACGCATTCTGCGCGAGGAGATTGTCGAACTGATGGACCAGGCACACGCCACCGAGGGAAATTTCGGCCTGGATGCCAAGGAGGGCGAGCCCTATGTGGTGATGGTCGTGGGTGTGAATGGTGCCGGTAAGACGACGACGATCGGAAAGTTGGCTGCCCAGCTCAAGAAGGCCGATAAAAAGGTTTGGATCGGTGCGGCCGACACGTTCCGTGCGGCGGCCATCGACCAGTTGCAGGTGTGGGCCGATCGTGCCGGTGCGACGATGATCCGTCAGGAGATGGGCTCGGATCCCGCCTCGGTAGCCTTCGATACGTTGCAGTCGGCCAAGGCCAATGGGGCCGATGTGGTGCTGATCGATACGGCGGGTCGTCTGCACAACAAGGTGGGTCTGATGAACGAGCTGACGAAGATTCGCAACGTGATGGGCAAGGTGATTCCCGATGCCCCGCACGAGGTGATGCTCGTCTTGGATGGCTCGACGGGTCAGAATGCCTTCGAGCAGGCTAAGCAGTTTACGCAGGCCACGCAGGTGACCTCGCTGGCCATCACGAAGCTCGATGGTACGGCCAAAGGTGGCGTGGTGATCGGAATCAGCGATCAATTCCATATTCCGGTGCGCTATATCGGTATCGGTGAGGGGGTTGATCAGTTGCGTATCTTCGATCGTCGGGACTTTATCAATGCCTTGTTCGGTGATGGAAAAAATTAACGTCATAACGCTCGGCTGTTCGAAGAATACGGTCGATTCGGAGCATCTGGTGGCTCGCCTCGAGGCGGTGGGCTATCGTGTGCAGTTCGATAGCGACCGCACCGATGCCAAGACGGTGGTGATCAACACCTGCGGATTTATTGGCGATGCCAAGCAGGAGTCGATCGAGATGATTCTGCGTGCCGTGGAGGCCAAGCGGGCGGGCAAAATCGACCGACTGTTTGTGATCGGCTGCCTCTCGGAACGCTATGCCGACGAGTTGCGTGCGGAGATCCCCGAGGTGGACGACTATTTTGGCGCACGCTCCTGGGATGGGATCATTCGTGCCCTCGGTGCGGCCGAAGGTGCGGCGTGGAATAGCGAACGTACGCTCTCGACCCCGTCCCATTACGCCTATCTGAAGATCTCCGAAGGGTGTAATTGGATGTGTGGCTATTGTGCCATCCCGCTCATCCGCGGTCGCCACGTCTCGGTGCCGATGGAGGAGTTAGAGGAGGAGGCGCGCAAGTTGGCCGCAAAAGGTGTCAAGGAGTTGATTGTCATTGCACAAGATACAACCTACTACGGCATTGATCTGTACGGCAAGCGCATGTTGGCCGAGTTGTTGCGTCGCTTGTGCCGCATTGAGGGGATCGCCTGGATTCGCCTGCACTATGCCTATCCGGCCGCCTTCCCCGAGGAGGTGATCGAGGTGATGGCCTCCGAGCCGAAGATCTGCAAATACCTCGATATTCCCTTCCAGCATATCTCGGACAATCAGCTTTCGGCCATGCTGCGTCGCCATACAAAGGCCGAGGCGATGGCTTTGATTCGTAAATTGCGTGCCGCGATTCCCGATTTGGCACTGCGTACGACCCTCTTGGTGGGCTATCCGGGCGAGACGGAGGCCGATTTTGAGGAGTTGTGCGACTTTGTTCGTGAGGTGCGCTTCGAGCGATTGGGTGTCTTCCCCTATTCCGAGGAGGAGGGAACGCATTCGGCCGAGAAACTCTCCGACGATGTACCCGAGGAGGTCAAGGAGGAGCGCGTCGAGCGAATCATGCGGTTGCAGCAGCAGATCGCTGCGCAACTGAACCAGGAGCGTGTCGGGATGACCGAGCGTGTCATCGTCGATGGCCGTCAGGGCGATTACTACGTGGCGCGTTCGCAATATGACTCGCCCGAGGTGGATCAGGAGATTTTGATCGACAGCTCGCAGCGGCGGTTGTTGCGCGGCCGATTCTACGATGTAACGATCACGCAGGCAGAGGAGTATGACCTCTACGGCGAACTGATCTGACACGGGGAGGAGTTGCGCGCGAGGCAGGCTTTGTGAAATTTTTTTTGGAAGTTTGCTAAACTTTTTCTACCTTTGAGTGGATAAATATTCTCCAACAGGAAAAATGGCAGAAAAAAGCATCATCGTAAATCTCGAGTCACGGGTGCGTCAGTTGATTGTAGCACACGAAAAGCTGGCGACATTGTGCGCCGAGCTGAAGGCCGAGTGTACGAAGTTGCGTGCCGAGAATCGCCAGCTCGAGGAGCAGAATCGCTCGCTGAAGAGCGATCTGGCGCGTCGGGAGTTGGCCGAGAGCCTGACCGGGGAGAGTAAAAATCGCGATAAAGCGCGTGCGCGTGTCAACCGGCTTATGCGGGAGGTCGATGCGTGTATTGCCCTGGTGGGTCGGTTGGAGAACGATGCTGCCCGCCAGCAGATGAAGGAAGAGTAACGAAGCGAAAACACACTTAATTGTTCAAACAGATGGAGAAAAAACAGGCTATCACCCTCAAAATTGCCGGTAAGAGCTATCCTCTGAATATCGATCGCGAGAAGGAGGAGGTCTATCGCTTGGCCGAGCGTGAGGTGAACACCTATCTGGGGCGTGTCAAACAGCAGCAGATCAAAGGGTGGAGTGATACCGATTATATGGCCATCGCAGCCTTGAATTTCGCCATCTCGAATGTCAATATGCGCCGAAGCCGTGAGGTGGAGGATGAAGATTTGAAGCGTCTCGAAACGCTCGAAGCCGAGCTGGAACGCTATTTGAATAGTTGCCGCGATTAGCGGTTGAGGCGTCGGGCGCAGGTGGCCCGAAAAACACCGAACGTTCTTTTTACATACGATAGAAATCTACCCGCATAGATTCCTTAATAGCTTTGCGAAACTGAACACTTTTTATATTGGAGTCAACTCGCGGCTTATTCAAAATCAGGCCTTAACCCCTCGGGGTGTCGCTGCGGCGGCCATTGGAAGATTGCGATGTCGGAGCCTCCACTCATGACGTTTTTTGCAGATTCGTCAAACAAGACTAAGGAATCCTATGCGGTTTTTTTGTGAATAAGTAACTACTATATTTATATTAACCACTTTTTTAATTTAGAAATTACGACAATGGATATTACAACAACAATTGCTATCGCTCTCGGAGCGGCTGTTGTGGCTGTCGTGGTCTATGCCGTGGTGACAAACCTGATGGCCAAGACCTCGATCCGCAAACGCCGCGAGGCCGCCCTCAAGGAGGCCGAGGCCGAAGGCGAGATGCTCAAAAAGGAGAAGATGCTGCAAGCCAAGGAGCATTTCATGCAGCTCAAGAGTAACCACGACCGCCAGGTCAATGAGCGCAATCAAAAGCTCCAGCAGAGCGAGCAGCGCGCCAAGCAGATTGAGCAGAACCTGCAAAATCAGCAGCGCGAACTGGACAAGAAGCTGCAGGAGAATGATCGTCTGAAGGAGCAGATGCAGAACCAGATGCAGCTGCTCGAGCACAAGAAGGAGGAGGTCGATCAGATGCGTCGTGAGCAGAATCAGCGTCTGGAGCAGATCTCGGGCCTCAGCTCGGAGGAGGCCAAGAACATCCTGATCGAGAACATGAAGGCCGAGGCCAAGACCGAGGCGGCTGCCTATATCAACGAGACGATCGAGGAGGCTAAACTGACCGCAACGAAGGAGGCTAAACGAATCATCGTGGCCTCGATTCAGCGCGTGGCTACCGAGACGGCGATCGAGAATGCAGTGACGGTGTTCAACATCGAGAGCGACGAGGTGAAGGGTCGCATCATCGGCCGCGAGGGTCGCAATATTCGCGCCCTGGAGGCTGCAACGGGCATCGAGATCATCGTCGATGATACGCCCGAGGCGATCATCTTGAGTGGCTTTGACCCCGTGCGTCGTGAGATTGCCCGCCTGGCGTTGCACCAGCTGGTGACCGATGGCCGCATCCACCCGGCACGTATCGAGGAGGTTGTGGCGAAGGTTAAGAAGCAGATCGAGGAGGAGATCGTTGAGGTGGGTAAGCGCACGGCGATCGACCTGGGTATCCACGGTCTGCACCCCGAATTGATTCGTTTGATCGGTAAGATGAAGTACCGCTCGTCGTATGGTCAGAACCTCTTGCAGCACGCTCGCGAGACGGCCAACCTGGCCGGTATCATGGCGGCCGAGCTGGGTCTGAACCCCAAGACGGCGCGTCGTGCCGGTCTGTTGCACGATATTGGCAAGGTGCCCGACGATGAGCCGGAGCTGCCGCACGCACTCATCGGTATGAAGCTGGCCGAGAAGTATAAGGAGAAGGCTGAGGTCTGCAACGCCATTGGTGCGCACCACGATGAGATGGAGATGTCGTCGATGATCGCGCCGATTATTCAGGTGTGTGATGCCATTTCGGGTGCACGTCCCGGTGCTCGCCGCGAGGTAGTCGAGAGCTATATCAAGCGTCTGAAGGAGATGGAGAACATCGCCCTGTCCTATCCCGGCGTGGTGAAGACCTATGCTATTCAGGCCGGTCGTGAGTTGCGCGTAATCGTAGGTGCCGATAAACTGTCGGATCAGGAGTCGGAGAGCCTGTCGCACGATATCGCCAAGAAGATCCAGGACGAGATGACGTACCCGGGTCAGGTGAAGATTACGGTGATACGTGAGACGCGCGCCGTTTCGTACGCTAAATAAAGTCTGTTGCCCCGGGTACGCCATCCGGCTATATAGACAAACCCTCCAAACCTCCCTTTGATAAGGGAGGCTTTTTTTTGTCTTTCGACAAAAGCGGGTCAGGTGAAGATTACGGTGATACGTGAGACGCGTGCCGTTTCGTACGCTAAATAAACGAGCTGGAAAGGTGATTTCGGCGTTACGCTTGGGGAGAAAATGCTCACATACGTGTTGTATGCTCCGCTTTTCGCCCCTTCGCAAGCCTTGAAATCCCGCTTCCCATCGCATTTATTTCCTGGAAGACTGGGTTGCTCGAGAGGGCAACCCTTTTTTGTCTCTGATCAGTCTCTCGGGCGGAGGTGTGATCCGAAATTACGTCGTTGCAATCCGATAAAAAGTCCGAGAAAGTTTTCTGTTTTATTGTTTTATTAGCGGTTTTTGTCTATATTTGCAGGGGAATCCCCGTATAAATATCCTGCCAAATTGGTGTTCGTGCTGGCTTAATCGGTTGATTGCGAGTGTGATAACGCGATTTGGACTGCGTTTCTGAACGAAAATTCGTTTGGATTTTTATTGCAAGAGGTGGGTTAAAACGTTTTAAGGATTCTCGTAAACGAACCAAAAAACCTAACGAACGTATGAAACTTTGTTTTCGATTATTTACACGATGGATGGCGGTCTGCTCGCTGCTGTTGATGGCGACGTTTGCAATGGCGCAAAGTCTGACCGTGCCGACGGTGATTGGTGATAAGATGGTCTTGCAGCGCAACGCTACGGCCCACCTGTGGGGTACGGCCGAGCCGGGCTCGGAGTTGCGCATCACCGTGTCGTGGCAGAAGAAGCCGATCGTGGTCAAGGCCGATAATTATGGTCAGTGGCTGGCCGATGTGCCGACGACGGAGGCGGCCGAGGGGCAGAAGATCGTCATCAAGTGCGACAACGGCGAGCGTCTCTCCTTCTCGGATATCATGCTCGGTGAGGTGTGGGTCTGCTCGGGCCAGTCGAACATGCGTTTTACCGTCGCAAAGACGATCGACGTGGTCGAGGCTCTCAAGAAGCCCAATCCGAAGGTGCGCCTCTACGATACGGGTCGCCGCTCGTCGCGTGTGCCGTTGGACAATATCTATGAGGTGAGCTGGACGACGAGTGCTGCGGCCAATCTGCGCGATTTCTCGGCCGTGGGCTACGCCTTTGGTGATCGCCTGCAGCGTGAACTGAATGTCCCGATCGGTCTGATCTGCGCCTCGTATGGTGGCACGTCGATCGAGTCGTGGATGCCTGAAGAGGAGATCGTAAACAATCAGCTGTTCCTGACGGGTCTGAACAAGAGTTTGCAGGATAATGCCCACAAATGGAAGGGTAAGGAGCGTTATTTCGCTGCTGCACAATACAATGCCAATATCCATCCGCTGATCAATACGACGATTGCCGGTGTGATCTGGTATCAGGGTTGCCACAATGTGACCAATACGGTCAATCATTACGACCAGCTGCTCGAGCGTTTCATCGTTTCGTGGCGCGAGCGTTTCCACAATCCCGAAATGCCGGTCTATGTGGTGCAGATCGCCCCACACACCTATCAGGGTAATAATGGTGCCTTGCTGCGCGAGAAGCAGGCCAAGGTGGCTGCTGAGATGGAGCATGTGGAGGTGATCGCCACGATCGATCAGAACGAGCGCACGGGCGACATCCATCCGCGCAACAAGCAGGTGGTGGCCGACCGCTTGGCTGCGGCAGCTTTGGGTGAGCACTATGGCTTGCCGATCGATTTCCGTTCGCCCACCTTCAAGGAGAAACGCAACGAGGGTAACAAGCTGCGTGTGAGCTTCCACGATGCCGAGAAGGGTCTGATGTGCCCCGATGGCAAGATCATCGGTTTCCAGGTGTCGGATCTGAACGGCTACTACCACCTGGCCCAGGCCGAGATCGACGGCTCGGAGCTGCTCGTGTGGTCGGACGAGGTGAATGAGCCGGCGAACATCCGTTACTGCTTCGATGAGTGCGAGGGTAACCTCTACTGCGCGAACGGGCTGCCCGTGATCCCCTTCCGTACGGATTTCGATACGCGCCGTGTCAGCGCACGTGCCTTCTACGATACACTCTCCGAGATGGCCGTGACGGTGAAATATAAGGGGTGTGAGAAGAAGCCTTTCGTGGGGAAGCAAATCCACCTGTGGCAGAATAAGAATTGGGTGGTTCGCGAGCCGATGAAGGAGTTGCAGGGATGGGAGGTGCTGATTCCCGAGGTGCTGGAGGCCGGAGTTTTGACGCCGAAGATGCAGATCACGGCCCACGACGATGGTTATGTCTATGTGCTGACGCGCAATCCGATTCTGATCTACGACAAGGAGGGCTGGGAGGTGATGCCGTGTACCGATATGCCGATCTTCGACCTGGATAAGAAGAATCGTCCGCGCGGCCGCGTCTTCCTCTGCCGCCACGCGGTGAAGAAGGGCGAAACGGTGATGTTGCCCGCGATGGAGAATATGACGGGTGTGCAACCCATTGCCAAGAAGATTATTTATCAATAAAAACAAATACAACTAAAAAACAACAACCTATGAAAAGACAGATGATTTATGAAGAGCCGACCGTGCAGCTCTATGAGGTGGCGGTCGAGGCCGGCTTCTCCGTTACGGGGGGGGGTAGCAGCGATTGGGGCGATGGTCGTCCCGGTGGCGACTTTGATGAGAACGAATACGATGATGAACTCTAAACCGATGGTCGCTATGAAAAAGTTTTGGATGATGCTGCTGGCTGCTGCCACGTTGGTAGGTTGCCAGAAGAGTGAGGATGTGGCCCCTGAGGCTGATCAGATTACGATCAAGGCCACGATGAGTTTCGATGCTGCATCGCGTACGACGATTCTGGAGCAGGATGGCAACTATTTGGCTCGTTGGACCGAAGAGGACAAATATAATATTAAATTGGTTGGTATCAGTAGCGTTGGAGGTTTCTGGGATATCGACGCAAAAGATATTCACCTCGAAAACGACGGTGAAACGGCTACGTTCGAGTTCGAGATGTACCCTGAGATGACGGATGATAGCTTTACCTTTGTTGCTGTAAATAGTTTCGCACACTATGGAACCAGTTCCGAGGCGGTTTGGTTACAATTGAAGGACGTCCAAACTCAAGATGGGCAGAATTACTACGATGCACATGCTGATCTGATTGTCTCGAAGCCGATTCAGGTTGACCGACCCACGGGTGATCTGAACCTGAATTTTACGATGGCACGCATGAATGCCCTTTTGAAACTCTCGTTGAAGAATTTCACGCTTGCTGAGGAGGAGAAAATTCAGTCGGTAACCTTTGCATGCGAACAACCGCTTGCGGGTAGAATCACTACCAATTTTGCCGATCTGGATGGTGTGACCTATCCGATTCCCTATACGCTGACTGGCGAGGAGTCGAAGAGCATCACGTTTGACCTACAAGCCGGTGGTGATTTGTACCTCTCGACGCTGCCTGCCACGCTCAAGGCCGGTGAGAGCTATACGGTAACGGTGAAGACCAACCAGAAGTATCTCATCAAGGAGGGTACGCTGGCTGCTGATCTGGTACTTACGGCCGGTGATATCACCTCCGTTTCGGTCAATATGGGCGATGCTGCCACGAAGAGCCGGGTCGAGAACCTGAGCGAGGAGTATGAGTATGCGATTGGTTATACCGATGCAGAGGGTAAAGTTTGGTTGCTGCCCAGAACGGCAGTCAATCGTCGCCCGAGCGGCCACGAAGTAGGTGCAGCCGGTACGGGTTATAATGGAGACGCGTATGATCTGACGGGAATCAGCATGAATGCGAAAGGTACCATTGAGGGCGAGTTAGCAGATTTGTATCGTTGGAAAATTGCCAAAACGGATGATCTCTATAATTTCTACTATACCAATTCATCTGATGTTCCGATTTATCTGATTGCTTATGGTGAGCAAGATGCATCCGGTTTGGCAATCAAAGGATATAACACGAATGGTAAATTCCAAGCACAATATGGTGAGGTTTATGAAAATACCTTCTCGATTGTAGCTAAAGAGGGTGGTTATGATATTGTTTTTGCTCCGGCAAGCGGTTCGGCGACCTATAAATATGTTTATTTTACCGGAACGCAATATCGAATCGGTAAGACCTCGCCGACGACGGGCGTCTTGAACTTCTACCGCATTCAGCCTGCTCCGCAGAAGACGATCTATCCGGTGATTACGAAGGCCGCCGACATTACGGAGGGTACGTATGCCTTCTTGGCTAAAAAAGCAGATGGTGCCTACTATGCCTTGCCCAATACGAAGACGGTAGCCGATGGTGTCAATACATGCCCGACGGCCTATCCGCTTGATGTTGTTTCGATGACGATCGAGAATGGTGTGGTTACGGCTGCCGAGATTGGTAATCAATATAAGTGGGTGATCACGCATCGTGGTGAGACGGAGCAGTGGGATGTTCGCTCGGCTCTGGATATGCAATGTTTCCTGTGGCAGAAACCTTCGGGTGCTGGTATTGCTATCTGTACGCCGGATGAGCGAAATGCAGTTGATACGGGCTTTATGCCTGACTGGAACTTCTATGACGATGCAGCGAAGGGTATGCAGGCACAAACCCCCAATAGTGCAGCTCATACAACACCTCGCTGGCTCTATGTCGCTACGAATGCGAGTACGACAACCGGATGTCAGTGGTTGGGTGCCAAGTCGGCAACGGATGCTGTGGTGTTGGTTAAGATCTCCGATTCGACCGAGCAGATCGTAACAGAATAACTTTCGTAAATGGCCTTTATGCCCCCGAGCCCAAAGGGGTTCGGGGGCGTAATCCAACTAAAAATTAGAACGTTTTAACCTATGAAAAGATGGCAACTATGGTTGGTGGCCCTGCTTTCGTGCCTGACTCTGTCGGCTACGGCGCAGACCCCCTACCAATTGCGAGGACGCGTGGTCGATCGCAACGGTAATCCGTTGTTGGGTACGACCGTCGTCTGCAAAAACAATCCCCAGGTGGGTACGGTGACCGGTGCCGATGGTTACTTTACGCTCAAAGTGACCCCGAACGAGGTGCTGGTCGTGAGCATGATCTCCTATGAGCCGCGCGAGGTGCCTGTGCAGGGACGTCGTACGCTGGTGGTCGAACTGTCGGATAGCAACGAGCAGATCGAGGAGGTCGTGGTGATCGGTTACGGTGAGCAGAGTGCCCGCGATGTGACCGGTGCTATCACCTCGGTCGATGTGGCAGCGATCGAACAGATGCCGACGACCGACGTGAACGAGGCCTTGCAGGGTCGTATGGCCGGTGTCGTGATCTCGTCGAACGACGGTCAGCCGGGTGAGGAGATGAATCTGGTGATCCGCGGTGCTAACTCCGTGACGCAGGATAACTCGCCCCTCTATGTGGTTGATGGTTTCCCGACGGAGGATTTCTCGATGATGGATCTCAACCCGAACGATATTAAGTCGATCTCGATCTTGAAGGATGCCTCGGCCGGTGCGATCTACGGTTCGCGTGGTGCCAATGGTGTCGTGATCATCGAGACGAAGAGCGGTCGCGGCAAGGTGACGGTCAATTACTCCGGCTCGCTGGCTATTAAGCAGGTAGCCAACAAGATGGATGTGATGGATCCGTATGAGTATGTGCGTTACCGCATCGAGCTCTATCCCGATTCGGCCTCGTCGCTGCTCGATGATGCCGGGATGACGCTCGACGACTACCGCAACGTCGAGGGCTATGATTGGCAGGAGGAGCTGTTCCAGACGGCACTGACGCACAACCATTCGGTGACCATGTCGGGTAGCTCGGACAATACGCAGTATATGTTCTCGGGTTCGTATCTGAATCAGGAGGGTGTCGTCATTTCGACCGGTTATGAGCGTTTCCAGGGTCGTCTGAAGCTCGACCAGAAACTCTCGCCGAAGCTGACGCTCGGTGTGAATGCTAACTACACCTACGGCGAGACGGATGGTGCTTTGGCTGCCGAGGCCGGCTCATCGACCAGCTCGTGGCAGAGCTATCTGATGTATCGCGTATGGAGCTTCTCGCCCATCGACAAGGGTGTCTTGGATAGCGACGAGGGTGAGGAGGCCGAGGTCGATGTGACCCAGCTCAACCCGATCACCTCGGCGGTCAATTCGCTGCGTCTGGTCGAGCAGAAGGCCTTCTTGGGTAATCTGTCGCTCAAGTATCAGATTACGCCCGAGTTGCGCTGGATGTCCACCTTTGGTATGAACCACCGCATGAACGAGGAGAAGCGTTTCAATAACAGCAAGACCTATGCCGGTTTCAAACACAAGTACAACACGAACGGTCTGAATGGTTCGTACAACTCGGATACGCGCCGTGAGTGGGTGAACGAGAATACGCTCAATTTCAAGAAGAAGTTCAACCGCCGCCATACGCTCAACGCCATGGCCGGCTTTACGTTGCAGAACTATACGCGCAGCCGCTATGGATATAACGTGATCAAGATTCCGAACGACGCACTCGGATTCAGTGGTCTGGAGACCGGTACGCCGAACAAGATCCGTTCGACCGAGTCGCAGAATCGTACGATGTCGTTCCTGGGTCGTGTGAACTATTCGCTCTTGTCGCGTTACCTGTTTACGGTGTCGTTCCGTGCCGATGGCTCGTCGAAATTCCCCGAGGATAACCGCTGGGGTTACTTCCCCTCGGCAGCCGTAGCTTGGCGCATCAACAACGAGTCGTTCTTGAAGCGTGCCCGCTGGATCGACGACCTGAAGCTGCGTGTGAGCTGGGGTATCACGGGTAACAACCGCATTGGCGACTTCAGCTACTACTCGGCACTCGATTATGTGGACCATTACGCGCTGGGTAATTCGACTCCGTCGGCTGCTGCGGGCATCTCGAGCTATGCCAACAAGGCCCTGACGTGGGAGGAGACCGAGCAGTATGACCTGGGTCTGGATCTCGCCGTGCTGAAGAATCGCATCCGCCTGACGGCCGATGTCTATCGCAAGACGACGCGCGACCTGCTGCTCAATGCCTACGTTCCCTTCTCGACCGGTGTCGGCTCGGCACAGCTCAACGTGGGTAGCGTGCGCAACGAGGGTATCGAGCTGACGCTCGAGACGGTCAATGTCAAGACGCGCGACTTCACGTGGGCCTCGTCGTTCAACATCGCCTTCAACCGCAACGAGGTGTTGGAGTTGGCCAACGGTCAGACCTCCTTCACGACCAATGTTGCGTGGACGGGTGATTTCAGTGCTACGCCGCTCTACATTACGCGTGTCGGTGGTCCGATCTCGTCGTTCTACGGCCTGATTTGGGACGGCGTCTACCAGCTGGAGGATTTCAACCAGCTGCCCAATGGCGCGTATGAGCTCAAATCGACCGTGCCCGATAACGGTAACAACCGCAACATCATCCAGCCCGGTGACATCAAGTATGTCGATCAGAATGGCGACGGTACGATCACGAACGACGATATGGTAGTCATGGGCCGCACCTATCCGATCCATACGGGCGGTTTCAGCAACGACTTCAAGTGGCGCAATCTGGCCCTCAACGTCTTCTTCCAGTGGAGCTATGGCAACGACATCATGAATGTCAATCGCATGGCGCTCGAGGGTAACTATGCCGGTCGTGCGGTGAACCAGTTTGCCAGCTATAGCGACCGTTGGTCGTTCGAGAATCAGGACAGCCAGAATTTCCGTGCCGGTGGTTATGGCCCGCGTGGCTACTACTCGACCCGCACGTTGGAGGATGGCTCGTATCTGCGTCTGAAGAATGTCACCTTGTCGTACGATCTGCCGAATAAGGTCATTCGCAAGCTCTCGCTGGCGAAGGCGCAGGTCTATGTTTCGTTGCAGAACCTGTGGGTGCTGACCGATTACAGCGGTATGGATCCCGAGGTCTCGACGATGCACTCGACGCTGACGCCGGGCTTCGATTATTCGGCCTATCCGCGTAACAAGACCTATACGTTTGGTGTGAAAATCGGATTTTAATCAAAGGAGGAGAATATGATTAAATTATTGCATAAATGGGCTTTGCTGGTTGTGGTAGCCTGCTCGACATCGTGTGATTTTCTGGATGTCGAATTGCAGGGCGCAATGACCGAGGAGGGCTATTATCAGAATGTCGATCAACTGCAGGAGGCACTCAACGGTGTCTATGCCGTGTTGAACGATGGAAACCTCTATGCCGATGCCATGTTGGGTCGCATGGGGTTGAGTGCCGATATCGGCTACGAATATTATAAGAAGGATGCCAATACGGTGGGCTACTACCAGGCCTCGACGGGCGATACCCGCATCTTGGGCTATTGGCGTGCCTGCTATCAGGGTATCAATCGCGCCAATATGCTGCTTGAGAACCTGGATAAGGCAGATGGCGCACAGGTCGAGAAGAATCGCATCAAGGGCGAGGCCCTCTTCCTGCGTGGTTACTACTATTACATGCTGGTGAAGCGTTTCGGACGTGTGCCGGTCGTGCTGACGACGATCGACGACATCAATACGGCCGAGAAGTTTGTGCCGCAGAGCGAGGTGGAGGAGGTCTATGAGCAGATCATTGCCGATATGACCACGGCGGCCGATTTGGTGCGTACGACCGATAAGGCTACCGAAGGGTGGCAGGTGAGCCAGACGACGTGCTGGGGTATGCTCTCGCGTGTATGTCTCAATATGGCGGGCTATCCGGCCAACCGTACGGAGATGTATGCCGAGGCGGCACGCTGGGCCAAGCAGGTGATCGACTCGGGTCGCCATGCTCTCAATCCGTCGTATGAGCAGATCTTCATCAACTATTCGCAGGATATCTTCGAGGTGAAGGAGAGCATGTTTGAGGTGAATTTTTGGGGCGACAACGAGGGCGTCTATAAGACGGCCGGTGCGGTGGGTCGCAACATCGGTATCGCCTCGGACGAGAACAGCCCGATCGGCTTCTGCCAGGGTATGTTGCGTGTGAATCCCTATTTCTACTACCTCTATGAGGAGGGTGATTTGCGCCGCGATTGGACCATCTCGAACTTCCAATACAGCTCGTCGGGTGCCAAAACGTATGATGCAAGTCCCGATGAGGGTGGCATCGTCAGCCGTAAATATTGCGCCAAGTTCCGTCGTGAGTATGAGATCTCGGATAGCAAGAATACGGCCTCCACGGCCATCAACTTCCCGATCCTGCGCTACTCGGATGTGCTGCTCATGTATGCCGAGTGCTATGCGTTCGATCCTACGTCGGCCGATGAGACGCTGGCTTATGAGTATCTGAATCAGGTGCGTCGCCGCGGCTATGGTCTGCCGAGCGAGACGCCCGATCCGACGGTCGATATTGCCGTGACGGATCAGGCCGGCCTCAAGCAGGTGATCTACGACGAGCGTGCCCGCGAGTTCGGTTATGAGATGCTGCGCAAGGATGATTTGACCCGTTGGGGTATCTTCTATGAGCAGATGCTCTTGGCCGGTAAAAACATCGAAGGTCGCGGCTCGCAGTATCAGTTGGCAGCCATCTTGGCCTACGAGAGTGTGCGTCAGCGCGATGAGTTCTGGCCCATTCCGGCTCGTGAGATGAGCGTGAACCCCTATTTAACCCAAAATACAGGCTGGTAAGATGAAGAAGAGTATCGTATTTATGGTTGCAGCTGCTGCACTGTGCGTCGGTTGCGACAAGGGTTTCGAGAAGGTGAGTGAGCCTACACTCGAGCTTTCGACTCCGCAGACTACCTATTTTACCCAGGAGCCGGTTGTCTTCGACATCGCGAGTGATGCCAACTTCCTTTCGTTCTACTCGGGCGAGCGTGGCAACGACTACGCCTACGCCCATAAGGAGCGGATCTATGAGGGTGAGGCCTTCTTGAGTTTCAATACCGCCTTCCAGGCCGGCGCACAATGGATGCGACAGCTGGAGGAGGATGTTGAGAAGAAGGTCTTGCGTCTGTTCTATTCGACCGATTTCTCGGGTGAGTACACCCTCGAGGCGGTGGAGCGTGCTACGTGGAAGGAGCTGACGACCCAATTCGAGTTCCCCACCTCGCGTGCCTCCAATGCCAAGGTCTTGAGCCAGACAACCCCTTCGGGCGCGGTCAATGTCAAGGAGTTGTTTGCCGAGGAGGATCTCGTAAAGCCGATCTATTTGGCCTTCTGCTATCGCATCGAGGGCTATGATGCCGCTTTGGGTAATAGCCGTTCGCGTGCCAGCGTGATGAACTTTGAGCTCTATACGCGCTGCGAGGAGGTCAATGCCACGGCCGATATTGCCAAACAATCGACGGCCGGCTGGCAGCTCGTGACGAAGGGTTACGAATTGGAGAGTGGCGACTATGCCCCCGAGGTGACCTCGAACATGATTTGGTTCGATTGCGATGGTGGTACGACCGATGCTGCGGCACAAGAGCGTATCTGCTGGGCTATTTCGTCAGCTATGCAGATCAATACCGATGTCAATATCGGTTGCGATTATGGCGTGGGTATCAAATCCTTCGCCAGCGAGCCGATCTCGACCTACACCTATACCTACGCCAAGCCGGGCATCTACGATGTCTATGTGACGGCCGCCAATGTCGACCACGAAGGCTCGCGTATTGAGAAGACGGCTTCGGTGCGTATCGAGGTGGTCGAGCAGGGTAATGCCGATATCGAACAACCCGGTGACGGAGAGTGGTAAACCGCTAAAATGATTCGAATTATGATGAAACGATTATCAACTATCTTGCTTTTCGCAGGGGCAGTGCTTGCTATGGGCTGCTCGAAAAGTGACGAAGCGGTAAATACCGTAATTGAGGGCGATGTGGTGCAATTTGCCATGCAGCAGCCGATTTCGCGCGCCCTCTTTGAGGCCGATCCGGCCGGAGCGCTCAACGTGGCTTGGGAGTTAGGCGATAAGGTGGGTATCTCGGCTACGGTCGATGGCCGGTTGTTGGGTGCCAACTATCAGTATGCTGTATCGAAAATCGCTCCCGAAACGGGCTCGGCTACGTTAGGTGCAGTATCAACCCTGTTCCAATTCCGTTGGGCCGAAGAGAAGGCACACACCTTCTATGGTTACTACCCCTACACGGGCGAGCAGGGCCAGGGTGTGCACTATCTGACCGAGGTCTCGCTGCCGGCTACGCAACCGCAGGCTGCAGCTGGCGACTTCAGCCACCTGCACCCGATGTGGGTGATGAAGGCCAACCCCTACACCATTCAGGGTGGTCAGGGTACGGTGTCGATGGATTTTCGCGGTGTGTTCAGCATTGTCGAGCTGAAGCTCAAATATGCAACCCAACCGGCAAAGGATCGTGCCATTACGCGCGTGCAACTCAATGCTACGGAGACTCCGCTGGCCGCTCCGATTGCCAACTTGACCCTTTCGAGTGATAAGGAGCAGGAGAAGCAGGAGCCGGCGCTGATCATCAATGATGGAGCCTTGGCGGTCGATGTTCCCTTGACGCAGCCTTGTACGCTCGACGAGGTGCAGACGCAGTCGATCTGGCTGCTTGTCGTGCCGGGTACGCATGCTGCCGGCAGCATTGGCCTGCAGCTCGAGACGGCCGATTCGTATCGTCTGGATATGACGATTCCCGAGGCGGTAAACTTCGAACCGAACAAGGTCTATCGCAAGGAGATTGTCATTGATCCGGCCGATTTCTACTACTATCGTGACCCGAACGCGCCGGCTGTGACCTATTACAAGCAGATCTCGACGCTCGCAGAGCTGACAGATGGTGCCTATCTGCTCGGCTTCCGTTATACGGCTACCGGCAAGGATTATCTGGTGCCGGTGGCTCCGATTGCCCGTAATCCGATTGCTACCGATTACGCTACGGCCAACGTAACGCCCTACCTCGATTTGGGTATCTTGTCGGTGGACAGCCACTATGTATGGACGGTTACGAAGGGCTCGACGGGCTATTCGTTCTACGGCACGGCGGCCGATGAGAAGGGCTATTACCTGATCTGCTGCAATAAGATGCAGGGTCTGTCGATTGCCGAGTCGCTCACGAAGGGTGGTTATGCCTCTTATATCGGCACGTATAGCGATCAGTGGTTGATCGTGCCGGTTGATGGTGGCGGCTTTACGATGCAGATCGATGTCGCGCCGGAGCGTATGGCACACCTCAATGAAGCCTCGTCCTCGTTGCGTAATGGCCCGCTCGCCGAGGCAAATGGTGTGTTTGTACTCTATAAGCAGGTGACTGAATAATGAAACGGATGAGAAATCTCTTGGTTTGGGTGGTCGCGCTCCTCTTGACGGTGGAGGCGACGGCCCAGACCCCGCTTACGAGCGGCAAACCGCTCTTCGGTGGTGGTGAGAAGCAGCTTGCTCCGCTGACGCTGGCCGGTGTTTACAACCAATATCCGGTGGGCTATGCCTACCTGAAGGGACGTACTACGCCGTCGCTCTTTATCGCCTCGAAGGCCGGTATGGGCCCCTCGCGTGGTCTGTTTATCTGCCATTATCGCTATACGACCGACGACGGACATCCGGTCTTTACCGCTCCGAAGAAGGTCAAATGCTGCTGGGGTACGCCCAAGAATATGCCGGATCATGGGTGTATCTTCAACCTGGGCGGTGAGGTCTATTCGCTGTGGCGCGAGACCGGCTCGAAACTCTTTGTAGCGCGCTATAATGAGCAGACCAACACGCTGGAGCGTGTCGGCGTCTTGGAGTCTGAAGGTCTTTCGCGTAAGAGCCAGGTGGCCGCTACGCCGCTCGCAGATGGCACGGTGGAGGTCGCCATGGCCTATATGGATAAATCGCAATATCGTCCGGAGGGGTATGATCATATCTCCTCCTACTACGATGGTGCGGGTATCTATCGTGGCGAGCTGCCCTATGGCGGTGTGAAACGCTTTATCTTGCAGAGCTTTGATACGCCGGTGAAGGGTGTACGCGTCACGCCCGACGATCATATGCTGGCTCTGTCGGCCGCTGCGCGTGTCAATTTGAGTGGCAATCGCTTCGGCTATCTACTGCTCAACCGCCTGGGTGCGTTGATGTTTATCGACCCGCGCTATCCGCAGGAGCCGCGCTATGTGTGGGACTTTGCCGGTGAGCCGATGGCTTACGATCGCACGGGTGGTAAGCTGATTGCTTACCCCGATCCGACGGGCAATCCCACCTCGTTTATTGCCGGTGGTGAGGGGGTATTTGACTATTACGCCTACCTCGGCCCGCATAAGCAGGGTGTGCAGTATGACGAGCCGCGTACGCTGCTCATGGAGCGTGGCCACATCTACTCGGGAACGTTGGGCGTGCCGAATGTGGTCGATTGGGATGGCGATGAGAAGCTCGATATCGTGAGCGGCAACTCGGAGGGTGAGTTCCTCTTCTGGAAGAATCGGGGCACGAACGAGCAGCCCGACTTCCATTGGAAGGGCGAGCGTATCCAGGCCGGCGGCCGTGAGTTGGTCGTGCGACCGGGTTATTACGACATCCAGGGCCCGATGGAGGCCTCGTGGGGCTATACCGCTCCGACGGTCTTTGACTGGAACAGCGACGGATTGTTGGATCTGGTGTGGAGCGATGCTACGGCCTCGTTCTACGTGGCGATCAATCGCGGCACGAAGCAGGAGCCGCAGTTGGCACTGCCCGAGAAGATTCATCTGGACGGACTGCCGTTGTGGGGCACTTGGCGTGTCAAACCGGCCGTAGCCAAGGTGGGCGATCGGGTGGCCTTGATGCTCTTCGACGAGGACGATGCGCTGCACCTCTATTGGCGTGTGAGCAATACGCGTGTGAGCGATGGCGGCTGTGTCCGCCTGGTTGGTGGCAGTAAGATCACCAGTTATAGTGCCCGCACCCCCCGTTATGGTGCTCGTGGACGTGCCAAACTTACTCTCTTCGATTGGGATGGCGATGGCAAGCTCGATCTGCTGATCGGAACACCGCGTTCGTCGAGCATCCCCACGCCGGAGCGAGGCCTGCCGAATGGGGCGCTGAAGCCCATCGACGGTTTACAAGTCCTGCTGATGAAGAACGTGGGCACGAACGAGGCACCCGTGTTCGAAGAGCCGGTGCAGTTCCGCCTCAATGGCAAGGATCACTACATTGGTCAGCATGCCAACGGCCCTACGCCCTGTATGTTGGGCGATACCTCGGCCGGAGCGAATCTGCTTGTCGGTTGTGAGAGTGGACGTTTCTACTTCTACAACCGCAAGGATCTGACGACCATTTCGATTGATGAACGAATCAAAGAACAACAAAAACCATGAAAAAATTGATGCAACGATTGGGCTATGCCCTCTTTGCGATGGCACTGATAGCCTGCTCCTCGTCGGATGACGAGCCGACTCCGACCCCCGATCAACCCAGCCAGCCCGATCAACCGACACAGGGACTGACGTTGGTCAGTGGTGAGGCTGTGCCGGGTACGATCAGCGGTGGTATGGTGCCGCTCAACCTGACCAAATGTTCGGCCAATGCCCTGTTGGGTGTTGCCTACATCAGCTCGACGAGCTATCCCGACCTCTTTGTGTCGGGTACCTATGGCTTGAATGCCAGCTATGGCGGTAAAACGGGTGTGAATCTGTGTGAGTTCCAGGGTAAGAGTGCCGATGGACGTCTGATCTATGGCGAGCCGATTGCCATTACGACCCATCCGTGGGAGTGGGACGATCGCATGGTGCGTGTCATGGAGATTGATGGCACGGTGTATGGATTCTTCCTCTCGGCAACCCGCTTCCGTGTTGCGGCCTACGATAAGGCCAGCCGTTCGTTTGGCTCGGCTTGGATCTCGAATGAGCAGCTCACCGGCATTACGAACGGCGTGACGGCCTTCGACGTGGTGGTCAATAAGAATACGGTCGATGTGCTCTTCTTGAGCCCGAATGTGGCCAACCATAAGCCGACGATGGACGATGTGACGGAGAGCTACTACGACAGCATGGGTATCTATCGCGGTATGTTGCCCTTTGCCGGAGTCTATAAGATGAGCTTCAACCGCTCGAATTGGCAGTTGGCAACGAGCGGTGTGGAGCGTGTGAGTGCTACCGAGAAGGCTATTTTGGCCGGTCAGGGGTTGGCACACATCCAGACCGGGACGGTCGATGGCTATGTGTTGGGCAATAAGTTTGGTACCTTCAAATGGCAGCCCGCTACGAAGGGTGCCGAGGTGGATTACCTCTACGCCACCGATGGCGATGTGTTGGTCAATAACAACGTGATGTCGAACATCTGCCCCGTAGCGGCCGATGACGACAAGGTGGCCGACGACTTCATCTCGTCGGGTGAGGGTATGCTCTACCTCTACCGCTTCACGGGCAATGTGACGGCCGATGGTACGCCGATCTATGCCAAGGGGCAGCCCGTGATGATGGCCAAGGGTAATATCTATCCCGGATCACTCAGCGTTCCTTCGGTGGCCGATTGGGATGGTGATGGCGCGTTGGATATTTTGTCGGGTAACTCGGAGGGTCGTCTGCTCTTCTTCAAGAACCGCGGCACGAATGCCGAGCCCGCCTTTGGCGACTATGAATATGTCTGCTCGGACGGAGAGCCGATCTGCTTCCGTGCCGGCTATTATGAGGTGCAGGGCCCGCTGGAGGCCGGTTGGGGCTATCTGTGTCCCAATGTGGTGGATTGGAACCAGGACGGACTGCTCGATGTGGTCTTCTCGACCAACGAGGGTAAGTTCGAGTATATGCTCAATGAGGGTACGGCTACCGAGCCGCGTCTGGGTCGTCGTCGGGTGATTCAGCTCGATGGCCTGGAACTCTATGGCGTGTGGCGTTGTCGTCCGGCCGTGGCTGAGATCAATGGCCGCACCTACATTGCTATTATGGATGATGAAGATGCACTCCACCTCTATGAGAAGCGTGCCGAAAATGCCGTGATCGATAAGGGGCAGATGCGTCTGACCAATGGACGAAATATTACCGGTTATCGCGCGAATACCAACGAGTCGTTGGGTGAGCGTGGCCGCGAAAAACTCGAATTCGTGGACTGGGACGGCGATGGCGATTTGGATTTGGTTGTGGGTACTCCGGGTCAATCGTCGTTCCCAGCTCCCGAACTCGGGCTGCCGTGGTCGCGTTCAGCGGGTCTGCAGGTGCTCTGGTTGGAGAATGTAGGCTCGAACGAGGCCTTCCAGTTCGCCTATCCCAAGCAGTTCCTCTTCCGCGGAAAGGATTTCCGCCTGGGTTGGCATGCCAATTCGGCTGCTGCCTGCATGTTGGGTGACACGTCGAATGGTCCGAACCTGCTGGTGGGTTGCGAGAGTGGAAATTTCTATTTCTTCCATAATTACGATTTGACGACCGTCACGTTGTGGTAGACGGTTTGTCGCCGATGGCCCTGTTAGGTTTGTTTTGTAGTTAGGTTGATGATAGGGCCCCGGGGCTGCTGATCGAGGGATCGGCAGCCTCTTTTTTTGCAGGAATGGCCACAAAACGTTATCTTTGCTATCAGAAATTATGTAAACAACACCACACTTATGTCTATCCGAATGCGTTATGCCTGGCTGTTGCCCTGCCTGCTGTTGTTGTTTGTGGCTTGTACCTCATCCGATGAATCGGTCGAACCGAACGACCCCTCGGAGGAGCAGCCTGCGCCCGAACCCGAACCCGAACCGGAGCAACCCTTTACCCTGCACAACAAGCGCATGGCGATCCTCGGCGACTCCTATTCGACCTATGGCGGATGGATTCCGTCCGATTACCTGACCTGGTATGCCATTGATGGGGTAGATGGCAATAACTCCTCGAAGAACGATGTTTCGTCGGTTTCCGACACGTGGTGGCATCGACTGATGACGGCCTACAACTGCACGCTCGTGATCAATAGCAGTTATAGCGGCTCGCCGATCAGCTATACGGGCTACAAGACAGACTCTAACCCCACGGGCGATGAGACCAAGACGGCCTTCATCACCCGCATGAAACGTGACTTGACGCGGTCGGTCGATGTCGAGGTGATCTTTATCTTGGGTGGCACGAACGATCGTTATGCCGGTGCCCCGCTGGGCGAGCCGCAGTATGCCGATTGGACGGCCGAGTCGCTCAAACAGTTCTGCCCCGCCTTCTGTTACATGCTCGACTACCTGCTTACAGAGCATCCGCAGGCGCGCGTGATCAATATTATGAACGACTGTTTTACGACCGAATGGCAGACGCGCATCGCGGAGATGACGGCCCACTACGGCGTGCAGAATATCGCCCTGACAAACATCAAAGGATCGGCCAATCTGCAAGGCGGTCATCCTACGCGTGCCACCATGCAACGCATTGCCGAGCAGGTGGCAGCGGCCGTGGAGGGGCAGGACAAATAAGCGAAGCCTTCGCATCCCGCTTGCTATACGACCTCTGGACCCAAAGGACGAGTTACGCGAGTAAATCGTTGATCAAAAATCGGATAATGGGGCAAAACGAACGATTTTTAGGGAAAAATTTTGTTTTGCCGTCGGTATGTCGTATCTTCGCGGTCGGAAAATTCAAATTATAAACACATAACACTATGCAAATTACAGCTGCTGATATCAAAATCGGTATGTGCATCGAGATGGACGGCAAGACCTTCCTTGTAGTCGATTTCCAGCACTGCAAGCCCGGTAAGGGCCCTGCTTTCGTTCGTTCGAAGCTCAAGAATCTGGAGAATGGTCGCGTTCTGGAGAACACCTTCTCGTCGGTAGGTATTAAGATCGAGCAGGTGCGCGTGGAGCGTCGCCCCTATCAGTTCACCTACGAGGATGACCTGGGTGCTCACTTCATGCACACGGAGACCTTCGAGGAGATCAACATCGAGAAGTCGCTGATCAACAACTACGACCTGATGGCCGATGGTCAGATTGTCGAGGTGATGTTCCACACCGAGAAGGAGATGGTTCTCTCGGCCGAGCTTCCCCCGATCGTAGATATGGAGGTGACCTACACCGAGCCGGGTATCAAGGGTGATACGGCTTCGACCAACTCGCTCAAGCCCGCTACGGTAAACACCGGTGCCGAGATCCGCGTTCCGCTCTTCATCAACACGGGCGATAAGATCCGCGTGGATACGCGTACGCGTGAGTACTACGAGCGTATTAAGTAAGATCCCCGCATAGGCTTCGTCGGGTGACCCTGGGAGCGTGGGTGAATCGTTACTCGCCAATAAAAAGGCTGCAACCTATTCAGGTCGCAGCCTTTTTTGTGGTGTGCACCTTCGTGGGAGAAGGTCTTACAAGTGGTAATTCTTGGCCAAACCACCCTCCGAGGTCTCGCGGTAGAGGCTTGGTAGGGCTGCACCGGTCTCGTTCATCACGGCAACTACCTTGTCGAAGGTGACCAGATGCTGCCCGTCGGAGAGCGTGGCGTAGGTGTTGGCATCGAGGGCGCGAGCTGCCGCAATGGCGTTACGCTCGATGCAGGGTACCTGTACCAATCCGCATACGGGGTCGCAGGTCAGCCCCAGATGGTGCTCCAGACCCATCTCGGCTGCATATTCGATCTGCGAGGGGGTGCCGCCAAAGAGCTGGCAGGCTGCCGCTGCGGCCATGGCACAAGCTACACCAATCTCACCCTGGCAACCTACGGCTGCACCCGAAATCGACGAGTTGGTTTTGACGACATTGCCAAACAGACCGGCCGTAGCCAGGGCGCGGAGGATGCGGATACGCAGGAACTCGCGCGAGGTGGCCAGGTGAAAGATCACAGCCGGAATGACACCACACGATCCGCAGGTCGGGGCGGTCACCACCTCGCCACCGGCAGCATTCTCCTCGGCTACGGCCAGGGCGTAGGCGTAGATGCGCGCACGCGAGGCGAGCGAGCCGGTGTAGCTCTGCGATTTGACGTAGTAGGTGCTGGCCTTGCGTGCCACCTTCAGACCGCCCGGCAAGACGCCGTCGTTGTTCAGACCGCGTTGGATGGTTTCGCACATCACCGTCCAGACCCGATCCAGATACTCCCAGATCTCGGGACCTTCGCAATCCTCGACATACTCCCAGTAGGTTTTACCCTCCCGCTGACAATAGTCTTTGATCTCCTGGATGGTCGAGAGATGGTAGATATCGGGTGCCGACTCGGCTTTGGTCTCCTCGTTCTCTAACGCACCACCTCCCGTACTGTAGATGGTCCAGCTGTCGATCACCTCGTCTGCCTGAATGGCCTCGAAGCGCATGCCGTTGGGGTGGAAGGGGAGTACGATCTCCGGCTCCCAGCAGATCTCCGTGGGGGCAATGGGCTCCAGAACGGAGAGGATCGCCTTGTCGGTCAAGTGACCACGTCCGGTGGCGGCCAACGATCCGTAGAGGGTGACCCGATAGCGATCGACTTGCGGGCAGCGTACCGAGAACTGCTCGGCTGCCCGTTTTGGCCCCATCGTGTGGCTACTCGACGGGCCATTACCTATTTTGAATAACTCCTTGAGTGATTCCATAATCTTGATCTCTTTGCAAATATCGGGCAAAGCGGTCGCGTGATTGCCCGTTTTTGATGTGGTCCCGAGGGGAATCGAACCCCTATCTGATCTTTAGGAGAGACCTGTTCTATCCATTGAACTACGAAACCCGAAACTTTGCCGCGTCTATGCCTTAGCGGCCTTCGGCGCGGCAAAGATACACTTTTTTAGCGAATATTGACATGCAGCGTACGTTGCAGTCGCTTCTCGGACGAGCCTCCTACACGCACGATGTATTCACCCTTGAGCGGCTCCATGCGGTTCGTGGCGGGGTTGAACCAAGCAAAATCGTCGTATTTGAGCTCGAAGACCAACATTTCGGTCGTTCCGGGCTGCAACGTCACGCGACGGAATTTGCGCAGGGTCTGCTGGGGACCCTCCTTGTCGGCCGGACGCTCGAGGTAGAGCTGTACGATCTCCGTACCGGCTGCCTGGCCTACATTGCCGACCGGAACGGTGACAAAGAGCGACTGTCCGGCGCGCAGGTGGCTGCGATCGGAGCGCAGATAGCCATAGAAGAACTGCGTGTAGCTCAAACCGTGACCAAAGGGGAAGAGCGGCTTGCCTTCGAAGTAGCGATAGGTGTGTCCCTTCATGTTGTAGTCCTCGAAGTCGGGCAGTTGCTCGGTGTTGCGATAGAAGGTGATCGGGAGCTTACCCTGGGGCGTAGCCAATCCGAAGAGCACCTCGGCCAACGCCTCGCCACCGGCCTGACCCGGATACCAAGCCTGCAAAATGGCATCGCAGTGTGCACTCTCCGGCTCGAGTGCGATGGCCGATCCCGAGAAATTGACCAGCACGATCCGCTTACCGGCCTTGTGCAGAGCCTCGATCGTGGCGCGCTGAATGGCGGGCAGCTCGATCGTCTCGCGGTCGCCGCCTCGGAAGCCCGGAGCCGACACGGCCATCTCCTCGCCCTCGAGCTGAGGCGAGATACCACCGGCGAAGATCACCACATCGACATCCTCGATGCGCTTCAAGAAACGCTCCATATCCTGCGGTACCGCCTCGGCCATATCCAGACGCAACATGGCATCGTTGCGACGACGGTAGCCCGCATAGTCGATCTGAATGTCGTAGCTCTTGCCGGCCTGGTAGTCAAATTCGCAGACCTGCGCCTCGTTCTTGACGTTGGTCTTGTCGGCCAGCAACGTGCCGTTTACCCGAATGCGAACGGTCTCGTTCGAGGCCAGACGGAAGACGGCACGACCCGAATTGGTCGGGGTGAAGCGGCTCTCGAAGCGAGCCGTGATGCCGGCCAACTCGACACCCGGAGCAAAGACCGTGTTGCCGGCTGTGCTGAAGCTGAAGGGGCGCGTGAGCTGGTCGTATGCCGCCGGTGCGCCCTCGAACTCGAGGTTGTTCCAATAGGTGGCCTTAAAGCCTGCCTTGCCCTCCCAAGCGCACTGATCGAAGAGCGAACGGAAGGTGGCAACGTCGGTGTGGCCGCAAAGCGGCTCATAGATGACCTGTGCCTCGGGCAGCAGGCCGTGCACACCCTCTAAGAGCGTGCTCGTAAAGGCCGGCGTACCGTTGTAGTTGCCCCACTGCATCACCTCGTTGTGCGCATTCGGGCCTACGACGGCGACCTTCATGCGGGCATTGAGCGGGAGCAGGTTGCCGCGATTTTGCAGCAGTACGAAGCTCTCTAATGCCATCTTCTTGGCCAGGTCGCGGTGCTTCTGGCAATCTACGACCGAGAGCGGAATCTGATACGGCTCGACCTCCTCGAACATGCCGAGGGCGAAACGAGCCTCCATGAGACGAATCACAGCACGATCGATCTCCGCCTCGGTGATCAACCCGCGCTTCACGGCCTCGCCCAGCGCAGCATAGCTGCTGCCGCACTCCAGGTCGCAACCTGCCTTGACGGCTGCAGCCGAGGCCTCAGCGGCATCGGCGTGGGTCTCATGATCCCCCTTGCGGTAGAAGTCGCGGATCGCACCGCAATCCGATACGACAAGACCCTGATAGCCCCACTCCTTGCGCAGAATATCATCGAGCAGGTAGGTGCTGGCGTTGCAGGGCACACCCTCGAAACGGTTGTAGGCACCCATCACCTCCTTGACGTCACCCTCTTTGACCAACGCCTCGAAGGCGGGCAGGTAGGTCTCACGCAGGTCACGCTGCGAGATGTTTTTGGCATCGAACGAGTGGCGATTCCACTCCGGACCCGAATGGACGGCATAGTGCTTGGCGCATGCATGCAACTTATCGTAATGCGCCGTCGGATCGCCTTGCAGACCACGTACGACGGCCAAGCCGAGGTGGGTCGTCAGGTAGGGATCCTCGCCGTAGGTCTCCTGGCCACGACCCCAGCGCGGGTCGCGGAAGATGTTGATGTTGGGTGTCCAGAAGGTCAGACCCTGGTAGCGTTTGCGCGGCCCCTGGGCTGCGAAATGATGGTATTTGGCGCGTGCCTCATCCGAAACGGCGGTGAAGACCTCCTCGATCAGCGCATCGTTGAACGAGGCAGCCATGCCGATCGACTGCGGAAATACGGTAGCCAGTCCGGCACGACCCACACCATGCAGGGCCTCGCTCCACCAATCGTAGGCGTCGATGCCGAGGCGCGGAATCGGGGCTGCATTGTTTTGCAACTGCGAGATCTTCTCCTCGAGGGTCATGCGGCTCACGATGTCGCGTGCGCGATATTCGTGCGAATAGTTGGAATCCTGATAGGGCAATTTTTGGGCCATGCCGCCGGTTGCGAGCAGCAGCAGGGCGATGCTGAACAGAAAACGATTCATGGTATTTGTTTTTTATTTGTTACGGTTGTTGTAGGCCTCGAGTGCCTTGCCTAAGATCATCAGGGCGCGTTGCAGATCCTCCTTTTTGAGGACATAGGCGATGCGCACCTCGTTGCGGCCATATTCGGGCTCGGAATAGAAACCCGATGCCGGGGCCATCATGATTGTCTCCCCCTCATACTCAAAGTCGGAGAGGCACCACGCACAGAAATCTTCGCTATCCTCGACCGGCAGACGGGCCACTGTGTAGAAGGCTCCCATCGGGATCGGCGAATAGACGCCCGGGATGCGGTTCAGCCCGTCGATGAGGCACTTACGGCGTTCGATGTACTCCTCATAGACCTCGGTCGAATAGCTGCGCGGAGCCTCGATCGAGGCCTCGGCAACGATCTGACCTAACAACGGGGGCGAGAGACGAGCCTGGCAGAACTTCATCACGGCCTCGTGCACCTTCTTGTTCTTGGTGATCAAGGCGCCGATGCGGATACCGCACTCCGAGTAGCGTTTCGAGACCGAGTCGATCAGCACGACATGCTCCTCGATGCCCTCGAGGTGGAAGGCCGAAATGTAGGGCGAGCCCGTGTAGATAAATTCACGATAGACCTCATCGGAGAAGAGGAACAGATCGTGTTTTTTGACCAGCTCACGGATGCGTTCCATCTCGCGGCGGGTGTAGAGATAGCCGGTCGGGTTGTTGGGGTTGCAGATCAGAATACCGCGTGTGCGGGGGTTGATCAACTTCTCAAACTCGGCCACGTCGGGCAGAGCAAAGCCCTCCTCGATGGTCGATACGACGGGGCGAATCTTCGCACCGGCCGAGATGGCAAAGGCCATGTAGTTGGCATAGGCCGGCTCGGGGACAATGATCTCGTCGCCCGGATTCAGACACGTCATGAAGGCAAACAACACCGCCTCCGAGCCACCCGTCGTGACGATGATATCCTCGGGCGAGAGTTTGATCTGATACTGTTCGTAGTATTCGACCAGCTTCTTGCGTAGTGAAAGATAACCGGCCGAAGGGCTGTATTCGAGGATTTTACGATCTACTTTGCGCATCGCCTCAAGACCCACTTCGGGGGTGTGCAGGTCGGGCTGACCGATGTTGAGGTGGTAGATTTTTGTACCGCGCGCTTTGGCCGCCTCGGCCAAAGGTCCAAGTTTGCGAATCGGGGAGGCCGGCATCAGCTCGGCGCGTTCAGAGATAATCGGCATAAGCGATAAATTTTATGGTTAGTCCAACTCGATGAGCGGACGAAATTTAATCGATCGATGGGCGGGGATGGGTACAGGTGCTCCGGTACGCGGGTTGCGACCCATTCGCTCGGCATGATGCTGTACCGAGAAACTGCCCAGCCCCGATAGGGTGATGCGGTCCTCTTCGCGGAGCGAATGGTTGATCACTTCGATGAGGGCATCGACCGTTTTGCGAATTTCGACTTTCGATTGGTTCGTTTCGAGGGCAATGGCCTCGACGAGCTGGGCTTTATTCATAATGGGTATATTTATAGCGTATACAAAGGTAATAAATTGTGTGGAAAAATGAAAAATTAAATGGGGAATTGGTAAAATAAAGGAGAACGGGGGCCCTTGCCACTCGACACCACGGTGTCGATCAAGCCCCTCCTTTCGCAAGGAGGGGTTTGGGGAGGATGTAAGACACGCTCTCTGCAAAGGGAGCGTTTGCAAGGGATTGGCTACTCCGCAGCCCTGCGGACTGCTCCGTGACGCCTTTCCCCTCCGCTCGCCGCGGGGCCCTTGCAAACGCATCAACAAGATGTTGCGAGGCTCCTTCGGAGCGTTCTTTTTTCGTGTGTATGGGTTGTTACAAGCGAGCTTGACAACCATACACACAAAAAAAGCTTCAGCCATACGACTGAAGCCTCGCAACATCCGTTGTTGCTCTTTGCGGAGAGAGAGGGATTCGAACCCCCGGAACAGTTGCCCGTTCACCGCATTTCGAGTGCGGCCCGATCGACCACTCCGGCATCTCTCCTTTTGCGAGTGCAAATATAGAGATAATTTTTCATTCCGTGCAAACTTTCACCCAATTTTTTTTGACTTTTGTTGATTTTAGCCCCCAAATCGAGGTGAAACGATCCCTTCACACCCCATTTTTGCACTTTTAGGAGGCGGCATGCTTAACATTGCGATTCTTTTTCTATCTTTGTAACAGATAAAGCAGGCTCTATTCGTAAAGGTTGCGATTGCGCGAATAGGGGGAATTGTTCAAAATCGGACATAGTATCGGACGAAACGGTAGCTATAATACCAAAATAGGTATGATTTTCGTTACATTTTTGAACAATTCGGAATGTTGAACGCAAAAACATGCGCTATGAAGAAGATGATCAAACAGATGATGATTGCGCTTTTGGCACTCCCGGTAGTGGGTTGCTCGGCCTCGTTTTTGGCTGCGTCCAACGGGGCTGCGAACGATCTGTATGGCTCGCACAATCGAACCCAGATCGCTCAACGTCAGCAGGCGGAAGCCGAGGCCCGCAAGGCTGAGGCCGAGGCGCAACGTGCCCAATGGGAGGCTCGCCTGGCTGAGGCGCAGGCCAATCAGGCACAGCAGAATTACTACAACGCCTCGAGTGGCGAGAATTTCCAGTCGGTGCTGGCCGATGATTATGAGAGTGCCTATGCACGTCGTCTGAGAGCCTTGGACGATGCCTCGTATAACATGCCGTCGAGCTATACGAATGCGCGTTACAGCACCAGCTTTCAGTATGCCTCGGCCTACGATCCGGCCTTCTACAACGTGATGGTCATGGGCGATCAGGTGTGGGTAGAGCCGAAATACGTGACGGCGATGTTCGGCACGTGGGGCAGACCCGTGTACTACAACCCCTGGTACTATGGCTGGGCCGGTCCCTCCTATTCGCTCTCGTTCTCGAGCTGGGGATGGAGTGTCGGCTTCTCGTGGTACGATCCTTGGTTCTACGATCCGTGGTATTCGCCCTATTATGCCTATTATAATCCTTGGTATGGCCCGTGGTACAATCCGTGGTATAATCCCTGGTACGATATCTGGTATGGGCCGCACCATCACCACCACTATCCGCACTATGGCCCCGGTGGACATGGCCCGCACCATCCGCACTATCGCCCGGGAGGGGGTAATGTGGTACACCGTCCGACGAATCGTCCGGCAGCCCGTCCGTATGGCGGCAGTGGGACAACGATCAATCGCGGGAGCAACGGCAATCGCAATTGGAGCTCGGGTGTCTATCAAGGCGGATCGTCCGGTCGGAATAACAACCGCAATAACAGCGGCGTGAGCAATTCGACCAGCCGTAACCCGTCAGGCAACAAGAACAACAGCAGTTATAACAATAGTAATAACTCAAACCGCTCGTCGCGTCGCAGCCCCTCCTCGGGATCGAATTCGTCGTACAACAACAATTCGTACAACAACAATTCGTCGCGTGGCAACAGCTCTTTCAATAGTGGCTCGTCGTTTGGTGGCGGCTCGCGTAACAGCGGTGGCGGTGCCGGTCGTGGCGGCTTCTCGGGCAGCTCGTCGCGCGGACGGTAGGAGTGGACCTTATATTATAAATAGCTAAAAACAGGTAGATCATGAAACGAATCCTCTATATGCTTTGTGCGATGGTGCTGGCAGTCGGCACCGCACAAGCGCAGCCGCAAGGCTACTCCTATGCGTTGGGAGGCTCGGCCTTTACGAACGATGCGCTTTCGACGTCGGACTTCTTCTCGCTTTCACAGCAGCAATTCCACTTTGCATCGGCCCGCTCGATGGCTATGGCCGGAGCCTTCACCTCGCTTGGCGCCGATCAGGCCTCGCTGACAATCAACCCGGCAGGTCTGGGTATGTATCAGCATGGTGAGTTTGCCATTACGCCGCTCATTACCAATACGAAGGCAGAGACGGCCGGAACGCTCCCCTTTGAGAGTAATACGAAGAGCCGTTTCTCGTTGGGAAATATTGGTGCCGTCTTCAATGTCTATGAAGGCTCGGGATCGTGGCTCAGCGTCAATATGGGTGTAGGCTATACGCGCCTGGCCGATTATAACTACAACTACTCGTTTGCCTATGGGCCTTCGGTGGGCAATGCGTCGATTGCTGATGCCATGAGCGTGATGCTCGAGGCCGGAGGTGCTGTAGTCGATAACGGTCGCATCTCGATGGGCGGTATGCCCGATTGGTTTATCGACCCCTTCTTCTGGCCGGCTGTGGCGGGCTATAAGAGTTATATGGTCGATCAGAATGAGGCCGGTGTGTGGTATCCGGGTGAGATTGGTGACAATGCCGCAGTGGAGGGAGCTACGTCGGTGCGCAGCCGCGGATCGGCCGGAGAGATCTCCTTTGCGATCGGTGGCAATTATAACAACAAGCTCTACGTGGGTGCTACGATAGGTATCATGAGCCTCTACCAGCGTCAGGATATCTATTACGGCGAGTCGTATAGCTACGACGGCGGTAACGGCTACGACAGCCCGACGAAGGCCGTCTATGCCGATGGTACGCTGCTGCCGAGCGTGATGCAGGCCATGGGCATGATGCAGTCGATGCGCGTGGATGGCGTGGGTGTCAATTTTAAGCTCGGCGTGGTCTATCGCCCCATCGAGTCGTTGCGCCTGGGTCTTGCGCTGCATACGCCGACCTACTATTCGCTCGATCGCCGCTATGGCCTCTCGATGAGCACCGTATCGCTCGGTGAGACCTCGCCTACGGATCCGACGACGCACGAATATACGTCGGACGTCTTCTCCGATGTGCTGGAGGATAACGGCCCCAACTCGTGGGACTTCTACTCGCCCACGCGCCTGATGGTCGGCGCTTCGTACACGCTGGGGCGGTTTGCCATTCTGTCGGTCGATTATGAGCGCACGTGGTATAACGGCATTCGCGTCAAGGGGCAGCCCTACCTGCCTTATGGCCCCGGAGAGTCGGACTTTAAGCAGGATTTCAAGAACTATTTCCAGGGCGGCAATACGTTGCGTGTCGGTTTGGAGGTGCGTCCCGTGCCGATGATGGCCCTGCGTGTGGGATATGGCTATAGCGGCTCGGCCTTGAAGGAGGAGACGACGATCCTCTCGAAGCCGGCCAACTACGAGACAACCTGCTACACGGCCGGTTTGGGTTTCAACCTGGGTCGTGTCTGCTACCTCGATTTGGCCTACTGCTATGCCACGAATCAGATGACCGAGTATATGCTCTTCTACGGCAACCGCTATCCCGAGAGCTATTCGAGCGAGCCGGCCGAGATCTACGAAAGCGGCCGCTTTAAGACCGAACTCGAACAACACAACTTTGCGCTGACGTTTGGTGTGCGGTTCTAATAATTGGAATAAACGATCTTAATTTTACGCACTGTACCGCGACTATGTGGCATATAATCCCGTAGTCGCGGTATTTCTCTGTCTATAGATGTGCTTGAATGTGAAAAATAAAAATATATATAAAGATTTGTCCAAATAAAATAATTTTTGTAGTTTTGGAGTGCCATAGAAATATGGTAGACATATTTTGATGAAAGTGTATTAGCTTTAATACCCCTTATAGAAATCTGGAAAATTTCAATGTGCAGGGTAAGCAATCACACTCGTCACCCTTGTATTGGTATCTAAATTGAGGAACAACACCTCATACCCAATACGGGTGTGGGGTATTGTTTATTTGCACAAAGGTATTCCAGAACCTCTATAAGAATAAACTAATCAGCCTCACACTTTCTTTTTGTATAAATTGCATTATCGAGGTTGGGTGCAAAAAAACTTATTTTATTATGTTTTACAAAAATTTACTAAAAGGAGTCGTAGCTGTAATGATGTTGATGGTTGTTACATCCTGCAGTGGTGTTAAAATGGAAGAAGTCGTATTGGACGATTGTGTGAAGATTCCTGCACAAAGTCTTGATTTCTCTATCAAAGATTATAGTGATGAAGATGGAGAAGATTATAATTTGGAATGCATAGTAATTGTTGAATCATTGAAAGAGTTGTCTTGGATGGCTAGTGTTACTATGCATCTATATGATAAAGACGATGTTGAATTAATTTATCTTAAAGATTCTGATTTGCCTAAACAAGGTGAGAAGAAAAAATGTGATTTCGGATTAACATTAGGGAATGGTGATAAATCAAAAAAAGAATTACAAGAAATCGTATCACAAACTAAATATGTGAAATTTGCAGGAGAGAACCTTTTAGGTTTCGACAACGAATGAAATGATACTGATAATGTTGGTAATTCAATGAAAGATTTCATGTATAAAGTTGAAAAAGAACTAAATATTGTATGTGACAATTAAAATACTAAAAATGGGACACTTTTATTTGGTGTCCCATTTTTATTAATATATAAGAAAAGCCTTTGTATTAAAAAGTGGTATAAAATTGTATATAGTGACCTTTTTTATTAACTTTGCACGTTAAATGTCGAAATAACAAACACAGAGACCAATAAAATATGGCAAAGGAACTGAAAGATTTGACCAAGTCGGATGATAACTACTCGCAGTGGTATAACGACCTGGTTGTGAAGGCCGGCCTGGCCGAAAATTCGGCCGTGCGCGGCTGTATGGTGATCAAACCCTATGGTTATGCCATCTGGGAGAAGATGCACGAGGCACTCGATAAGATGTTCAAGGAGACGGGACACCAGAATGCCTATTTCCCGCTCTTTATCCCCAAGTCGTTCTTCTCGCGCGAGGCCAACCACGTAGAGGGCTTCGCCAAGGAGTGCGCCGTGGTGACGCACTATCGCCTGAAGAATGATCCCGAGGGGAAGGGCGTAGTAGTCGATCCGGCCGCCAAGTTGGAGGAGGAGCTGATCGTGCGTCCGACGTCGGAGACGATCATCTGGAATACCTATAAGAACTGGATTCAGTCGTATCGTGACCTGCCGATCTTGTGCAACCAGTGGGCCAACGTCGTGCGTTGGGAGATGCGTACGCGTCTGTTCCTGCGTACGGCCGAGTTCCTCTGGCAGGAGGGTCACACGGCTCACGCCACGCGCGAGGAGGCGATCGAGGAGGCCGAGAAGATGGTACACGTTTACGAGCGTTTTGCCCGCGAGTGGATGTCGCTGCCGGTGGTTGTAGGTCATAAGTCGCCCAACGAGCGTTTTGCCGGTGCCGAGGATACGCTGACGATCGAGGCCCTGATGCAGGATGGTAAGGCGTTGCAGAGTGGTACGTCGCACTTCTTGGGTCAGAACTTCGCCAAGGCATTCGATGTGCAGTTTGTCAATAAGGAGGGCAAGCAGGAGTATGTGTGGGCTACCTCGTGGGGCGTTTCGACCCGTCTGATGGGTGCGCTCATTATGGCACACTCGGATAACAACGGTCTGGTGCTGCCGCCGAAGTTGGCGCCGATTCAGGTGGTGATGGTGCCGATCTACAAGTCGGCCGACCAGCTGGCCTCGATCTGCGAGCGTTTCGATGCGATTGCCGCAGGGCTGCGTGCAAAGGGCATCAGCGTGAAGATCGACGACCGCGACAACGTGCGTCCGGGCTTCAAGTTTGCCGAGTATGAGCTCAAGGGTGTGCCCGTGCGCTTGGCCATGGGTGGCCGCGATATGGAGAACGGTACGATCGAGCTCGTGCGTCGTGATACGCTTGAGAAGCAGACCATCTCGCAGGAGGGTCTGGAGGAGCTGATCGAGCAGCTGCTGGTCGATATTCAGCAGAACATCTACCAGAAGGCCCTCGACTATCGCAACTCGATGATCACGAAGGTCGATACGTGGGAGGAGTTCAAGCAGGTGCTCGACGAGAAGGGTGGTTTCATCTCGGCCCACTGGGATGGTACGGTCGAGACCGAGGTGGCCATCAAGGAGGCTACGAAGGCAACGATCCGTTGCATTCCGCTCGATGTGGAGGATGAGGAGGGCACGTGCATCTTCTCGGGTAAGCCCTCGCACCGTCGTGTGCTCTTTGCTCGCAGTTACTAATGGTTAAATAGGCATTGAACGATGAAACGCATGGTACTTTTGAGCCTGCTTGTGGCTCTCTGCCTCCCTTCGTGGGTGGAGGCGAAGAAGCAGCAGGAGGAACCTGCTCAACTCGTGATCGAGAACCCCTGGTATGGAAAGCGTGTTGCCTATCTGGGCGACTCGATTACCGATAAACGCCAGACGAAGGATCAGCAGGTCTATTGGCAGTTCCTGGAGGAGTGGCTCGGCATCACGCCGCTGGTCTATGGCATCAGCGGACAGCAGTGGCACCATATCCTGCCCCAGGCCGAGAAATTGGTGGCCGAGCAGGGACAAAATGTCGATGCGATTCTGATCTTCATGGGTACGAACGACTACGGCAACGATACGCCGCTCGGTGAGTGGTACACGACCAAGGCGCAGAAGGTACAACTCTTTGAGGATGGACGCGGTGAGGTGCGTTGGACGCGCGAACTGGTGATGGATAAGTCCACGACGCGCGGCCGCATCAATATGGCGATGGCCTATCTCAAGGAGCACTATCCGACCAAGCAGATCATACTGCTGACGCCGATTCGTCGCGGCCATTTCTTGCGTGCCAATGGTGAGTTGATGCCCGGTGATGGGGTAGCCAACCGCGTGGGGCATTTCCTCTCGGAGTATGTGGAGGTCGTGCGCGAAGCGGGCGATGTATGGTCGGTGCCGGTGATTGATCTGGCAGCTGTCTGCAGCCTCTATCCGCACGAGGCGGCTTTTGCCCCCTACTTCCGTCAGGGCGCGCGTCGTGATCTGCTGCATCCCAATTCGGAGGGCCAGAAGCGCATGGCGCAGGCGCTGATGTATCAGTTGTTGGCCTATCCGGCAACCTTTGAGTAGCGGTTATTCAGACCTTGTAACAAAACGAGGCTGTCCAATCTGTTGGACAGCCTCGCTTCTTTTTTTTTTGGCGGAGGATTATTTCTCGAAGACTTTATCCTTTGCGCTGGCCGTGGTGGGGACTCCGGCACGGCCGCCCAAGTGGCAGTCGGTGAAGGTGATCTCGGCGGTATGATCCATCGAAAGCCCGATGGCTGCCTCCTCGACATTGACCCGCGTGAAGTGGATGTTGTGCAGCGGCTCGGCCTCGGTGCCCTGCAGTACGATGGCCGCAGCACGGGCCTTTTGGCACGTTACATCCTCGACATAGATGTCGTGGATGGTGGTGTAGTGGTGGTTGTCAAGCCCCTCGCCGGCATACATCGAGGTGAGGAAAAAGAGGTCCTCGACCTCGCCAAACGAGCAGTTGTTGAAGAAGATGTTGTGGATGAAACCACCTCGGTCGGGGTTGGTCTTGATGTAGAGACCGCGTTTGCAATATCCGCCAAAGGTGCAGTCCTCAATAAAGACATTTTCAATGCCCGATGACATCTCGCTGCCCAACACAACGCCATGCAGCCCCTTGAAACAGCAGTTGCGAATCACAATGCCCGATGATGGGGTGGCCGTAGCTCGACCATCGTCATCGCGGCCGCATTTGATCGCTACGTTGTCGTCCCCGTTGTTGAAGATGATCCCTTCAATGAGTACGTCCTGGGCATATTCAGGGTCGATGCCGTCGTTATTGACCAATTTGGCATCGTAGCGTAATCCGCGACAGATGATGTTGCGCGAACGCAACAGGTGGATGCACCAGAAGGGGGCATTGGTGATGAAGACCCCCTCGAGGGTGATGCGCTCGCAGTCGAAGAGCTGGATGAGCTGCGGGCGCAGGTAGTGACCCTCGCCGAAGATGCGCTCCTCGACGGGCGTTTGCTCGTGGTTGTAGCGACGGCTCAACTCTTTGCTCGCGCTTTGCAGTTCCTTCCAGGTGGCAAAGGTCGTGGCGGCATTGCCATCAATCGTACCTTGTCCCGTAATCGCTACATCGTGCAGACCATAGCCGTAGATGAAGGGGCTGTAGTTGTAGAGGAAGGTCCCCTCCCAGCTGCTCTTGACGACGGGCAGATAGTGGCTCGGCGTGGGGTCGAATCGCAGCGTCGCTCCCTGCTCGAGGTGGAGCGTAAAGTTGCTGACCAGGTGCAATGGGCCACATAACAGATATTCACCGGCCGGTACGACCAGACGGGCACCACCCAATTCGGCGGCTCGGGCAATGGCACGGTCGAAGGCCGGTTTGCAGTCGGTTTGCCCATCCGCTACGGCTCCGAAATCGGCTATTGAGAGCTCCGTAGTGGGCATGGCTGCTCCCGTGATGCGGGCCAGAATGGCGTCACGCAGTGCCTCGCGGTCGGGCGTTTGTGGTTCGGGGGCGGTGCAATAACACAGTGCACAGAGTGCGCAACAGAGGGTCAGTAGTCGTTTCATGGTGATTACCAGTTGATGGGTGTTTTTCCTTGTGAGAGGAGGTATTCGTTGGCGCGTGAGAAGTGGCGGCATCCGAAAAATCCGCGATAGACCGAGAGTGGCGAAGGGTGCACGGCCTTGAGGATGCAGTTGCGCGCAGGGTCGGCTATCGCCCCCTTGCGTTGCGCATAGCTGCCCCAAAGCAGATAGACGATGCCCTCTTTACGGGTGGCAATGGCGCGTACTACGGCATCGGTGAACTGCTCCCACCCGCGACCGGCGTGTGAAGCGGCTTCGTGTTCGCGTACGGTCAGCACCGCGTTGAGCAGCAGGACACCCTGCTCGGCCCAGCGATCCAGATTGCCCGAAGCAGGAATCGGTGTTCCGATGTCGGAAGCCACCTCTTGAAAAATGTTGCGCAGCGAGGGAGGGAAGGGAACTCCGTCGCCCACCGAAAAGCACAGTCCGTTGGCCTGTCCGGGGCCGTGGTAGGGGTCTTGGCCGATGATGACCACCTTGAGCTGCTCGAAGGGGCATTTATCAAAGGCACGGAAGATGTTGCTGCCGCGCGGATAGATGCGATGAGTGGCATACTCCTCGCGCACGAATTGCACGAGCTCCTCGAAATAGGGCTTGTCGAACTCCTCACGGAGCAACTCTTTCCAGTCGGATGCGATGTTTACCTCCATAGTGAAAAAATCTTTTGTGTAAAGATACAAAAAAGTGTGACAATGAATCCTCTTTTTTTATAATTTTGTCGTATGATGAAACAGATCTATCTTTTGCTCGCGCTGTTACCGATGGTAATGGGGGGCTGTACGACCCAAGAGGCTGCCCAAGAGGAGGTGCAGCGTGTGATCTATTTGATTGGCGACGGCATGGGCTTGGCCCAGGTCTCGATGTTGGAGATCGAGGGCGGATATGCCCCGACGGCCTTCGACCGAGCCGAGCGCGTGGCGCTCGTTACGACCCGATCGGCCAACAACCGTGTGACCGACTCGGCGGCTGCGGGTACGGCCCTGGCTACGGGTACGAAGGTCAATAATTCGGTCTTAGGTGTCACGCCCGACAGTGTGGAACTGACCTCGATGATGGAGCTGGCGCGCGACCGAGGCCGTGCGACGGGCTTGGTGGTGACCTGCTACCTGCAACATGCCACACCGGCCGCTTTCTATGCCAATGTGCCCAATCGTGGCATGAATGAGCAGATCACCGAGCAACTTATGGCTTGCAATTTCGATGTGTTGATCGGCGGTGGCATGCGCTGGCTGGATTCGTTGCATTGCTGTCAGATGGTAGAACGGGGCTATCAGGTGGCCTACAATCTTGAGGAGGCGATGCCGATCAACTCGACACCGTTGTTGGTGTTGCTGGCCGATAAACATCTGCCGCATGCTCCGGAGCGTGGCGATTATTTGCCGCAGGCGACACAGAAGGCGTTGGATTTGTTGGCTGCGAATCCGGAGGGTTTCTTGCTGATGGTCGAGGGGTCGCAAATTGATAGTGCCGGCCACGCTAAGGACGCTGCCTACCTGCTGGCTGAGATGCGCGATTTTGAGCGTACGGTGGCCATAGCGATGGATTTTGCCGACACACACCCGGGTACGTTGGTGGTCGTTACGGCCGATCATGAGACGGGTGGCCTCTCGATGCCGAGCGGTAAGAGTGATTTTACCCTTTCGGAGAGTGGCATCGACTACCGTTTCGGCACGGGTTCCCACTCGGCCATTCGTGTGCCGGCCTATTTCTATGGTGCCGGAGCCGATCGCTTCCCCGCTATGATGGACAACACGGAGTTGGCCAAGCGTTTGATGGAGGTGATGGGGCTACAGCAGTAGGCTGAATCATCGCATAGAGTAATAGCAAAAAAATAACGGGCCGTTCGCGTTGAACAGCCCGTTATTCTATATAAGGTGTTGTGTGATTACTCCTCCGTAGCGGCAACTACCGAGAACTTGATCTCGGCCTTTACCTCGCGGTGCAGCTTCACCGTTGCGGTGTACTCACCTACGGTCTTCACAGCCTCTACAGCGATTGCCTTGCGGTCAACCGTGATACCCTTCTCGGCCAGAGCCTCAGCCAGGTCAGCAGCCGTGATCGTACCGAAGAGCTTACCCTCCTCGGCCTTAGCCGTCAGCGTGAGGGGCAGGTTCTGGATCGTCTCGGCGAGTGCCTGAGCGTCAGCCAGGATCTTGGCATCCTTGTGAGCGCGCTGCTTCAGGTTCTCGGCCAGGATCTTCTTTGCCGAAGCCGTAGCGGCCTTAGCGAAGCCCTGGGGAATGAGGTAGTTGTTAGCGTAGCCGGGCTTTACGTTCACGATGTCGTTTGCGTAACCCAGGTTCTCCATATCTTTGATCAGAATAACTTCCATAGTGCTTCTCCTTCTTTAATTATTTCATACAATCGGTTACGAAGGGCAGGATGGCGAGGTGGCGGGCACGCTTCACGGCCTGGGCAACCTTCTTCTGATACTTCTGCGAAGTACCCGTCAGGCGGCGGGGCAGCAACTTACCCTGCTCGTTGAGGAACTTCTTGAGGAACTCACCGTCCTTATAATCTACGTACTTGATGCCGAGCTTCTTGAAGCGGCAGTACTTCTTCTTCTTAACGTCTACCGATACCGGGTTCAGGTAACGGATCTCCGACTGAGCTGCGTTGTTCTCCTGTGCCATAGTTTACTCCTCCTGTTTGTTTGCAAGTTTAGCACGACGCTTCTCCGCATACTCTACGGCAAACTTGTCCTGCTTGAAAGTTAAGAAACGGATCACGCGCTCGTCGCGGCGATACTGGGTCTCCAGCGTGTTGATGATCGAGCCCTCACCGGTGAACTCAATCAGGAAATAGAAGCCGGTGGTCTTCTTCTGAATCGGATAAGCGAGCTTCTTCAGGCCCCAGTTCTCACGATTCACGATCTGACCGCCGTTCTCGGTGATCACACCCTGGAATTTGTCAGCCACCTCCTGTACCTGAGCCTCAGACAGAACCGGCGTAACAATGAAAACGGTTTCGTAATTGTTCATACTGTGTTTGTTTATAAAAATTAGTTTTGTCCCAAAAGGGGACGGCAAATGTACGGATTAAATTTCAGAATTCAAAATTTCGAGCTCAAAATCAGCCGATAAAGTGCATTTTGAACCGCTACAACGCCTCGATGAGCGCCTTGATACGGGCGTTTACCTCCTCGATCGTCCCCTGGCCATCGACTTTGACATATTTGTTTTGTGCCTTGTAGTGCTCGCCCACGATCGCCGTCTGGGCCCAATAGACCTCTAAACGCTGGCGAATCACCTCCTCCGAACTGTCGTCGGCACGACCCGACTCCTTGCCGCGCAGCAGGATGCGGCGGATCAACTCCTGCTCCTCGACCTTGATTTGGATCATGATATCGACCTGCAGACCATGCTCGGCCAAGATACGGTCGAAGGCCTCGGCCTGGTTGGTCGTGCGAGGGAAACCGTCGAAGATGCAACCGGCAGCCTCTTTGTGTGCTTGGATATACTCATCAATCATGTTGATCACCAGCTGATCGGGGGCCAATTCTCCCCGCTCGATGCAGGCCTGCACGGCTTTGCCGAGTTCCGTGCCGCGACGAATGTGGTCGCGGATGACTTCGCCCGTCGAGACATGCTCGATGCCAAACTGCTCCTTCAGCAGGGCGGCCTGTGTTCCTTTGCCGCAACCCGGAGCTCCGAATAAAACGATATTGATCATCCTAAAGGATTGTTTTACTGTTTTCGGCGGCAAAAGTACGCTATTTTTTTGAAGGGAGAAAAAGTTTTGTTAATTTTGTAAAAATTTTTTGAAACTATATGAAGCAAAAGCGTACCGAAGTGGCCGAATTGGGCCCGTTTGGACTGATAGATCGATTGACGAAGGGGTTTGAGACGCATCAGGAATCGACCTTGTGTGGTGTGGGCGATGATGCTGCCGTGATTGCCACGACAGCCGATCAGGTGCAGTTGATCTCGACCGAGACCCTCTTCGAGGGGATCGATTTTGATTTGACCTACTTCCCGCTGAAACATCTGGGCTACAAAATTGTCACCGTGGCCGTGAGTGATATCCTGGCCATGAATGGCCGCCCGCAGCAGATCACCGTCTCGCTGGGCCTCTCGTCGAAGATTCCGGTCGAGGCGTTGGATGACCTCTATGAGGGCATCCGTTTTGCCTGCAACGAGCAGCAGATTGATCTGGTGGGGGGCGATACGCGCGCCTCGATGACCGGCATGGTGATCTCGGTGACGGCCGTGGGTACGGCGCAGCGCGATGCGGTGAGCTACCGCTCGGGAGCCGGCATGCACGACCTGATCTGCCTGACGGGTAACCTGGGTGCTGCCTATATGGGTCTGCAGCTGCTCGAGCGTGAAAAGCGAGTGCTGGAGGGTGTTACGAACCCCGAACCGCAGTTTAAGGGGTATGAATACCTGCTCGAGAAGTATCTCAAGCCGCGTCCGCGTACCGATATTATCGAGGTGCTGGCCGAGGAGAAGATCAAGCCCACGGCCATGATCGACCTCTCGGACGGATTGTCGAGCGATCTGATGCAGTTGTGTCGCAGCTCGAAGTGCGGAGCCCGCATCTACTTGGAGCGTATTCCGATTGCCCGTCAGACCAACCAGCTGGCCGATGAAATGCACCTGGATGCGGTGATGGCGGCCTTGAATGGCGGCGAGGATTATGAGTTGCTCTTCACCGTGCCGCTCTCGATGCAGGAGCAGGTGATGCGTCTGGGTGTGGTGGATGTAATTGGCCACATCACCGACGAGCAGGCCGGTTGTGCGCTGGTGACGCCCGATGGTGGTGCGATTCGCCTCAAGGCGCAGGGCTTCCCCGAATCGAAATAGTACCGCTCCGAATCTATGACCCTATTTGCGAAATACAAAGAGCAATATCGAAAAAATCTGGCACTTTCGATCCCCGTCATCCTGACACAGGTGGGGCAGATGGTGACCCAGCTGGCCGATACGATGATGGTCGGGCAATATGGTGGCGAGGACTCGTTGCCCTTAGCGGCCGTATCGTTTGGCAGCTCGATGGCCTTCTTGATTCTGATCGGTTGTATCGGCGTGGCGTTGGGTTTGACGCCACTTGTCGGCGAGCGATTCGCACAGGGTAATAAGCAGGAATGCAAATCGTTACTGCACAATGCGCTGATTTTCTATACGCTGCTGGGTCTGCTGGTCGGTGTGGCGCAATATGCAGCCTCTCCGTTGCTCTACTACCTGGGACAGCCGGTTGATGTGGTGAATGGGGCGATTCCCTACTATCAGATGCTGGCCTACAGTGTCCCCTTCATGCTCTTCTTCTTTGGCTTCAAATCCTTCCTCGAAGGGGTGGGCAATACGAAGGTAGTGATGACCATTACGATCGTGACCAATGCGCTGAACGTGTGGTTTAACTACCTGCTGATCTATGGCCATTGGGGGCTGCCCGCGATGGGTGCCGAGGGTGCCGGTCTGGCAACAACCTTGTCGCGTGTAGCTTCGGCGGCGATGGTATTCGGCTACTTCTTGTGCAAGAAACAATATGCGGACTACCTCAAGGGCTTTACCCTGCGGGCACTGCGTCTGGATCGGGTGCGTCGTCTGCTGTCGATTGGTCTGCCGATTGCCGGACAGATGTTTTTGGAGTCCTCGGCCTTTGTCGGCACGGCGGTGATGATCGGCTGGTTGGGCGAAGTTTCGCTCAGTGCCAACCAAATTGCCATTACGTTGGGCAATTGTGCCTTCATGGTGATTCTCTCGATCGGCTCGGCCGCTACGATCCGCATTTCACACTGCTACGGCCAACGCAACAAGGAGGAGCTGCGCCTGGCAACCCATGCCACCTACCATCTGGTGTTAGCTTGGAGCCTCTTGGCCTCGCTGGTTTTTATCCTGCTGCGACATGATATTCCGCGCCTGTTTACCGACAACGAGGAGGTGATCGCCATCACGGCCGATCTGATGTTCTTCGTGGCCTTGTATCAGCTGTGGGATGGCATGCAGAATGTCTCGGTGGGCATTTTGCGCGGCCTGCAGGATGTGAAGATCATCATGCCGATCGCCTTTGTGGCCTATTGGCTGATCAACCTGCCGGCGGGCTATCTGCTGGGTATCCCGGGCGGCATGGGGGCTTCGGGCTTCTACCTCAGCTACTCGTTCGGACTTTCGGCGGCTGCCTTGCTGATGATGTGGCGCATTCGGCGCAAGATTCGTGCCTTATAAAATGAATTTTTGAGGGTCGAATGGTTGATTTTTACCGCAATCTTCGTACCTTTGAAGCCAAATATACCGACGATTATGGAAATCGAACAAAAACAAGATATGGTCAAACGAGGCTGCTGCCATCCCCAGGTGGGGCGTGGTTGCTGTTTCGTGGAGACCGAAACCGGCATTGAAGCGACGGCTGCCGAGGGGTGTTTCAAGCTCCATGAGGCCGATTGGCTGGAGGCCTACCCCGATACCGAGCCGTGCGATATTTTCGAGGTGCGCTTCAAGAATACCCGCCGTGGCTTCTATCAGAATGTCAATAATCTGGAGCTCAAACGCGGCGATATTGTCGCCGTGGAGGCTGCTCCGGGCCACGATATTGGCATCATCTCGCTCACGGGCGACATGGTGCGCAAGCAGATGCGCCGCACGGGTTTCAACCCCCAGAATGGCGAGTTCCGCAAGATCTACCGCAAGGCCAAACCGTACGATATCGAGCGTTGGCAGGAGGCAATTGCCTTGGAACACGAGACGATGATCGCCTCGCGCCAGATTGCCGCCGATATGGGGCTCAACATGAAGATTGGCGATGTGGAGTATCAGGGCGATAAGATCAAGGCCATCTTCTACTATATTGCCGACGAACGTGTCGATTTCCGTGAACTGATCAAGGTCTTTGCCGAGCGGTTCCACATCCGCATCGAGATGAAGCAGATCGGTGCCCGCCAAGAGGCCGGACGCATCGGTGGTCTGGGTGCTTGCGGCCGTGAGCTGTGCTGCGCCTCGTGGATGTCCACCTTCTCGAGCGTGACGACCGGTGCGGCGCGTGCGCAAGACCTCTCGCTCAATCCCCAAAAGTTGGCCGGGCAGTGCTCGAAGCTCAAATGTTGCATGATGTATGAGTACGACGCCTATGCCGATGCCCGCAAGGATATTCCGCGTCTGCGTGAGCCGTTGCAGACCACCGAAGGGGAGTGGTTCTTGGTCAAGACCGATATTTTGGCCGGTCTGATGACCTTCTCGTCGAGCAAGGAGACGATGTCGAACTTGCAAACCCTCTCGGTGGAGCGTGTCAAGGAGGTGCTGGCGATGAATCGTGCCGGCAAGCATCCCGAGACGCTGCTCGACGCCGACGATGTGCAGGAGCGCGTAGAGGAGCCGACCTATCGTGCGGAGGAGGATAGCATCACCCGTTTCGATAAGGCCAAGCGTCGCAAGCGCAAGAACAACCGCAATAAATCGAACAAAGCGGCCGATGCAGAGCCTAAAAACGAGCCCAAGAACGAGCCCAAGAACGAGTCTCAAGCCGCACCGAAGGCCGAGGTGAAGGCCGAGCCGAAATCGGAACCGAAGGCGGCTGCCAAGACCGAACAAAAGTCCAAGCAGGGGCCCAAACCCAAGCAGGAGGCGGCCGCTAAAGCCGAGCCGCGTCCGCAGGGTGAGGCCGAAGCCGGAGGCGAGGCAGGTCAGGCCAACCAACCGCGTCAGCGAAACTTCCACCGAGGTCATCGTCACCACCGCCGTCCGAACAACAACGGTGGCGGAGGAGGCCCGAAAACCGAATAAGGGGCGATTATGTGTCGTGCATGGAGCTGCTTGCTGGGCCTCGTGTGTGGTGCACTGGTCGGGTGTGTGACGCCCGATCGGGCCGTTGTGACCGATGTCGAGGTCGATGGTTGGGCGTGTGGAGCCTCGCTCTGCTACGCCAACGACGACGAGCAGTCGTTGCGCACGATGACCCTCTTTGTGCGGGTCGATGACCGTTTCTTGGAGGATACCCTCACCGTGCGGATCGAAACCCGTACCCCCGACTCGTTGCGCACCACCGAGTGGCATCGCATGCGCTTTCAGGGAGAGCCTGCGCCTGCGTCGTTGCATCGCGTGATCCGCGTACCTTACCGCCGCTCGGTGCGTTTCGCCGCGCGGGGCAACTACCATTTCCGCATCACCCCGACTCGCACCGTGGCAGGTATTGAGGCGGTCGGTCTGCAAATCTCAAACGAATAACATTCACAACCTGATGGGAAAAGATAAACTGCGTAAATTTCGTGAAAACGAGACCTTCGCCTGCTTCGTGCAGCCGGAGTTTGATTCGGTTTTCGGGGTCGATCATCCGCTCAAAGGGCATTGGCGGAGCGACTTTTTTCACAACGACCATCCGATCGTCCTCGAATTAGGCTGCGGCAAAGGCGAATATACGGTTGCCCTGGCCGAGCGTGATCCGTCGCGCAACTACATCGGTATCGACATCAAAGGGGCACGCATGTGGCGGGGTGCCAAGACGGCCACCGAGCGAGGCATGGCCAACGTAGGTTTCTTGCGCACCCGCATCGAATTTATCAACGCCCTCTTTGCCGAAGGCGAGGTCGATGAGATTTGGATCACCTTCCCCGATCCGCAACTCAAGACCAATCGGGCCAAGAAACGCCTCACCTCGCCCCTCTTTTTGGCGCGTTACGCCCAATTGCTCCACCCCGAGGGGCGTATCAATCTCAAGACCGACTCCAAGCACCTCTACGCCTATACCTCGGCCGTAGCAGCGCATTATGCCCTGCCTGTGGAGGTTGCCAATGAGGATATTTACGGCACCGGCTTTGCCGACGAGACCCTCTCCGTCAAGACCGCCTACGAGTCCCGATTCTTGGAGATGGGGCTCCCCATCACCTATCTGCGTTTCGGGTTAGCCGGTCGCACCGAGTTCCCCTGGTTTGATTGGGAGGGGGATGAAATTGCTCGTTCGGAGAAGGATAATGAGGAGAATCGCGAACGCGCCTTTTAATTTTTGATTTTATAGGGCAGATTTTGCACCTTCTTGTTCGGCATGAATGGGATGTACGCCAAGTACACCCCATCCATGCCGATCTACGTTCGGCACAAAATCTGCGCCTCTAAAATCAAAAATTGCGCGCGGGTGGGGAGGGCATATTTTGTCCTCCTTGCTGGGCGCTGCGTGGGCTATACGCCAAGTACACCCCATCCATGCCGATCTACGTTCGGCACAAAATCTGCGCCTCTAAAATCAAAAACTGCTCGCGGGTGGGGAGGGTATATTTTGTCCTCCTTGCCGGGTGCCGCGTGGGCGATACGCCAAGTACACCCCATCCATGCCGATCTACGTTCGGCACAAAATCTGCGCCTCTAAAATCAAAAATTGCTCGCGGTGGGGAGGGCATATTGTGTCCTTCCTTGCTTGCCCCGAATGGGAAATACGTTTTGTATGTCCCATCCGGGGCAACCTTCGTTCATGCCAAAATCTGCACCTCTAAAATCAAAAATTGGTCGTGGTGGGGAGGGCATATTTTGTCCTCCTTTGATAAACGCAGAACCGGCTGACCTTTGGGGTCAGCCGGTTCGCCTTCACTTTTATTTCTATTTCAACATTTGAAAAACGTTGCAGTTGAAAGTTGCCCGAACCGAATCGGGCCGAAGGAGTTGATTACAACACCGTTACCTCGTTTTGGGCGTTCTTGGTCATCAGTTTGCCATCAATAGCAATCTGCGTGTACTCAACACCGTTTACGGTTACGGGAGCATCGGCAACATAGTTCTTGATGCGCCACTCGCCCGAGAACTTCGCACCACCCTCATAGGTGTTGCCGCTCGTCGTCAGCTTGTGAGCCATTTTTGCGTAGTTGTCGATCTCAATAGCTGCGCAGTTCTGGTTGGCAATAGCACCCGCCTTTGCACCAGCCGTAGCGAAGAACTCGCAACCGCTCACCGTTACATCCGATGCGCCTGCACCCTCGTTGTAGATCAGGATAGCCTTACCAGCCGTCTGGAAGTCGCAACCTACAAACGAAGCCTTGGCTGCGCCATACGTCCAAATGTATTGACCTCCGGCCAACTCGAAGTCGCACTCGTTGAACTGTACCTCATTGCCGTAGAGGCACATCTCGCCGATCACCTTTACGTTGTTGTAGATCACCTTGTTGCAGTGTTGCATACCCGTGCTGTAGCCCGAGCCCTTTACCGTTACACCGTTCAGTGTTACAACGCTTGAACCGGTGAGGTTGGGCTTGTTAATCGTGATAACAGCATCTGCCGCACCCGAAATGGTAACATCCTTGCCAATGCTGGGCATCGAGTAGGCACCGGGACCCATCACTACCTCGCCACCCTTGCTGATAGCGGCCGTAGCAGCAGCGTTACCCTTAACATAGGTCTTACCCTCGTAGATCACCATCACGCTGTTACCCTCCATATTGAAGTACTGCGTACCATAGTGCTCGGGCTGACCCATATTCTGGATCGTGGGGTTCACAATCGTTACGGTGTAGTAGATGTTCTTGCCATCGTTGTTCGACGAGTCGATCTCAACAGCGGTTTTGTTAGCCGTCTGGGCTACAAACTTACAATCGTTGTAAGCAGCCGTAGCGGTATTGCCGGCCTCGGTGTAGACCTTGGCAGCGCGATCTACACCATAGAACTCGCAACCGTTGTAGGTAGCGTTGCCGTTATAAACCCAAGCTGCATACTTGCCGCTGGTGTTGTTCGTGAAGGTGCAATCGTTGTAAACGCATACGCCGTAGTTGGTAGCAATACCCTCGAAGTCGCACTCGTTGTAGATATTCTTACCTGCGTTCACGATACCTCTGTCATAGTATTCACCATCCGACTTAATAACGATCTTTACATTGTTGAAGGTGATGTTGCCAGACGTGTGAACATATTTGGGGGCATTCGTGGTATTCAGTACCGTACCATCTACACCATTGAGCGTTACGGCATTGCCATTCCATGCGATCTGCGTCATATCGTAGGTCGTAGCCGAGAGCATTACCTCCGAAGCACCGTCAGCCAGAGCAGCATTCAGCTCGGCAACGTTCGATGCACCCACAACCGTACCGCTCGGAACGATGTTCTTCACCTCACCCGAGTAGGTGAACGTGTCGGCCTTGAGGTTCGAGAGGTTCTTCGAGTCGTAAGCAATCGTGTTGCAATTTACGTTGCCACCCACGTTGAAGTCGATGTTCTTGATCACGTAGTTGCTGGTCTTAATCTCGATACCGTCGATGAACTTATCCGACGTGTTGCCCGTGAAGACAACCTCACCCGAAATAGCCGAATCACCGAAACCAAGCAGACCTACGCAAGGATTGAGCAGGTTGTAGAACTTACAATTCGTCACCGAAACATTGGCACGCGAACGGATAGCGCGACCACCGTCGAAGGTCGAGTTCTTCACGATCAGCTTCTCGGGCGTGGCCGATGCGCTCGTGTTGGCGTAGTAGTAGATAGCACCGATATCGTCGGTCATACCCGAGAACGAGCAGTTATCGACCGTTACACTGGCGGCATACATCGGGATAATGTAGTTGTTGGCCTTGTCGAGGTATTGGTGGCCGGTCGTTGCCGACGTGTTGCCCGAAACCTCGAAGTTCAGACCGCTGAACGAGATGCTCTTGTTGGCGACAGCAAACTTACCCTTGATGGTAGCCTGACCGGCATTGGCAGCGATGATCGACTGGTTGTAGGAATCGGCTACGAATACACCCTCATATACACCATCAGCCAGGATGATCTGCTCGAGAGCGCTGTTCTTCAAGGCAGCCTTCAGCTCCTCGGCCGTCGTTACAGCAGCGTTGGTCGGCTCCTCTACGATGTTACCCGGCTCGTCGTCGAAGATCGGGTTGATGATTACGTTGAACTTGGCGGGATCAGTCAGCAGATCACCGACGATGTTCGTACGGTGGTTGCGCTCAATGGGCACGTTCGTGAACTTGGGCACGTTGATCGTCTTGCCGGTCGTGCTGGTGAAGGTGATCTCCACATCGACCACGTCGGTCGGCAGAGCGGGCAGTACGTAGTTGAACGAAACCCAGTCGTAGGTCGTGCCGGGGAGCTGCTTGGGGTTGAAGGCAGCGAACTCGGCAGCCTTGAACTCAACAGCCTGGAGCGAGCCCGTAGCGTCGCCAATACCCTCGGCAATGCTGAAGCCCGTGTGGGTTGCAGTCTTAACGGTTACGGTCTTGAGCTCAAAACCGGCCTTCTCGGCAGCAGCGAGCTGACCCTCCGAGAGAGCCACGTTGAGCTGTGCGAAGGGACGCTTCAGGTAAACGGTCTCGTTGGCCGAACCCTTGATCTCGAGGTTGTCCACGAAGCCGATGAATGCGTCGCGCGTCTCGTCAGCACCGGCAACGGCAGCAGCATAGTTCATGGCGATCGTCTTGTTGGCGAGATCGGGCGTGTGCGTATTTGCAGCCTGAGCCCAGAAGACAATGTCATAGGTCTGGTCAGCCACGAGCTCGAGATTTACGGTCGTCGAGAGGTTGATGGCCTGCTTGTCCTGGAAGAGGAACTGACCATCGGTCTTGCCTACCGTGCCGGCCTCATAAACGGCGTAGTAGAGCTCCTGAGCGGTCGTACCGTCGTTCGTAGCACGCGAAGCGATACCGGGCATCTCCACCGAGAAGGTAACCGTAGCGTCACCATTCACAGCAGGAGCCTCCGCAGCATCCTTCGAGCACGATGCAGCCAACGCGATCAGAGCGACAGCTGCGAGTGTCTTGAACATGTTTTTCATACAGTAGAAAAAATTAAAATGAATAGATAAAATTAAATGTGATATAATAATATAAGGTATAACGCCTTGGAGCGAGTAGGATTACCCCGTAGGGCACATCTTACAGGCTCGGCGTGTAAAAAACAGACTTAATAAAACGGAATTAGCGCGCAAAAATCCCCCCCCCCGATTTTCGGCAAATCGTTGGTAATCAGCGGTTCTTGTAAGTTTAATTGCGCGCATGGTAGGTTGTTTCTCTTCTCTGTGGAGATTTATCCACATTATAATGCAATTACAAATTTAGTAGGAAAAAATGGTTTATACAAGAAATTTTGGTGTTTTTCATGTTTTTTTTGTCGGATATACACACAGAGGCTGCCCGAAATAGCTCGGGCAGCCTCTGTGTCTGCGTTGTTTAGATAGTCTGTAAAATTATTCTGCAAGGAGAATAAGGGCCTCGATCGGTGCCACCGAAACGCCCTCGCCCTCCTCGATCGTGAGCGAGGCAATGCCCTCGGGGGCTACGCGGTCGCCATCGGCTACTACCTTGTAGGTGCCGGCCGGCAGGGTGAACTGCGCCATCTGACGCGAACCGTTCAGCAGGACGATAATCTCGCGCGCTGAGTCGATCTGCTCCAACTCCGTCAGGCGGAAACCGAAGGCCGCCTCGTTCTCGGTAGCCAGGAACGAGAGGTGTCGGCGTACCGCCTCGGCCGACCCGAGACAGAAGGCCGGATGGGCCTTGCGCAGGGCGATCAGTCCGCGGTAGTAGTGGAAGAGGTTGTTGTAGCGCGTCTTGTTGAGCCAATCAATGGCGTTGTAGCGGTCGGGCATGTTGTAGGTGTTCTTCTCGCCCAGCTTGGTGCGGTAGAGCTCCTCGCCGCAGAAGATGAAGGGCAGACCCTGCGACGTGAAGACGGCCGTCTGTGCCAACTTAACCATCTTTAGACGCTCCTCCTCGGTAGCCGTGGGGGAGAGGTGCTCCAGACGGTCGCGCAGGTTGTGGTCGTCGTGGCAGGTGACGTAGCTGATGTGCTGGGTCGGCTCGGCGCACCATGCAGCCTCGCTGTGGGCTACCTCGGGGTGGGCAACACCGCCGGCAATGCCAAATTTGACACCCTCGATGTTTCCCGCTACGCCGTGGATGAAACCGCCCGTCGTGCAACCCAGATCGCCACGCAGGGCGTTGCGGATGTCATCGCTGAAGGCTGCTACGCCCGGAATGCGGTGCGTGTAGCGTTTGAAGGCGAGTTGCGACTCCTCGTAGGCGGGATTCATCGCGGCCCATCCCTCGCCATAGAGCAGGATTGTGGGGTCGATGGCCGACATGCGCTCGCGGATGAGCTGCATGGTCTCGATGTCGTGGATAGCCATCAAGTCGAAGCGGAAACCGTCGATGTGGTACTCCTTGACCCAATATTCGAGCGACTCGACCATGAATTTGCGCATCATAGCCTTGTCCGAGGCGGTCTCGTTGCCGCAGCCCGAGCCGTTGGCAAACGATCCGTCGGCATTGAAGCGGTAGTAGTAGCCCGGCACGGTCAGCTCGAAGCCGCAACGATCGACCGAGGTGGTGTGGTTATAGACCACGTCGAGCACCACGCGCAGACCGGCTTGGTGCATGGCCTGCACCAGGCTCTTGAGCTCGCGGATGCGGGCTGCCGGATCGGCCGGGTCGGTCGAATAGGTACCCTCGGGGACATTGAAGTGTTGCGGCTCGTAGCCCCAGTTGTATTGGTCGTTGTTCGGAATGGTCTCGTCGATCGAGCCGAAATCGGCCGTCGGAAGCAGGTGAACGTGGCTGACACCCAGCTCTACGAGGTGGTCCAAGCCGGTGGCTTGCCCCTCTAAGGTACGTGTGCCACGCTCGGCCATCCCGAGGTATTTGCCCGGATAGCGGCTGCCGGCAGAGCTGTGAGCCGTCATGTCGCGGTAGTGCATCTCGTAGATGGCAATTTGGTTGGCGGCGGTCAAGGCCGGACGCTGATCCTGCTCCCAGCCCTCGGGGTTGGTGGTCGCCAAATCGAGGATCGCACCGCGCTCGCCATTGACGCTCACGGCACGGGCAAAGATACCCGGAGTCTCCTTGAGCCACTCTCCGGCCACCTTGACGCGGAAGGTATACTGCTTGCCCGCCTGATCGCCGGGAAGCTCGGCCTCCCACATGCAGCTCTCGGCGGGTCTCATTGTGAGGGTTTGCTCCAGCGTGTTGTCGGCGTAGATGCGAACCTCGACCTCCTCGGCCGTCGGAGCCCACAGGGCAAATTGGGTCAATTCGGGCGTGTAGCGCATCTCCTCAATGGGAGCCTCGGGGACGGGCCAGCCACCCTCGCTATCGCTCGAGTTGCAAGCCGTTGCACCTACTGCCAGCAGCGTGTAGAGTGCCATTTTCCAGATCTTTTTCATAGGTTACAGATGTATAAGTTGCTTTTTTGACCTCAAATATAACCAAAAAAGCGGATCGGGGATCTCAAATCGACCATAAATCGGACGAGTGGTGTAATCCGACCGACGAACGGAGTGCGCTATTGGGCTACGATCTGCGCGGCGTATGCGGACCAATCCTCGTGGTCGAGGTAGCTCTGAAGTGCCGACGCGGGCACCTTGATCTGCAACGACGCGTGACACGAAGCAAAGGCCTGTGCACCCAGCGAGGGCGGCGTGGTGGCATTCACGGTCAGCGTAGTGAGTGCCGAGCAACCCCCGAAAGCGCGTGCTCCGAGCGTGCGAAGGGTAGCCGGAAGCGTAGCATTGGTAATGGCGCGGTCGCCCATGAAGGCATAGTCGCCAATCGTGGTGACGCCCTCAGGTACGACGATGGCCGTGAGCGCGTAGCAGTAGTAGAAGGCGTAGGTCTCGATCTCGGTCAGCCCCTCAGGAAGGGTCACTGCGGTGAACTTATCGCAGTTGGCAAAGGCCGTGGCACCGATCTTCTTTACAGTGGCCGGTACCTCGTAGCTGTTGCCCGAGCCGGCAGCGTAGGCAAGCAGACGACCCTCCGTATCGACCAACGCGCGGTGGTCGGTCGTGGCCATCGGGCCGTAGAAGGCGCGCAGCAGGTGGGTGCCGTAGTTGTTTTTGCAGTTCGAGAAGGCGAATTGGCCTACCGTCGGGCGGCCGAGGATGGTCACCTCGGTTAAGACGCTTTGCGCAAAGGCACTCTCCTCGATGGTGGTCACGGAGGCGGGGATGACCGTCTTGAAGAGCGACTTGCAGGAGCGGAATGCCTTGCTGCCGATCGTGGTGACACCCTCGGGGAATTCGATGCTCGTCAGGGTCTTGTGTGCGGCAAACGACGAGGCGGCAATCGTGGTCAGCTCTTGCGAGAAGGTCATCGTGCCGATGCCGTTCTCATAGCTGTTGCCGGTGAGTGTGACGCCGGTGGCAATGGCCGATATGGGGACGGCTGTGACGCCGTTGGTTGTCGTGTAGCGGAGTTGGTTGGCCGGGAATTGCTCCTTCTGGGCACGAAGCGGCACATACTCCGACGAGAGGGTGGTTTTGCCATCGGAGATCACCAGCGCAGCCGCAGCCGCGCAGCTATAGCTGAAGAAATCGACTCCGAGGTTCGAGGCCGAAACGGTCAGCGTGAGAATGCCTCGCGCGGTGTCGGCCGTGCAATCCGAGATGGCGAGCGTGTACACCTCGACCCCGCGGGTTGCCGTCAGCACGGCCTCTACGGAGAGGTATTCGTTCCATTTGGCAACCAGATCGGCGGTCAGCTCGCGCGGTGAGAGTTGGAAGTCGAGCACCACGTAGCTGTCGGCAGCCGTCGTGTAGAGAACCGAGGCTTGGCCGTCGTCGTAACGGGGCACGTAGGCGATCTGTTGCAGTTGCTGCACGAAGGTGGCACGCGGGATGGTGAATTGCTCGCCGTTGGTCATCGTGAAGGTTACCTCGGTCTCTCCGACCACGACGTTGCTGATCCACGTGTCGCCATCGGCACCATCCTTACCGTTAGTCCCATCCTTGCCGTTCGTCAGCGTGGCGGTCGAACCATCCGAGAAGCTGATGATGTAGCCGTTTGCGGTCTGCTTGACGGATTTGATAAAGAGGTTGTTGTTGTAGGCATTCAGCACCGTCTCGGCGGCTGCAATGCGCTTCTCCAACTCGGCGATCTGCTGTTTGAGGGCGGCATCGTCGTAGTCGTCGCCACCGCAGCCTGCCGTCGAGAGCGTCAGCAGGGCTGTAGCCAAAAAGAGAAAAAATCGTTTCATAGTTCAATAAGGGTTGTTGGTTTGAGCAACAAAAATACGAAAAAATAGGAGAGTGGGAGGATTCTTTGCCGAAAAAATTGGCTTTCTCGCGGGAAAATTGTATATTTGTACAATTAAGCAAATACCTAAAACGAATTGAACGCCTATGATGACGCACCGTGAACGCTTCTTTGCCACCATCGCGCGGCAAGAGGTCGATCGTCCCGCTTCGTGGCTGGGACTTCCCGTGCCTTCGGCTCTGCCGAAACTCTTTGCCCACTTCGGGGTGGATTCGGTCGATGCCCTGAAACGCAAAATAGACGATGATGTCTATCCCATACCGGTTCCCTATCACAACCCGCCGACCAACGATATCGGCTGCTCGCTCGCCTTTGCCAAGAGTGGTGAGGGTGGGGCGCAGGATGAGCGTACGCTGACCGCTCCGGGGTTCTTTGAGGATATGACCGATCCGGCGTTGGTGGATACCTTCCCCTGGCCCGATCCGGAGGAGCATATCGACTTCAACGAGGCGCGTCGCCTGGCTATGGAGGCCCCCGAGGATTGTGCGCGCATGGGTATCATGTGGGCTGCTCACTTCCAGGATGCCTGCTCGGCCTTCGGCATGGAGAATGCCCTGCTGACGATGATGATTGCCCCGGAGATGTTCCGCGCCGTGATCGACCGCATCACCGACTTCTACATCCGTTGTGGCGAGATCTTCTACGAGGCCACGAAGGGCTATCTCGATGCCGTGCTGATTGGCAACGACTTCGGTAGCCAAAACGGGTTGCTCGTCTCGCCCGAGGAGCTACGCGAATATGTATTCCCGGGGACGAAACGTTTGGTCGATCAGGCCAAGAGCTATGGGCTGAAGGTCGTGCACCACTCCTGCGGTGCGATCCATCCGATCATCGACGACCTGTTCGATCTGGGCATCGATGTCATCCACCCCATCCAAGCCAAGGCGCGCGATATGCAGGCCGAGAAACTGCGTGCCGACTTTGGTCAAAAGGGCTGCTTCTTTGGCGGGGTCGATGCACAACACCTGCTCGTAAACGGCACGCCCGAGGAGGTGGAGGCCGATGTGAAACGTCTCAAGGAGATCTTCCCCACCGGACTGATTCTCTCGCCGAGCCACGAGGCGATCCTGCCCGATATCAATCCGGCCAATGTGGAGGCACTCTTTCGGGCCGTACACCAATAGCATTTTCACATTTATTATAACTTTCTATGAAACGTTACGGAATGGTAATCGGCGTCAATGCCGAAAAATTAGAGGAGTACAAGCGTCTGCACGCTGCCGCTTGGCCCGGCGTGTTGCGCATGATCAAGGAGTGCAACATCGAAAACTACAGCATCTACTACAAAGATGGTCTGCTCTTTAGCTACTACGAATATGTAGGCACCGACTATGCTGCCGACATGGCCAAGATGGCTGCCGACCCCGAGACCCAGCGTTGGTGGGCTGTTTGCGAGCCATGCCAGCGTCCGCTTGATACGCGAGCCGAAGGGGAGTGGTGGGCTAATATGGAGGAGGTTTTCCACCTCGATTAAAAAATGCGCTTTAGGGGCTCTTTTTGACGTTCGCTTGGATTGAAAATCCTCACATACGTTTTGTATGCTCCGGTTTTCACTCCGGCGCGAATGTCCAAAATAGCCGCCTACATCGCATTTTTCTCCTGCGCGAGCGTTGAAATCCCCGCGATGCGAGCACTTTTAGCCTAGGCTCCGGTTTTCACTCCGGCGCGAACGCCCAAAATAGCCGCCTACATCGCATTTTTCTCTTGCGCGAGCATTGAAATCCCCGCGATGCGAGCACTTTTAGCCTTGGCTCCGGTTTTCACTCCTGCGCGAACGCCCAAAATAGCCGCCTACATCGCATTTTTTTTGGGCTGCTGCGCGAGCGTTGAAATCCCCGCGAAGTGATAGTTGATGCCCTGTTGAATTTTGTTTGAAAAACTATGTCTAAACCCTCTATGTTCAAATCGGCGACCGGCGTGAACTACCTGGTCCCCTTTCTGCTCATCGCAACGCTCTATCTGTTGTGGGGCTGTGCACACGGTCTACTCGATGTGCTGAACAAACATTTTCAGGAGACCTTTACCCTCTCGAAGGCCGAATCGGGTTTCGTGCAATTCTCGGTCTATATCGGCTACTTCGTGATGGCTCTGCCCGCCGGACTGATCATGCGGCGCGTAGGCTATAAACGGGGTATTATGATCGGTCTGCTGTTGTTTGCCCTCGGTGCCTTGCTCTTCGTGCCGGCATCGTTCATCCATTCGCCCATCCCCTTCTTTGTGGCACTCTTTGTGCTGGCGTGCGGCCTCTGCATCATCGAAAACGGTGCACACCCCTGTGCAACGGGCATGGGTCCCGAACACTATGCGGCGCAGCGCATCAACCTGGCAGCCGCCTTCAACGGCGTGGGATGGATCGTAGGTCCGCTCATTGGCGGTATGCTGATCTTTGGCGATCAGACCTCGCAGTTTGCTCTGGCCAAGCCCTATATCGGGGTAGGAGCCTTTGTGCTGCTCGTCTGCCTGGTGCTGACCCGCATCCGGATTCCCGAGCGGGAGATGGCGGCCGAAGTGGAGGCCGAGGCCGAAGCAACACCCGCAAAAACGGGCTCGGTGTGGAGCCATCCGCACTTCAAATATGCCCTCTTGGCCCAATTCCTCTATGTCGGAGCACAAACCGGTGTGGGCAGTTTCTTTATCAACTATGTCTTGGAGCTCGACCCCTCGATCTCGAAAGATACGGCCACGTTGCTGCTCAGCATGGGTGGCATGGGGCTCTTCTTTGTGGGGCGTCTCTGCAGCTCGTTCTTCATGCGTTGGATCGCGCCGGGTAATCTGTTGGCCCTCTTCGGTCTATGCGCCACGCTCTGCATGGCATTGGTCGTAGCCAAGGCAGGTGCTGTCTCGTTGGTGGCACTCTTCTTGACCTTCTTCTTCATGTCCACGATGTTCCCCACGATCTTTGCGTTGGGCGTACGGGGCATGGGAGCACAGACCAAGCAGGCCTCGTCGCTGTTGGTGATGTGTATTGTCGGTGGTGCGATCTTCCCGATCTGCATGGGGCTGATTGGCGAGCGCGATATGGCGTTGGGATTCCTGCTGCCGCTGGCCGGTTTCCTCTACATCGCCTTGTTCGGCTATACGCAACGACGTAAAGCATAGCATTCCCGTCGGGTTATAAAGTTGCAAACGAAAAGGGGCTGTCTCAACGCTATTGGTTGGACAGCCCCTTTCGTGTGTATATCCGCCTCTGTTAGCAATTCATGCCGCCACAGCAATGGATCACCTGACCGCTGACGTAGGCCGAGAGATCCGAAGCCAAGAAGACCGCTACGCCGGCCACATCCTCGGGCGTACCCCCGCGACGCAACGGAATCATCTTGGCCCACTGCTCACGCACCTCCTCGGGCAGAGCACCGGTCATCTCGGTGATGATGAAGCCCGGGGCGATGCAGTTGGCGCGGATGCCGCGAGCACCCATCTCTTTGGCGATCGACTTGGCCAGACCGATCATACCCGCCTTCGAGGCCGAGTAGTTGCACTGTCCGGCATTGCCGCTGACGCCTACGACCGACGACATGTTGATGATCGAGCCGCTGCGCTGACGTGCCATGATCGGGGTCACGGCGTGGATGAAGTTGAAGGCCGATTTCAGATTGACCGTCAGCACGGCATCCCATTGTGCCTCGGTCATGCGCATCATCAGACCATCCTTCGTGATGCCGGCATTATTGACCAAAATATCGATATGTCCGAAATCCTCGGCAATCTGCTTGACTACGGCATGGGCCTCATCGAACGAAGCGGCATTCGAGGCATACCCCTTGACGCGGACGCCAAAGGCGGCAATTTCGGCCTCGGTAGCACGGCCATTCTCGTCGATCTGCAGATCGGTAAATGCGATGTCGGCACCTTCGGCCGCAAATTTCAGTGCCACGGCCTTACCGATGCCGCGAGCTGCACCCGTGATGAGTGCCACCTTTCCTTCCAACAATTTCATGGTTTTGTCGAGTTTGTGTTTGTTTTGCTGCTACAAAGTTACAAAATAAAATGACGAAGTGCAACACATGCGTTGTGTCCGCCAAATCCGAGCGAATTGGAGAGGGCCAGATCGAGTTTGCTCGGTTTGGCCGAGCCGGGCGTATAGTCCAAATCGCAGTCGGGGTCAGCCTCCGTAAGACCAATCGTGGGAGGCACCTGCTCGTTGCAGAGAGCCAGCACCGAGGCGATCAGCTCGACGGCTCCGGCAGCACCCAACATGTGGCCGGTCATCGACTTGGTGGAGCTGATCGAGGCACGATGCGCCTCCTCCGCGCCCAGCGCCAACTTGATCACCGCGGTTTCGGTCTTGTCATTCAGGGGTGTAGAGGTGCCGTGAGCGTTGATGTAGAGCGACTCGCCCGGTCGGAAACCGGCCTCGTCGAGGGCCTGACGCATCGCCTTCGCGGCGGCTGACCCGTCGGGACGAGGCGCGGTGTAGTGGTAGGCATCGCAGCTGTTGCCATAGCCTACGACCTCGGCCAAAATCGGCGCGTCGCGTTGCAGGGCATGCTCCAACTCCTCGAAGATCAGTACACCGGCACCCTCGGCCATGACAAAGCCGTTACGACGACGATCAAACGGGATGGATGCCTGTGTGGGGTCGGTCGTGGTAGAGAGAGCCTTGCTGTTGGCGAATCCGCCGATGGCCAGGGCATTGACCGCTGCCTCCGAACCGCCGGTGATGATGGCGTCGGCATAGCCGTGACGAATTGCGCGGAAGGCCTCACCGGCCGTATTGGTCGAGGTGGCACAAGCCGAAACAGCCGGCAGGCAGGGCCCCTGGGCCTGGAATCGGATGGCAATATTACCGGCTGCGATGTTCGAGATCATCATCGGAATGAAGAGCGGGGAGATGCGATGCGCCCCCTCGTTGAGCAGCACCTTGGTCTGCTCGATAAAGGTGTGCATGCCGCCGATACCCGAGCCGAGATAGACACCCAGACGGTCGGCGTCGATGTTGGTGCCGGCCACCAAACCACTCTGTTGCATGGCTTGAATAGCTGCGGCTACGGCAAATTGGCTGAAACGGTCGCTGCGACGAGCCTCGCCGGCCGAGAGTCCCTGGCTTTGGGGGTCGAAATCGTGTACCTGACCGGCTACCTGAATGGGAAGCGGTTGGTGGATGCCCTCGATGGGGGCGATGCCGCAGTGGCCGGCAAAGAGGTTGCGGCTGAAGTCAGAGATCGTGCAACCGATCGGCGAGATGACGCCCATGCCGGTGATAACTACGCGTTTTTTGTTCATGATAGTTCTAAATGTTTGTGTTAAAGCACCTTGTGCGATTGTGGTGTGCGGGGCCTTTCTATTTTCATGAAAAAGTCTTACCTTTGCCCCGACGCAAAACAACGCTTATGGAGGTACCTCGATTTTTGTTACGCAAAAAATATTTGTTGGAGTCGGTGCTCTTTGTAGCCCTCTTCTCCTTCGTGTTTATGGCACTCTATCAGCCCTTTTCGACCGAAACGGTTTGGTTTGGTTTTGTGCCCTGGTCGCGTTTCGTGTGGATGCTTTCGTTCTACGTGGTGGCCATCGCTACGCTGCTGGTGAGTAAATACCTGCTCTATCGTGTCTTTGCCGTACGTACACCGACCATGCCGGTCTATGTCGCATGGCTGGGTGCCGAGTTCGCTGCGCTGACCCTGCTCTATATCCTCTTTTCGCAATCCTTCGATTCGATCCCGATGGATGCCTTGTGGTTTGTGCGTGTCTTTGGTTGCGTGGCAATGATTCTGATCATCCCCTACACGATCATCGGCCTCTATGCCGCCTATCGGGTGAAGAAGGAGGAGCTGAATCTGGTTCGGCTGGGGCAGACCGTGCAGGAGCTTCCGTCCGAGAATGAGCTGTTGCATCTGTGCGACAACAATGGTATCGAGCGCATGACAATCGACGCCCAAGCGATCTATTACGTGGAGTCGCAAGATAACTACGTGCGCATCTACTACGAATTGGAGGGACGGCTCGTCAGCTACATGTTGCGCTGCAAAACACAACGGATCGAGGAGATGTTGGCTGGTACTGCACTCATGCGCTGCCACCGCTCCTACATCGTCAATCTGCAAAAGATCAAATGCTACAAACGCTTCTCGGACCATGCGACCATCTACCTGTCGCAAGCCTCTGCGAAAGCAATTCCGGTTTCAAAGAGCTATTTTAAGGCCGTCACAGAGCGTGTAACCGCGCAGGGGCTTGATTCGTAAAGCCGGCAAGACGGGGAGGTGAGGTTGCCTCATCGGGTGATTGTTCCGACTCGCCTTACATCCTGCTTGTCATGCAACGTTCCATCAAAAGGGGCTGTCTGACCGTTTGGTTAGACAGCCCTTGTTGTGTTATTGATAGAGGAAGCGTTTGATGCTCCCTTTCGGGGTTTTGGCAAAGGGTTCGGTGCACAGCTCAAACTTCCCGACGTGGGCATAGGCCGGCAGACGGCGATTCAACTCCTCGAGGTTGCGGGAGAGGATGTCGTGCAGGGTCTCGGCGTTGAGGTGGTCGGCGACAACCTGATCCTGATTGGGGACGATCAGGGCCACCAGATTGTGTTTGCGCTGTACGATGATCGACTCGGCTACATAGGGCAACGTGTTGAGAATTACCTCGATCTCCTCGGGGAAGATGTTCTGCCCGTTGGTCGAGAGAAGCATACTCTTGCAGCGTCCGACCAGGAACAGATGCCCCTCCCGATCCATGACGGCCAGGTCTCCCGTGCGGAAGAAGCCATCCTCGGTGAAGGCGGCAGCCGTCGCCTCCGGATTCTTGTAATAACCGGCAAAGACACTCGGTCCTTTGACGAGCAATTCGCCGGCCAGACGCTCCGGATCGGAGGAGTTGATACGGTATTCGTAGCTCGGCAGGATACGACCGCAGGAGCGTAGTTTGTACTCCCCCTGCAGGCCCAACGAGATGACCGGCGTGCACTCGGTCATGCCATAGCCGGTCATGAAGGGAATCTGTAATTTTTGCGCCAGGAGTTGCTCAACATCGCTGGGAATGGCGGCACCACCCGTGTAGATCATGCGACACTGTTTGCCGAAGGCCGAGAGGAAGATCGTGGCCAGGGCTTCGCAGAAGTCGGGATGCTCGGTGTAGGCAGCCAACCGCTCGGCACCGCTCTTGCTGCGGATAAATTCGCCAATGGTGCAGTCGGTGAGTTTGTTGATGACGAGCGGCACGGCGAAGAACATCTCGGGTTGCACCTCGCGCAAGGCGGCACGTACGGTCGAGGGGATCGGCATGGCGGCTAAGATGGTCAGATGCATACCCGAGCAGAGCGGCATGATGCCATCGACCGTCAGGCCGAAGATGTGGGCCAGGGGCAGAATGCTCAAATAGCCTTTGCCGGCCGTAAAGGGGAGTCGGGGCTGCAGAGCCGTCACCTGATCCGAGAAGTTGCCAACGGTGAGCATCACCCCCTTGGGGTTGCCCGTCGATCCGGAGGTGTAGTTGATCACGCAAAGCTCCTCGGTGGCGCGGGGCGCGAAGGCCAGATCGGCCGGGGTGAAGTTCGTCGGGCGGAATTGCGCGCGACGCTGATAGTAGGCCTCGAAATCACCGCGTACGGCCAGCAGATCGCCACTGCGCAGGTCGATGGCGGCGATCAGGCGAGGCATGGCCTCGAAATCCATCTTCTCGAAGGCCACCCGATCGGTGTAGAGCAGGCGGCTCTCGGAGTGGTCGATCAGCCGTTGGCTGTCGCTCGGCAGGTAACCGCTTAAGAGCGGCACAGCCACATAGCCGCCCGAGATGGTGGCCATGAAGAGTTTAATCCACTCGGAGGTGCTGGCGGCCTGAATGGTGATCTTATCACCGGGTTGCAGGCCCGCCTCACGCCAAAGGCGATGCAGGGTGACTATTTGGGTCGCCAGCTCACCGTAAGTGATCGGCTCTTGGCGAAAATCGTTCAATGCGGGCTGCTCCCAGCAGCGGCGCATGGATGCTTCAAAGATGGTAATAAAGTTTTTCATCATAAAAATAGGTGAAAAAAGTCCTAAAAAAACCTCCGAGGCTGATGATGGGGTAGCCCCGGAGGATTCAAAAAATGGATGATGGGTTTGTTGTATGAAAAAACGTTCGACGGCAAAGGTGAAAAAAATAAAATTAGCGACGCTCCTTCGTGCGCCGAATGTGGCAAAACACCCCTTTGGAGTGGTCGATGGGGTGGGTGTGTGGCGAATGGAGTGGCCAAATTGGTCACTTTTTGGGGTGCGGATGGTTGCAAAATGGCAGAAATAGCGTACCTTTACATCCGAAAAAAAATCCGAACAGATGAAAAAACTCGTTTTACTGGCAATGGCTATGATGACAATGGCCTCGGTGGAGGCACAAGAGCCGCAGCGTCTGCTGACAATGGAGGAGGCGGTGCTGGGCACCGGTCTCGCGGTGGAGAATCTACGATGCACCTGGCGGGCCAATTCGGCCTCCTATTCGGTGGTCGATCAGGGGGTGATCTATGAGGTCGATCCCAAGACCGGAGCACGGCAAGAGCTGACCACGCTCGAGAAGATCAATGCGTTGCTGGGGACTTCGCTCAAGTATATGCCCGCCTATCAGATGACCGGACGCGGCACGATGCGCTTCCATACGGGTAAGGAGCTGGTCGGCATTGAGCCGCTACGCGATTCGATCGTGCATCGCTATGCTCCGCCTGCCGGTGCCGAGCAGGCCCGCTATGCCGATGAGGGGCGTTTCCTCTATAACAGTGGGGGCGATCTCTATTGGAGCGATCGTGGCGGTGAGGAGCACCGCATCACGCACTACAACGATCCGGCTATGGTCTGTGGTCAGGTGGTGAGTCGCAACGAATTTGGCATTACGGAGGGGTGGCTGCTGGCGCCCGATAAGATGAAGGTGGCCTTCTATCGGAAGGATGAAAGCCGCGTCTCCAAATTTCCCTTGCTGGATGTGACGACGCGCACCGGATCGCTCGTGGAGATTCGCTATCCGATGGCCGGCATGGCCTCGGAGCAGGTTTGGGTGGATATTTATGACTTTGAGAGCGATCGCACGGTGACCCTCCAGGTGACGGACTTCGACGAGGAGCGCTACCTGACCAATTGGAGTTTCTCGCCCGACTCGAAACGCATCTATGTGCAGGTCGTGGCCCGCTCGCAGAAGGAGATGCGTCTGAATGAGTATGCCGTTGAGGATGGCCGTTTCCTGCGGACGATTTTGGAGGAGCGCAACGACCGTTTTGTCGAGCCGCTCCATCCGATCAGCTTCCTCAAGGAGGATCCCGATGCCTTCCTCTACACCACCTCGAACCGCGATGGCTACCGCAATATCTATCGTGGCTCCTTTGCCAAGGGGTCGCTGGAGCGTCTGACGAAGGTCGATGCCGATGTGGAGTTGGTGCAGGTAAATGGTCGCTACCTCTATTATACGTCGGCCGAGGTCTCGCCCATCGAGAATCACCTCTTCCGCCTCGATCTAAAGACGGGTAAGAGCCGCCGTCTGACGCCTGATGAGGGGTGGCACTACTGCTCGCTCAGCCCCGATGGACGTTATTTCATCGACAATTATTCGTCGCTCAAGGTGCCGCGTGTAGTGCGCTTGGCCTCGACCGACGGGAAGTTGGAGCGTGAATTGCTGCGCGCTGCCGATCCGAGTGCTGCACTGAACTATGGCGAGATCGAGCTGGGCACGGTCAAGAGTGCTGACGGCCAGTATGACAACTACTATCGTCTGATCAAACCCCACGATTTCGATCCTGCGAAGAAGTATCCCGTGATCCTCTATGTCTATGGTGGTCCCCATTCGCAGATGGTGCAGAACTCGTTCCAAGCCTTGTTGCGTCGTTGGGAGATGCTGATGGCCCAGCGCGGTTATGTGGTCTTTGTGATGGACAATCGCGGCACGTCGAATCGCGGATTGGCCTACGAGCAGGCTATCTATGGGCAATGCGGTAAGTGCGAAATGGCCGATCAGGTGGCCGGTTTGGAGTGGTTGCTTGCCCATGCGTGGTGCGACTGCGACCGTGTGGGTGTACACGGCTGGTCGTATGGTGGTTTTATGACCATCTCGCTCATGACGAACTATCCCGACCTGTTCAAGGTGGGTGTGGCCGGTGGTCCGGTGATCGACTGGAAATGGTATGAGGTGATGTATGGCGAACGTTATATGGGTCACCCCGACCAGAATGCCGAGGGGTACGCTGCGACGAGTCTGATTCCGATGGCCGCGCAGCTGAAGGGTAAACTGCTGATCTGCCAGGGTGCAATCGACCCGGTGGTGGTATGGCAGCACAGCCTGAATTTCGTGAAGGCATGTATCGACCACGGTGTGCAGGTCGATTATTTCCCCTATCCGACCCACGAACACAACGTGCGCGGCAAGGATCGGGTGCATCTGATGCAGAAGGTGACCGACTATTTTGCCGATTACCTCTAACCGGAGGCTTCGCAAGTCTTAAAATTCAGCTTGTTATTACAACTTCAACCCAAAGGGGCTCTTCCAACGATCTTGTTGGGCGGCCCTTTTGGTGTTTTTGACGGAAAACGTAGGAAAAAAAGGGGGAAATCTTTGTAATTTGGTTGAAAGTCTCTAATTTTGTAGTCAAACCAAACAATCAATACAATCAGAGCGATGAAAACGTTGGAGAAGTACCTCGCGCCCGAGGTACAGATGTTTGTTATTTCTATCGAAAAGGGCTTTGTGAATTCGATAGAGGATCCGAATGAAAAACCCGAAATCGACTGGTAGGATGAGAAAGTTGTTTATCATTGCATTGCTCTCCACGATGTGGGTGGCGTGCAGTAAGGATCAGACCGCGAGTGACGAGCAGATGGGTGCACCGACGATTTATGCCTCTATCGAGGAGCCTTCCACCTCGCGTGTGCAACTCAACGAGCAGAAGCAGACCGTCTGGACGGCCGGTGATGAGATTATCATCTATGAGCCGGACTAGCTGACCCTCTGGCGGTTCCAAGGCGAGACGGGGGATCGTGGCGGCACCTTCCAACGTGTGGGTAAATATGGCGTTCCCGACAATTATGCTTCGGTGGGTTTTCAAGGTCATAACGCTCTCTTTTCGAGCCAATCGTTGGTCAGCTACGGAGCCGATGCACAGGGTGGTTTGATCTTTACGCAGATCGAGGCAACACAAACGTACGAGCCTCACAGCTATGGCGTGAAAGCCAACCTGATGTTCGGCCACAGCGACGACGGCTCCTCCTATTCGTTTATGAACCTGCTTGGGTATCTGCGTCTGAGCCTCACGGGTGCAAAGAAGGTGCAGAAGATCGAGTTGTGGAGTAATGATAATGAGCAAATGTTGGCCGGTATAGTCTACTTCTCACCCAACTCACCGACGCAACTTATGTGGAGCCAGAACTTCGCCTATACGCTCACGCTCGACTGTGGCGAAGGTGTGCAATTGAGTAGCCAGCCAACCGATTTCTATTTTGCAATGAAGCCCGACGTGTTGGCTAACGGTATTACGGTGCAGGTGTATTTCACCGATGGCAGCTTCATCCCGAAGACAACCGGCAAGAGCATCACGATCGAACGCAATGCCATCCAGCCGATGGCAACCTTCTCGACGGGTGACGATCTCGAGTGGCAGACAACCTACATCTGGCACACGGGTAACTATATCGCTGCGCCGAGGATACTCTATTACCCCTCCACCCCCGCTACTGGTATCATCGAGTGGGGCGATGGATCCACCTCGATGGCCAATATGGAGCAAGATCACGATTACACCGACGGCAAACCGTCGCATACGGTGGTAGTGAAGAGCTCTAATGCAGTCGGACTCTCCATCGAGGGGCTGAAGGGGGTAACCAAAATTGATCTGTCGAATCTTTAATACGCACCTTACACCATGAAAAAGCTATTTTCGACTTTTGTTATGCTGTTTATGACAGCTGTGCTGTCGGCTGCTCCGATCGGTGAGCAACAAGCACGTCGTGTTGCCTCCGACTTTTTCGCGCAGGGTGCGACACGTGCCGCTGCATCTGTTGAGTTGGCTTGGGCCGGCAGTGCGCTGAACGATCAGGCTCTCTCACGCGCCACAACCGACGAGGCCTTGCTCTATATCTACAACCGCAGCGATCGCAAGGGTTTTGTGATTGTAGCCGGCGAGGAGGGTACGACCCCCATTGTAGCTTACTCTCACGACCGAGCCTTCGAGGTGGAGAATATGGCTCCGGGAGCCCGTTTTATACTTGAAGGTTGGCTCAACGAGCTTGCCGCCTTGCGTCGGGGAAGTTTCAAGGCCGAGCCATTGGCTGCAAGTCGCTCGGTCGGCGAGGTGGTTAAGCACTACGAAACGGCCTTGTGGAACCAAGGTGCCCCCTACAACAACGAGGTGCCCGTCATTGATGGCAATCGTGCCATCACGGGTTGTGTTGCTACCGCCCTATCAATCCTCTGCTACCACCACCAATACCCCGCGCAAAGCGTGGGTACGGCCGAGGCCTATACCTATGAGGATCCAGATCGCCAAACGCGCTCGATAGAGGCTTGGCCATTGGGTCACCGTTACGATTACAGCAAGATGCTGCCCGACTATTCGGCCGGCTATACGACCGAGCAGGCAACTGCCGTGGCAACGTTGATGCACGACATCGGACGTTCGGTGAAGATGAATTACCACTATGTGGAGTCGGGAGCCAATGGTGTCAATGCCATTCAAGGCATTGTAGATCACTTCGGTTATTCGAAAAAGGCCTTGATCTTGCAGGGTGACGCCTATCGCCGTTCGGAGTGGGCCGATCGTCTGCAGGAGAATATCTCGACCTATGGCCCGACCTACTTCTCGGGACAATCGGATCGCGGAGGACACGCCTTCATCCTCGATGGATATACGTCGACCGACTATTTCCACATCAACTACGGTTGGGGAGGCATTGATAATGGTTACTACCTGCTGCCCGCCATTGAGTATTCGGGAGCGCAAGATGCCTTCTTCTACCTCGAACCCGATCCCGATGGCGAATCGAGCTATCAGGATCGTATGGTCCTTTCATCCTATTATGACAGCCAAACGCAGACCGTATGTCAAGGTCTTTGGAGCCCTGTAACCAACTTTGAGGTGGGCAATACCTTTGCCGTGCGTCTGGGTCGTATCGTCAATGGCGGATCAACCGACTTTACCGGTCAGGTGGGTTTGATGCTGTGCGATAAGCAGGGTACGGTCAAGCAATCTTTGGGCATATTCGCGCTAAGTGCGTGGCCTTCGTATGCAAGCGGCATCCTCCCCACGATTGATGTGACGCTTACCGAACCGCTGGTCGAGGGCGATCGTCTGCGCATCTGCTACAAAGGTACCTATTCGTCGGGATGGCAGTGGGCCCAGCGCGATACGATTGATGTCGTCGATGAGTTGATCCTTATGGCTTCGGCCGAAGAGGCGATCGAGCAGGTGGCCTTCAGTTATATCAAACCCGATAACCAATTATCGCTCAACGCTCCTTACCCCATTCAATACACGTTTAAGCGCAAAAGCGATGGCCATGTCATTGCTTCGGGCGCGGGTGCTGCCTATGAGGGTGTTACGATCGATACGTCGCAATGCGCCAAGGGCGAATATCTGTTGCTGATTGCCTCGGGAGGTGATGCGTACACCTTGGAGGTGGTTCTATAACACGACAACAAACGCATAAATGCCGAGGTGAGGTTCATACTACCTTACCTCGGCTTAGTTTTTTATCGAGAATGTTCGAAATATGAAAAAAATTTGTATATTTGCGCCTTGTTAGGTTAAGAAGGGTTGTAATTCAACCTTTTACACCCTTTACAGCACAAAACGAAAACCCAATTTTAATTTTTTTAACACAATGAAAAACTTGTTCAACAAACTGGTGGCCGTGCTCTTGATGGCAGCGGCTACGGTAGGTGTTTCGTGTTCGGATTGCGACCACGAGCCCTATGATGACACGGAGATCAAGAACCAGATTGCCGATCTGTATTCGAAGGTTTCGCAGTTGGAGTCGAAGCTCAACGCCGACATCGCTTCGCTGCAGGGTATGATCAGCGGCCTGGTGACGGTGACGGGTCACACCCAGGATGCCAACGGCAACTGGACGATTACGCTCTCGGATGGTACGAAGTTCGTGGTATATGCCGAGTACAAGCCCGAGGCACTGCCCTCGAACCTGATCTACGTGATGGATCACAATGGCGAGAAGGTATGGGCCGTAATGGGTGCTGATGGTCAGCTGACCCCGATGACCGATGGCGAGGGTAACCCCATCCCCGTGGTGCAGAAGATCGAGAATCCCGAGCTCAGCACGAAGGTGGAGGGTGGCTACATCTACATCAGCATCGACGGTGGTGCTACGTGGGTGAAGACCGGTATCGAGGCTGTAGAGAACCCCGAGATCACCACCAAAGAGGAGGGTGGCTACATCTACATCAGCATCGACGGTGGTAAGACGTGGATCAAGACGGGTGTTTCGACGATTAGCGTTGGTGAGGCTCCCGAGCTGGAGACCAAAGTGGAGAACGGTGTGATCTATATCCGCATCAAGGGTTCCGAGGAGTGGATCGAGACGGGTGTTTCGGCCGACAACATTGAGGACTTCCTGCCCTCGACGGGTGGCACGGGTGCCGCTTGCTCGTGCAATATCGTAGATGTAGAGTTTGTCTACGAGGAGAACAACTATGGAGACGAGGTTGCCGTACGTGCTATCTTTACGCTCTCCGATGGTAGCAGCTTTACGGTTGATCTCGACGGTGAGTTTGGCTTTGGCTTTAGCTATTATGGTTTGCCCGTCGAGAGCCTCTACGTGGCTGTCGGCACCGAGAATACCAATATCATGCTGTGGCAGAACCAACTCGTTGACTTCATCAAGGAGCTTCCGATGGGTTGGAATGTTTCGTTCTCGGAGCAGAATCTCTATGGCGAGGTTGATCTGACGATCAAAGCTCCTACGGCCGCTGCTATTGAGAGCGGTGTGGCTGTTGCTGCCGGTGACATCAAACTGATCGGTGTATTCGAGGGTGGCAAGACCGCTATTGCCAAGCTGCACGTAACGACCGAGGCCTTCAAGACCGTATCGGTATCGAATGGTCAGGTGCTGATCGAGACGAACGAGGGTGTCGATATGTATACCTATGGTATTCTGCCCGTATCGGAGTACACGGCCGAGTCGGTGAAGAATACGCTCGAGACGACCTACCTGCCCAACGGTCTGTGGTGGGGCTGGGAGGCTCCCTATCACGCTGCCTATAACGAGTCGGTGATTAACGAGTCGGCAGCAACGATCTATGGTCAGGAGTTGACGGCCGGTGTTGAGTATGTATTGTGGGTTGCCCTGCTGAAAGAGGAGCAGGAAGGCTGGGATTACGTTTACTCGTTGGCTTCGGACTTCTCGACGGTGAACTTCTCGCAGATCTTGGTTGAGGCCGAGGCTACGAACATCTCGTTCAACGACATTACCGTGAAGATCAATTTCCAAGGCTTCGATCGCTACTATGGTGGTGCTGTGCTGTCGAACTATTTCGAAGCAGAGAGCCAGCTGGCGATGATCAACAATGCCTTCAAAATGGGCTTTGAAAACTCGCTGACGACCTATGTAAATGATGCTCCGACCTTCGAGGGTTCGTTGAAGTCTTTCCCCTGTGCCGATTTCAACGAAATCAGCTTCAATACGAGCTACACGTTCTGGGTTATTCCGGTCGAGGAGGGTAAGACCGAGTATGCCGCCGAGGATATGCGCGTATTCGAGTGGACGACGAAGAATGTGACTGCCGGTGGTTCGCTCCAGGTTGCACCCAATACTGCCATAGAGCCGACCATTGATTTCAGCTCGATTTCGGTCTATTTGACGCCCGATGCTGCTGCTGTGTCTTCGTACTACAAGTTCTATAAGAGCTCGGAGCTGCCGGCTGAGGACCAACTGGTAGCAGAGCTGCTGACCAGCGGTGTGGGTATCTCGGCCGATATTCCTGCAATGGCTTATGATCTGGAGTCGGATACGGAGTACACGCTGGCCGCCCTTGCCGTAGATAGCGAGGGCAAGTATGGTGAGGTTTGCACCTTCGTTTATAAAACGCTGGGAGTAACCTTCAGTGAGACCTTCACGCTGTCGATCGAGCGCGGTACGATCGCGTCGCCCTTTGAGGCTGCAACGAAGGCCAGCTTCAAGCCGACGGTTGCAGGTGGTACGGCAACGGAGTACTACTATTTCAACTTGACCGATGCCGAGATTGCTAATTGGGGTAGTGACGAGGCTATTGCCAAGGAGCTGGTGCTCAACGAGCAATGGTCGCGTAAAGTCGTACGTTCGACGGCTTTGGATACGAATGGTTGTTTCACGGTTCAGAATCTGAAGGCCGGTACGCAGTATACGCTCTTTATCGTCGCAACGGATGGTGAAGCGTATACCAAGATGCAGAAGATGACCTACACGCCGCAACTCGACGTGAAGATCATCCCCGCTACGGATGCCGCTTGGGAGAGCTCGAAACCGACTGTGACGATCAACACGGCAGAGAAGTCGGGTTACAGCTATTCGGTGAACTATACGGTGACGCCGGCTGCCGGCACGAAGGTCGATGGTGGTCACTTTATGAACGTCTACACCAACGGCAAATCGGCCGAGGAGCTGCTCTCTTATATGATGACTGCTACGGCATCATATCACTACGTAACGGCCATCGAGACGGAGCAGACCTATGCGAAGAGCTTCAACGTGACCAGTGCTGCAATCTGGGTAACGTGGACCGACGCCGAGGGTAACTACTACGAGCCGATGAAGGTAGAGGTTACGGTCGAGTAATCGCCTCGTTTCTCAATAACAAAAAAGGCTGTCCAGATAAATGTTTGGACAGCCTTTTTTGTGTTTATGGTTGAAGGTTGGTGCAACCCAAGCAAGCGCCGTTTGCTGCTTTTTTGCGATGTGGTTGCGTTGATTAGTATTTCTCGGATTGATTCAGTTCGTCGGTTGTCAGCGACTGCTTATCCATCTTGCGCCAGAAATAGGCGATATAGGCCAAGACAAAGGGGATCACGAGCGATACAACGGCCATCGTGCGGAGGGTAAATTCACTCGAACAACTATTGGCCAGTGTGAGCGACGATTGCAGATCGGCCGTCGAGGGATAATAGGCTGTGCCGTTGTAGCCGGCGATCAGGAAGAGAGCCATCACGGCAAAGACCGTTCCCGGTGCGGCTAACCAGATGCCACGTGTGTAGGTCGCTTTGCGCAGGGTCATCACCACACCGGCCACGAGCAATACGGCACCGATCAGCAGCAACGCCAGCACGATGGGCATTTGCAGCAGGTTGTGGAGATATTTCCCGCTCTCCAGATAGACCGAGCCTTGACCATCGACGGCAAAGCCCTCCATCGTGACAAGTTGTGCAACGACGATCACGAAGAGCAGCAGGAAGGCTCCAAAACTGAAGCGCAGGCTGCGACGCAGGCGCGGCAGGAGCTGTGTGTCGGCGACGTTGTTGATCAGGTAGAGTGCGCCGAGTGTGATGGCGAGGAACATCACCATCAGACCAAACTCGACGTTGAAGGGGTTGGCTACGGCCTCCAGACCGTGCCACTCGGTAGCCCAACGGCTGATCACCGGAGCGGCGATATCTCCTACGGCGGCCTTATTGATCACGAATGGCGAGCCGGTAAAGAAGGTGCCGACTGCCGTGCCGATGAGCAGTGGTGCCAGACAACCGTTGAGGGTCAGGAAGATGCGGAAGGCCTTCTTGCCGATCAGATTGCCCGCCTTGCTCTGGAACTCATACGAGACAGCCTGGAAAACAAAGGTGATGAGGATCAAGATCCATACCCAGTAAGCTCCGCCGAAACTCGTGCTGTAGAAGAGCGGGAACGAGGCAAAGAAGGCACCACCGAAGGTGACCAACGTGGTGAAGGTGAGCTCCCATTTGCGGCCCGTAGAATTGACGATCAGGGCGCGATCCTCTTCGTTGCGACCGGCCAAAAAGATCAGCGCGTTGCCCCCCTGCACGAAGAGCAGAAAGACGAGCAAACCTCCCAGAAGGGCGATTAAAAACCACCAATAATGCTGTAAAAAATCGTAGGTTATCATAGTTTTTAGGTAGCTTTATTCGTTTTCAATTTGCGGACCCTTTTGGATGGCCTTCATCAAGATGCGCAGTTCGATGGCCAGGAAGAGGGTGAAGATGGCCACAAAGAGGAAGAAGGTGGTCTGTACAGCCCCGACGCTTACGCTCGATATGGCCGCTTTTACGGGCAGCAGCCCCTCGATGACCCAGGGCTGGCGACCCACCTCAGCGACGATCCAACCGGCTTGTCCGGCTATATAGACCAACGGAATGGCCAGAATAGCGGCGCGCAGCAACCACTTCATTTCGGGCAGTCGATTGCGACGTTCGGCCCACAAGACAAGGAACATCATCAGCAGCAACAGACCGCCCACACCAACCATGACGCGGAAGGCCCAATAGATGAGTGTGATGGGCGGGACGAGCTCCTCGCGCGAGTCGATGTACCCATAGCCAAAGTAGGGCATGTGCTCCTCGAGCACCTTGCGAGCCTCGGCAGCCACCGCCGGATCGCTCTCCTTGTTGGCGCGATAGGTACCAAAGGCTTCGATTGCCAGCTTGCCTCGGGCGATCTTCTCCTCGGCCGAGGGGTAGGTCTCACCCTCCGGCGTAGTGTATCCATCCAGCAGGTTGTTGATGCCGGGGACATAACCATCCAGATCGTGGGTGGCCAAGATCGACAACATGCCCGGAATCTCTACGCCCGGCACGATCGAGAAGGGGGCACGTTCGCCACCCTGCTCCAAGCCCTCGGCTGCGGCGAGTTTCATGGGCTGGTATTTGGCCACGTGCACACCCGAGCTGTCGCCGCTCAACATGACGGCAAAGGTGCCGAGGATGCCCACGATGGCCGCCACGCGAATGCTGGCCATGGCAAAGCGACGCTCCCGCTTTTTGAGCAGGTACCAACAGCTGATGCCGATCACGAAGATCGCGCCGGTCATCCAGCCGCTAAAGACCGAGTGGAAGAACTTTGAAATGGCAACGGGGTTGAGCACCAAGGCCCAAAAATCGACCATTTCGTGGCGTACGGTGTCGGGATTGAACTCCATGCCGACGGGGTGTTGCATCCAGGCATTGGCCACCAAGATCCATACGGCCGAGATTGCTGCACCGATGCCCGTCAGCCAGGTGGCCGCCAAGTGAACCCGTTTGCTCACCTTCTCCCAGCCGAAGAACATCACGGCAAAGAAGGTGGCCTCCATGAAGAAGGCAAAGATGCCCTCGATGGCAAGCGGGGCACCGAAGATGTCCCCGACAAACCAGGAGTAGTTGCTCCAATTCGTGCCAAATTCAAATTCGAGGATGATGCCGGTGGCGATACCGACCGCAAAATTGATGGCGAAGAGCTTCATCCAGAATTTGGTAACCTTTTTCCAGAATTCATCCCCTTTGACAACATAGAGGGTCTCCATGACGGCCACGATAACCGCCAGACCGAGGGTCAGGGGGACGAAAATCCAGTGATACCCGGCCGTGAGTGCAAATTGCAGCCGCGACCAATCGACTAATGCGGATTCTACCATAGTGTGATACGTTTAGTGTGTTGTTAGATCGTTGTTTGTGAGTTGTTGTTCGATGTATTCGATGCGTTGCTCTTCGTTCATGCCCGCCAGCGTGGGGCGGAAGAAAAAGAGGCGAAGAACGGCAAACAGAATGATGATTTTGAGCAGGATAAGCCACCATAGTTGCCTGCCCCATGTCATGCTTTTGAATCCCTCCAAATAGAAGTTGTATATGGCAAGAAAAGCGTTTTTCATCTTTCTGATCCATTTGGCTCTATAAAAATAGATAAAAAAAACGAAAGAACCAAATGAGGAGGAAGGAAATGGGGGGAGCGGGGGGGGCAAGGAATTGGCTACTTCACAGCCCTGCGGACTGCTCCGTGACGCCTTTCCCCTCCGCTCGCCGCGGGGGCCCTTGCCACACGACACGAATGTGTCGATCAAGCCCCTCCTTTTGCAAGGAGGGGTTTGGGGAGGATGTAAGACGTGCTCTCTGCAAAGGGAGCGTTTGCAAGGGGATTGGCTACTTCGCTCGCTGTTAGCTCGCTCCGTGACGCCTTTCCCCTCCGCTCGCCGCGGGGGCCCTTGCAAACGATCTCGGGATTCGAACTGCGAAGCAGTCGCGCGCTCACCATTGAAAATAAAATATAAGTGAGCGCGCAACCCCTGCTCGTAGTGAGCAATCCCCTTCTTGACGGAAAGATGCGGCAGCGAGTCGCACAACGTGCGTTTTTTTGTTATAGTTTGTGGCTGATAAATAGCTTTATCAGGGCCACTAAACTATAACAAAAAAGCGACAGGATAATGATCCTGTCGCTCGCTGCCTTTTCGGCCCTTTGCGGAGAGAAGGGGATTCGAACCCCTGAAACGCTTTTGGCGTTTACTCACTTTCCAGGCGAGCCAGTTCAACCACTCCTGCATCTCTCCTTTTTGTGGTTGCGGAGGGCAAAGGTAACACAAAAATCCTGATTTTGCAAAAGGATTTGCAGTTTGCCCGAGCCTAACCGTTCAATTAGAACATGTTGTCGTACATCGACTGCGACTTGTCATACTTCAGATCCTGTAACGAGGAGGCCTTCACGCCGATGTTGAAACTCCAACTGCGGTGGAATCCAAACGGAATCCACGAGAAGGACATCTGCCAACAGTGTAGGTCGCGTGTGATCGATATGGCCGAGGTGGTCAGCTCGTTGGCCTTGATGTCGTAACCGCCCTGGAACGTTACACCCATCTTGGGCGTGAGGTTGAGCGATCCGTTGAATCCGATCGTCTGCGTGATGTTGCGCCTGAAGCCGGTGGTGCCATTATTGACATAGGCCACCGAGTAGTTGATCGCGTAGTTGAATCCGAAGTTCCACGGCAACGAGAAGTCGTAGTAGGTTTGGGCCATGTATTGCCTTCGTAGCGTGGGATCCATGTGCCCGTAGGGGTCGTAGAAGGGGTTCTGATACTCCGGCGGGATGCTGTTGATGTCATTCATGGCCGGTTGCGAATTGTCCTGACGCGATTTGAAGGTGTAACCAAACGACCAACCCAGCGAGGTGATACGGCCCGGGAAGAAGAGCTTGTCGTAGCGAATACCCTGCGGCGTGACCTTGTAGGGGTCGAGGGTGGTCGAGAAGTTGATACCGAAGTTCTTGAAGAGCGTCGTACGGAACGATACGGGGATGGTCGAAAGACGCATCGAGTCGGCCAGGAAGTTGTACGAGGCACTCAAACGCAACTCGTCAATGAGCTTGATCTTCTTCACGCCCGATGTGTCGCGCTTCGAGAGCACCTTCATCTCGAGGTTTTGCGAGAGCGAGAAGTTCATCGACATGGCGCGACCCGATGAGGGGACGCCGTAGGCATTGATCGCATAGGGCGAATAGGTCGTAAAACGGCCCGTGGAATCGACCTGGCGTGTGCGGTAGTAGCCGTACTTCGGGTCCGAGAAGTCGGGCGCATAGGAGAAACCGATCGACGGGGTGATCGTGTGGCGGATGGCCTGGATCTTGCGATCGCGCTTCTTCTTCGTGAAGTCGAACATACCGTAGAGCGTCGTCGAGGCCGAGGCCGAGAGCGAGTAGTTGTAGAGGCGGTAGAAACCATACTCGGCATCGAGCGTATCGGTCTGGTTTGTCTGCGGATTCCATTCGTACTCCTGACGCTTGAAATACCACTTCTCGTTGTAGTTGAAGGTCGGGGTGAAATTGATGTAGTTCAGGATGTTGAACGAGGCCGACACGGGCAGCGAGTGCTCGACGCCGTTCTTCATGTTGTCGAAGGTCTTCTTCGAGAAGATCTCATCCTCGGTCGTGGTCACCGAGTTGGTCAGCTTACCCGTATATTGCATCGAAATCTTCTCATACCAGCGATCCTTGCCCACCTTCTCCTTGCGTTTGAAGGGGTAGACGCGCGAGACGTTGAAGACCATCGTCGGCAGCGTCACGGCGATAGATTTGTTTTGCGAGTTCTGCGAAATGGCCATGTTGGCCGAGAGCGAGAAGGGGGTACCTGCCCAATTCTTCGAGAAGGAGATCGACGAGTTGGTCTGCGTCGAAAGCATGTCGTTGAGGTTCGTCGCCGAATATTTGCTGTAACCGCTCGTGGCGAAGTTCACCGAGGCAGAGAAGGTCGTTCCGGGGTTGGCCTTGGCATCCTGCTGGTGGGTCCACTGCACGCGGAAGTTCTGTTGCTTGAGGTAGTCGGGCTCGCCCTTTTCGCCGGTGACGATGTTCGAGTATTGCAGGTTGAAGCTGCCGCTGTATTTGTAACGTTTGATGTAACGCGAAGCGGCCGAGGCCTCCCACGAACCGAGCGTATAGAAACCTCCGCGCACGGCCAGATCGGCATGATCACCGAGCGTGAAGTAGTAACCCAAATCGCGCAGGAAGAAGCCCTTCGTGTACTCCTCACCGAAGGTGGGCATCAGCAGACCCGACTTGGGACCCGAACTGATCGGGAAGAAACCCTCGGGGATGCCGAGGAAGTAGATCGGCACATCCTCCATGACCAGGTAGGCCGGACCCGTTACGACCTTCTTGCCCGGAATGACCTTGGCTTTGGTCATGGCCAGGTAGAAGTGCGGGTGGTCCGTATTCTCGCAGGTCGTGTACTTACCATTCTCGATATTGACCGTGTTGTCGGTCATCTTCTTCACCGAACCGCCCACGAGCCAGCCGTCGCCCTGCTGGGTGGCTACCCCCTTGATCTTGGCCTTCTTCGAGTCGAGGTTGTAGGTGATCGTGTCCATCTTGTAGCTCTCCTCGCCCTCGGTGTACTCGGGTTTGGTCACGATGGCCTTGCCGTCGAGCGAGTCGGGCTTACCGTAGGCATAGACGAGCTTCGAGTTGAGGTCAATGCGCATGAAGTCGGCCTTCAGATTGCTGGTCTGATAGCTGACATCGCCCTGGTTGTAGATGTAAACTAACTTGTTACGTACGTCATAGACCAACGAGTCGGAGTTCTTACCCTGAATCGGGGCCTCGAGTGGCTTCTGGGCCGGGCGGGGCTGACGCACCGAGTCTTGTTGGGTGGAGTCACGACGGATCGAGTCTTGAGCGATCGAATCGACCGCGGAAGCGGCATTCGTCGTAGAGTCGGTCGTGGGGGCTTGCAATTCCCGTACGCGCAGGTTACGCTGGCGACGTGCGGCACGACGCGCACTGCGCTCGGATTGAACCGTCGGGGCGGATGCCAAGGCGGAATCCGGAGCCGGAGCGGTGGCTACACGCAGGCTGTCCTCGAGATACGACGCAACAAAGCCGTTGGATGACCCAAATCCAAAGACGAGTTGGGCAAAACAGGCGGCAATGAAGGCCGAAAGCAGATATTTTGTAGTCCTTTTCTTCAAAATCAACGTAAAATACCGATTTTTTTTGTACTTTTGCCGACAAAGTCGGCAAACCACCTCACGGGCGCTCGGTTTTCGCTCCCCAAGGGTCGGTAAAGACGGACAAAGATAGGTAAAAAAATAGAGATAGACACACTTTTCAACCCTTAAAAATATGCGCGCGCGTAGTTTTCTGCCTCTTTTGGCTCTTTTTGTGGCTCTTTTGACCCAGGCTATCGCCAATCCGACCAACTACGGTATTGGTACCGTGGTCTTGGATGCCGGACATGGCGGCTCTGATCCGGGGGCAGTCTATGGGGGTGTGCGCGAGAAGGATTTGACGCTGAAGGTTGTCTTGCGGCTGGGTCGGAAGATCGAGAGCGGGATGCCCGGTGTAAAGGTGGTCTATACGCGTACGAGCGATCGTGCGTTGGCGGCAACCAAGGTCGATGACCTGCAAAAGCGTGCCGACATAGCCAATCGGGCCGAGGGTGATCTGTTTATCTCGGTCCATGTCAATGCGGCCAAGTCGCCCCAGGCGCATGGTGTGGAGACGCTGATCATGGGTGAGACGCCGAAGGAGCAGAGCCGCAACGAGGATGCCCTCTATTCGACCAACCGCGACGACCTGCTCGATATGTCGAACGAGCGCGAGGCGGCCATCGTGCGGGCCTATATCCAAAATCTGCAATTCACCTACGGACAATATAGCGAGGCGATGGCGCGTTGTCTGCAAAATCGTTACGTGAAGTCGGGGCGTTACTCGCGCGGGGTGAAACGACAGCCGTTGCGCGTGCTCTACGCTTCGAATATGCCGGGCATCTTGACCGAGATCGGCTTCTTGTCGCACAAACAGGACTTTGCCTATTTGAAGAGCGATAAGGGGTTGGATCGGATCGTGGAGGATATTTATCAGGCCGTGCGCGACTATTCGGACTATGTGCTGGAGGCGCGTCGAGCCGAGGAGCAGCCGCTCGATGAGGCACAGACGCGTCCCGTAGAGCCGGAGGCGACGACCGAGGCGGTGACCCCGCCCTCGAAACAGATGGAGCCGACGCTCTACGATCCGCGACTCTATCAATCGAAGGAGAAGAACTCGGAGCAGACCGCTGCAAAACCGCAGGCGGAGCAGTCGGCGGCTGTAACCCCGGGGGAGAAACCCGCGGCAAAACCCGCTACAAAGCCGGCAACCGAGCAGCAGGGCGCGACAAAGCAATACTATACGGTGCAGGTGATGGCCTCGAAAAAGCAGCTGTCGCTCAACTCGTCCGATTTTAAGCGGTATAAAGGACGGGTGCATCAATACGAGAGTGAGGGCACATATCGTTATAAGTATGGCGTGGGTCGCTATGCGACGCGCGGTGAGGCGATCGAGGCGGCAGCTGTCGTGCAGAAGACCTTCCCGCAGGCCTTTGTGGTGGCGGTCGAGGATGGCCGTACGGTAGTCACTCAAACGAAAAAGCGATAAATGAAATATGAAAAGAGAGGTTAAAATCGGTATTTTTGCCGTGGCGATGATTCTCCTGGCATGGGGTGGCATTCGCTTCTTGAGCGGGCTGGATATATTCAGCCGCAATGTGACCTATTTGGCTGCCTATGAGCAGGTCAATGGCGTGCAGGAGGCTTCGGCCGTGATGGTGCGCGGTGTGAAGGTCGGCTCGGTGGCAAAAATTGAGTTGAATCCGCAGTGCGGAAAGGTGGTTTTGCACCTGAATGTCCGCAGCTCGTATCAGATTCCGAACGACTCGGAGGCACGCATCTATAGCGATGGTTTGCTGGGTGGCAAGGCCGTGGAGCTGATCTATGGTCATTCGTCGGTCATGCTCGAGGAGGGCGATACGATTCGTTCGAGCCACGATCGGGATCTGATGGCTGTAGCCGGCTCGGAGTTAGAGTTCTTTAAGCAACGTTTCTCGGTCTTGGCTGATGATCTGACGCGCCTGTTAGGCAACCTGAATCAGATCATGGAGACCAATGCCGCCAATTTAGAGTCGTCGTTACAAAACGTGGAATCGATTACGGACGATGTGGCCGAATTGCTCGATAGCGAAAAGCAGAATTTGGCGCGAGCCGTGGAGAGCCTGTCGGAGTTCTCGACCATGCTGGGCGAGAATACGGAGCGCGTGGATAGCCTGCTTGGCGGGGTAAACCATCTGGTGCTGACGCTCGAGGAGCAACAATTTGCCGAGCAGTTGAGCAGTGCTGTCGGTCGTCTGGATACGCTGCTGAAGGAGCTCAACGAGGGAGAGGGTACCCTGGGGCAGTTGTTGCACGACGAGGCAATGTATGGCAACCTGACCGAGGCGAGTGCCAATCTGGCGGCGTTGCTGGCCGATTTGAAGGCCAATCCGGCACGTTATGTTCACCTCTCGGTGTTTGGTAAGGATGCCGCCAAGTCGGAGGCCCAGGCCGCCAAGCGAGCAGCCAAAGAGCAGGAGAAAGCGGCAAAAAAGCAGGCAAAGGTAGCCAAGAAGGAGGCCAAAGCAGCTAAAAAAGCGGCGAAAACAGCCGATAAGTAAGGAGTGATGATCTATCCGCATACGTTTGAACAAAAGATCGGCTTCGACCGCCTGCGTGAGCAGGTGGTCGAATGCTGTACGATGCAGGCTGCACGACGCAAAGTGGCCGAGCAGGGATTCTCGACCTCGCCCCGCGAGATCGAGCGTCGCTTGCTGTTGGCTGACGAGATGCGCCAGCTGCTGATGATGGAGTATGACTTCCCGGGAGGGGAGTATCCCGACGTCGAGGAGTTGGTGGCCAAGTTGCGGGTCGAGGGGACCTTCCTCGATGGCGAGGAGATGCTCATGCTGCGTCGGGCACTCGATCTGGTCGGTATGGTGAGCTTCTTTATTCGGTATCGTGAGCAGGCCTATCCGACGCTGTGGAGCCTTACGCGCAACGTGGCCACCTTCCCGAGCCTGGTGGCTACGATCGACAATGTGGTGGACGATCATGGTGAGGTGCGCGATGCGGCCTCGCCCGAATTGCAATACCTGCGCAGTTCGATTCGGGAGCGCGAGGGGCAGGCCGCTAAACGCTTGCAGCAGGTGTTGCAGCAGGCCAAACGGGCCGGAATCGTGGAGGCCGATGCACAGCTCTCGGTGCGCGACGGTAAGACGGTGATCCCCGTTTCGGCGGCCAATAAACGCAAGTTGGCGGGCTTCATCCACGACGAATCGGCTACGGGGCGCACCTTCTATGTTGAGCCGGTCGAGGTCGTGGAGCTGAACAACGAGTTGCGTGAGCTGGAGTATGCCGAGCGCCGCGAGGTGGTGCGTATCCTGACCGAGCTGACCGAGGAGATTCGTCCCGAGGCGGAGCTGATAGCCGCCTCGAGTGACTACCTGGCCGAGATCGACATGTTGCGTGCCAAAGGACGCTGGGCCTCGGAGAATCGGTGTGTGCGACCGATTTTGTCGATGGACGATCGGCTGGTGTTGCGCGATGCGCGCCATCCGATCCTGGAGCAGACGCTGCGCAGCCAGGGGCGTGAGATTGTACCCCTCTCGCTCGAGTTGGATCGTCATAAACATCTGCTGGTCATTTCAGGTCCGAATGCCGGTGGTAAGTCGGTCTGCCTGAAGACGACCGGCATTGTGCAGTATATGTGTCAATGCGGCTTTTTGGTGCCCGCGTCGGAGAGTACGGAGCTGCCTATCTTTCGCTCGCTGATGATCGATATTGGCGATGAGCAGTCGATGGATAACGACCTTTCGACCTATTCGTCACACCTGCACAATATGCGCCAGATGCTGGCCGGAGCCTCGCCCGAGACGTTGGTGCTCATCGACGAGTTCGGATCGGGTACCGAACCGATCATCGGAGGTGCGATAGCCGAGGCGATTCTGGAGCGATTGCGTGAAAAGGGGTGTTATGGTGTCATCACGACCCACTATGCCAATATTAAATATTATGCCTCTTCGACCGACGGAATTGCCAACGGAGCCATGGCCTTCGATGTGCAGCAGATTCGCCCGCTGTTCCGCCTGGAGATGGGTAAGCCGGGCAGTTCGTTTGCCATTGAGATAGCTCGCAAAATGGGTCTGCCGGAGGAACTGATCCGTCGGGCGAGTGAGAAGGCCGGATCGGATCATATCAATCTGGAGAAGCAGTTGCGCGAGATTGCCCGCGATAAACACTATTGGGAGCAAAAGCGCGACCGCATCCGTCAGACCGATCGCAAGGTCGAGGAGCTGGAGCAGAACTACTCCGAGCAGTTGCAAAAGATCCGAGCCGAGCGGCAGGAGATTTTGCGCCGGGCCAAGCAGGAGGCGCAGGAGCTGATTGCGGGGGCCAACAAACAGATCGAGAATACGATCAAGACGATCCGCGAATCGCAAGCCGAGAAGGAATTGACCCGTTTGGCACGCAAGGAGTTGGAGGATTTCCGCGAACGCGTGGAGGCGGCCGATGAGGCGGCACGTCAAGAGAAGATACAACACGAATTGGAGCGCATCGAGCGTCGTCGCCAACGACGCGAAGAGCGTAAAACCAAGCAGGGGGCAAAGCCGGCCGAGCAGCCGATGGCTGTGGCCGAAAAACCGCGTGAAGTGGTGGTCGGCTCGAAGGTGAAGATGGTCGGTCAGGATGTTGTAGGTGTGGTACAGTCGATGCAGGGTCGCAAGGCGCAGGTCGCCTTCGGGCAGTTGCTGACGACGGTCGATAAGGCGTTGCTGACGGTCATCTCAAGTGCCGAATACCGCGAAGCAACTCGTCCGACGACACCTCGCACGGTCTATTCGTCGGATATCTCGGCCCGCAAGCTCAATTTCCGCGACCATATTGATGTGCGCGGTATGCGTGCTGTAGAGGCTCTGGAGGAGGTGCGTGATCTGGTCGATGATGCCATCATGCTCGGTATCGGGTCGGTGACAATCCTCCACGGTAAGGGAACGGGAGCCCTCAAAGAGGAGATTCGCCGCTATCTGCGCTCGGTCAAGGAGGTAGCCTCGGCCAAAGATGAGCATGCCGATCGCGGTGGTGCCGGAATTACGATTGTAACCTTTCATCCATAGAAACAAGTAGCGACTATGAACTATCGTCTCTCTCAAATAGCTGCGATCGTCGGAGGACGGCTGCTGGGTGCCGACAATACGGTCTGCTCGGTGGTGACCGACTCGCGTTCGCTGAGTTGTGAACTGGGGGCCTCGCCGCTCTTTGTGGCGATGCGGGGTTTGAACCACGATTCACATGCCTATATCGACCAAATGGTCGAGCGAGGTGTGCGTGCCCTGCTCGTCGAACACGAGGTGGAGCTCCCCGAGGGGTGTGGTTGTGTGGTGGTGCGCCATGCGATTGATGCGCTGCAACAATGGGCAGCCTACCACCGGGCCCAATTTCGGGGTTGCGTGGTGGGTATTACCGGCTCGAACGGTAAGACGGTCATCAAGGAGTGGATCGCCGAGGAACTGCCTGCAGGGCTGAAGTGCTACCGCTCGCCCAAGAGTTTCAATTCGCAGCTCGGTGTGGCCCTTTCGGTCTTGATGCTGGAGGGCGACGAGCAGTTGGCTATCTTCGAGGCCGGAATCTCACAAGTAGGGGAGATGGAGCGACTGGAACGCATCATTCGCCCCGATGTGGTGCTCTTCACCTCGCTGGGCGATGCTCACCAAGAGCACTTTGCCTCGATGGAGGAGAAGGCGGCCGAGAAGCTGATCTTGGCACGTAGTGCACGCACGATCCTCTATCATAGTTATTATCAGCCGCTTGGTCGTATGATCACGGACCGCTATGCCGACCGCACGTTGGTTGATGCCGCCTCGGTGCCGGCACCCGAGGGGACGATGATCGGCGGTGAAGCCTCACGACGCAATGCACAGTTAGTCGAGACCTTTTTGCGGACGATGGGCTACCCCTCATCGTCGGCTGCCACGGTGCCGCAGGTCGCCATGCGTCTGGAGGTCAAGGAGGGTATCTACCACTCGCTGCTGATCAATGATGCTTATAATTTGGATATCAATTCGTTGGCGCTTGGCTTGGACTACCTGCATTCGGTGGCCATGGGGCGTCGGCGTACGCTGATCCTCTCCGATATTGCCCAGAGCGGCATGGGAGATGAGCAACTCTATACACGTGTGGCCGAGATGGTGAGCCGAGCCGGTATCGATCAGTTGATCGGCATCGGATCGCACATCACCCGCCATGCTGCCAAGTTTGGATGTCAGACCCAATTTTTCCCGACGACGGATGCCTGCATCGCCCAATTGAGCCGTCGCACGATTGCCGATCAGGCCGTGTTGCTTAAAGGGGCGCGCACGTTCCGTTTCGAGAAGTTGGCACACGCCCTCTCCGAGAAGAGTCATACGACGATCTTGGAGGTCAATCTCGACGCCATGTTGCACAACCTGAACTATTTCCGCGCTCGTCTGGGCGATGAGGTGCGGTTGGTTGCCATGGTCAAGGCGTCGAGCTATGGCACAGGCGATTTTGAGGTTGCGCAACTCTTGCAACACGAAGGGGTGGCTGCTTTGGCCGTTGCCTTTGCCGATGAGGGTGTGCAGTTGCGCGAGCGGGGCATCACGATGCCGATCGTGGTGCTCAATGCCGATGCCGACAGCTTTGAGCAGATGGTGGCCTATCGGCTTGAGCCGGAGATCTACAGCCTGCATGCCCTGGATTCGTTCTTGGAGGCGGTAGAGCGTAGTGGCGAGCAGCACTATCCAATTCACCTGAAGCTCGATACGGGGATGCACCGTCTGGGCTTTGAACAGGGTGACCTCTCGTCGCTGCTGGAGCGGTTGGCTACGACCGATCGCGTGCGGGTAGCCTCTGTCTTCTCGCATTTGAATAGTGCCGACGATCCGACGCAGGATAGCTATACGCGTGAGCAGATAGCGCTGTTTGATCAGCTTTCGAGCCGGATTGCGGCCGCCTTGCCCTATCCCGTCGTGCGCCATACGGCTGCCTCGGCTGCGATGCTGCGCTTCGAGCAAGCACGCTTTGATCAATGCCGATTGGGAATCGGTCTGTATGGATTCGGGTATGCCGAAGCGGGGGCTTTACGACCCGTTGTGACGCTCAAGACGCGCATCGTGCAGCTCAAACACCTGCCTGCAGGAAGCTGCGTTGGGTATGGACGCGAGGGGGTGCTCGACCATGACGCGCTGATCGCTACGATCCCGATCGGCTATGCCGACGGTCTGAATCGCCACCTGGGGTGTGGCCGTTGGTCGATGCGCGTGGCCGGTGTGCAGACTCCGATCGTGGGGCGCATCTGCATGGATAGCTGCATGATCGACGTGTCGCAGGTGGAGGCGGTCAAGGAGGGTGACGAGGCGGTGGTCTTTTCATCCGAGGCGGGTCACGATGCTGCGGCGATGGCCGAGGTGCTGGGGACGATCCCCTATGAGGTGCTGACCTCGATCTCGAGCCGTGTGAAACGTATTTATATAAAGGAGTAGATGGAACAAGGAGTACTCTATATGATTCCCTGTCCGATTGCGGACGAGACGGATCCGTGGCAGGTGCTGCCGGCCGGAAATCGGCCGGTGATGGACAGCCTGGACTATTTCATCGTCGAGAATGTCCGTTCGGCGCGTCGCTTTCTGTCGAAGGCGGGTGTGCAACGACGCATCGAGGAGTTGGAGTTTCGGGAACTGAACGAACATACGGTGGCCGGAGCGGCCGTCGAGGAGCTGATCGCGCCCCTCTTGGCGGGTCGTTCGGCCGGTGTGATCTCCGAGGCGGGGGTGCCGGGTGTCGCCGATCCCGGGGCCTTGGTCGTGGAGGCGGCCCATCGGCACGGGATTCGGGTGGTGCCGTTGGTCGGTCCGTCGTCGATCCTGCTATCGGTGATGGCCTCGGGGCTTAATGGACAGTCGTTTGCCTTCAATGGCTATCTGCCGGTCAAAGGGCCGGAACGCCAACGAGCCATCCGCTTCTTTGAGCGCAGAGCCCATCAGGAGCACCAACTGCAGCTCTTCATCGAGGCACCCTATCGCAACGAGAAACTCTTTGAGGAGCTCTTGCAGAGCCTGCAGCCCGAGACCAAGCTGTTGGTGGCCATGGAGCTGACCGCGCCGAGTGAGTGGATTCGTACCCGAACGGTGGCTGTGTGGCGGAAAGAGCAGCGTCCGGCCCTGCAACGCCGGCCGGCAATCTTTGGAATCGGGTAGTTGGTATATAATTTGCGCCTGATATGTGGTGGAGAAAACGAAAAACTAAAGATATGAAAGCAGAAAAGTTTAAGAATGAGGATGTTAATGCCAACGAGGGCTTTGACGACCGCGATGGATATCCCTCCTGTGAGGGTCAGCCGTGTGCCAATGTGGCAGACGAGACGGGTGGCCAGGCTGACACAATGGCAGAGCCGGCCACCGAGGAGCCTGCCGAGGTGACCGAAACAGAACGTCTGGCCTCGGAGGTAGCCGAGTGGAAGGATAAGTATGTGCGTTTGCAGGCGGAGTTTGATAACTACCGCAAGCGCACGCTCAAGGAGAAGATGGAATTGGTCGAGACCGGCGGTAAGGATGTCTTGCTGGCCATGTTGCCCGTACGCGACGATGTGGAGCGTGCCGTGGCTGCTATGATGAAGACCGAGGATCTGGAGGCCGTTCGTCAGGGTGTGCAGCTGATTGCACAGAAATTCACCGATGCCCTCAAGCAGCGCGGTGTGACGCAAATCGAGGTCGTAGGTGCCGATTTCGACGAGGAGGTAGCCGAGGCTGTCGCCCGCTTTGCGGCCGGTGAGGAGCAGCGTGGCAAGGTGATCGACTGTGTGCAGACGGGTTATCGTTTGGGTGAGCGCGTGTTGCGTTTTGCCAAGGTGGTTGTAGGAGAGTAATGCTATGGCAGAAAAGAGAGACTACTACGAGGTGTTAGGCGTGGCCAAAAACGCCAATGCCGACGAAATAAAGAAGGCCTATCGCAAGGCGGCCATCAAATATCACCCCGATAAGAATCCGGGCGATAAGGAGGCTGAGGAGAAGTTCAAAGAGGCGGCCGAGGCCTACGACGTCTTGTCGAATCCCGACAAGCGTGCCCGCTATGATCAGTTCGGTCATGCCGGTATGGGCGGTGCTGCCGGCGGTGGTGCCGGTGGATTCGGCGGCGGCTTTGGCGGCTTCTCGATGGAGGATATCTTCTCGCAATTTGGAGATATCTTCGGAGGCCATTTTGGCGGTGGATTCCGCTCGTCGGGAGGTGGCCGCACGGTCAATCGAGGCTCGGATATCCGTGTCAAGGTGCGCCTGACGCTCCAGGAGATTGCCGAGGGGGTAACCAAGAAGCTCAAGATCAACAAGACGGTTGCTTGCGATCGTTGTGGAGGTACGGGAGCCAAGGATAGCTCCTCGTATGGAACATGTACGACCTGCAACGGTACGGGCTATGTGATGACCGTCCAAAACACCTTCTTTGGCCGCATGCAGAGCCAATCGGTCTGCCCCACCTGTGGTGGCGAGGGTAAGATCATTACCGCCAAATGCGATAAATGTGGCGGTGAGGGCACCGAGCGCGGTCAGGAGGTGATCGAGATCAAGATTCCCGCCGGTGTCGGCGAGGGTATGGTGCTGACCGTCTCGGGCAAGGGTAATGCTGCCCGTCACGGTGGTGTAAACGGCGATCTGCAGGTGCTCATCGAGGAGGAACAGCATCCCGAATTGTTGCGCGATGGCAACGACCTGATCCACAACCTCAATATCCCCGTGACAACGGCACTGTTGGGCGGATCGGTCGAGGTGCCCACCGTCGATGGCCGCGCCAAGATCAAGATTGCTCCGGGTACCCATGCCGGCAAGGTGTTGCGCCTGGCCGGCAAGGGTCTTCCCGAGGTCAATGGCTACGGTCGCGGCGACGAGCTGATCGTCATCGACATCACCATCCCCGATCGACTCACCAAAGAGGAGAAACGGCTTATCGAGCAACTTGCCGAACAGCCTAATTTCCAGCGGGCGTCGTCGATCAAGGAGCAGAATATATTTGAGCGAATGAAGAATTTCTTCCGGTAATTTTTGATTTTATGTGGTAGATTTTGCACCTTCTCGCTTGTTGCGAATGGGCAGTACGCCTTTGTACAGCCCATCCGCGCCAACCGTCGGGCGGCACAAAATCTCCTCACCTAAAATCAAAAATTGGGGGAGGACAATCGAGGTATCGGCAGATTTTGCACCTTCTTGCTTGTTGCGAATGGGCAGTACGCCCTTGTACAGCCCATCCGCACCAACCATCGGGCGGCACAAAATCTCCTCACCTAAAATCAAAAATTGGGGGAGGGCAATCGAGGTATCGGCAGATTTTGCACCTTCTCGCTTGTTGCGAATGGGCAGTACGTCGTTGTACAGCCCATCCGCACCAACCAATCGAAGTCGATTGGCGTATATAGAATGAATGAAGCACAAGAGCTATGGGTTTATTTAGTCCTTACAAGCGGCACGCGAACAAATTTAACTACATACCGCGTTATTACGATCCGGCTAAAGAGGAGCGTGAGCAGCGGCGTGCCGAGTTGCGTGGCGAGCGCAGTGATCAAGAGGGGGAGTACACCCCCGGAAAGTATATCCGCACGCAACGTGAAGCGCGAGAGGCGCGTCGGGCCGATAGTCAGGCACGGGGCAACCGCTCGATCTGGAAGATGGTGCTGGGGGCAGCCCTGTTGTTGCTGCTCATCGCGATCCTCTATCCCCGTCTGGCCGATGCCTTCCTGCGGGCTCGTCAGCATGGCAGTGCCTCGCAGACGCCCGAATGGGTGGCACGTGAGGCGGAGAGTGCACTCGATCAGCGCGGTATCAGCGATGTAGAGTGGCAGGCGCAACCCATCACGGTCGTGCCGAATGATTATACCGAAGAGTAAGCGAACTGTTCCCTAATTCCCAAACGAAGAGAGATGGCTGATAAGATACGTCTGTTACCCGAAGTGGTGGCCAATCAGATTGCGGCCGGTGAGGTGGTGAACCGCCCCGCCTCGGTCGTCAAGGAGATGGTCGAGAATGCCATCGATGCCGGAGCAACCCGGGTAACGGTCAATTTCCGCGATGGCGGTAAAGAGTTGATCCAGATTGTCGATAACGGATGTGGTATGTCGCCCATTGATGCCCGCATGGCCTTCGATCGGCATGCCACCTCGAAGATTCGCACAGCCGAGGATATCTATGCCCTCCACACCTTTGGTTTTCGAGGGGAGGCCTTAGCCTCGATTGCCGCCGTGGCGCAGGTCGAACTGCGTACCCGACGCGCCGAGGATGAGATCGGTACGGCTGTCGAGATCCATGGCGGAACGTTCGTCAGCCAGCAGCCGATCATGTGCAGTGTCGGCTCGCAATTCTTGGTGCGCAACCTCTTTTACAACGTGCCGGCGCGTCGGCGATTCCTCGAAAAGAGCACCACCTCGGCCCGACAGATCAAGAGTGAGTTCCAGCGCATTGCCTTGTGCTATCCCGAGATCGAGTTTGAACTCTACGGCAACGATGCCCCGATCTATTCGCTTACGGCCAATACGTTGGCCGGACGCATTGTCGATCTGGTAGGGCGGTCGATCAAACAGAATCTGCTGGAGGTGGATGCCTCGACCTCGATTGCCTCGCTCAAGGGCTATATCGGTCGTCCGGCAGCTGCCAAGCAGCGTAACACGGAGCAATATCTCTTCGTCAATGGTCGCTATTTCAAAAGCCCCTATCTGGTGAGTGCCTTGTTGCGTGGTTATGAGAAGTTGATCCCGCCAACGGCACAGCCCTCCTATTTCCTCTTCTTGGAGATCGACCCGTCGCGCATTGATGTCAATATTCACCCGCAAAAGACCGAGGTGAAATTTGCCGATGAGGAGGCCGTATGGCAGATCATCAATGCGGCCGTGCGGGAGACGCTGGCCAAATCGGGCTCGGTGCCGATGATGGATTTTGAGAATGGCCCGTCGGTCGAGATTCCGGTCTTGCAGCGTGGTGTCTTCTATGGCGAGCCGCAGAGTGTCTCGGGCGAGGATTACAACCCCTTTAGCGATGGCTACATCGACCCCTCGGCACCCGATCCGAACAAAGATTTCAAGGGCTTCGATGTTCCCTATTACGATCCGCAACGCGCTACGCTCTCCGATGTCTCGGCCGGTGCAGGATCGGCCGCGCGAACGCCTCACTTCGGGGGTGGCTTCGGCACGATGGTAACCCCGGGCATGGAGTTCGATGACTTCGCCTCGGGAGGTGGCTTCTCAACGGTGGAGTCGTTCCCCTCGGCAGCAGGGCAGGAGCATTCGTTTATCGAATTTGAATCCCAGGGTGGCGAGGCGGTCGAGCAACGCCTGGCGGTCGAGCCCGAAAGGCCGCAGTTTGCCTCACCGGTGGTGTTAGGCGGCGGCCTGTTGGGGGTGATGATGGATGGATTGTTCCGGGTGGTTGATCTGCGTCGGGCACGCGAGAGGATTCTCTATGAGGAGTATCTGCACCGCATGCAGGCTCAACAAGCCATCAGCCAGCAACTGCTCTTCCCCGAACAGCTGACCCTCTCGGAGGAGGAGTATCGTCTCTTGGAGGAGCAGGAGGTGTTGTTGGCCGCGCTGGGTTTTGACCTCACCTTTGAGGGTGCCGGACAAATAGAGTTGCGCGGTCTGCCGGCCGAGGCTGTGGATGCCGAGCCGGAGCGACTGCTCTACGAATTGCTGCAATCGCTCGCCGAGCCGCTCGATAGCGAGCAGCGCAGACGCGAGGCGATGGCCCGTTCGTTGGCCGTCAGTGGTGCTCGCCAGCTGCCCCGCATCAATTCTGACGAGGAGGCCATAGCCCTGCTCGAACGGTTGGTGGCGTGCGCCAATTACAGCTTTACGCCTTCGGGCAAACAGATTATGATCAGCCTGACGCCCGAAGAACTGCGGGCAAAGTTGGGATAATCGAAAAAAAGAGTTATTTTTGCAAAAATCAATCGTAAGGAGATGAATCCCTATTTCAAGACCCCGCCGGTGGTGAAAAACCTGCTGATCATCAATGGTCTGATGTTCTTGGCTACGACGCTCTTGAGTCAGTATCATTTGACCGGCTATTTGGGGTTGTTTAATCCGCTGAGCCCGCTCTTTCACTCCTATCAGGTGGTGAGCTACATGTTCCTGCATGCCGATTTCAACCACCTCTTCTTCAATATGTTTGCCCTGTGGATGTTTGGCCGCACGGTGGAGTATGATTTGGGCTCGAAGCGATTCTTGATCTATTATATGGTCTGCGGTGTCGGTGCTGCCCTGTTGCAACTGCTGGTGGGCTGGATCGAATATCATGTCCTCACAGGATCGCCCGAGACGTGGGCCTATGCCCAGGGCTTGCTGCACGTACCGACCGTAGGTGCTTCGGGAGCTATCTTTGGCCTCTTGCTGGCCTTTGGGTTCCTGCATCCCAATGCGCAAATCATGCTGCTCATCCCGCCAATTCCGATCCGCGCCAAATGGTTTGTGGTCATCTATGGTGTGATCGAGCTCTTCTTCGGTATCTCGGGCTACCAGGCCGGCGTGGCACACTTTGCCCACCTGGGTGGTATGTTGTGGGGTTTGTTGCTCCTGCTCTATTGGCGTAAGAGCCGACGCCCGCTCTTCTGATAACCTCTACTGATCGTTTAGACCCATGGCAAAAGGCGAATATTACGACGGATATGGATCGCGCAACGCACCGAAAGAGCGCCGCGGCTTCTTGTTGTGGCTGCTCGATAGCGTGATGGCCGTCTGCTCGGTCATCGCCTTGGTTTTACTCGTGATCGTGTGGTTGGTGCCGCGCATCCATCCGGCCTATATGTGGGCACTGCCCATGCTGGGACTGATCGCACCGGGGATCTACCTCTCGACCGTCATTCTGGCACTCTATTGGGTGGTGCGCTGGCGACTGAAACGAGCCTTGGTGCTGGGTATTCCGGTGCTGATCGGCCTCTTCTCGGTCTCGCTCTTCTGGCGATCGAGCTCGCACCGTTACGAATTGCTCTACCAACAGCTCGAGCAGGTGGAACACGATCTGCCGATTGTGCAGGCTGATACGACTCTCGAGGAGAAGGTCAAAAACGACCAACTCTATCGTCTGCGTCGTCGTCGAAATGTCTTGCGTAGCAATCTGTATCCGAAAAATTCGGTGAAGATCTTGAGCTACAACCTGCGCAGCTTCTATGGTGATGATGGGGAAAGCTCGGCCGATGGGGTGGCTGCACTGATTGACTCGCTTGCGCCCGACATCGTCTGTCTGCAGGAGTTTACCATGGGGCTGGCCGAGCGATCGGAGCGTTTCCAAAAGATGCTGAAACGCTATCGGCAGGCTTCGTTCGGGTTGGATGCTGCGACGGCGCGTCCGCAGATGATCCTCACCACGCATAAGATGATCAATTCGGGCGTTATCCTGACCCCCCGCTCCTCGGTTTGGGCCGATATTTTGCTGGGGCAGGATACGGTGCGGGTGATCAGTACCCACCTCCACTCGACCGGGATCACGGCCCTCGACAACGACTACATCACGGGCTACGCATACCTCTCGGATACGGCTCGCGAAGCGAAGATTCGCAGCATCATGAACCGCTTTAGCGAGAATACGATCTTGCGGGCCGATCAGGTCGATTCGATCCGCCACCATCTGGATAGCCTGGCACCGCGCCTGCGCATCATCTGTGGCGACTTCAACGATACGCCCATCTCATACACCTATCGGGAAATGGCACGCAATATGCAGGATGCCTTCTCGGCCTGCGGAAGCGGCTATTCGTACACCTTCAGAGGGTTCTTTAACATGCTGCGTATCGACTATGTCCTGTTGCCGGAGAGCTTCGAGGCGATCAACTACGAGGTCCCGGAGGTGAATTGGTCGGATCATCTTCCGGTCTTTGTGCGATTCCAAAAACAAAAACTCTTATAACTCAACACTAAAAACTATTGACGTATGATTCTCGATTCATTGAAAAATTGTGCGGCCTATTACGGACTCTCGCCGCGCATTCAGCAGGCATTTGAGCTGTTCGCACAGGTCGATTGGACGAAGGCCGAGGCCGGTGTACACGAATTGGATGGTCGCACGATCTTTGCCAATGTGCAGGTGCGCGGTCTGAAGACCAAGGAAGAGGCCAAATTGGAGGTGCACGATAAGTATATCGACATCCAGATCTTGATCGAGGGAGCCGATGAGGCCTTCGGTTGGGCCGACCGTGCACAACTCACGCAGCCCAAGGGTGAGTTCAACACCGAGAAGGATATTCTCTTCTACGAGGATGAGCCGCAGACCTACTACACGATGCGTCCGGGCCAGTTTACGATCCTGCTGCCGGCCGATGCACACGCTCCGCTGGTCGGTGAGGGTGAGATCCGCAAGGTGATCCTCAAGGTGCTGGTTTAGGAGCCCGAGGGTGAAAATACAGCTTGCAAAAGGGGTTTTTGCGGCCGTATGGTCGGCCGCGAAAAGCTATTGAATAGCAAAGGGAAAAGATTTTTATAAAAAAATTTAATTTATATTTGCGTTTTCGCGGGAAAGTCCCTATTTTTGCGCTGTGAAAAAAATAACATTGGTTATTTAGGTTTAACTTCATAATACAAAAACAAAACTATGGCAATCAAAATTGGTATCAATGGCTTCGGTCGTATCGGCCGTATGGTCTTCCGTGCTGCCCAGACGCAGACGGACAAGTATGAGATCGTAGGTATCAACGACCTCTGCCCGGTAGATTACCTGGCTTACATGCTCAAGTATGACACGATGCACGGTCAGTTCCAGGGTACGATCGACTTCGACACGGAGAAGAACCTGCTGATCGTAAACGGCAAGGC
>JAFSBY010000035.1 GCA_017437045.1 Alistipes sp.
CTTTTTATTTACAAAACACAACTAAAAATTAACGCTTATGGTAAGAAAACTTGTACTATCGTTAATTGCTGTTTTGGGTGTTTCGTTTGCAATCGCTCAAAATAAGCAGGTTTCCGGTACGGTTACCGACGCCAGCGGCCACGCTGTCGTAGGTGCGACGGTTATGGTAGAGGGTACCTCGACGGGTACGACGACCGGTTCGAACGGTTATTTCGTGCTCCAGGCTCCTGCCAATGGCAAATTGGTCTTCTCGTTCATCGGCCACGTGCCGCAGACGGTGGCCATCGCCGGTAAGACGACCGTGAATGTAACGTTGGAGGAGGACGCAACCGCCATCGAGGATGTCGTAGTCGTTGCCTACGGTACTTCGTCGAAGGAGGCTGTGACCGGTTCGGTTTCAATGGTGAAATCGGAGGCTATTGAGAAGCGTACCGCATCGGACGTAACCAGCACGCTTGAGGGTGCTACGGCCGGTGTTCAGGTAAGCAGCTCGTATGGTGAGCCGGGTTCAACCGCAGACATCCTGATCCGTGGTTTTGGTTCGATTAACGGTAACAACACGCCGCTCTACGTCGTGGATGGCAACATCTTTGCCGGTTCGATGAACGACCTGAACCCGAACGACATCGAGTCGATCTCGGTGCTGAAGGATGCCGCTTCGGCTGCTCTGTACGGCTCGCGTGCAGCTTCGGGTGTCGTGCTCATCACGACCAAGAAGGGTAAGTCAGCTGGTAAGTTGAATGTCAATGTCAGCACCAAGCAGGGTGTTTACACGCGCGGTCTGAAGGATTACGAGACGCTGTCGGCTGATCCTTGGATGGAGGTGATGTGGAACACGCTCTACAACGACTACAACTTGGCTATGGCCGGTCAGAGCCAGGCTGACATCCGCAACGCTGTAAACAATGACATCATCACGGGTTACATCCAGCGTAACATCTACGACGCTGCCGATAACGCCGTATTCGATGCCAATGGTAAGGTGGTAGCTGCCCAGCTGCCGGGTTACACGGACCTCGACTGGATGGATGCTATCGAGGAGACGGGCTATCGCGGTGAGTACAACATTCAGGCTGACGCTGCCGGTGATAAGTTCGACATCTTCGCATCGATCGGTTATCTGAACGAGGATGGTTACATCAAGAATACCAACTTCGAGCGTACGACGGGTCGTCTGTCGGCCAACTTCACGCCGAAGAGCTGGTTCAAGACCGGTATCAACCTCTCGGGTTCGTTGCAGAAGAACAACTTCCACGGTATGGCTTATAGCTCGTACTTTGCGAACCCGTTCTATTCGGCTCGTATGATGGCTCCGGTTTATCCGGTTTATGTACACGACGATGCAGGTAATATCGTTTATGAGAACGGTAAGCCCGTGTTCGATACGGAGTCGGCTTATCTGTCGAACCGCAGCATCGCTTACGAGTTGGAGAAGGATTACGATCGTACGCACCGCACGACGCTGAATGCTTCGGCTTACGCTACGGTTACCTTCTTGAAGGATTTCGACTTCACGGTTCGCGCATCGGTTGATCGCCGTAACTCGGACTCGCAGACCTACAACAACCCCGAGATTGGTGATGGTGCATCGAACGGTGGTCGTCTGAAGAAGACGTTCTACAAGTACAACACGATCAACTTCCAGCAGCAGCTGACCTATACGAAGGAGATCGGCAAGCACCACGTAGATGCCATGGTAGGTCATGAGAACTATCAGTGGGATTACAACTACGACTACGCCATGAAGATTGGTCAGTCGCTGCCGACCCACGTATTTGACGGTTTCGCAACCATGCAGTACATCGACGGTTACACGCACCAGACGCGTACGGAGTCGTACCTGGGTCGTGCTCGTTACAACTATGACAACCGCTACTTCGTAGAGGGTTCGTATCGTCGTGACGGTTCGTCGCGCTTCCACAAGGATAGCCGCTGGGGTAACTTCTGGTCGGTAGGTGCTTCGTGGGTTGTTTCGAGCGAGCAGTTCATGGCAAACGCTGACTGGGTTGATTTCTTGAAGGTACGTGCTTCGTATGGTGAGGTAGGTAACGACGCTTCGGCCGGATACTACGCTTACTCGTCGATCTACGGTGCCGGTATGACCAATGGTGGTAACTCGACGATCATCGCTTCGCAGCTGGGTAACCCCAACCTGCAGTGGGAGACCACGCAGTCGTTTGACATCGGTGTGGATGCTCGTCTGTGGAATCGCGTAGATGTTACGCTCGATTACTTCCGCAAGACCTCGAAGGACCTGCTCTTCGACGTGAAGATGGCTCCTTCGGTTGGTACGCTGTCGCCCAGTGATGCATATCCTTCGGTAACGCAGAATATCGGTTCGGTATTGAACTCGGGTATCGAGGTTGCCGTAAACGTAGACATCATCAAGACGAAGGATTGGAAGTGGGATATGGGCTTCAATGCTTCGTTCGTGAAGAACGAGATCAAGGAGCTGCCTTTGAGCGTTGGCGAGAAGGGTAACGGTTACATCAGCAGTCTGTATCGTTTCGAGGAGGGCCACTCGATGTATGAGTTCTACACCTATCAGTATCAGGGTGTTGACCAGATGACCGGTCGTGCTCTCTACGCATTCGACAGCGAGAATAATGATCCGGTCGCAGACAAACTGGTTGAGGGTCTGGATTATGTAAACATCAACGGCACGGACTACGCCTTGACGACGACCTACGCCAAGCGTGATTGGGCCGGTGAGGCTCTGCCCGACGTATATGGTGGTTTGCAGACCAACGTATCGTGGAAGAACCTCTCGATGAACATCCTCTGCTCGTACTCGATCGGTGGTAAGATCTACGATTCGACCTATCGCACGTTGATGTATCCCTATTTGAAGGGTCCCCAGGCACTGCACCAGGATATTCTGAATTCGTGGACGGCCGTTCCGGAGGGTATGACCGCAACGTCGGCCAACCGCGTATCGAAGGGTGTGCTGCCGATGAATGACACGACCAACGCTAACCACACCTACGCCGCATCGGATCGTTGGTTGGTAGACGCTTCGTACTTCATGGTAAAGAACATCGGTCTTTCGTACAACCTGCCCAAGAAGTGGATGTCGAAGCTCGGTTTGGGTGCATGCACCGTTTCGTTCAATGTGGAGAATCCCTTTATCTTCACGAAGCGTGATGGTTTGAACCCGCAGTATTCGTTCTACGGTGGTCAGGATCAGACCTACGTAGCAGCCCGCATCTACACCTTCGGTCTGAACCTGAAGCTCTAATACGGACAGTTTAAGTAGAACTAAAAAAAGCGAAAAAGAATATGAAAAGAATGATGAAATACATGGCAGCCCTTCTGGCCGGCTCGATGCTCTTTACGGCAGCCTGCTCGGAGGACTACTTGGAGACCTCTTCGTCGAACTCGCTTTCGGACGAGGTTCTCTCGAGCGATGTGACCTACTATGGCCAATACATCAACGGTATCAGCTGGTTGATGGTCTTCCAGCAGAGCACCTATGGTCAGGGTTATTGCGGTATGTGCGATATTCTGACCGACATCGGTGATTCTTGCGGTAACGACTGGTCGCAGGAGGCCTTTGGTGGCTTCAACTCGGCAAACATGAAGCTCATGACGGCTAACAATGCCGCTTATGCAGGCTATTCGTGGTGGTTCCTCTATCAGATTATTGGTCAGGCAAACCGCATTTTGGCCGGTTTGGAGACCGCCGAGGGTGACGAGGCTACGCGTGCTCTCTACAAGGCTCAGGCCTTGACCTTCCGTGCTTACTGCTACAGCTATTTGGCACAGATCTTCGGTAAGCGTTGGATGGACGATCAGGGTGCATCGCAGTGCTGCGTGCTGCGTCTGACCAACTCGTTGGATAACATGCCGCTTTCGACCACGGCCAAGGTTCTGGCTCAGGTTTACCAGGATTGCGACGATGCTATCGCCCTCTATCAAGAGGCCGGCATCGAGAGCACCGAGTTCTACCACCCCAGCCTGAAGATGGCCTATGGTGTGAAGGCTCGTGCCGCTGCTGTCCGTCTGGATTGGACCACGGCTGCTACCTATTCGGCAAAGGCCTATGAGGGTATGACGCTGATGTCGGCTTCGGAGTATCAGGCCGGTTTCCACACCGCTAACAGCGAGTGGATCTACGGTGGTTACGCTGACGAGGTTGAGAACATGTGGTACTACACCTTCGGTACTTACCACGGTTACAATGGCTATTATAGTGGTGCAGGTGGTTACAATGTCCTGGGTAACCGTGAGTTGATCGACGCGCTGAACGATACGGACGCTCGTAAGCAACTCTTCCTCTGCGAGAGCTTGGTAGGTTACAACTGCCAGGATGCTATCGACAATGGCGAGGTGATCACCTATGGTTGGGCTTACCCCGGCGGTCAGTTGGCTAACAAGATGCTCAACTATGCCCTGAGCGTTCCCGGTGTTTACAACAACATCATGACGACGCGCTACTATCCCGCACGCTTTGCCATCTATGGTCAGCTGAAGTTTGGTGTATTTGGCATGCCGGGTATCTCGCAGATGTGCTGGATGCGTGCTGCCGAGTTCTACCTCTTGCAGGCCGAGGCTCTGTGTAAGCAGGCTAATCCCGACTATGCTACGGCTCAGAACTTGCTCTTCACCGTGAACTCGCGTCTGGATCCTTCGTACACGAAATCGACCAAGACGGGTCAGGATCTGATCGACGAGATCATGTTCTACCGTCGTGCCGAGTTGTGGGGTGAGGGTCACAACTGGTTCGACCTGAAGCGTACGGGTGGTTCGATCTCGCGTAAGAGCTACATGAACAAGCAGGGTGGTTCGTTTGGTATCAACTTCGCCGTAACGGTAGGTCCGAATGACGAGGGTACGAACGACTGGGCTTGGACGATTCCGCTCGACGAGACGCAGTACAACGACATGGTTGAGTAATAAACTCCATGAAGGCTTGATTCCTTCAAGCTCAAAACCTGTTAATTACCTATATGGAGGCACCTGCTCGGAAATTCCGAGCAGGTGTTTTTTTTTTTGGGGGGGTATCTGAAGGAGGAATGACTTTTTTTGTGCAGAGAGCTCCGCCGGATCGGGTGAGCGGGGCTTTTTTATCTTTTTTTCATGAAAATTTTGCAGATATAAAAATAATTACTACCTTTGCATCACCAAAAACGATGGTGCCATAGCTCAGTTGGTAGAGCAACGGACTGAAAATCCGTGTGTCCCCGGTTCGACTCCTGGTGGTACCACGAAAGCGGCTTACGAAAGTAGGCCGCTTTTTTTGTGTGCACATGATGATGATGAGGAGGAGGAGGGGGGCACGTTACGATGTAGGGAACGGCCGCTAAAACAGGTACGAGTGTGGAGGTAAAGGCGCGAAGGTGAGGGACGTGTAGGCGTGAGCGTGGCGTGAGCGAGCGAGGGTGCGTGTAGGCGCAGTATAGAGCGTTTACAGCCCTTTATGCCGGCGGAAGGCCTCCTCCCAGGCCTCGTGATCAAACTCCCGAATCACACGGACGCAAATATCACGACAGCGGCCAAAGAGTTCTTCACTACGGATCGTGCTCAACGACTGATCATCGGAATAAATGGCCGCAACCTCCGTCTCAATCCGGGGGCACAGGTAGTCAAACGTAAAGGCAAAATAGGCACTATCAACCAACTCCTTATAGGACAGGATCGACATCGTCTCGCGCTGTGCGGTAATCCTCTGATAGAACTCCTGCGCTTCGTGTTGATAGCGATCGCACAACTGTTGGTAGGCCTCAGCACGCAGATCGGTCGTCGGCGCAACAACCGAGGTATCACTCGCGGGCACATCCGCAGTCGGCATTTTCTCCATCGGATGCAGGAAGAACCACCCCACCCCCACCAAAGCGACTACTGCCACCAGACCCAGCCCCACGATCCACCGCATGGATCGGCCGGAGGGTTGTGTTGCAGGCGAGACGATCGGTTCCTCATGCGGCAGCGTCTGTTCATCGCAAAAGGCACTCCAGCCCTTCCGACCCACATAGCGCGCCAGCACCGAAAGGGTCGAGGGGCGGGGCACCACGGCCGGCTTGACGTAGCCATACAACCGTCGGAGGGTCGAGGAGCTGACCCCTTCGCCCGTGCGACGCATGATATCGGCCGAGAGGGCATCGAAATCGGTGGGTGCATCGAGGGTACGACCAAACGTTTGGCGAACGGCCTCCTTGAGTTGTTCGATGGATTGCAGATCTTTCATGATACAAATATAGCGCTTTTCAAGTGATTTATGCTCTCTTTTCAGCGTGTGAATCGCAATGAATCGTTATGGATTTGGCAACAAAGTGCCTACAAGCTACCTTTGCCACGAACAAAAAAAGCAGCCTCGCACTTTGATTTGTGGTGCAAAATCCCTACATTTGTCATTGCGAAGGTGATTTCGCCGGACATATTTGCAGGTATTCGTGACTCGCGATCGACAAAACCGCCAATTTTGCAATCGTTCCATTAGGAGCGAAAGATGCACGAGGAACGAGCTTTGCCCACCAATTCAGGTGTGGGCTGCTTGTTTCTATATGCATAAGAGGGGCTTGGCGGTTCCGGTCGATCGTATAGTGCGAGTGGTCCACCTTCTTTTTTTGTCCGATAGACACAGAGTAAGAATTACTAACTATAAAATAAATAAAAAACATGAAACGAATGCTTCAATATCTGCTTGCAATCGTAGTCGGATTTACCCTCCTTGCCTGCACAAATGGCACCAAAAAGCCCGATGCTCCGGAACGATACGGCTGGCTCCACAACACGCCGCTGTACGGCGATGTAAAGCAGGTCGAAATCCACATTTACAACAACGAAAGGGATTTTGAGGAGGTCTATCATTTCAACATCAACGGTGATGTCGTCCAGGTGAGTGATGCACTATCCTACACCTACCACTACTTCCCCAATGGCAACTGCCGGGAGGTGCAATGTACCGATCACGGAAGGCCATGGTCGTCATACCAAAAAAAATTCTCTTACAATGCTCATGGGCACAAGTCCAAGGAGGTGCACTATGATAACGACAAGAATGAGTTGGGTACAACAGCCTATACGTATGATGCCGATGGTCGCCTCATTCAGGAAAGCGATTATACTCCCGTCAGCTCTCCCGTCAGCTACACCTATGATGCAGCGGGAAATCTATCCGAAAAAGTGGACTACAACAGTAACGGGAAGGTCTGGTATAAAACGACCTACGCCTATGATCCTGCAGGCAATTGCATCGAAGAGTGCCGTTTTAATGCAAAAGGAGGACTCGAGAGTAAAAGCACCTATCTCTATGATAAAGAGGGTAATCAAATCGAGGTAAACAACTACGGTCCACTGGATGAATTAGCCTGGAAAAGCTCCTACACGTACGATTCGTATGGAAATATCATTGAAGAGATCACGACCGGTGTGGTTGAACAAAGGCTCATCTACCAGATCACCTATCGCTCCGAATCGCTCAAAGATGTGGAAACTCCGCAGTATCTCTGCGACCTTGCCAAAGAGTGGGATTTAACGGATCGGGTAGAAACATGGTATGAACAAGCCACAACCCACAACAACGCGGCCGCTCAATATTTGTTAGGTGTACTCCATCACGACGGAGAAGGCATCGCACAGGATCTCACAGAAGCATGTGCTTGGTATCACAAAGCTGCTGAACAGGGCCATCCACTGGCTCAAAACAATTTAGGCTATTGCTATCAACAGGGACAAGGGGTTACTCAAGATTTCACAACGGCCGTTCTTTGGTATCGCAAAGCCGCCGAACAGGGACTTCCAGAGGCCCAAAACAACTTGGGCAAATGCTACAAAAGCGGACAAGGTGTACCCAAAAATTATCAGGTAGCTTTCCAATGGTACATGAAAGCCGCCGAGCAAGGTCACGCTGGGGGTCAAAACAATGTAGGCGTTTGTTTCTACGAAGGCAAGGGAGTACCTCGTAGCTTTACAACCGCCAAATATTGGTATCGTAAAGCCATTGAGCAAGGCAACGAAACGGCAAAATTAAACCTTGAAATACTGGAAGAAGAGGGATACTAAGCTATAATTAGAAACACCATGGAGAACAACACAACACACGAAGGGGAGCGGTTAGCCGAATTAAAGGCTGTTATCGCCAAAGAGCAGGCCAAAGAGCAGGCCAAAGAGCTGCGTCGCAAATGGATCATTCGAGGGATTATCATCCTTGTAGTCAATCTGCTCATTGTCTTATTCAAAATAGCAATTCAGCGATCTGAACAAAATGCCCTCCAGGATGCCGTTCATCAGCAAATTGAACGGCAACTTGAAGAGATGAGACACTAAAACCAAACTTTAATTTTTATTTTCCATCATGAAAAAGAACAACGTATTTGAATCGTTACGTGCGATGATGAACCGACTGCGCACAACGGCCCTCGTGTCGCTGGCCGCAATGGCAATGGCAATCAGCCTGACGGGTTGTTTCTCGTCGGCAGAGTGGCCGGAGGTGAAGCACAACGGAAAGAGCTACATGCTCTACACCGCCCTGGGTGTGCACGATCTGAGCGGGGAGTTTGTCCTCGGATTTGACATCGAAGAGGAGATCAACAAATGGCCCGAATTTGAGATTACGCAGATTAACGAAAAATTCTGCGTATTGCAAGGCAGCCACCCCGACTACATCGACAACGTCTCGATGTTGGGCTACATCGACGAGGATGAGGATATCTGCGTCGTAACCTATGCCCCCAACCACTACTTCAACGTATCGATGGCCGAGGGTGATTTCGCTGTGATTGCGGTGCATGCCAATGGTCAGGAGTTCCCTGAGGCCTACACCTTCGATTGGGATGAGTTTAATTGGGAACGCGACCATTCGCTCGACACGATGGTTCGTTATGAGTAGCCACAACGGCTTTTGACAAAAAAAAGAGGGGCTGTCCGACCTTTGCGTCAGACAGCCCCTCATACTTTAGCCCCAAAGCACGCTATCGCATCCACTCGGGGTGGTCCAGATACCACCGCACCGTGCGTTCGATGCCCTCCTCAAACTGCAACGAAGGCTCCCAGCCCAATTCGCGCTGCAATTTCGAAGCATCAATGGCATAGCGCAGGTCGTGGCCCGGACGATCCTCGACATGGCGAATCAACGCCTCATCCTCCCCCTCGGCACGCCCTAACAGGCGGTCGGTCGTGCGAATCAGCAGACGCACCAAATCCAGGTTGCGCCACTCGTTGCAGCCGCCGACATTGTAGCTCTCCCCTACCCGTCCGGCATGGAAAATGCGGTCGATGGCCGCCGCATGATCCTCGACATAGAGCCAATCGCGCACGTTCTGACCCGCGCCATAGACCGGCAGAGGCTGACGCTTGCAGATGTTGCTGATAAAGAGCGGGATCAGCTTCTCGGGATATTGGTAAGGTCCATAATTGTTCGAGCAATTCGACAAGAGGGTCGGCAGTCCATAGGTGTCGTGGTAGGCTCGCACGAAATGGTCGGACGAAGCCTTCGAGGCCGAATAGGGCGAGTGGGGATCGTAGCGGGTGCTCTCCGTAAAGAGCGGATCCTCCATCGTGAGTGCCCCATAGACCTCGTCGGTCGAGATGTGGTAGAAACGGCACCCCTCGAAGCCCTCTGCGCGTTCGGACCAGACCCGACGTGCCGCCTCCAACAGCGACAAGGTTCCCAACACATTGGTGCGCGCAAAGAGGAAGGGGTCGCGGATCGACCGATCGACATGGCTCTCGGCGGCCAGATGGATCACGCCGTCGATCTGCTCGGCACGCATCAGGGCCTCCACCGCCTCAAAATCGCAGATATCGCCCTGCACGAAGCGGTAGTTCGGGCGATCGGCCACATCGGCCAGGTTGGCCGGATTGCCGGCATAGGTCAGCAGGTCGAGATTCACGACCCGATAGTCGGGATAGGCCGTCACCAAACGACGCACCACATGGCAGCCGATGAAACCGGCACCTCCCGTAACAAGCAGATGACGTTTATAAGGCATCTATCATCTTTTTTAGCGAATCCCTCCAATGCGGAATCGGGCGTTGGAAGGTCCGAATGAATTTATCTTTTGAAAGAATCGTATTAGCCGGACGTTTGGCCCGCGAAGGGTACTCTTCCGAACGGCACGGCTCGACCGTTGTTGTACGCCCCGCCAGGCGGCAGATCTCTACGGCAAACTCCCACCACGAACATTCGCCTAAGTTGGTATAGTGGAAGATACCCTCGGTGAAATTGCGTGCCGTGATGTTAGCCACGATCGCCTCGGCCAGATCACCGGCAAAGGTCGGTGACCCGATCTGATCATTCACCACCCGTAGCTTGGGCTGTTCGAGGCTCCGCTGGAGGATCGTGCGGACGAAATTTTTGCCGTAAGCACCATACAACCAGGCCGTACGAATGATCTGAAAATGGCAGCCCGATTGAGTTATCAGCTCCTCGCCGGCCAACTTCGTGCGACCATAGGCATTGATCGGTTGCGGATGCGATTGCTCGGTCAGGAGGGCACAGCAGCCCCCCATAAAGACATAGTCGGTCGAGATATGGATCAGCAACGCACCTCTCTCACGCGCCGCAGAGGCCAGATATTCCACCGCCTCGGCATTGAGGCGATAGGCCTCTCGCTCTTGCTCCTCGGCACGCTCCACATCGGTGTAGGCCGCGCAATTGAGGATCACATCGACCGCCTCCGCCTGCACAAAACGCGCCACGGCCGCCCGATCTGTAATGTCAAGCTCCTCCCGATCGGTAAACAGATAGCGATCTTCCGAACCGATCGCGGCCTGTTGCACATAACGCCCCAACTGCCCTTGGGCACCCGTCACCAAAATCTTCATCAGTCAAACAGCGGTGCTTGATCGAACCCGCCACGTGCCGCATCGCGCTCCGAGAGGATCGCTTCGGAGGGGCTGACCGGCCAGGAAATGGCCAACGTAGGATCATCCCAACGGATGCCACTCTCGGCTTCGGGGTGGTAATATTGATCACATTTATACTGCACGACAGCCTCATCGCTCAAGGCGACAAAGCCGTGGGCAAAGCCTTGCGGAATGTAGAGCTGACGCCGATTCTCGGCCGAAAGTTCCACGCCGAAATAACGGCCAAAGGTGGGGCTTGAGCGGCGCAGATCGACCGCTACATCCCACACACGACCCACCACGACCCGCACCAATTTTGCTTGGGCGTAGGGCGGCAACTGATAGTGTAACCCGCGCACCACCTGACGGCATGAGCGGCTCTCGTTATCCTGCACAAAACGGATGGTAAGCCCGGTCAAAGCACAGAAACGCTCCTCGTTGAAGCTCTCCATAAAGCTCCCGCGACGATCGCAATGCAGCGTCGGCTCCACGATGAGTACCCCTTCTAAATCGGTTTTCAAGACCTTCATCGCTGCGAATCGGCTAATTTCAACATATAACGTCCATAATCGCCCGCCGCCATCGGGGTAGCCAACCGGCGCAACTCGTCGCTGCTAATCCACCCTTGTCGCCAGGCGATCTCCTCCAAGCAGGCGATCTTGATGGCTTGGCGATTCTCGATGGCTCGCACGAAGGCTGCCGCCTCATAGAGCGAATCGTGCGTACCCGTATCGAGCCAGGCAAAGCCGCGGCCAAATTGGGTCAGATGCAACGCACCCTCGGCCAAGAATTGGCGATTCAGATCGGTGATCTCCAGCTCGCCACGCGCCGAAGGGGTCAGCGAAGCAGCCAGCTCAACCACCCGATTCGGGTAGAAATAGAGGCCCGTCACGGCGATGTTGGAGCGCGGTGCGGTCGGTTTCTCCTCGATCGAACGAACACGTCCCTCCGCATCGACCTCAGCCACGCCATACCGCTCGGGATCGGGCACCACATAGCCAAAGATCGTCGCCTGCTGTTGTGCCTCGGTGCGGGCCACCGCCTCGCGCAGCATACCCGTAAAGCCCTGACCGTAGAAGATATTATCGCCCAAAACCAGGCAGACCGAGTCCGTCCCGAGAAACTCCCGACCGATGCGAAAAGCCTCGGCCAAGCCATTGGGTTGCGGCTGCTCGGCATACGCGAAGTGCACCCCATAGTCCGACCCATCGCCGAGCAATCGCTCGAAGCAGGGCAGATCGTGCGGAGTCGAGATGATCAGAATATCCCGAATGCCGGCCAAAAGCAGCACCGAGATCGGATAGTAGATCATCGGCTTATCATAGACGGGCAGCAGCTGTTTGCTCGTGCCCTTCGTGATCGGATAAAGACGCGTGCCGGATCCTCCGGCCAGAACTATGCCCTTCATCGTGTATGCGTTAATGAGTAAATGATTTCGGTTTTAACAGATGGCTCCACAGCTGCACAAAGAAGGTCTGCAACAGCCCCTCACGATAGACCATGCGATGTTTCCACCGATTGGCCCACCAACGACGCCACTTGAAGCTCCATATTTTCAGGATATTTTTGCGCGGAGCGGCCTCCCCGAATGCAGGCGTAAGGATCTCGCGCAACACCCGCTCAGCCTCCTCTTGATTGGGGGTTACAGCCGCCAACGGAGCCGGAAGATCAATCCCTAAATAGGTCTTGACCAGATAGTTGCTTGCCATCAGAAAACGGTGCATATTGACCTTTTCGGCCAAACGCATCAATGCCGTCCAATCGACTCGTTCTCCATCACGGTGCAGGAACATGGCCCAATCAATCAGATGGCGCAGGCCGATCTCCGCCGCTGCAAAATGGGCAGCTGCATGTCGCAACAAAAAGAGCGCATTGAAATCGGCCGAAGGGATATGGATCGTCTGCTCCACGACGCGCACCCGCTCGCTACCCTGCGCCGCCAAGGCTTGCAAACGTGCCTCGATGGTTCGATTCGAGCGGTGGGAATGCACGTTCAGAAAATCGTAGTGGTTCTCGACCATCACCCCGCGATAGGTAAAGACCGTGTGATGATGCTGGTCCTCATCAATCGGTACACCCGCAGCCCGCATCAATTGATCGGCCCGCTGCTGCTCGCCATAGAGCCAAATATCCAAATCGCCACACGGCCGATGCTCGGGATGCGGATAGCTCAAACTCAACCCATAGCCCTTGAGCAACATCAACCGTATGTCGTGCTCCGCATAGAAGCCGGCCAGTCCCTCCAACGCCTCACGCTGACGACCATAACGCGCCTCGATCTGCTGCACATTGACCGCCCACTGCAATTTGAGCATCCGCTTCGGCTGCGCCTCGGCCGGCAACACCCCCCGCTGCACCAGCAGCTCCAAGCCATCCCAGGCAATGGCCAACACTCCCTGCTCGGTCGCTAAACGATACAGCGCCGCCCAATCCACCCCCTGCGGCACCACAATCGGCTCCTCACAGGCGGGATGCAACGCCACACGTAACAACGTGAGCAAAAATTGCTCGGTAGGGTTCAACATAGCTGCAGCGGATTAAAAATCACGGCGGCGAATCTTCAGTCGAATGGCCTCCTCGGGGATCTGATCGACCACCAGCGCCAAATAACCACCACCTCCGGCACCCGAGAGTTTCCAAGCTAATGCCCGATCGCGGTAACGCTCAATCCAGGCTGCCACCTCGGTCGAGAGCATCGCCGGGAACATCGCCGTCTGCGCCTCAAACGAGGCTTGGTAGGCCTCGGCAAAGCCCTTCAAATCATGGTTCAAAATCGCCTCCCAGCAGCGATCGGCTGCCGATGAAAGGGCCTTTACCCCTTCGGCATCAATCTTGGCCCCCTCAACCACCGAAAGCCCATCGGGACGCGGGAACATCGGGATCAGGCACAGATGCTCCTCCAACCAGGTGAGTGTCGCCTCATCGTGGATCGTCTCAATGCGTTCGGGCCAATAATGGTTGTCATAAAAATGGCGGCTCAGCCCCGGGATACAGATACCAATGGCATCCTGTGCCCCCGAAATATGTCCATCCTTTTCGGGCTCATTCTCGAAACAAAAGACCAGCTTGGCCAATTTTTCAGGATCGTAGTTCGGCAAGTGGTAGGGCCACAATTTACGCATCGCATTGCGCGTCGAAGTGGACATGCCCCCACGCTCCATAAACTCGATCGTCGGCTCCAACGAGATCGTAATGGCCCAACCGGCACCATATTTCGAGACGTAAGGCTGATCGATCCACGTACCGGCCAAATCCAATCGATAGGGCAGTTGAGAGCGCACCTTCGTGCGGATCGCAGTGGTCGAACGAGCCTCCAAACCGGCATCCGGTTCACGCTGCAAGACGACATATTCGATCCCTCGCTCGGCGCAGAATTGACGTTTGTCCTCCGATCCGCCATCTTCATTGACCACGAAGATATCGGGCTTGATACGATCGACCGACTCCACAAAATCCATCATACCCGAACCGGGATTGATGCAGGCGTCTGTCACGTAGCGAATCGCCTTGACCATATAGAGACGCTCCTGCTCCGAACAGATTGTTTTACGCGATTTCAACGCGGCAATCGTGGCGTCGGAGCCAATGCCGACATAGAGATCGCCATACTGTGACGCCTCCTTAAAGAAGGCTACGTGGCCGCTATGCAGCATGTCATAGCAACCCGAAACAAATACTTTTTTATTAGCCATTTACGAATGGGTGATAAATTGCTTAATTTTCCAACTAAAACGTCGTATCAGGTAGCCCAAACCGACGCGCATATCATATTTACGGAACGAGGCTACGCACTCTCGATTCTGGCGAATCAAATTCTTCAGGCTGCTGCTCGTCGCACCACCGACACGCATACGCACCAGAAACTCGGGCAGATAGAGCAGTTTGATCTTTGCCACCTCCACGAAACGCAACATCAGGTCAAAATCGGCCGCCAAACGGAATTGCAGATCGAAATAACCCTGCTTCTCGTAGACCGACCGGCGGCAATAGAAGGTCGGGTGGGCGGGCATCCAACCCTTGCGAAAAGGACGCGGCTGACCGCTTCGCCACGTGCGAATGATGCGCGAGGTATCGTCATGAGCCACATAATAGAGGTCGGCATAGACGCAATCCGCCTCGGGATGTGCCTCAAACTGCTCGACCACGCGCGCCACAGCATCCTCACGGGCAAAAAAATCATCGGAATTGATGAGCATCAAGACCTCACCGGTAGCCTGCTGAAAGCCCTTATTCATGGCATCATAAATGCCCTTGTCCGGCTCACTGATCCAGCGCATCCGACCCTCGAAAAGCGGCTCGTAGCGCCGCACCAGTTCGAGTGTCCCGTCGGTCGATCCACCATCCATGATCAGATATTCAATATCGGGATGGCTCTGCTCCAAGACACTCTTCAGCGTATCCTCCAGCGTCGCCGCACTATTATAGGTTGCTGTTACAATGGAAATTTTCATGGTTTTTGAACTTGGGGGAACAGCTATTTCTCCATCCATATTTATAATTTAGCCAACGCCTCCACCAAACGGTGATTATCCTTGCGGTCGCGAATAGCAAGACGAATAAACTGCTTTCCTCGGAAGGCGGCCTTACCCGAACAGTCTTTGATCAAAATATCATCATCGGCCAGCAATCGAACAGCCAACTCCGTAGAGGTATGGCCTTCACCGGTCACCTCGCACAAGAAATAATTGGCCTGCGAGGGGATCACCCGCAAATAGGGGATCTGCGACAGCTCCTCATAGAAGTGTTTGCGCTCGACACGGAATGCCTCACAAGCCTGCACATACTCCTTGTGATATTTCTCATAGATTTGCAGATAGAACTCTCCAAACGAGTTGATGTTCCAAATCGCCACCTCTTTCTTAAGGCGTGCTATTCGCTCGGTATTTCCACTCGCAAGCACACCGAGGCGGAAGCCGGGCACGCCATACGATTTCGAGATACTCTTCACCACGATCAGATGCGGATTAGCCGCGAGAATCTCATTACGCAGGAGTGATATTTCGCCCTCGGCCTCGACAAAATCGACAAACGATTCATCAACCACGAATTGCATCGAACGCTCCTTGGTCCATGCAATCAATCGCAACAAATCGGCATAGGGGATGTAATTGCCCGACGGATTATCCGGATTGATTAACAGCAACGTATCGATCGCCTTATCCGCAAAATAGGCCATGATGGTCTCTGCGTCGTATCGGAAGTCTCCATGATCGGGCAAAAACGAAACGATCTTATCCTGCACGCTGCGATTGGGATACTCCTCAAAAGTGGGGTAAATTACCCCGATTCGTTCGGTATGATTTTCGACCAACGCCTTGATCAACTCCGCTGCGCCATTACCCACCACAACATACTCCTGTTTGATCGAGAAATATTTAGCGGCCAGCAGACTATTCACCCGCATGCCCGACGGATATTCGCGCATGAGGGTCTCGAAGCTGGCCTTCATCTCATCAATCATCTGCCGAGGCGGGAAATACGGATTCACCAAATAGCAGAAGTCCAACAAATGGGGGTATCTCCAATATCCGCCAAAGCGCGACGAGATGGTCTTGAATCGCTTTTCATCGCTCTGCTCAAACATGCTTTCTGCGATATCCAGATCCTGCACATCGTCAATCTCGTACCACTTCTCCCCTGCCAGCGGCAAGGCTTTCAACGGCGAATCCTCGAGTAGGGTGATCACCTTCAGTACCTGCTCATAATATTCATTTCGACCCAACGCCGTACAATAGGCCTCCAAGAAGGGGACATAATGGCTGACCGCAAATTCTCGACTGAATTTGTAAATATTGACCGTTTTATAATAGGAGTCAATATCGGCATACTTAAACTGTTTTTTCGAGAGGAAATTGACAATCCGAAGATTCTCGTCCAACGTAACCACCGTGCCATCCATCCAACTCTCATACTTATCGACCAATGCCAAATTCGGATAGGGATCATTCACCAGCTTGGCTACGACCGATTGTTCATAGATCAGATCGGATTCCAACAACAGGGTATCTTCTGCCACCAGCCAATCTTTGGCCAAATAGAGCGAGTAGATGTTATTGGTCTTATCGTAAATCGGATTCTCGACATAGACAATCGGGATTCCGCGAAACTCCGTGCCCACATGGCGTTTCAGATTTTCGGCTTGATAGCCGACTACCAACACAATCCGTGAGAGCGCAAACTGCGACAGGCAGGCCAAGGCGCGATCAATCAGTCTAACGCCATTGACCTCGAGCATACATTTGGTATTTTCTCCGGTCAATTCGCCCAATCGCCGCCCCATTCCGGCCGCTAAAATGATTGCTTGCATATTATTCGTTTTCTTTTTGTTTTTTCCACACAAAATAACGCTCCAGCCGCTCGTTGCTACGTTGCTCATATTGGTGTTCAGCCCTTCGTGCCAATCGGAAATAGAGCCAGTCGGGAAGCCACTCTTTCACATGTTCCTTGATCGTCAAAAGGATCTTTTTCCACCAAGGCATCTGATAATCATTCCACACAACAGGGGTTCTCCAATCAACGCCATATTCACTCACCAAATAATCATGATAGGCATTCGGAACCAAGAAATCCACCCCCTTAAAACGGAATGGTAACACCTCGGTTAAAAACGGCTCTAAAACCACCCAACCATCGCACGAACGACGATTGTCACCGATTTGTCTAAAAAAGTAGAGATCAATATATTCCCCCTGACGGATCACCGAGAGCACGCCGCGTCGATTATAGCGTGCAATGGCAAAACCGGCCTCAATCATAGCCGGCAGCGCATCCAAGACCCGCTGTTTATCTTCAGCAAGAAAGGCCAGATCGATATCTTCATCGTGCGCAATAAAATCGCCTTCGCGCACCGCACCCAACAAGGTGCCGGCAATCAGCAAGAAGGGGATCTGCTGTCGATCCAACACCGATTTCAGCACCAAGAGATTCTCGGTAGCCTTTGCTTTGTTGATAACTTTTATTCCGGGATAAAGCGGAGTGAGTTTATATCGAATTATCCCATTCGATGTATCTATCTTGGGCATAATGATTTAGTGTAAATAACTGTTAATCTTTGCTTGCTCCCAGGCTTTGAAATCCATATTCGAAATATACTTACGCATCTGATTATACCGCTCCAGCTGACATATCTCTGCTAATTTCATTTCAAAATCCTCCTCCGTAAGTTTAAAAACAACTCCTGTATTCTCATTCACGAGATCCTCTGCACACCCAACTTGTTCGCTAAGCATAACAGGGGTCCCATTATTAAGAGCCTCTTCTACCACTACACCCCACGTTTCACTTAACGACGGCAAAACAAACACGTCTGTTTGCTGATAATATTGAGACAAATCAGCATTTTTTACGGCTCCATAAAAAGATATATTAGGGTTTGCCTTCTGCTTCAATTCTTCTTCCAAGGGTCCAAAACCCACTATATCGAGTTTTAATTCCGGATGCTTATTGAATCGCTCTATCAACCATTGCAGATTTTTAACCGCAATTAACCGACCTACATAAAGGAACCTTTGAACACTAACACGCGGTTGGTATGCAGGTTGAGCAACGCGACGAAACACGCCAACACCGTGAGTATGAACAATCTCTCCCTTAAAACCCAATGCTTGAATTAATGCAGCATGAGAAGTTCCACATACATACGTACGACTCATGCGACTCAAAAACAGCTTTTTCACCCAAGCTTTGGGTCCTTTAATCGTGGATTCTTTAATAGTAGACTCTATGGAGACTGCATTTTTTCTTTTGGGTGACACAAATGCGGCGAACCACGCATATAAAGTATCTTGACCGCCGCTCCATCCGCCTAAAATCAACTCCGAATAATCTCCCTTGCGTAGGATTTTATATAGTTGCCATATACGTTGCCATTTATTACCACATAAAAATTGATGTGGGTAATCCATTTCGGCATCAGAAAAATCGCCATTTCGAGCTTCACACTGATATCCCGTGTACAACACCCGAATATCGGTCTCTTTACTCAAACGCGAATAGAGTTGTTTCTTATAAAAAGCCGTAGTATCTATGATAAATAGTTTCATATCCACAATGATCAATGGGAAAAAATAGTTTCATATGGTATATAGCTACTTACGGCAAGGCCTTGACCAATCACATTTGTATTGGTTCGTTCCAAATAGAAAAAGAATAAACAGACCAATGCACAAGTTAAAGCTATTCGGCACATCTTTTGATTGGGCATTTTACGCAACGATGGATAGAATACAACGACCAAGAAGATCGAAAAATAGGAGATCGTACGCGTGATCACCGAGGGTAAATCCGACAAATAGATATACGTATCTACAGCCATAGCAATCGCAACAACGATCAACAATTTATTGATCCATACCGATTGACCTTTATCCCACCACGCAATTGCAAATAGGTAGAGTGCGATAGCACCCAACAAGAAAGAGAGCATACGTCCCCATTGATCTTCTTGATCCATATAGGTTTCGGCGTATTCGTTAAATGAATCGACATCCATCAGTACGATGATCTCCAGCCAATTTTGCAATGCCATCACGACTCCTCCGAAGAGCACGAGAGCCACCAAAATAGGAATCCGACGCGGGATCAAGGCCAAAGGCAGATAAGCCAAAATCAGCAACGAGGAGGGGTGAATCAGCAAATTGAACAAGCATACGACCAAGGCCCAGATCCATCTCCGTTTATACAACAATGCAAAGATCAACAGACCAAGCGCAACGGCCAAACTCTGTCGGATTGTACTAAAAGACCCCAAATAGAAGAAGGGCCATAGGGCATAAACCAACAAACTATCGGACATGGCAGCCTCATCTTTATCGCAGAACATGCGAACGGACAAATAGACGGAAACACTTGTCAGCACAGCCGGAATAGCAATACCCAAATGGGGCATTTTCAGACTATGGGCTGTCTCAAACAGCCAATACCACACTACCGAGTATCGTTCGCGAGCCAATGCCAAAGAACCCTCATCGGACGAGAACTCGTAATAATTCATGTAATCCCACCCCACATCATAGCGCAATACAGCAAACGCCACAAGTGTCAGCAACATCATTATCGGATTCTTCCGATAATAGAAAAAGAGCAACACAGCGACAAATAACAGATAGGGGAACATACGTTTTTTTGATTAAAGTATCTCTTTTAACTCGGACTGAAACTCCGAGACACGATGTGTAGTCACATATTCCGAACTGCACACCTTCGCATCATGGGTATGCTGTCGATAGGCCGCAGCCAACGCCTCGGGATCGACGGAAGTCCTATAACCCAACCCATAACGACGTACCAATTTGCCGATCAGCCCCCGATCGGAGGCCAACACCGGTGTTCCAAACTGGGAGGCATAGCCGATCACGCCACTGCTTTGTGCCGTCTCGAGGTAGGGCATCAGCAACAAATCCGAGGCTGCACAGAGCGAGGCCAAACGTTCATAGCTGCAAAAATCATCCTCCACGATCACCCGCACACGCCCTTTTTGTGCCTCCACACCGGCATAGAAAGCCTCCCGAATATCGGCTTGCACCCGTCCGGCAAACAGAAACACATAGCGTCGGCACTGCTCCTCATCCAAATGGGCCAACGACTCAACAATGCGCATCGTGCCCTTGCGTTCGGCCAATGCCCCAAAGTGAAACAGCAACCGCTGATCCTCCGCGAGGCCCAGTTCCCGCCGGGTTTGGTTTCGCTCGGCCGCTTGCGGAAGCCCCACATAGGGGTCGGGCAGATAATGAAATTTTGTGGTTCGATAGATCCGATTCAAACGACGAGCGGCAGCACGATCATTCAAGATAAAGATCTGATCAAAGCAACCGAAGGTGCGCATAAGCCCATATTTGAGCACATCCATCGCACGACGCAACCACGAGGCTGCCTTCCACTCATAGAGATAGATCTTATAGATAATCCCGCTCAACTTCACCTTACGGCCATATACGAAGGGGGCAAACGGCAGGTGAGCCATCAAGGTAATCGCAAAGACCCGATCGGCCTTGTGTTTTTTAATCCGCCGCTTCACCACGCGACAAATCCGCCACGAACACGCCAACATACCGCCCTGCGTACACGCTGCAGCCTCGGCCGATGTCAGATAATCGAACGTAATATGCTGCGCTTCGGCCCACTCAAACTGATGGCGCACCTTCACAAACTGCTCCGGAACGACAAAGACGAATTGCCGATCGGTCATCCTGAGGCAGGCATCATAGAGATGATGCAGATACTCCAAATGATGGCCGGATACCGTTGGGGTGAAGATCAAACTAACGTGCGACATCGTAATATTCCATATGCATTGCTTCGGCAATCGAGGCGATCTTCATACGATCCTCATCCGATATAAAGGTCAATCCGATACTCTTTTTCCCCTCGAAATGGGTCGTAAACAACTGTTCCAAGGCCTCACGCGAAAACCGTTCTTGTTCCGGATATAGTCTGCGTTCGTGCTCCAAAATCTGCTCAATCGTAAATACCGATGCAATTACTCGAGCCGGAGACCCTACCGCCACTGCGTAAGGTGGAATCGGTTTATTGACCAGCGAACAGGCCCCGACAATCGCCCCGCGACCGATATGAGCTCCGGCCAACAGAGTTACATTGATGCCTATCCAAACGCCCTCTTCGACGACAATATCGGTCTCTTGGTCATTGATATGCGCTCCACCGGAGATAATCTGTGGAATACCAACCGTAGGACGATGATTTCCGGTAACCACCGTGCAATTCATAGCAATCGTGCTATATTTTCGCAAGGTGAATGTACCAGTATAGTTGATCAAGCGGAAACCTTGACGAATCTTCACATGATCCTCCAAAAAGACCTTACTCTGATCGGTAAAGAGGATTGGCGGCTCTAAAATCACATGCTCGCCACAATGTCCATAACGTTTTTTGCGGCGGATCGCCACATAATGCTTGCACATGTGTCGCCACCACAACAGAAAACCAATCGGCAGAGAGAGGTATTTTTTCAAAAAACGTTTCATCATCTCACTTTTTTAACGCCTACGCATTCCAAATAGCTTTGGCGCGATTATGGATCAACTTATTGATTTGAATCGTAAAGCACATTGCATAAAGCAGGTTGATCAAAATCATCGAGGCTACGACACCCACTGCTCCCATATTCAGATAGTTGCCCAAGAAAAACGACAGCGGAATATGCAGGATCATACCCAGCAAAGTTACATAGGTCTGTAATTTCACCTTACCAATACCATTGATCAAGATCACCTGCAACGAATCCCAAGCATGAATAATCATGTAAGCTCCGACCGAAAGTGTCAGGAGCAAGGGAACCTCTACGGCATCTCCAACCCACAGCCGATAGGCAAGCGGCGCGGCACACATCATCAGCAGAATCATCACACTGATCGCTCCAAACAGATAGACCATCCTACGATACGTTTGGCGCATCCAAGCATACTCTTTTTTGACAAATGCATCGGTAAAAGCAGGCCATAGCGGGCCTAAAATCAGCGAAAAAAGCATCGTCGCCACGCCCAAATACTTATAGGCGATGTTATAGGCCGTCACATCGACCGCCGAGGAGATATTCGAGATCAGAATATTGGAGGTCTGATAGACGACCACCATCTGAACCTGAATAATAAAGAACTTGATACCCAGCCCAAAGATCTTCTTAATATCGGCCAAACGAATGGTGCTCACCGAAGGCCTCACAATGCGCAAAGAGCCCCGATAGAGAAAAATCGACCCGGCCAGCAACACCACGATCGGGATAAAGGAGATTGCGACTGTCAGATTCAACAACGACGACTCGGTGTAGCGCGTCAACAGCCAAATCACCAGACAAGCAACAAAGTTCCCGATCACGGGAAATGCCGAGGCTAAAGCTACCCGTTGAAAAGCCGCCAAGACAGCTGTAATCACATTAAAGATCATCTGCAATGAGAAGCAGGCAATCAAGATCCGCACAACGGCAATCAGTTCCGGATTGTATGCCTGATCCACATTCAAAAGCGAACTCCAATCCACCCAAGGGATGCCTAATTCCGAGATCAGGGTCAGCGGCACCATGATCATGGTCATCGTAAAATAGGCGGTCGAAACCAGCGATCGGGCTTGTGTATGCTCCCCCAACGCCAACGCTTCAGCCAATTTATTTTTCAGTCCTAAGGTGAGTCCTACATCGAAGAAATTCAACCACAGCACTACCGACGATAATGTCAGCCAAACACCATATAGTTCAGCAGACAGATACCCCAAGGTCAATGGTACCAACAAAAGGGATATCAAAATACTACACCCTTTGATCAAAATCGAGCCCACAATATTACGTTTGACCGTTAGCGAACGTTGGTCGCCACGGTTCAGAAAGGTGGTTATTTTCTCAAAGAGCAACATGTTTCTATCCTATCCGATCATACATTATTCCGGCGGCGAGGACCTCGTCGCGGTCGTAGATATTGCGGCCGTCGATCAACAGCGGCGTGCGCATCACCCGGCGCAGCGTCTCCCACGAGGGCAGGCGGAAAACTTTCCACTCCGTAACGAGCATCACTGCATCGGCATCGAGTGCCGCATCGTACATATCCTTGGCATACGTCACCCGATCTCCCAACACCGCACGGCATCGTTCCATAGCGATCGGGTCATAGACCTGCACGCGACAACCCGCCTCCAACAACTTCTCAATCAGCACCAAAGCCGGTGCCTCGCGCATATCGTCCGTCTCGGGCTTATACGAAAGTCCCCAAACAGCAATCGTCCGCGCGGCCAGATTCCCTGCATAGTGGCGCGAAAGTTTCTCAAAGAGTACCCCTTTTTGACGTTCATTGACCTGCTCCACGGCCTGCAACAACGGCATCGGGACATCCGCCTCGGCGGCCGTGCGCAAGAGAGCCTTGACATCTTTCGGGAAACACGAGCCACCATAACCACACCCGGGATAGAGAAATTTCGATCCGATGCGTGGATCAGCACCAATCCCTTTGCGCACCAGATTCACATCGGCACCGACCCGTTCGCAAAGATTTGCAATCTCGTTCATGAACGAAATACGGGTGGCCAACATAGCATTAGCGGCATATTTGGTCATCTCGGCCGAGCGAATATCCATGAAGATCACCCGAAAATTATTGATCAAGAAGGGGCGATAGAGCTGCGTCATGAGTTGGCGGGCACGCTCACTCTCGACACCTACGACAACCCGATCGGGCGACATAAAGTCCTTCACGGCGTTACCCTCCTTCAAAAATTCGGGATTCGAGGCCACCTCGAAGGGTATCTGTACACCACGCCGAGCCAACTCCTCCTCGATCACCTCCTTTACACGAGCCGCCGTACCCACAGGTACGGTCGATTTGGTAACGAGCATCGTGTAGTGGTTGATCTGACGACCAAACGTGCGGGCCACCTCCACCACATGGCTCAAATCGGCCGATCCATCCTCCTCGGGAGGCGTTCCCACGGCCGAGAAGACCACCTCGACCTGCTCCAGGCAGTCAGCCAGCGAGGTCGAAAACGACAATCTTCCCGCCTCGACATTGCGGCGAACGATCTCCTCCAACCCGGGCTCGTAGATGGGCATCACGCCCTGCTTGAGACCCTCGATCTTCGCCTCATCGGTGTCGATGCAGGTCACCTGCACACCCATTTCAGCAAAGCAGGCTCCCGAGACCAACCCGACATAACCCGTACCGACGACAGCAATATGCATCATAGCTTAAAATTTCTTACCAAAGACAATGGCACAGAAGGTGTTGAACAAGACCTTCATATCAAACCACCACGAACGATGGTTCAGGTAGTAGAGGTCATACTCCAAGCGGCGCAACATCTTCTCCATCGTATCCGTATAACCGTTGTAGAGCGTTGCATAGCTCGTCACACCGGGACGAATCTGGTAGAGGTAGGTATATCGCTTGTCGTACTCCAAAATCTGGTCGATGTAGTACTTTCGCTCCGGACGAGGCCCTACGAACGACATATCCCCGCAGAAGACATTCCACAACTGGGGCAGCTCATCCAGGTGGTGGGCTCGAATAAACCGACCGACGCGCGTTAAGCGCATATCACCCTCACCGCCACTGCTGCTGAGCGAGGGGCCCTGCTTCTCGGCATCGAGGCGCATTGAGCGGAATTTGTAGATATTGAAGGGCTTGCCAAAACGACCGATACGCTCCTGTTTGAAGATCGCCGGGCCGCCATCCTCCCATCGCACAGCAATGTAGCAGATCAGAAACAACGGCGAGAAGATGATCAGCGCAATCAAAGCCCCGAACATATCACTCAATCGCTTCACGTTGCGCGTAAAGCTCGACATGCCATCCGGAATAAAGCCCTCCTTGGGGAGATACTTGCTGACCGAGGTCTCGACCCAAAGCGTCTGCTTGTGCGATCGCTCCTCCTGCAACTTCCGCAGCCAATTCTCATAATCCTCGTGGGCAAACGTCTGCTCGATACGCCATTTCAGATAGCTGCCGTCTCCCCCCTCCACGCAATTCGAGAAACTCTTGCGGATGCGTTTCACGCTCTCGTTGCCAACCATCGTACAGGGCAGTTGCAGTTCGTGCGAGTAGCTGCGAAGATTATCGTAGCCACTCGACTTAATGTAGAGGCGCAACGCGTAGGCCGAAGGGCCATAAGCCAACCAGGTATCGGTCGGCGAATTGTAATACAGATGGATCGTTAATCCATCGTTTGTCTGTTCGTTGCGCTGAATTGTCTCTTTGTTCATCATCAGAGAGAATCTTGTTAAGAATCTGTCGCACCCGTCGCGCTGCTCACCGCTGCGCATAATCTCGGGGCTTTGAGAATCAACAAACACACTGATTCCCAATTAGTTATAGCCAAGCAAAACCATTGCCGGCCGTAAAATTTCACAAATTGCGACCGATCATCCGTTGATCAGCAGCCACAATTATCGACAAATATAGACAAAATTTGCCATAAACCGAAACTTTTGCCCTCTTTTTTCGCGCGAGCACGCGCATACGCGATTAACGCGCGAGCTAAACGACGCATTAAACGATCCGGCCAACCACTCCCATCCACGCAAAAACGGCCCCTTTCGGAGCCGTTTTATCCTATCAAAATGTGCCGATTGGCGGACCCTTCCGCCTACACCTCCGACGTGAAATGGAAGCGGATATCCTTGAAGTTCTCTTGTGCCAGCGCAAGGGCATAGCTCGTGTCGGCCAAGAAGACATCGTTGCCGTGTTTATCGACCGCCATGTTCGTATGCTTGCGACGCTTGAAATCCTTGAGCTGCTCCTCATTATCGCTCTCGATCCAGCACGCCTTGTAGATCGAAATCGGCTCCCAGCGACACGAAGCACCATACTCGTGCTCCAGACGATACTGAATCACTTCGAACTGCAGCGCCCCCACCGTGCCGATGATCTTACGACCATTGAGCGACGAGGTAAAGAGCTGCGCCACACCCTCATCCATCAGCTGATCAACACCCTTGGCCAGCTGTTTGAATTTGAGCGGATCGGCATTCTCGATGTAGCGGAACTGCTCGGGTGCAAACGACGGGATACCCGTAAATTTGAGCTTTTCGCCCTCGGTGAAGGTATCGCCAATCTTGAAGTTTCCCGTATCATGCAGACCCACGATATCGCCCGGGAAGGCCTCGTCAATGACCGATTTTTTCTCCGCCATAAAGGCTGTCGGCGAGGAGAATTTAAGCTGTTTGCCGCTGCGCACATGCAGGTAGTTTTTGTTTCGCTCGAAACGTCCCGAACAGATCTTCATAAAGGCAATACGGTCGCGGTGATTCGGGTCCATATTGGCGTGAATCTTAAAGACAAAACCTGTCATTTTCTGCTCAGTCGGCTCCACCAGACGATCGACCGTCGGGGCGGGACGCGGCGAGGGAGCAATGCGGATGAAGCATTCGAGCAACTCTCTGACACCGAAGTTATTAACAGCCGAACCGAAGAACACGGGAGCCAACTCACCACGCAGATAGGCATCCCGATCGAAGTCGTCATAAACACCCTCGACCAGATCGACATCCTGCCGCAACTGATGGGCGAATTTTTCACCAATATAGGTATCTAATTCCGGATTGGAAAGGTCCTCAAAATTGACCGTCGAGGCGTCGGCCGTGAGCTTTTCGTCGGAGGTAAAAAGGGACAAATTTCGCTCATAAAGGTTGTATACACCTTTGAAGGAGGGACCATTCGAAATCGGGAAGGCCAGCGGGCGCACTTTGATGTGCAACTCGGCCTCCACCTCGTCGAGTAATTCAAAGGGCTCTTTCGACGGGCGGTCCAACTTATTGATGAAGACGATGACCGGCGTATTACGCATACGGCACACCTCCATCAGCTTGCGTGTCTGCGTCTCGACGCCCTTGGCACCGTCAATCACAATAATCACCGAATCGACCGCCGTCAGCGTACGGTAGGTATCCTCAGCAAAATCCTCGTGGCCCGGCGTATCGAGGATATTGATCTTTGCTCCTTGATACTCAAAACCCATTACCGACGTAGCGACCGAGATACCGCGCTGACGCTCGATCTCCATAAAATCGGAGGTTGCCCCCTTCTTAATCTTATTACTTTTGACGGCACCTGCCACATGAATAGCACCACCAAACAAGAGCAACTTCTCGGTAAGGGTCGTCTTACCGGCGTCGGGGTGGGCAATGACGGCAAAGGTCCGTCGGCGTGTAATCTCTTCCTGTAAAGTCATTTATTGTTATTTCTGATAATCTATATTATAATGGCACCCGACCGACTCCTTGATCTCCATGCCCTGCTTGATAACCAGATACGCCACGGCAATCATGTTGCGCAACTCGCAGAGTTCGCGCACCGGTTTGGTGTGGTTGTAGAGCTCCTCGGTCTCCTCAAAGAGGATCGAGAGGCGACGCATGGCGCGTTCCAGACGGAGGTTCGAGCGCACGATGCCTACATAGTTCGACATAATGGACTGCACCTCGCGCTTCGAGCGGATGAGCATCAGCATCTCCTCGGTGTGCTGCGTTCCCTCGAAATCCCAATCGGGAATACCCTCTTGGAAACCTACGCGATCGAATCGCTCGATGGCATGGCGAGCCGCCTCGTCGGCATAGACCACCGCCTCGATGAGCGAATTGGAGGCCAAACGATTCGCTCCGTGCAACCCCGTGCAGGAGGTTTCGCCCAACGCATAGAGCCGCTTGATGGAGGTCTGTCCGTGCAGATCGACCCGCACACCGCCACACGAATAGTGTGCCGCCGGAGTCACCGGAATCCAATCCTTTGTCATATCAATACCTACCGAGAGGCACTTCTCGTAGATGTTGGGGAAGTGCGTGCGCACCGTCTCCGGGTCTTTGTGCGTCACATCCAGATAGACAAAATCCTCGCCACGGCGGGTCATCTCACGATAGATGGCCCGTGCCGTAATATCACGCGGTGCCAGCGATTTCATCGGGTGGTATTTATCCATAAACTCCTCGCCATTTTGCAGACGCAGGATAGCTCCAAAGCCACGCATAGCCTCCGTAATGAGGAAGTTGGGTTTCTCGCCCGGATTGTAGAGAGCCGTGGGATGGAATTGGATAAACTCCATATTCTCGGTCTTGGCCTTGGCTCGGTGGCACATCGCCACGCCGTCACCCGTCGCCACAACCGGATTGGTCGTCGAGGAGTAGATATGACCGCAACCTCCCGTTGCCACGATCGTAAAGCGCGCCAGCATAGTCTCGATCTCGTGCGTCTTTTCGTTGAGCACATAGGCACCAAAGCAGGTTAGGTTGCGCGTATGGCGGGTGACAAACTCACCCAGATGGTGCTGCGTCAAAAGATCGACCGCAAAGTGGTGCTCCAAGACCGTGATGTTGGGATGTTGGCGTACCGACGCAATCAAGGCGCGCTCGATCTCGGCACCCGTAAGATCCTCAAAGTGCAGGATGCGGTGCTCGGTATGCCCACCCTCTCGATGGAGTTCAAAGCGGCCATCGGGGGTCTTGTTGAAGCGCGTACCCCAGGCAATCAGATCTTGAATCAGCTCCGGAGCCCGTCGCACGACCAATTCCACAGCCTGGCGATCGCACTTACCGGCACCGCAGACCAGCGTATCCTCGATATGTTTCTCGAAGGTATCGGGCTCATAGGTCACCGAACAGATGCCACCCTGGGCATAATTTGTGTTACACTCGGCCATCTCGCCTTTGGTGACGATCGTAACCGTACCGCGCTCAGCGGCTTTGAGGGCAAACGACAAGCCTGCCGCGCCCGAACCAATTACCAGAAAATCGGTTTTCATTGGGTTTTTAGCTTTTAACGCACAATTTGCGACGCAAAGTTATAAAATCTTTGTAATTTTGCCGAACAAAATCCGAAGAAATGGAGCGTTATATCAACATAAACGACTACACGTACGACCTGCCCGACGAGCGAATTGCCAAATTCCCGCTCGAGGAGCGGTCGGCATCCAAGCTGCTCATCTACACCCAAGGCACGATCGCCGAGCGTCACTTCCGCAACATCGGCGAGGTTTTGCCCGAAGGGTCGTTGCTCGTGTTCAACAACACGAAGGTAATCCGCGCCCGCATCATCATGCACAAACCCTCGGGGGCCCGCATCGAGGTCTTCTGCCTCGAGCCGCATGCTCCGGCCGACTACGAACGCGCCTTGGCCGCCGAGGGTGCGGCCGAGTGGTCGTGCATCGTGGGCAACTCCAAGAAGTGGAAAGAGGGCTACGTCGAGATCAACTTCGACCACGAAGGACGCAGCGAGTGGTTGCGCGCTTGGCGCGTAGGCGAGAAGGGCCGCGAGCAGATCGTCCGCTTCGAGTGGTCGGCTCGGATGGCCTTTGGCGAGTTGTTGGAGCTTCTGGGGCGCATCCCCATTCCGCCCTATCTGAACCGCGAAAGCGAGGAGATCGACAACACGCGCTACCAGACTGTCTATTCCAAATTCGAGGGTTCGGTAGCAGCTCCAACAGCCGGCCTGCACTTCACGCCCGAGCTCATCGAGCAGATGCAGGAGCAGGGTTTCTCGTTCGGCGAGGTGACGTTGCATGTCGGCGCCGGCACCTTCCTGCCGGTCAAGGAGGAGAATGCCACCCAGCACCCCATGCACTCCGAACACTTTGAGATTCGACGATCGACGGTCGAGCAACTCCTATCCAAACATGGGTCGATTACGGCCGTTGGCACCACCTCGGTGCGTACGCTCGAGTCGCTCTCGGCATTGGCTTGGCGCATTCACAGCGAGGGCTCGCCCGCCACGGAGCGGGTCATCGGCCAATGGGAGTTGTACGACATTCCGGCCGCCTTTGGGGGCCGGCAGGCGTTAGAGACGCTGCTCGATTATATGGAGCGTGAGGGTCTGGAGCGCATGAAGTGTGCCACGCAGATCATGATCACGCCGCTGGGCTATCAATTCCGTATCGTTGAGCGTATCATCACCAACTTCCACCAACCCTCCTCGACGCTGCTGCTGCTCGTCGCGGCCTACGTAGGCGAGGATTGGCACCGTATCTATGACTACGCATTGCAGCACGATTTCCGCTTCTTAAGCTACGGAGACTCCTCCCTGCTGATGCGGTAGCGAGGGATTGGCTACTCCGCAGCCCTACGGACTGCTCCGTGACGCCTTTCCCTTCCGATCGCTGCGGGGGCACTCTCGAAAAAATTCGGAAGTGTCTTGCTTTTTGACCGCCGCAACCGGAGGCAAAATGCGTTTTGCCGTAGGTAGATGCTTTTTTACAGCCAGACTTGTGGTGTAAAAAAGCATCAATCTCGCCAACAGGCGGTAATTGAGAAACGGGAGGGATTGGCTCCCTACGGTCGCCTTTCCCTTTACTCCTTAACTTGCAAGCGGAAAAATAGCACGAGTATCGGCAGAGCCGAGACTTACTTTTTTTTGTCAAACGGTCATCGGTAAATTGATTTACCAGTGGCCGTTTGACAAAAAAAAGACTCGCAACTTGCGAGTCGTGCTATTTTTCCGCTTGATGCGGAGAGAGAGGGATTCGAACCCCCGGATCCGTGAAGATCAACGGTTTTCAAGACCGCCGCAATCGACCACTCTGCCATCTCTCCGAGCGCACAAAAGTACGATCCTTTTTTTGTTTTGCCAAATCTGATCGGTGAAAAATGCTTTTTTTCTCAACCACGAAGCCCTCTTTCATCGCGTCAGTACGGACTGCAAGCTCGCCTAAAGCCCCTTAATAGACTACCTTATCGGCCTTGGCCAGCCACTTTTCGAAGACTTTGAAGGCTCGATCGCGCATAAAATGCTCGCAACGGATCGACCGCTCCGCGTGGCTCAAATCGAGCTGATCGTAGATAAACGAATCATCGAAATGAATGTGCTTGGCGTCTGCCTTGGTGTTTCCATAACAGATCCGGCTCACACGTGCCCAATAGAGTGCCGAAAGGCACATCGGGCAGGGCTCACACGAGGAATAGACCGTGCACCCCGACAGATCAAACACCCCGAGCTTCCGGCAGGCATTCCGAATGGCCGAAACCTCGGCATGTGCCGTCGGGTCGTTCTGCAAGACCACTTGATTCGTCCCCGTAGCTACCACCTCGCCATCGCGCACGATCACCGCACCAAAGGGTCCTCCCCCTTGATCGACACTCTCCTCCGAGAGACGGATGGCCAACTCCATAAAACGTGCATCTTCGGCCGTATAATCCCGTTTTTCGGGCAAAACATCCTGTTTCATTCTATCTATACCATCTAAAGATCATGTGAAAGGGGTGCCGGCACGGTATGGCTCATATCGCAATCGCCCCACCGCTCGGCTACCAGATCCAACGTCGCATACAACTCGGCCACATCGAGCGAGGTGACCAATTTCATGCGCGTGGACTTAAAGTCGGGTAATCCCTTGAAATAGTTCGTCAGATGGCGACGCATCTCCAAGATACCCACATAATCACCCTTCACCTCCAACGATTTTGCCAAATGTTCCTTGGCGATACGTACGCGCTCGACGACCGAAGGTTGCGGCATCTCCTCGCCCGTGCGCAAGAAGTGTTTACACTCCTCGAAAATCCACGGACGGCCATAGGTGGCACGACCGATCATCACCGCATCAACCCCATAGCGATCGAACATTTCGGCCGCCTTCGGACCCGAATCCACATCGCCATTGCCGATGATCGGGATCTTGATCAGCGGGTTATTCTTCACCTTGCCAATCAGCGTCCAATCGGCCTCGCCCCGATACATCTGGGCTCGCGTGCGGCCATGGATCGTGAGGGCAGCAATGCCCACATCCTGCAGACGCAGGGCGATCTCCTCGATATTTTTCGACTCCTCATCCCACCCCAGACGGGTCTTGACGGTCACCGGTTTCTTGACCGCCTCGACGATCTGGCGTGTCATCTCAACCATGAGCGGCACATCGCGCATCATGCCCGATCCGGCGCCTCGGCCGGCAATCTTTTTGACCGGACATCCGAAGTTGATGTCGATCACCTCGGGGCCGGCCGCCTCGGCCATCTTGGCCGCCTCGACCATCGGTTCGATGCGGTTGCCGTAGATCTGAATACCCACGGGACGTTCGCCATCGTCGATATTGAGTTTCCGCAACGATTTGGCCGCCTCGTGCATCAATCCATCGGACGAGATAAACTCCGTATAGACCATATCGGCACCAAATCGTTTACACATGTAGCGAAACGAAGGGTCGGTCACATCCTCCATCGGAGCGAGCAACAAGGGGCGTTCGCCCAGATCTATATCGGCAATTTTCATCGGCAAATGCTTTTTATCCCACAAATGTAGTGGATATTTGGCAAATAAACGCTAAATTTGTCCCCAAATTTTGCATTATGGAGATCGAAAAATGGATATTGGAGACCGTACGTCGCTCGATCGAGTCGCTCTACGGTGAGCTCAACGGTGAGCAGTTGCAGATTCAAAAGACCCGCAAGGAGTTTGAGGGTGATTATACGCTGGTTGTCTTCCCCCTGTTGAAGCGCAGCCGCAAGAATCCCGAAATGACTGCCACCGAGATCGGCGAGCATGTCGTTGCCAACAATGCCGAGATCAAGGCCTACAACGTCATCAAAGGCTTCTTGAACCTCTCGCTCGATGCCTCGTTCTGGGCTGATCGCTTCGCGGAGATCACCACCGACGAGTGCTTCGGCGTGGCTGCCCCGACGGGCCGCACGATGATGATCGAGTACTCGTCGCCCAACACCAACAAACCGCTCCACTTGGGTCACATCCGCAACAACCTGCTGGGTTACTCCGTGGCCGAGATCCTGAAGGCCAACGGCCACACGGTCATCAAGGCCAACCTGGTCAATGACCGTGGTATCCACATCTGCAAGTCGATGCTTGCCTGGCAGCTCTACGGTGAGGGCGAGACCCCTGCCTCGTCGGGCATGAAGGGCGACCACCTGGTCGGCAAATACTATGTCGAGTTCGACAAGCACTACAAGGCACAGATCAAGGAGTTGATGGCCGCCGGCAAGAGCGAGGAGGAGGCCAAGAAGCAGGCTCCGATCATGCTGGCAGCCCAAGAGATGCTCCGCAAATGGGAGACCGGCGATGAAGAGGTACGTGCCTTGTGGAGCACCATGAACGGCTGGGTATATGATGGTTTCGATGTAACGTATAAGGCGCTGGGCGTCGATTTCGACAAGGTGTACTACGAGTCGCAGACCTACCTGCTGGGCAAATCGCTCGTCGAGGAGGGTCTGGCCAAGGAGGTCTTCTATCGCCGTGAGGATAACTCGGTATGGATCGACCTGACGGGCGACGGTCTGGACGAGAAGTTGCTGCTGCGCGGCGACGGCACGTCGGTCTATATGACGCAAGATCTGGGTACGGCCTTCCGCCGTTTCGAGGATAACAAGCTCGACGATATGATCTATGTCGTGGGCAACGAGCAGAACTACCACTTCCAGGTGCTGAAGCTCGTGTTGAAGAAGTTGGGCTATGCCGAGTGGAGCGACCACATCACCCACCTCTCGTATGGCATGGTCGAGCTGCCCGAGGGCAAGATGAAGTCGCGCGAGGGTACGGTGGTCGATGCCGACGACTTGATTGCCGATATGGTACAGACGGCCCGCGAGATGTCGGCCGAGCTGGGCAAGCTGGATGGTTGCACGGAAGAGGAGGCCGAGGCCGTATCGACGATGGTCGGTCTGGGTGCCTTGAAGTATTTCATCCTCAAGGTCGATCCCAAGAAGACGATGCTCTTCGATCCGCGCGAGTCGATCGACTTCAACGGCAACACGGGACCCTTTATTCAATACACGCACGCGCGTATCTGCTCGGTGCTGCGCAAGGCCTCGGAGCAGGGCATCGACTATACCGGTCGAGCACAAGCCGACTACCTTCCCGAGGAGATCGAGTTGGTGAAGACCCTCTCGGAGTACCCCGCTACGGTGGCTGCTGCGGGTGAGAACTTTGCACCCTCGATCATCGGTGCCTACATCTACGAGTTGGCCAAGAGCTTCAACGGCTACTACCACGACCATTCGATCCTCAAGGAGGAGCAGGCCGAGGTACGCAAGCTGCGTCTGCAGTTGGCCGCCACGGTAGCTTCGGTGATCCGCAAGGGTATGAAGCTGCTCGGCATCGAGGTTCCGGAGCGGATGTAAAAAAATTCAAAATTTAGAATTCAAAATTCAGCATTGAGGCGGCGGCATTGATCTTTGCAGGTCAGGCATCGCCCCCCACCGATAAAGTGTAGGGAAGTTCGGAGTGTAATCCGCAACTTCCCTACTTTTTTAGGGGGTTCTCCCGCCCGTCTACGCACGCGACAAGCCCCATCAAAAGCGTGTAGGCTTTGTTTTCACCCATTTTCCGCATCATAAATATCCTCTTTTCGGTATGGAGTTTGCGAGGAGGAGGTTGTGTAACTCTAAAAACAAGTAACCGTGAAAACAACCGCATCTACACTCTTGATGGCCGCGCTGTTGAGTTGTCCGACACTCTGGGCACAATCACAGCCCCCGAAGGCCGATTCGACCCGCCTTGCCTCCGCCGTCGAGGGGGATTATCGGGTCGATCAATACTTGATCTCCCAGCCGGTCGATGTCGATTACGACATCCACTATCGCATCAACAACGCCACACTCAACCCCTCGCTCGGCGAGAACAAGGAAGAGCTTGCGGCATTGCAGCAGCTGATCGAAAAGCCTCTATCCGACACACTGAACCGCGTGGGTCAGATCCACATCACCGGCTATGCCTCGCCCGACGGACCTCCGGAGCTGAACCGCACGCTGGCCAAGCACCGAGCCGAGGATATGCAGAACTACCTCAATAAGCAGTACCACCTCTCGGCCCACTATCCGCTCAAGATCGACTCGGAGACAGCCTCCTGGAGCGATGCCCGTGCAGCCGTAGCTGCATCGTCCATTCCCCACCGCGACTCGGTGCTGATGATCCTCGACAGCCGCACCCACACCGAAAGCGAGAAGCAGGCGGCCCTGCGACGCATGCCCGAGGCGTGGCGATACCTGGCACAGCATATCCTACCCCCGATGCGTCGCGTCGAGATCGACATCGCTTACCAACAAGGCTCGATCGTCGAGCAGCGCACCCGCATCGTGCCTGCCAAGCCACAACCGACCGAGCCCGAGGTGGTCGTCGTAGAGGAGATTGAGCGCACGGTAGTCGATCCCTGCTGCCAAGAACTACTGCGCAGCGAGACGATCGGCATCATCGTGGATATGCCCTCCGAAGATGTTGATTTTTAGCCTCCGGGGCGCAAAAGGAGGGTAAAAAAGTTGGAATTACCAAAATAATGCTTAATTTTGCTGAAGGAAACTATCACAAATCAGATTTTTAGACTATGGCAAACTTAAGAAAGCTCAAGAAACAGATTGACTACTGCTTGGAGGAGGTTTTGTTCGATTGCGAGATGGCGATCTGCTTCCAGCCCTCGAAAGAGGAGGAGATCGTGAAGGTGATCGAGGAGGCTGTGGCTGTACGCAACGCCCTCTTCACAAAGGCGATGAACCCGGCCGAGCCGCACAACAAATCGCTTGTTCGCAAGCACTACTCGGCGCTGCGCATCGAGATTGCTACTGCCTTCACCGAACTCTGCGAGAAACTTTCGCAGGTCAATGAGGCCAAATAAAAGCAGTTGAGATCCTTCAACCACAAAAAAAGCGGTGTTCTTTCGGAACACCGCTTTTTCTTACTTGGTCGTGTGCGACTACTTACCGAGCAACTTCTTCACCTCGGCAGCCACCGTCACCCCATTGTAGCCGAACTTCTCGTCCAGCACCTTATAGGGAGCCGAATAGCCAAAGTGATCCATGCCGTGGATGTAGCCATGCTCACCCACCAGCCCCAGCAGATTCACCGGCAGGCCCGAAGTCAGACCGTAACGAACTACACCGGCGGGCAGGACGCTCTCCTGATACGAACGGGGCTGATCGCGGAACAGACCCTCGCTCGGCACATTGACTACGCGCACCGAGATACCCTCCTCGGCCAGCTTCTCGGCACCCTCAACCAGGGTTGCCACCTCCGAACCGGTTGCTACCAACACAGCCTCGGGCGTAGCGGCATCTACCACCACATAACCGCCCTTAACGACCTGGGCAGCCTCCTCACGACGCTGTGCACCGAGCGTCGGCAGGGTCTTGATATTCTGACGCGAAAGCACCAACGCTACCGGACGCTCCTCCTCCAGAGCGAGTTTCCAAGCCGTCACCGTCTCATCGCCATCGGCCGGACGCAGCACAACCATCGAACGCTCACCGTGGTGGTTCTTCAGGTGCTCCATCAGACGAATCTGAGCCTCGTGCTCGATCGGCTGGTGGGTAGGACCATCCTCACCGACGCGGAACGAGTCGTGGGTCCAGATGAAGATCACATGCAGGCGCATCAGAGCCGACAGACGCACGGCCGGCTTCATGTAGTCCGAGAAGACAAAGAAGGTACCGCAAGCCGGAATCACACCGCCGTGCAGCGCCATACCATTCATCACGCAAGCCATCGTCAGCTCCGAAACACCGGCCTGGAAGAACTTACCCGTGAAGTCGCCCTTCTGAAAGGCGGTCGTCTTCTTCAGGTAGCCATCCGTCTTATCCGAGTTCGAGAGGTCAGCCGAAGCGACCACCAGGTTCTCCACCTTGTCAGCCAGCGCGCTCAATACCGTAGCCGAAGCGGCACGCGTAGCGACATCGGCCTTCATCTCGATGGCGTTATAGTCGATCTCGGGAAGCTCATTCTTCAGGAAGCGGTCGAGTTTAACCGAAAGGGCCTTGTTCTCCGAACGCCAAGCCTGCTCGGTAGCCTTCATCTGCTCTACCCAGCCCTTCAGCTCCTCCTTGCGAGCTGCAAAAGCAGCCTCGCTCTCGGTGAAGATCGTGAAGGGATTCTCGGCATCACCACCCAGGTTTTGGATCGTGGCAGCAAAATCTGCACCGGCAGCCGACAGCGGCTGACCATGGGTCGAAACCTTATCCTCGAACGACGAGCCATCGGCAGCCACAGCACCCTTACCCATCGTCGTGCGACCGATGATGATCGTCGGACGCTCCGTCTCGGCATTGGCTGCTACCAACGCTGCGCGAATCGCATCTACATCGTGGCCATCGACCTTCAGCACGTTCCAGTTCCAAGCCTTATACTTCATCTCGACATCCTCCGTATCGACCTCATCTACCTTGGTCGAGAGCTGGATGTTGTTCGAGTCGTAGTACATGATGAAGTTTGCCAGACCCAGGTGACCGGCAATACGACCTACGCCCTGCGAGATCTCCTCCTCAACAGCACCATCCGAGATGTAGGCATAGGTCTTGTGAGCCATCCACTCGCCAAAACGAGCCACCATGAAACGCTCGGCAATCGCAGCACCCAACGCAATGGCGTGACCCTGACCCAGCGGGCCCGACGAGTTCTCCACACCACGCATCACATCCACCTCGGGGTGACCGGGCGTTACGCTATCCCACTGACGCAGATTCTTCAAATCCTCCATCGTGTAGTTGCCGGCCAGCGCCAACGTCGCATAGAGCATCGGCGACATGTGACCCGGATCGAGGAAGAAACGATCGCGGTAGGGATAATCCATCTGTGCGGGATCATACTTCAAAAACTCGGTAAAGAGCACTGCCATAAAATCAGCACCACCCATCGAGCCGCCGGGGTGACCCGACTTGGCCTTTTCGACCATCGCCGCCGACAAGACACGGATGTTGTCGGCAACACGCTTTAATTCGGAATTAGTAGCCATACGTTACTGTTTAGTTTTAGTTTGTTATTTTTGTTATTTTTCGGTTTTTCGTCAGCAATTATCCCACTTGGCGCAGCTGCACGAGCGAGGCTCGCTCGAGTTTCTCGCGTGCATACTCGGCCGTCACCTCGAAGCGTTTCAGATCGCCCGACGGCAACTCAAACATCGCGTCGGTCATGATCGCCTCGACAATCGAGCGCAAGCCACGCGCTCCGAGCTTAAACTCCACCGCCTTATCGACGATGTAGTCCAACACCTCGGCTTGGAAGGTGAGGGCCACGCCATCCATCTCGAACAATCGCTCGTATTGCTTGACAATGGCATTCTTCGGCTCGGTCAGAATCGAACGCAGCGCCTCCTTCGAGAGGGGCTGCATGAAGGTCAGCACCGGCAGACGACCCACCAACTCGGGAATCAGTCCGAACGAACGCAGATCCTGCGGCAAGATATACTTCATCAGATTCGACCGATCGACCTGCTCACGCTTGGCCTGTCCGAAGCCCAACGCATGGGTATTGAGGCGTTGTGCGATCTTCTTCTCGATGCCGTCGAAGGCTCCGCCACAGATGAAGAGGATATTGCGCGTATTGACCTGAATAAACTTCTGGTCGGGGTGTTTTCGTCCCCCCTGCGGCGGTACATTGACCGTTGTACCCTCCAGAATCTTCAGCAGGGCCTGCTGCACACCCTCGCCCGAGACATCGCGCGTAATCGAGGGGTTATCACTCTTGCGGGCAATCTTGTCGATCTCGTCGATAAAGACGATGCCTCGCTCGGCCTGGGCCACATCGTAGTCGGCCACCTGCAACAGACGCGAGAGGATACTCTCGACATCCTCACCCACGTAGCCGGCCTCGGTGAGTACCGTGGCATCGACGATCGTGAAGGGCACCTTCAACAATTTGGCAATCGTGCGCGCGATGAGCGTCTTACCCGTACCCGTCGGGCCGACCAGCACAATGTTCGACTTGTCGATCTCGACCTCATCCTCCTTCGGCTTGGCCATCAAACGCTTATAATGGTTATAAACAGCCACCGACATAGCACGTTTGGCATCATCCTGCCCAATCACCCATTGATCCAGGAACTGCTTGATCTGCACCGGCTTGAGCAGATCCTCCTCCCGAAAGGGCGCAGCCGACGAACGTTGTTTCTCGGAGAGTTGATTCTCGGTCAGGATCTTATAGCCGTTCTCGATACATTTGTTGCAAATATTGGCTCCATCGAGACCCTGAAACAGAATCTCGACATCGGCCCGCTTGGCACCGCAGAACGAGCAACTGTCACCTCCGCTATTGCGGCGATTATGATTTTTGGTTTGACTCATGCTTGCTTACTTGGTTATTTCTCGCGACGGGTCAGCACCTCGTCAATGAGGCCATACTCACGGGCCTCGGCTGCCGAGAGCCAATAGTCGCGGTCGGCATCGCGCTCGATCTTCTCGATCGAGACACCCGAATGAGCCGCCAGAATCTCATACAACTCCTGCTTCGTACGCAGAATCTCACGCGCCGTGATCTCGATGTCCGAGGCCTGACCCTGCACACCGCCCAGCGGCTGGTGGATCATCACCCGCGAGTGAGGGAGCGCCGAACGCTTACCGGCAGCTCCGGCCGTCAGCAACACCGCACCCATCGAGGCGGCCAGACCCGTACAGATCGTTGCCACGTCGCACGAGACGAGCTGCATCGTGTCATAGATACCCAATCCGGCCGACACCGATCCGCCGGGCGAATTGATGTAGATCTGAATATCCTTCTCGGGGTCTACCGACTCCAGGAAGAGCAGCTGTGCCTGGATGATGTTGGCCGCATCATCGTAGATGGGTGCTCCGAGAAAGATGATGCGATCCATCATCAAGCGCGAAAAGACATCCATCGTGGCGACATTGAGCTGACGCTCCTCGATGATCGTCGGCGAGACGTATCCGGCCTGTATCGACTGAAAGTTGTGCAGCTTCAGCGAGCTGATTCCGTGCATACCACGGGCATATTTCTCAAATTCCGATGCCATTTGTTTATCGTGTAAAAAAAGGACTTTGCAAACATCACGCCTGCAAAGTCCAAAGATACGATATTTTTTTTGAAAAATTAAAGCGACTGGGCCAATTTTGCAAAATCTTCCGAAGAAATAGCCTTCTCGGTCACCTTAATCTTCGCCTTGACAGCCTCTACGACCTTCACCTCATACAGACGCTCGTAGATCTTCTGTGCCTGCTCCTTGTTCTCCAGGATCTGCTTGGCATAGCCCTCCAGCATATCCTCCGGAGCCGACGGCATACCATACTGAGCAAACTGGGCAGCAGCCAGACCCTTGGCCTCGGCCGTAGCCTCCTCGGCCGACACAGTCAGCTTCTCGCCCTCGATGAGCTGCTTCTGGATGTAATTCCAGGTAAACATCACTAGGAACTGATCGAAATCCTTCTCGATATCCTCCATCGAGAACTTACCCTCGTTGATCGTGTAGAGCCAACGCTTGAGGAATGCCTCCGGCATCTTCAGATCGGCCTTCTTGATCACATAGTCACGCAACTGGAGCGTGAAGAGGTAGTCGCTCTCGCGCTTCAGCTCACCGGCAATCTGCTCGTCGAGCATCTTGTCCAGCTCCTTCTCGTTGGTCACGTTACCTGCCGGGAAGGCCATCTTGAAGAACTCCTCGTTGAGCTCCGGCTCGGCAAACTTGCGGATCTTGGTGATCTCCATCTCAAACTCGGGGTTGATCGAAGCCAACTCCTCCTCCTTCACCTGGAGAATGGCAGCACGCTGCGAAGCGGTCTTATACAGCTCGTTTACATTGACCTGCATCTTGTCGCCCACCTTCTTACCCAAGAAGGGCTTGCGCTCCTCCTCCGAAAGCGAGATCAGACCTACGTAGGCATCCTGCACCTGCATATCGCCATTGTCGAGCGTCACGGACAGTGCCTCGTCAGCCTCAACCACCTCTACGTCGGCCAGACGACCGAAGCGACGCAGGTAGTTCGAGCGATAGTCGGCATGCATCTGCTTGTCCACCTTGATCTTGTGGTAGGTCATCTTATCCTTCTCCGAGAAGTCCAGATTGAGGGCCGGAGCCTCACCGATCTCGAACTTGAACTCAAACTCGGTGTTGTTCTCGAAATCAAAAGCACCCTGCTCCTCCGAGGGGATCACATCACCCAGGTAATCGATCTTGTTCTCCTGCAGATACTCGAATACGCTGTTCGAAGCCAGACGATACGACTGCTCGGCTACAACGCCCTTACCATACATCTTCTTGATGATGCCCATGGGCACCATACCGGGACGGAAGCCCGGAATATTGGCCTTGCGACGATACTCGCGCAACGACTTCTCCACCTCGGGAGCGTAGTCCTTCTCTACCACCTTCACGCTCAGGATCGAAACACCACCCTCGCGCTGATCACGTGTAATTTCCATTGTCTTTCGTTAGTTTTATGTTTATTATAACTTATTTGCCTCTGTCGCACCCTTTTTCGCTCCTCGGAGGCGACTTCACCTACGGTGAGCCGACAAAAAGGGCCAAATCGGGTGGCAAAGATACAAAAAATTCTCCGACTCTTTATAACATAAGTACTTATTTTTAGATTTATCTCCCAAAAGAGTGGCTATTTCACATCTGTTTTGTACCTTTGTAAGTTAAAATTGATGATCTGTCCATGAAAAGAATCATACCGACACGAGCCTTGCTCCTGCTGTTGCTCTTGCTGGCCGCTTGCGGAAATACCTCTTCACGACGGTCGATCGTCACCACGACGGTCGATGAGCCGACCCAATACACCTATCGGGTCGTCAACAGCTATCCCCACGCCACCGATGCCTACACCCAGGGGCTACAATTCGTTGATGGTGCGTTGTGGGAGGGCACCGGCGAATTTGGCCACTCCGAGATTCGCACCGTAGAGCTACACTCCGGCCAAGCAAAGACACTTATCAGATTACCCCAAAGCGAATTTGGCGAGGGTATCACGCTGCTGAACGGAAAGCTCTACCAGCTGACCTGGACCTCGAACGTCTGCCACGTTTACGATGCTGCTAATGGTCGGAAAATCCGCGACTTCCGCTATGCGGGCGAGGGATGGGGACTCACCTCCGACGGCACGAAACTCTACATGTCGAACGGTTCGGCTACGCTCTACCGCCTCGACCCCGAGACCTTCCGTCGCGAGGCAGCCATCACCGTGACGTTGCGCGGCGAACCGGTTCCCTACCTGAACGAGTTGGAGTGGATCGACGGGAAGATTTGGGCCAATGTCTATCTGACGGATCAGATCCTCATTATCGACCCGCAGACGGGCAAAGCCGAAGGGGTGATCGACCTAAGCGAGCTGCTGCCCGCCTCCGAGCGGACGCCCTCGACCGATGTGCTGAACGGCATTGCCTACGACGCCGCCACGAAGCGTATCTTTGTCACCGGAAAGCGGTGGCCGAAACTCTATGAAATCGAACTTATCAAGCCATGAAAATAGACCTCTATAAAGCCCTCGAAGCGCGCATTCTGCTGCTCGATGGCGGTTTCGGAACCATGATGCAACAAAATGGGTTCACCGAGGCCGACTACCGTGCCACGCGTTTTGCCGACCACTCCACCCCGCTCAAGGGGTGTGGCGATCTGCTCTCGCTCACACAGCCCGATGCTGTCGAGGCCATTCACGAAAAATATTTGGCTGCAGGCGCCGACATCATCACCTGCAACTCCTTTAATGCCAACGCCATATCGCTGGCCGACTATGGCCTCTCTTCGTACGCGCGCGAGATCGCCCGTGCCGCGGCCTCGATTGCTCGCCGTGCAGCCGATCGCTACACGGAGCGCAATCCCCAAAAGCCGCGCTTTGTAGCCGGATCGGTCGGTCCGACGAATCGCACCGCCTCGCTCTCGGCCGATGTTGCCAACCCCGCTTCGCGCGAGGTAACCTTCACCCAGCTGGCCGCTGCCTATCAAGAGCAGATCGAGGGGCTGATGGAGGGCGGTGCCGACATCATCCTGATCGAGACCGTCTTCGACACGCTCAATGCCAAAGCGGCGCTCTATGCTGTTGAGGAGGCGGGTTGTCGCCTGCCCGTGATGGTCTCGGGCACGTTGGCCGACAAGAGCGGTCGCACACTTTCGGGGCAGACCGTCGAGGCCTTCTGCACCTCGCTCACCCATGCGCCCCTGCTCTCGATCGGCCTGAATTGCGCCTTCGGAGCCCGCGACCTGCTGCCCTACCTGGAGCGGTTGGCCGCCGTTGCTCCCTGCCGCATCTCGGCCCACCCGAATGCCGGACTGCCGAATATCTCGGGCGGTTATGACGAGACCCCGCAGATGTTTGCCGAGGTGATCCGCGACTACCTGGAGCGTGGTCTGCTGAACATCGTGGGAGGCTGCTGTGGCACCACCCCGCAACACATCTTCGAGTTGCAAAAGATCGTGAGCCATTACACCCCGCGTCCGCTTCCCCAGCCGAGCCACACGACCCTGCTGAGCGGTCTGGAGCGGCTGGCAATCACCCCCGAGATGAACTTTATCAACGTCGGCGAACGCACGAACGTCGCCGGCTCGGCCAAATTTGCCCGTCTGATCCGCGAGAAGCAATACGAAGAGGCTCTCTCGGTGGCTCGTGCGCAGGTGGAAGCCGGAGCGCAGGTGATCGACGTCTGCATGGACGACGGAATGATCGACGGCGTGGAGGCGATGCGTACGTTCCTCAATCTGGTAGCCTCGGAGCCCGAGATTGCCCGCGTGCCGATTATGATCGACTCCTCTCGCTGGGAGGTCATTGAGGCCGGTTTGCAGGTGGTACAGGGGCGTGCCGTGGTCAATTCGATCTCACTCAAGGAGGGCGAGGCGCACCTCTTGGAGCAGGCCCGCAAGATCCGTCGCTATGGTGCAGCTGCCGTCGTGATGCTCTTCGACGAGCAGGGACAAGCCGACACCTACGAACGCAAAGTCGAGGTTGCCCGGCGAGCCTACAAGCTCCTCACCGAAGATGGGTTCCCGCCCGAGGCGATCATCTTCGACCCCAATATCTTGGCCGTTGCCACCGGCATTGCCGAACACGACGGCTACGCCAAAGCCTTCATCGACGCCACACGCACGATCCGCGAGCAATGCCCCCATGTGAAGATCTCGGGCGGCGTCTCGAACCTCTCGTTTGCCTTCCGAGGCAACAACACGATGCGCGAGGCGATGCACTCGGCCTTCCTCTACCACGCCATTGCGGCCGGCATGGAGATGGGCATTGTCAATCCGGCACTGCTACGCATCTACGATGAGATTCCGACCGAGCTGCTCACGCGTGTGGAGGATGTGATCCTCTGTCGCCGAGCCGATGCCGCCGAGCGTCTCTCGGAGTATGCCCAGCAACTGAAGGCCGACACGGAGGCTACACCCCTTGCCGTTGCCACCGAACAATGGCGCGACCAACCCCTCGAGGAGCGTCTGCGCCACGCCATGCTCAAAGGCATCACCGACCACATCGAGGCCGATGCGCTGGAGGCATACGAGCAGTTGCAAAGCCCGATTGCGGTGATCGACCGCCTGCTGATGCCCGCCATGGAGCAGGTCGGGCAACTCTTTGGCGAGGGAAAGATGTTCCTGCCACAAGTGGTCAAGAGTGCGCGCGTGATGAAACGCGCCGTCTCGGTATTGACCCCCTACATCGAACAAGGTGCCGCCTCGGGTCATACGGCTGGCCGCATCCTGATAGCCACGGTCAAAGGCGATGTACACGATATCGGTAAAAACATCGTCTCGGTGGTCATGGCCTGCAACGGATTCGAGATCATCGACCTGGGCGTGATGGTTCCCTGCGAGCAGATCGTCGAGCAGGCTATCGCCCGACAGGTCGATGCCCTCTGTTTGAGTGGTCTGATCACCCCGTCACTCGACGAAATGGCAGCCGTTTGTCGTGCCATGGAGCAGCGCGGTCTGCAGATTCCGATCGTGGTCGGTGGAGCGACCACCTCGGCCCTGCACACGGCTGTCAAGATGGCACCGCTCTATAGCGGCATCGTGGCCCACTCGGCCAATGCCAGCCAAAACAGCCAGATTCTGCAACGTCTGTTGGGTGCGGACGGCGACCGCTATGCGGCCGAGTTGCGTGCCGAGCAGGAGCAGTTGCGTCGCACACACGCTCAAGCCGAAGCGGCCCGCAACCTGCTCTCACTCGACGAGGCACGTCGAGGCGGCCGTCCGCAACAACCGCATACGCCGACCCGACCGAACCATACGGGACGCCTTGTCTTCCCCGATTTCGATATTGCCGACGTAGAGCCGCTGATCAATTGGAACTTCTTCTTTGCGGCCTGGGGGCTGAAGGGTCACTACCCCGAACTGCTCGACCACCCCGAACGGGGCGAGGAGGCGCGCAAATTGAAGGCCGATGCCGATGCACTGCTGGCCGAAATCCGCGAGAAGAAGCTCCTCACGCTGCAAGGGGTCGTGGGCATCTTCCCCGCCCGAGCAGCAGGAGACGATCTGTGGATCACCGACCCGAAAGGCCGCGAAAAACGTCTGCCGATGTTGCGCAACCAGACGCGCGGTGAGGAGAATCGCTCGCTGGTCGATTTCATTGCCCCGAAGGGGGACTATGTAGGTTGCTTTGCCCTGACGGCCGGTGTCGGGTTGGATAAACTGACCGAACGTTTCCGTGCCGAGCAGGACGATTACCGCGCGTTGTTGGCCAAATTGCTGACCGACCGTCTGACCGAGGCCTTCATGGAGACTGTGCATAGTTTCGTGCGTCGCTCGATGTGGGGCTACGAACAGGGCGAGCCGCTCTCGCCGCAACAGATCCTGCATGAGGAGTATCGCGGACGTCGTTTTGCCTTTGGCTATCCGGCAACCCCCGACCACCTGCTCAAACGCACGATTTTCGACCTGCTGGCCGTCGAGATCACCACCTCGATGCAGCTCACCGAGAACTACATGATCACCCCCGGAGAGGCCCTGTGCGGTCTGATTCTTTCGGATGGTGCATATTTCTCGATCGGAAAGATCGGCCCTGACCAACTCGCGGATTATGCTACCCGCAGCGGCCAGCCGATCGAACTGATTCAAAAGATGATACCGAACAACCTATGAGTGTTACCCAACTGATTCGCGAGGCCGAGGCTTCGCACACCACCCGCTTTGCCTTCGAGTTGCTGCCACCCCTCAAAGGGGCCGGCATGGAGGAGCTGACGACCAACATCGACCGCCTGATGCCCTACGATCCGGCCTACATCACCGTCACCTACCATCGTGAGGTGCTCAAGGAGCGACAGCGAGCCGACGGGACGATCGAACGGCACGTCGTGCGGCGACGTCCGGGCACAGTCGGCATCGCCTCGGCGATCCGCCAACGATATGGCGTGGAGGTCGTCCCACACCTGATCTGCGGTGGCCATTCGCGGGCCGATATTGAGGATGCACTCATCGACATGGATTTTCTGGGGCTGCACAATGTGTTGGCCCTGCGCGGTGACGCCTTCACGGGCGAGCCTACGTTCCGCCCTCATCCCGAGGGGTATAGCCACGCTGTCGATCTGGTACGCCAGATTGCAGCCATGAATCGGGGTGAATTTGTCGATGGCGAGGTGGACGAGGGTCACCACACCAACTTCTCGATTGCCGTGGCGGGTTATCCCGAGATGCACGGCGATGCCCTTTCAGCTGAGAGTGATCTGCAATTTCTCAAGGAGAAGGTCGATGCCGGAGCCGAGTATATCATCACGCAGCTCTTCTTCGACAACGCCAAATTCTTCGACTTTGTAGCGCGTTGCCGTGCCATCGGTATCACCGTGCCGATCATTCCCGGCCTCAAACCGCTGGCTACGGCACGACAACTGACCATCCTACCCGAGATTTTCCACTGCCACATCCCCGATGCACTGCGTCGTGAGGTCGAGCAACACGCCACCGACAAGCGCGCCGTGCGGCAGATTGGCACCGAATGGGCCATTGCCCAAAGCCGCGAGCTCAAGGATGCAGGCGTACCCGTGCTGCACTACTACTCGATGGGTAAGGCCGACAACATCATCCGCATTGCCGAAGCACTTTTTTAATCCCGAAGTACCATGACACCGATCGAATTCCGTCGCCACCTGCATCGCCATCCCGAACTTTCGTTCGAGGAGCATGCCACGGCGGCCTTCATCACCGAACAACTACAGGCTGCCGGTATCCCCTGCCGCCCCATTGCCAAAACCGGTGTATTGGCCACGATTCGTGGTCGTCACACCACGGCCGAAGATCGTCGTGCCGTGGTCTTGCGCGCTGATATTGATGCCCTGCCCATCACGGAGCAGACGGGGCTACAATTCGCCTCGCAACAGCCGGGTGTGATGCACGCCTGCGGCCACGACATGCACGCAGCCATGCTCTACGGAGCTTTGTGCGCCTTAGCCGCCGAGCGGGACTTCTCCGGAACGGTTTTTGGACTTTTTCAGCCGGGCGAGGAGTGTAACCCGGGGGGAGCGTCGCTCGTCCTGCAGGAGCAACCCTTTGCCGATTATGAGGTGGTGGCCGTGCTGGGACAACATGTCGATTGGCAGCTCGAGGTGGGGCAGATCGGCCTGCGAGCGGGAGCCTTCATGGCAGCCAGCGACGAGGTGCGCCTCACGGTCGAGGGGCGTGGCGGTCATGGCGCGATGCGCCACCTGCTGATTGATCCGATCGAGGCCGCCTGCTCGTTGGTCAGCCGTCTGCTGACGATCAACCGCACCCACCCGAATGCGGTGCTTTCGATCGGCCACATCGAAGGGTTAGGGGCTACCAATGTCGTTCCGAACGAGGTGCGTTTGGAGGGTACATTGCGCACCTTTGACGAGGCGGAACGCACTGCGCTGCACGCCTTGATCGCCCAACAGGCCGCCGAGATCGACAGCCAATTTGGCACCCATACGGTGGTCGATATCAACCACGGCTACCCCTCGGTACAGAACAACGCAGCGTTGGTCGAGGCCCTCACCGAGCCGGCACAAGCGGCCGGATTTGAAATCTTATCGCTCGACCGCCGCATGTTGGCCGAGGATTTTGGATTCTACACGCTCCACTACCCGTCGCTCTTCTGGCGGATCGGGGTAGGAGCAGACTCGGGTCGCTCGCATACGGCCACTTATGCACCCTCGGAGGAGTGTATCGACGGGGGCATTCGGCTGATGGAGGCAATGGCCCACAAACTATTACAACGATGAAAAAAGAGAAGAAAAACCGCCGCAGAGGAGATCGGTCCGCGCTGATCATTGCCCTCTTCCGCGAGTTTCCCAATACCAAATTTTCGCTCAAACACCTCGCAGCCGCCTCGGGTGGTGCCGACCGAGAGGGACGACGTGAAACACTCCAAATCCTGGATCGCCTCTACGACGAAGGGGTCATCGAAGAGTGTGCACGAGGCAAATACCGCCTTACGCATCGCCACCTGCCACACCACGAGGGTATCTGCTCGATGACCTCAAGCGGATCGGCCTATATCCGCGTCGAGGGGTTGGAGCAGGATATCTTTGTCAATCAACGCAATACGCTCACCGCCCTGGATGGCGACCGTGTGGAGGTTGTCGTGATGCACCGCAGCCGTGATGGGCGCCTGGAGGGTGAGATTACCGCCGTCGTGGAGCGATCCGCTCGCCCCTATGTGGGCATTGCCGAGGTGGGGGCTCACCAGATCTTCGTGCGACCCGACTCGCGCCGCATACCGGTCGATATTTTCCTGCCCAAGAAACAGTATCCCGAGGTACGTGATGGCGAGAAGGTGGTCGTGCGCATTGTCGAATGGGCACACGGAGCCAAAAGTCCCGTCGGCGCGTTGGTCGATCGGCTCGGCATGGCGGGCAACAACGACACCGAGATGCACGCCATCCTGGCCGAATATGGTCTCCCCTATCGCTTTGAGGAGGAGGTGGAGCAGGCCGCCGAGCAGCTGCGCGGTGAGATCACTCAACGCGAAATTGACCGCCGCCGCGACTTCCGAGCCATCACGACCTTCACGATCGACCCGGCCGATGCCAAAGATTTCGACGATGCACTCTCGATCCGCCAACTCAAAGAGGGGGTTTGGGAGGTCGGTGTACACATTGCCGATGTCACCCACTATGTCCGTCCCGATTCGACGATCGACCGCGAGGCTATCGAACGCGGCACATCGATCTATCTGGTCGATCGAACCATCCCGATGCTCCCCGAGCGGCTCTCAAACGAGCTTTGCTCGCTGCGTCCGAACGAGGCGAGCCTCTGTTTTTCGGCCGTCTTTACGCTGAACGAGGGGTTAGAGATCCTCGACGAATGGTTTGGTCGCACGGTGATCTACTCGAACCGCCGCTTCACCTACGAAGAGGCGCAACAGGTCATCGAGACGGGCCGTGGCGACTATGCCGAGGAGATCTTGACGCTCCACCACCTGGCGCAAGGGCTGCGCGAGGCTCGTTTCAAGCAGGGGGCGATTGCCTTCGAGCGCGAGGAGATGCGCGTCAAGCTCGACGAGGCGGGCAAACCGCTGGGCGTCTATTTCAAGGTACAGAAGGAGGCTAATCAGCTCATCGAGGAGTTCATGTTGCTGGCCAATCGCCGCGTAGCGGAGTTCTGTGCCCATCGCCACAACGAGAAGGGGCGCAAAGTGCCCCGCACAATGGTCTATCGTATTCACGACACGCCCAGCGAGGAGAAGTTGGACCGCTTCCGCGAATTTGCTCTCCGCTTCGGCCATCTGTTCCGGGCTGCGAAGGGACGTGCCGTGGCCAAAGAGATGAACAAACTGCTCTCTTCGGTGCGCGGACATGCCGAGGAGAATGCCCTCTCGACAATGGCCGTACGCGCCATGGCCAAGGCCTGCTACTCGACCGACAATATCGGCCACTACGGATTGGCCTTCCCCTACTACACCCACTTCACCTCACCGATTCGCCGCTATCCGGATATGATGGTACACCGCCTGCTGGCCCACTATCTCGATGCCGGACGTTCGGCCGACCGCGATGCGTTGGAGGGGCTGTGCGTCCACTGCTCGGAGCGGGAGGTGATTGCTGCCGAGGCTGAACGTGCCTCGATCAAATACAAGATGGTTGAGTTCATGAAGGAGCATATCGGCGAGGTCTTCGAGGGACGCATCTCGGGCCTCAGCGAGTGGGGTATCTACATCGAATTGGAGGAGACCCACATCGAGGGGATGAGCTATCTGCGCGATATTGAGGGTGATTTCTTCCAGTTTGATGCCGAGCGATACGAGATTTTCGGCCATCGCACCGGCCGCGTACTGACGCTGGGCGATCCGGTACGGATCCGCGTAGCCAGGGCCGATCTGGAGAAGCGACAACTCGATTTTGAAGTCATCGATTTTTAACCCATTCCACCTTGCAAGACTTGTTCCCTGCGGAGCAAGTCTTTTTTATCGCCAACAGCGTTTGCTAAATCGTTTTAGTTTTCTTATATTTGCAAATGTCTCTATCTATGGTAATTTTTTCGCTATGAAGCATTTCAAATATCTTTTGCTGCCCCTGTTGCTGCTTTCGGCATGTAGTGAATCGTTTGTCGAGGAGGAGGAGTTCTACCCCACTATCGACGGCGAGGCCATCGAATTTGTTGTCGATCAGCCCGACAGCCGACTCTCCTATTTCCAGGGCGACGGTTACAGCGTCGTGTGGGATGGCAACGAACAGATCAGCGTCCGAGCCTACCCCTACGGAAATCCATCCTCGGAGGAGAAGCAACGAGCCAATTACGCCGTCAGCAAAGAGGGGGCGTGTTCGCTGATTAAATATTCGGACATCGTGTGGACCGGCACAAAAACGACCGTCCTGGCCTACTATCCGGCTACAGCCAACGCCACGGCAACCAATCTGTGGGGCATTCCGTTTGCTGAGGTACAAAAGCAGCAAGCGGCCAATGATCATAGCCACCTCACGAAGTACACGATGATGCAGACCGAACCGCAGCACCTTGCCGAGAAGCCCGAAAAGGTCAATTTGCGCTTCATAAATCTCTGCTCGATCATCGAACTGACACTCAAAGGTCCCGCGACGCACTCGATCCAGGAGGTCTCACTCATCACGACCTCGGCCAACGACCTTTGGTGCACACAGGCGCACCTCAACGCTACCCCCTCGTTGTACGACGAAAACGGCCAACTGAAAGATGCCTCGCTGCTGAAGGCCTATGTCGATGCAAACACGTTGGAAGATTTCGGATTGAAACAGGTACGCCTGACGCTCAATACACCGGCCGCCCTCTCGACCGACGAAGGGATCAAACTCTACCTGGTCACCCTGCCCGGCCAACATGAGAAAAACGAGATCACCGTGCAGGTGGTCACCACCGAGGGTCGGGTAGCCGAAATCCCGATGGGGGCGATCAACCTGCGTATGAACAAGGTCTATCGTCCCACGATCACCCTTACCGAGCAAGACTTCACGAAGCAACTGAACGAGGCAGCCGAGATCAAGATCACGGGCCACGATGCGACAAATCCTTTCTGGGGTAGTGTCAATTTGACGGACGGAGCAGCCATCATCACCTCGCGCATGGTCACCAACGGACGCAATGCTACGATGACCCTTTCGCAAATTCCGACGCGTTTCACCTATAGCGAGGCAACGCCCTGGCAAACGATGGCGGCCAACAACAATGCTTGTCCCGATGTGACGATCCAGGCCCTAACAGCCGGCAAGATGTTCCTGCTCACCTCCGGTTCAAGCAGTTCGATTGCCACCAAAATGAAGGAGGCAGGATGGACACAGGAGACCTCCCTTTCGTCGGAATCAGAGACCGAGACCATCAAATATTCCAATGGCGCGCAAGAGGGCTATTTTGCCATCTGGTCCAAAAGCTACACGCAGGGCGGCAAACTCCGACTCTCCGAGTTGCGCTCCACCCTGTTCGGCACGGGCACCATTGATTTCCGCGGAGTACGTCCCGTAGCGACGAGTATCACGTGGGCTCCGGCCAAGCTCACGGTCAGCAGCGTTAATAATGGCAAACTGACCACCTTCAAAGAGGGAGCTTCGCTGACCTCTGATGGCGGAATCACCATCCAGTCCACGCTCGAAAAAGCGATTCCGCAAGGCTTCGTCGGCATGGATCTCTATGCGGTCAGCGGCAGTACGGCCCAGAGCGTCGTCTCGGCACGTGCCGAGAGTGCCGGCATCGCCTACGCCATCTGCGCCGCATCACTCTACCCCACCAGCGAGGATAAGACCGGTCAAAGTGATGTGACCAGCTGGAAACAGATCGAAAGTTTCTATGGCTCGGATGGCGTGCTCTACTACATCCTCGGCAAGCAGGTCGTGTCGGGCGAGATCATCACCCTGGCCTACGGCAGCGAGCCTCGGGCAGTTACGAATCGTGCTGATATCGGCACCGGCATGTTGCTGGGCGATCTGACCGTAATTGAAGAGAAGGTGGTCAACGAGATCACCGTCAGCGGTCACTTAATCGACATTCGTCCCTTCACGGCCAATGCCGAGCTCTATCCGCAAAACAAGAAGCACACGCTCCCCGCAGGAGTCGAGGATCTGCTGGGTAACTGGTACTCCTACGCCACAGGCCTGATGGAGCAGCGCGGACCTACGGAGTTCACGGTCAAAGATAGCGGTACGGTCTACCTGGCAACGACCAATGGGCAACCCTCCGGATGGAATACGACCGGCAAGGAGTTTACGACCAGCGGTGGTATCACCTATACGATCTACCAACGCTCTTGCACGGCCGGTGAGACCGTCACCGTCGCCTCGGGAGGTGACTACACGCCGTTAGTCTTTGGGAAAGCGCTGCATGTAAATGCGCCCGCCACCCCGGGTGTGACGATTGCCAAATCGCCCGACGAGCTCTTCCGTGAGAAGCATGTAACGAATGTAAACATCCACATTCTCGACGACGGCAGCTACCTGGCCCTGGCCACCAACCTCCGTTATACGCACTCGACGAGCCTCTATCGTTCGACCGACCGAGGCAAGACCTGGACGCTGTACAGCACCCCGACCAAGATGAATTTCACGCGTCTGTTCGCGCATAACGGTGCACTCTACATCATGGGTGTCGAGAGTGGCGGCTACGATCTGGTTATCTGCAAATCGACCGATAACGGTAAGACCTGGACAAAACCCAACGCAGCGACCGGCAGCGGGTATATTCGTCTGGGCTATCGCGATGGCAAGGGAGGCGATGGCGGCAAGATTAAGGGCCACCATGCTCCGACCTCGATGGCCATCTACGACGGTCGCATCTGGCGCGCCATGGAGGACCACAACGACAAAGACCTCATCTTCCCGTTTGTCATTTCGGCACCGGTGGATAGTGATTTGCTCAACCCCGACAGCTGGACTCGCTCGAATCTGATTTACCACACCGAGCTCAAACGCTATTTCCATAACGGGAATATCATCCTGCGCCTGATCGAGGGTAATGTCATCGTCGGCCCCGACGGAAAACTCTACAACCTGTTGCGTGCATCGTGTCAGACGGCCAGCAAATCGGCCTGCTTAGCGCGTGTCGAGAAGGTTGGCGAAACCTATGAATTGCAAGTCGCGCAATCGGACTTCATCAACCTGCCCGGAGGCGACAAGAAATTTACGGTACGCTACGATGAGACCACCGGCCGCTATTGGACGATCACCAACCCCGCCGATCAAGCCGGATACAACCACGCCGGAGGCTTCTACTCCTCGTTCGGCATCACCTTCGACATGATGCGCAACCGGGTGGCTCTCTACTCTTCGGCCGATCTGCGCAATTGGCAGCTCGAACGGGACAACATCATCTACCACGAAGATCCCTTCTTCCACGGGTACCAATACATCGACTGGCAGTTTGACGGCAACGACATCATCTGCGTCAGCCGCACCGCCTCTCCCGAGGAGCGCGGCCTGCCCATCCGCCAGCACGATGCCAACATGATCACGTTCCACCGCATCGAGAATTTCCGCAATTAGCGTATCGGATTTCGGGTTTTAGTTCGTACTTTTGCAGCCATGTATCGTATAACCCTCGTCATACCGACCTATAACCGCGCGGCCTCGCTGATGCGGGCGCTCGAATCGGTGGCTCAACAAACGCTCGATCCCACCCTTTGGGAGTGTCTGATCATTGACAACGCCTCGACCGACGACACGGCCGAGCAGGTGGCGGCATTTGCAGCGGCTCATCCGACGCTCCATATACGGCATGTCGTGGAGCCCAAGGCCGGCGTTTCGCATGCCCGCAACCGCGCCTTACAGGAGGCAACGACCGAGCTGATCTGCTCGATCGACGACGACGAGCGTATCAACGAGGGGTTCCTGGAGGCCTATCTGCGTCTGTTTGAGGAGCACCCCGAGGTGTGCGTGGCCGGTGGTCGCATCATTGCCGAATATGAGGGCTCACGACCGCGCTGGATGTCGCGTTGGACCGAACGCCCGATAGCCAATCCGATGGACTATGGCGAGCAGCTCCGTCCCTTCCCCAAACGAGCCCTGCCCGGAGGTGGGAACATGGGTTTTCGCCGTTCGGTAGCTCTGCAATTCGGCTTCGCCACGGAGTTGGGACGCGTGGGCGGCAAACCGATCGGCGGCGAGGAGAATGACTTTTTTCTGCGGCTGCGCGAAGCGGGCTACACGTTGTGGTATTTGCCCGAGGCGATCATGTGGCATATCATTCCGCCCGAGAAACTCACCGATGAGGCCTTCCGCCGCTTGGCCTTTCACATCGGTATCAGCCAGGCCCGTCGTGCCCGTCTGCGTGGCAGCATCTTCCGTGCCCGCGTAGCCGAGGTGGCCAAATGGTGCGCCACGCTGCTCCTATGCGGCACACTCCGCCCCGCCAAATGGGGGAAATTGTTCACCCTGCGTCGCCAAATTACGCGGGGGCTGTGGCATCGAGAGGCATAAAGGGCCATTTTGCGCGTGAAATAAGTATAAATACGTATCAGCAGGCTATAAAAAAACCGTACCTTTGGTTGATTTAATGTGGCTCATCCCGTCGAGCCACGCCCAAACGAAAAAGAGAACAAACGCATAAAACTTAAACAACAACAGATTATGGTAGATATTTTTGATCGCCTTGAAAAGAATGCCGGTGGCCCGATTGGCCAGTACATGGGTTATGCCCACGGTTATTTTGCCTTCCCGAAACTCGAAGGAGAGATTGGTCCGCGCATGAAGTTCCGCGGCAAGGAGGTGCTGAACTGGAGTTTGAACAACTATCTGGGCTTGGCCAACCTGCCCGAGGTACGACAGGCTGACGCCGAGGGTGCCGCCAAGTTTGGTATGGCTGCCCCGATGGGTGCCCGCATGATGAGCGGTCAGACCGTCTATCACGAGCAGCTGGAGCGCGAGCTGGCCGCCTTCGTTGGTAAGGAGGATGCCTTCCTGCTGAACTTCGGCTACCAGGGTATGCTCTCGATCATCGACTGCCTCCTGACGCCGCGCGACGTAGTGGTTTACGATGCCGAGGCACACGCCTGCATCATCGACGGTCTGCGCATGCACAAGGGCAAGCGTTTCGTCTTTGGTCACAACGACATGGACTCGCTGCGCCTGCAGTTGCGCCACGCCACGGAGCTGGCCGAGGAGCAGAATGGCGGTGTGCTGGTGATCACCGAGGGTGTATTCGGCATGAAGGGTGACCTGGGTAAGCTCGACGAGATCGTAGCCCTGAAGAAGGAGTTCCAGTTCCGTCTGTTGGTCGATGACGCGCATGGCTTCGGTACGATGGGCCCGAAGGGTCGCGGTACGGCTGCCCACTTCGGCGTAACAGAGGGTGTCGATGTGCTCTTCAACACCTTTGCCAAGTCGATGGCCGGTATCGGTGCCTTCGTAGCATCGCACCGCTGGTTGGTAAACCTGCTGCGTTACAACATGCGCTCGCAGCTCTACGCCAAGTCGCTGCCGATGCCGATGGTGATCGGTGCGCTGAAGCGTATCGAGCTGATCCGCGAGCACCCCGAGTATCAGGAGAAGCTCTGGACGATCGTACGTGCCATGCAGTCGAAGCTCGTGGAGAACGGGTTCAACATCGGTGTCACGAACTCGCCCGTAACGCCCGTATTCCTCAAGGGTGGTATTCCGGAGGCTACGAACCTGGTAGTCGATCTGCGTGAGAACTACGGCATCTTCTGCTCGATGGTGATCTATCCGGTGATCCCGAAGGGCGAGATCATCCTGCGCATTATCCCGACGGCAGCACACTCGTTGGAGGATGTTGATGTCACGATCGAGGCCTTCAAGGCTGTGCGTGAGAAGCTCGAGCAGGGCGTTTATGCTGCCATGCCGATTCCGGTACGTGCTGACGAGGGTTTCAAGGTACGATAAGCCGCGATAACGCTTCATAAACTCACGAAGGGGCTGTCCAACAACCTGTTGCGACAGCCCCTTTTTGTTGGCGGGCGGGCAGAAACAAAAAACAAGAGAGGGAGGACTCGAAAGCCTCCCCTCTCCATCAAAAATTAACCCTCTATATATCCCCTTGTCGGTAGAGCTCCGTCAGGTAGTGGTGCAAATAACAGAGATCGGCATCACCTTGAATAACCTCACGCATGAGGAGCTCCTCGTCCTCGGAGATGGCATGTAATGTGTCGTGGTCCATTTCCTCCATAGGCATCTGGTTTTTGTCGTTTGTTTGACTATATAACGCCTGCCTATGTGGAAATATTGTGCCACAATCAGCATAAAACCATCTTTTTTTCTTGAATCAATCGACGCAGATTGATCAGCGCATAGCGCATACGCCCCAACGCAGTGTTGATGCTCACGCCGGTCTGTTCGGCGATCTCCTTGAAACTCAAATTGTGGTAATAGCGCATCCGCACCACCTCGCGCTGCTCGGCGGGCAACAGCTCCACCAAAGCCCGCACATCGCGCTCGATCTGCTCGCCCACCAGCCGATCCTCGACCGTCTTTTCGGCAAAGCGCAACGTGCCCAGCACGTCGTAGCCCGCATCGCTCTCCGAGACAGCTTTGTTCTGCTTCTGCGACCGGAAATAGTCGATCACCTGGTTGTGGGCAATACGCAAAACCCACGAGAGGAACTTTCCGTTATCGACATAACGGCCCTCGTCAATGACACGTACGACTTTAATAAAGGTATCCTGAAAAATATCCTCGGCCAGGTCACGATCCTTGACCATCATGCGGATATAATCGCGTACACGACGACTGTGACGCTCGACAAGCTGCGACATAGCACTCGAATCACCGGCACGATAACGACCCAACAACTCGCGGTCGTTCATAACTTGTGCTTTCATACTCTTCCGTTTTTTAAGGGTTAAAAGAGCAGAGGTGTTCCGATAGGCAATTCGTTTTTAGTGCTTTCGCAGTGAATAAAATGGTTTGTAAACAGGTCTTTCGCCTTGTTTTCGATTGCAAGATAGCCATTATTTTTCGATTCACCAAATTTTGCTCTCTGTTTGCACAATACACGGTGCACATCAAAATACCCCCAAAAGGATGCAAAATCTGTACCAAACCGGCATTTCGGGAGGATTTACGCGTCAAGAAAATATTCCGAAAATGAACAGCTCGTACGAAAGATGGGAGAAGTAAAAAAAACAGGAGGCTATCCGACCCAATGGTCGAACAGCCTCCTGTGGCTTGAAAAAGCTTGCCTATTTTAGCAAGGGGTGATTGCTACCCTAAGTAGGATTTCAGCAACTTCGAGCGCGACGACTGGCGCAGACGACGAATTGCCTTCTCCTTAATCTGACGTACGCGCTCGCGCGTGAGGTCAAACTTCTCGCCGATCTCCTCGAGGGTCATCTCCGAGCAACCGATACCGAAGAAGTACTTGATGATATCGCGCTCGCGCTCGGTCAGCGTCTCCAGGGCGCGATCTACCTCGGTCGAGAGCGACTCGTTGATCAGACCGCGGTCGGCATTGGGCGAATCGGGATTGACCAGCACATCCAAGAGCGAGTTATCCTCACCATCGGCAAAGGGGGCATCGACCGATACGTGACGACCGGCCACACGCAGCGTGTCGGTCACCTTCTCCTTCGGGAGCTCCAACTCGGTAGCCAGCTCCTCGGGCGAAGGGGTGCGCTCATGCTCCTGCTCGAAGCGGGCAAAAGCCTTGTTGATCTTGTTGAGCGAGCCTACCTGGTTGAGCGGCAGACGCACGATACGGCTCTGCTCGGCCAATGCCTGGAGGATCGACTGACGAATCCACCACACGGCATAGGAGATAAACTTAAAGCCGCGGGTCTCGTCGAACTTCTCGGCCGCCTTGATCAGACCGAGGTTACCCTCGTTGATCAGGTCGGGCAGCGAAAGACCCTGATTCTGATATTGCTTGGCCACCGAAACCACGAAACGCAGGTTTGCCTTCGTGAGCTTTTCGAGGGCCTCTTGGTCACCCTTCTTAATGCGTTGAGCGAGTTCTACCTCCTCCTCAACGGTGATCAGTTCCTCTTTACCGATCTCCTGCAGGTACTTATCGAGCGAAGCACTCTCGCGGTTGGTGATCGACTTTGTGATCTTTAATTGACGCATAATCTCTTATCCTATTCGTTGTTATCTCCGCCCATCACGGCGGGAGTTGTTTTCTGTCTGCACACAATCTCCGACCACACCCATTCGGCCCGTTACGCCGCGAGTTCACAAGACGTCCACTCACACTTCGGACTCACAAGACGCCCCTCACACTTCGAACTCACAAGACGCCCCCTCTCTGCCGCTCGGCCCGTTACTCGACCAGCACATAGCTGGCGGAACGGCCATTGGGATAGATGCCGTCGATCGAGGTGATCTTGCCGGTCAGTTTCCGCAAATCGGACAACGTATAGACGGCACGATCGTTGATGTGGGTAATGATGAAACCCTCCTTCACACGGGCCTTGGCCAAGATGCCTTCGCCCTTCACCTCCACGACCTGTACGCCTCCGCGCAGATCGAGTTGATGGCGCAGCTGGTCACTTACCTCGGCAAATTTTCCACCCAGCGCCTCGGCGGCATCGACATCGGTTTTGGTCAGCAATTCTGTTTTACCTGCTTGATTACGCAAGGTGACCTCAAAAAGTTTCACTTTGTCGGCTCTTTTTACCGATATTTTCACCCGATCGTTGGGACTGTGGCGTGCAATGCGCTCACGCAGCGTTGCAGCATCGTTCACGGCGACCCCGTCAATGTGGGTGATCACATCGCCCTTGCGGATGCCTGCCTCCGACGCGGCACCACCCTCCTCGACCGATCCGACATAGACACCACCGATCTCACGGATGCCCGTCTCCTCGCCCATGCGGTCGATAAACACCTGGTCAATCACCTGGAAACCAATGCCCAGCAAGGCGCGTTGCACGATGCCATACTGCTTCAGATCGACCACTACCTTCTTGACAATCGACTCGGGCACGGCAAACGAATAGCCGATGTAGCTGCCCGTCTGCGACTGGATGAGGGTGTTGATACCCACCAGCTCGCCACGTGCATTGACCAATGCACCACCCGAGTTGCCCGGATTGACCGCCGCATCGGTCTGAATGAAGGACTCGATGCTAAAACTCGGATCACCCGACAGCACACCTCCCAGGTCGCGCGCCTTGGCACTCACGATGCCGGCCGTGATGGTCGATTGCAGGTTATAGGGCGAGCCAATCGCCAAGACCCACTCGCCCAGACGCAACGCATCGGACGAACCGAAGGGCAGCGTCGGCAGGTCCTTCTCCTCTATTTTCAGCAGGGCAATATCGGTTGCCGAGTCGCGGCCTACGAGCTCAGCATCATACGTGCGGCCATCGTTGAGCTTCACACGCAGCTTCGAGGCATCGGCTACCACATGGTTGTTCGTGACGATGTAGCCATCTTCGGAGATGATCACACCCGAACCTCCGGCCTTACGCTCCTGGTAGCGCGGCTCACCGCCACCACCACGACGCCCGTAGCCTTGCGGAATCCCAAAGAACTCCAGGAAGGGGTCGTAGCCATATTGTCCGCGCGAGGGGAGCTCGACACGCTGCACCGCCTCGATATTGACCACCGCCTTGACGGCATTCTCGGCCGCATACGTCAGGTCGGGGTAACGCGCCTCCTCGTAGGCCGTAAAATGGGTGCCCAAAGCCGGCGCACGCTCCACCTCGTGCTCGATATATTCGATTTGCGTCTCGTTGTTGGTCTGCAAAGCCCAAGCGGCCAAGCTACCCGTTGCGGCCGAGGCTACTGCCACGCCCAAAAGAATCATCACTTGTCTCATTTTGTTTTCCGTTTAATGGTTATCAATAGCGGAAAGTTGTTGCATAGGCACTTCAAAAAATTGTTTTCGAGTATGAAACGAGCCCCAATCGGTTTTTCGTATGCCACAGGGACAAAAAAAATGGATTGCCCAACACTTCGCTGTTGCGACAACCCATTTTCGAGCGGGAATCGTAGCTCCTGTACGCCTTTTGACGCAGGATTACAAGCCTAACGCCTCCTTGATCGGCTCCACCATGTCGAGCTTCTCCCAGCCGAAGAACTCCACCTCGCGCTCCACCGGAACGCCACCCTCATAGCACTGCACCTGCTTCACATAGGGACGGTTGCCGAAGTGACCATACGAAGCCGTAGCCTCGAAGATCGGGTTCTTCAAACCAAAGCGACGCACGATGGCGGCCGGCTTGAGGTCGAACAGACGGGCAATGCGGCGAGCGATCTCGCCATCGCTCATGGCCGCCAAAGCCGGATTCTTCTTGCCGTGTGTATCGACAAAGACCGACAGCGGCTCGGCAATACCGATGGCATAGGAGAGCTCGACGAGCACCTCATCAGCTACGCCTGCGGCCACCATGTTCTTGGCAATATGACGGGCAGCATAGGCTGCCGAGCGGTCCACCTTCGACGAGTCCTTACCCGAGAAGGCACCACCACCGTGTGCACCGCGACCACCATAGGTATCGACAATGATCTTGCGACCCGTCAGACCCGTATCTCCGTGCGGGCCACCGATCACAAACTTACCCGTCGGATTGACATGCAGGATATACTCCTCGCCAATGAGCTCGGCCAGCTTGTCGTTAGCACGCTCCAGACGGGCCTTGACACGCGGGATCAGGATCGTGCGTACATCCTCGCGGATCTGCTCCTGCATCTGCAGCTCGGCCTGCTGCTCGGTGCGGGTAGCATCGGGCAGGATAAACTCATCGTGCTGCGTCGAGACCACAATCGTGTGGACACGCAGCGGCTTGCCGGTCGTCTCGTCATACTCGATCGTCACCTGCGACTTCGAGTCGGGACGCAGGTAGGTCATCACCTTACCCTCGCGGCGAATATCGGCCAGCTCCTTCAAAATCACGTGCGAGAGAATCAGCGTGGCGGGCATCAACTCGCGCGTCTCGTTGCAAGCATAGCCGAACATGATACCCTGGTCGCCGGCACCCTGCTCCTCCTCCGAGGCACGCACAACACCCTGGTTGATATCCGACGACTGCTCGTGGATAGCCGAAAGGATACCGCACGAGTTGCAATCGAACTGATACTCACTCTTCGTGTAACCAATGCGACGAATCACATCGCGCGCTACGCCCTGCACATCGACATAGGCCTCCGAGCGCACCTCACCGGCTACGACCACCAGACCCGTCGTGCAGAGGGTCTCGCATGCCACCTTCGAGGCGGGGTCATGGCGCAAAAATTCATCAAGAATAGCATCGGAAATCTGATCCGAAACCTTGTCGGGATGTCCTTCTGAAACGGACTCCGAAGTAAATAAAAAACCCATTTGATACGTTTTTACGTGTTAAACATATAAATGGGAAAGTTGGCTGTTTGGATAAAAAAGTGCTGGTTTAGCGATTTTTTATTGTGGTTGCAAGCAGTCCAAATCCTTTCCACATTTGAGGGTGCAAATATACGTTAATTTTTTCGGTCTGCAAAATTTATCGGCGGAGTTCGCTTGCGCCTCATCGCAAACCCTCAAATGTGAGGGCGACTACCCTCCCCCTAAATCCCCCGCCCCCGGCGGGGGACTTGATACCTGACGCAACTCATACGTTAATTTTTTGAAGTCTGCAAAATTTATGTTAGCCGTTCGCTTGTGCCTCTCCGCAAACCCTCAAATGTGAAGGTGACTACCCTCCCCCTAAATCCCCCGCCCCCGGCGGGGGACTTGATACCTGACGCAACTCATACGTTAATTTTTGAAGTCTGCAAAATTTATCGGTGGAGTTCGCTTGCGCCTCATCGCAAATCCTCAAATGTGAGGGTGACTACCACCCCCTAAATCCCCCGCCCCCGGCCACAATGTAAGCTCAAGGAACTTAACGCAAAAATCACCTTGTTAGATAACTTCCTTGATAATTTCCGGAAAAATCCCTACCTTTGATCATTCAACCCAAACCACACACCCATGCAAGCAACAAATCATCTTCCGATAGGGTCTTTGTTGCAAGGGGCACACACCTACAAGATCGAGCAGGTCTTGGGGCAAGGCTCCTTCGGCATCACCTATTTGGCATCGACCCGCATCAAGGTCGATGGGGCGTTGGGTGCACTCGAGGTCAAGACGACGGTGGCGATCAAGGAGTTCTTCATGCGCGACATCAACGAACGCGCAGGTGAGCAGGTGAGCTGCGGATCGAAGGATGGCATCTACGCCCACTACCGCCACAAATTTGCCCGCGAAGCGGAGAATCTGAGCAAACTGCGGCACCCGAATATCGTCCGCGTGCTGGAGGCGTTCGAGGCCAACAACACGGTCTATTATGCCATGGAGTATTGCGAGGGCGGCTCGCTGGACTATCTGATCGGCCGCGATGGGCTTGCCGAGGGTCAGGCACTTGCCTTTGTCCGTCAGATTGCCTCGGCACTCGACTACATGCACCGCGCCCGCATCCTGCACCTCGACCTAAAACCCGGCAATGTGATGTTACGCGAGGATGGTACGGTCGCGCTGATCGACTTTGGTCTCTCGAAGCAGTATGATGAGGCGGGCGAGCCCGAGTCGAGCACGACGATTGGCGGTGGCACGCCGGGCTATGCTCCGATCGAGCAGGTACACTACCGCGAGGGGCACGATTTCCCCATTCAGATGGATATCTATGCCCTGGGAGCGACACTCTATAAGATGCTTATGGGCGAGCGACCGGCCGAGGCAGCCGTGCTGCTCAACGAGGGTTTCCCGACCCATCGCTTGGCCGCAAAAGGGGTGAGCGAGCCGACAATCGCCGTGATCGAAAAGGCCATGTCGCCCATCAAACGCAACCGCTACGGCTCGGTGGCCGAGTTCTTGGCCGCCCTGGACAGCGGCACGGAAGGGCCCGTTGAGCCTAACACCGAAGAGAAGACCGTGATCGAGATTTCGACAAACGAAGAGACGGTTGTGGATCAACCCGCCGAGGCTCCGAAACCTATACCTATCAAGGAGGCGATAAAACCCGAGCCTACCCCCACCGAGCAAACACCCACTCCCTCTGCCCCCACGAAAAAGGGCTCGAAAAAGTGGTTATGGACGGTGGTGATTCTATTGCTGGTTGCTGGTGGTTTCTGGGGCGGACGCACCGCCATGACCCACCTCCGTGAGCAACAAGCCATCGCCGACAGCATTACTCTGGCGGAGGCCGAACGTGCCGCCTTTGTTCAGGATAGCACCGAGAAAGCCAATGCTGCGGCTGAAAAAGCCGAAAAGGATCGGTTGGCAAAAGAGAAAGCTGCCGAGGAGAAACGGTTAGCCGAGGAGAAAGCTACCAAAGAGAAGGCCGAGCAAGAGCGATTAGCGGCTGAAAAGGCTGAAAAGGAGCGACGCGAGCGCGAAGCGCGTGAGGCAGCCGAAAAGGAAACAGAGGAACGTTTTGCTCCAATGGTCAATGCAGGAAAAGGACGAGACGGTGTTTACCGAGTCGGCGACTACTACAATGTCAATGGTAAAGAGGGTGTGGTATTCTATGTGGATGCCTCGGGCAAACATGGTAAAATTGTCAGCATGACCCAATCGAGTGGACAATGGTCATCTAATGATAGCGAACGAAAACAGTTGATCGGAGCCTCCAGCAAGACGAATGGCGCAGCCAATATGCAAGCCGTCCGGCAACGCCCGAATTGGCGTGCGGACTATCCCGCCTTTGCCTGGTGTGCTCGGTTGGGTTCGGGTTGGTATCTGCCCGCTATCGAGGAGCTAAAGCTGTTTACACTGAACGATAGTGTGCACGACACTGTAAATCGTACTTTAGCTACCAAAGGGGGCACGAAATTATACAACAAGGGAGATTCCGATAAATTGTATTGGTCTTCGACGGAGTATGATTATCAATTCTCCGATGGTGAGTTCTGCGCGTGGTTTGTCCATATGCCCAATGGCCGCACCGACAGCTACCGTAAGTGCCCCGACCGCTATGTGCGCGCCGTGTCCGCTTTTTAATCTTTAGGCTTTTCGCTTTGGGCTTTATGCTTTCAGCGCGACCTTTCGGGTCGCGCTGATGGTTTATAGAGCACCTTGCGGCGGTGGCAAATCAGGTGGAGAGGAAAGTTTTTTACCCGAATCTGTACTAAAGTTCCGAAAAGTTCGTATATTTGCACCGCAAACTAAACACATGTAGCATGAAAAAGATGATGAAATGGATGGTTGCCGCAGTCTGCCTGCTGGGTGCTGTGACGACCTATGCACAGTCGGCCGCAGACAAGCTCCTGGGTGTTTACCAAGCCGAGGAGGAGGGCCGCATCTCGAAGGTGCGCTTCACGAAGTGCGACGACGGAACCTATCAGGGTCAGATCATTTGGCTCTCGGAGCCCAACAATCCCGATGGCACCCGCAAGATGGATGTCAAGAACCCCGACCCGAAGAAGCGTAACACGCCGTCGGATCAAGTGGTGATTGTCTATGGCGTACGTTACAACGCCGAGGACGAGTGCTGGGAGGGCGGTAAGGTCTATAAGCCGATCAACGGCAAGATCTACAACGTAGAGCTCTCATTCGAGGACGATAAAACGCTGCGCGTCAAGGGCTCGGTGGCCTTCATCAGCCTCTCGCGCTACTGGAAGAAGATCGAGTAAGCAAGCTCGCTTCCCACAAAAAAACCGGATTGCCGACCGCGATCCGGTTTTTATTTGCTACATTTGCACCCAAAAAGCACTCGTATGTCGGCTATTTTACAATTTTTACGCACCTGGACGCTCCCCGTAGCCATGTGCATGGGCATCGCCCTCTACTTCATCTACACGTCGATCCCCTGGCTCGATGCGACCCACGCCTTTGTCAATGAGGCGATCGCCATCATCCAGCCCACGCTGCTCTTTTTGATGCTCTTTTTGACCTTCTGCCGGGTCGATCTGCACGATATTCGCCTGCGACAGTGGCACCTGATTTTAGTCGCTATCCAGATGCTCTTCTTCGGGCTGACGGCCGGCGTGCTCATCCTTCTGCCCGACCTCGCCTCGCGCGTGCTCGTCGAGAGTGCCATGCTCTGCCTGATGTGCCCCACGGCCACGGCAGCGGCGGTCGTCACGGCCAAGTTAGGCGGAAATGCCGCCTCGATCACCGGCTACACGATGCTCATCAACCTGGCGGTGGCCCTCTCGGCTCCGCTGCTCCTGCCCCTGGCCCACCCGACCGACGGGCTGCACTTCCTGCCCGCCTTCGGAGCGATCATGGCTCGCATCTTTCCGTTGCTGATCTGCCCGCTGGCGGCCGCATGGCTGGTGCGTCACCTCGCCCCCAAGCTCCACCGTCGTTGTGCCGAGGCGCGCGATGCAGGATTTTATCTGTGGGCGCTCTCGCTCATGATTGCCATCGCCGTAACCACCAAAGCCATTGTTCACGAGCAGACGCAGCTGTGGTTTCAGCTCGGCATTGCCGTGATCGCACTCTTCAGCTGCTTGTTGCAGTTCGGTTTGGGGCGTTGGATGGGACGACGCTATGACGAATGCACCGAAGGCGGACAGGCACTCGGACAGAAAAACACGGTATTCATTATTTGGATGGGATACACCTTCCTCTCGCCCATCACCACCCTGGCCGGCGGTTTTTATTGTGTCTGGCAGACCTTTGTAAACTCCTACCAGCTCTATCGCAAAGCCCGCCAGGAGGCCGCAGAGAGGGAGAACTAACGTTTTTTTGCATTTTTTTCGCAAATAATTTGCACAACTCATTTTTTTGCCCTACATTTGCACTCGCATTTGAGAAAAATGCTTTTGCGGAAATAGCTCAGGAAAGTAGAGCACAACCTTGCCCCAAAGGAATAAACACATCCAACCTTGGCAAGGGGAGAGAAGCAAAGCGACAGTTAGGATGTGATTTTTGCGGAAATAGCTCAGTTGGTAGAGCACAACCTTGCCAAGGTTGGGGTCGCGAGTTCGAGTCTCGTTTTCCGCTCAAGAAACGACAGACAGCCTTTGAGGCTGTCTTTTTTTGTCGTTTCTTGAGCGGATTCTCCGCATCGATATAGACAATCCCTCCAAACCTCCCTTTACGTTCGCTTCGCTCTTTTTCGTTGCTACGGCTCGGAAGAACAAATTACTTTGCTCTTCTCTCGCCTTAATCGCAACGCTGATAAGGGAGGCTCTGATTTTGTGGAATACGGACTCGTACGAGCGACCCCAAGTCGCCCCTTTCAGGGGTCGGGGGTGTAAACAACAGTTCGCGAGAAATGCCCACGAGCATCGTGGGACAGCCTTTGAGGCTGTCTTTTTTGTCGTTTTGTAGCAGGACGGAGAACAAACAAAGCAGCCAGATAAGGCTGCTTTGTTTCATTCAATCACATATCATCTTACTGCATCTGCCAATGGAACGCCTTGGGGCGCTCGACGGTCTGCGTCCAGCTATGGCCAAAGGAGTCGCGCACGGTGATTTCGAGGGTCGAATCGGCATGATCGGCCACCACGCGGAACATGTGATCGGTCACGGCCGGCTTAAAGGCACTCGTCGATCCAAACACGCCATCCGCCACCAGTCGATAGAGCGGATCGCGCTTACGCATACGCTCCACCGGAAGTCGAGATCCCTGCTCACGCACCTCGATCTGCCAGCTCGGATCGTAATTATAGACATTGATCCACACCTCGTTCGATTCGACCTGTCCGCCATACTGCTCCGGCACAGTATTCATGTCATAGACGATGAATTGGCAACTGTCAATCGGGCGACCGAGTGCCTTGTAGCTCCATTCGATCTGCTTACCATCGACCCAATAGATGGCATATCCGCCCGGTGTGCCATCCTTCGAGAGGTGACGACGGCCCTCACCATCCAACTTCCACGACGAAGCGGCCACGGCAATATTGTTATGCTCGGTGATACGCTTCGAGTAGTTGTAGTGGCGATTCACGTGGGTATGACCACTCAAAATATGCACCCGTTTGAATTTTTTGACAAGGGACAACAGGCGACGGGCATTCTGTTCGTCGGTAAAGGCGGAGGTCAAGATAGGATCACCCTCTTCGAGCTTCCCGCTCTTCCACATCGGCGCATGCATACAGATCACCAACGGCGTCGCACGATCCACATACTGCAAATCTTTCGCTAACCAATCCATCTGCACAGCATCAATCTCCACCCGGAAATCCCAGCGCGTCTTCTTACCCACCTTGCGAGGCCCAAGATAGACCAGGTTATCCAGCATCACATAGTGCACCTTGCCCAGGTTGAACGAATAGTAGCTCGGACCCACCACGCGACGATAGGTCTTCACAGCCACCGAGTCCCACTCCTCCGGTGTCCACTTGCCCTTCGGGTCGTTGTCGTGGTTACCCATCGAGTGGAAGAGCGGAATCGACGGAATACGCTCCATCTCTTTCAGGTATTCGGGCAGGCCGTAGTTGTTGCGATACCAACGCGAATCGGTCGTCATATCACCCACGGTCAGGCCATAGAGTTTTCCTTCAGTCGTCTGCATCATCTCCCGATAATCGGGCACAAACTTCTCCCAGAATTGGCGAATATCCTCATCGGCAGCCGTATTCGAGAGGTGAATATCGTTGAGCACCAAGAGCGTGTAACGGCTGTTATCGACCTTCTTTAGGTGGAAGTCGGCCTGCTCGAGCCCCTTACCACGGGTTACCGACACAAAGTGGCGCGGAATAATCCCGTCAGCCTCCACTTCGTAGCCCGAAGGGATCGAGAGAAAGACATAACCGCACTGCTTCGACGAGTGCATCGTGTAAGCACCTGCAGCATCGGTCACCACCACCTGCTCGCCATCCGAGATCACCGCTCCGGCCACACCTTGGCCCTCGCAGAGAACTCGTCCCTCGATATTGTGCTCCTGAGCCATCGCCGAAGAGCCCGACCACAACCAGGCAAGCAGCAGCACCCACCAAATGCCCATACGTTGTTGCGACTGTTTCATAGTCATCAAGCGTTAAATCGTTTTAATCTTCCTTCACAAAATTAGGCATATTTTTGCAAACATGCAACTCTCGATACAAAATTTTAGGGCAATCGGATTTGCAGATTCACCTCCTGCACGGCTGATTTGTAGGTTGCGTCGTCATCCGCCTCGATGCAGAGCGTAATACCACTCCACAAACGTTTAGGGTCATGGCCAAAATAGTCGAGATCGAGTCGGAAGCTGTATTCACCCGTCTGAATAGCCGGGCCCGAGATCAACACCACACGCGGTCGCACCGAGGCATGCGCCGTACTCTCGGCTTTCCGTTCGGCATCGACAAAGAGCGGTTCGACGGTAAATTCGCGAGTCGTGCACAATGCATTCATCTTGATGTGTTTTTCGGGCTCATACGTCAGTTGCTCGCCATTGATGCGCGCCGAGAGATACTGCATCTTTTTTCCGCAGGATGCAGCATAGCGCCCCTTCGTGCGATCCACCATCTCCTGATCCTGATACCAAAATTGGTCGTGAGGATCCTGGCTCTCAAAGCCACTCTCATGCCAGCGCGAATAGTAACATCCACCCTCAGGACGTGGATCAGCCAACGCTTTGGCGATAAATTGCACGATATAGGCCTGCGTCTCCGCACAGAGATCGAAATGGCCCTTACCGGCATCACAGAGGAAGGAGATGCGGCTATCGGGATACATCATGCGGAAGGCCAAGGCGGGTCGCACGCGTGCCTCCCACCATTCGTACTCGCCTTCAATCATCAGACCCGGAATGTGGTCAATATTACGTGTACGCCCCCACTCAATGTTTGCACCACCATAGCCACAAAGATTCGTGCGCGGAGCATCACCATGATAGGAGATCACGCAAAGCGTGCGGTCGGGATTCCACGCTGCAAAGTTCCACGGAAAGGTCGCTTGCGCCGAATGTCCAAAGGGGATGATTGGAGCCGAGGCGATCTCGGGATGTTCGGTTCCCTCGGCAAAGGCCTGCATAATCTGCTCAAATCGTTCTTGGCACCCCTTCGAAAGATCCCAATTCTGCGAACCTCGCTGCACAAAAGCCATCGCTACGCCCAGGCTGTCCATGCCCCTACAAAACTCACGACTGCGGAAGAGCACCTCCTCGGTCATGTTTTGGTGGCAATAAAGCACGGCACGCACCTGCTTGCAACCTCGCGGCAAACGGATATAGGCTCGTTCCCCCACCTCGCCTGTAAAATAATCGAAGGTCACACGACGCTGCTGTAATGCAATCCGTTCACGCATATAATCAGTCAACAGACGCACAGAATCGACATGCGCATGACCTCGATCGAATCGGGTACCAAAAGGTCCCATCGTCAAAACCCGATCCTCGTAGGGTTGGTGCGCCACACAATGCAACACAAAGTAGTTTACACCTGCATCACACAGTTGATCAATATCAGCACGGAAGGAGGTCAGCGTTGCCGGAATATCAGCATCGCCCGGATAGGCCGTAAACGACTCACAGCCAATCACCTCACAGCCAGCCGAGTGACCATAACGCGACACAAAACGAGGGCGTTCTATGGTGCCATAATGCGACCGCGCCCAATACTCACTCATCGGCAAATCAAAGGCATAACCATACTCCTTTCGATCGAAATCACCATTCCCATAGGGCTCTCCGGCCAATTGTAATCCATAGGGCTTGAGCAGTTCTTTCAACGGCAACAGATACTCCGACATAAACAACCGCTCTTTGGTTTTGGTACGCTTACCGATACCGCCATGCAACCAATCTCGTCCTTCTCCTGTAGTCAGATACTCCAACCCGAGCGACTCGGTCCAATCTTGCCCGCCAGCCTCCCAGCTATCAATGAGAATATGTGTCAATACACGACCACAATAGGGGCGCAACTCCTCCAACAAGGGACCAAGAAATCGATTAAAGTGCGCCTCAATCCCCTGTCGAGACAATTTATCACATTCAAGACCCAATCCCGATTCCGCGGCAGCCGTCACCATTTGGCCGTTCGTCGTATAGCCCAATCGGCGATATGCCCGACCCGATCCCTTTGCGGTTAATAATTCGATGCGCGTCAGATTTGTTCCCCGATTACTGGTTAATCGAAGATAGCGACACCGGGTAGCCGAGCATGCAAAATAAATAGGAATATCGCGTGCCTTCAAAGCAGGTCCCGAGGCCGTACCAAGCAGTTGCCAAACCTCCCCGTCGCTACTCACCTCCACACGCAGGCGTGGAGCATAATCACGAGGACCATCGTGCGGGTGAAGCGGTTGCTCCCGCTCGCCTCGCCACAGATTAAAGCCCACCAACGGCTTCTCCCTGCTCAACGTAACTATCACCGATTCATTTGCCTCCAAGCGGCAAGCAAGCTCCTGCATCTCATCAGCCGCATCCACCTTAAAGGTCTTTAGATCGCGGTAAAACCCCATTTTATGCATTGGCACAGGCGGAATGCGCGACTCAGAAACACTCCATGTCAGCTCCTTCATCGACTCTTCGGGGCGAATCCATGGACCACCCGTAGCCGTATAGCCGGGTGCATTATGCAATCCGAGAGTCAAACCCAGCCGTTCAGCCTCCTGACAAGCATGTTTCACCGCCTCAACCCACTCCGGCGAACCATAATCTACAGTTCCCCGTTCGACACCGACAGCCACATCAAAGATAAAAGCCGACTCAATACCGGCAGCCTTCATATACTCCAAATCCTTCGTGATTCCCTCTTTGGAGATATTACCATTCATCCACATCCAATAGCACCCTGTTCGAGGCGGCTTTGTCCCCACACCCCAAACAGGTAAAGCCATTAAACAAAGGAGCAACACACCAAAGAGTCTTCTTGCGTAGAACATAAATCGTAGATATAGGAGTTAAAAAATACTATATATAATACGTGCAATCGGACTGTTTTACTCAAGGCTTGCGACGGCCGAGCAGCCGCAGCATGCTCTCGGCATGTGAGGACTGCGAGGGCGAGCATAACGCAGGAAAACACCCGCCTTCCTTGATCTTTTCCGGCGGTTTTGGGGTGGGGTTTTCAAGGCTTGCGACGGCCGAGCAGCCGCAGCATACTCTCGGTATGTGAGGACTGCGAGGAGGAGCATAACGCAGGAAAACGCCCGCCTTCCTTGATCTTTTCCGGCGGTTTTGGGGTGGGGTTTTCAAGGCTTGCGACGGCCGAGCAGCCGCAGCATGCTCTCGGCATGTGAGGACTGCGAGGGCGAGCATAACGCAGAAAAACACCCGCCAAAACCGCCGGAAAACACAAAGGGCATCCACGATTGGATGCCCTTTGTATTTAAGAGTGATCTCTTAAAATACCCGAATTACTTCTTCTCGAAGAAATCCTTGATCTCGGCGTTCAGAACGACTGCCTCCTTGAACTGGTACGAGCCCTTCTCCGTCTTGACCATCTTGATACACTTGGTATACTGCTTACCTGCACCCGTTTTCAGGGTTGCTACTACTTTCTTTGCCATAGTGTCTTACTACTATTTAATTTCACGGTGTACGGTTACACGCTTCAGGTACGGATTGTACTTCTTGCGCTCCAGACGCTCGGGCGTGTTCTTCTTGTTCTTCGTGGTGATGTAACGCGACATGCCGGGGACGCCGCTCTCACGCTGCTCGGTGCACTCCAGGATGACCTGCACTCGATTACCTTTCTTTGCCATTTCTTAAATCGCTTGTTTTAGTAGATCTTTTTCGGAGCGGCAGCCTCACGCAGAGCCACAGCCAGACCCTTTTTGTTAATAGTTTTCATGCCGGCTGCCGATACCTTCAAGGTAACCCAGCGGCCCTCTTCTTCCGACCAGAAGCGCTTGGTTTTCAGATTGGGACTGAATTTGCGCTTGGTCTTGTGGTGCGAGTGCGAGACGTTGTTGCCCACAATCGCCACCTTACCGGTGATTTCGCAAACTTTCATCTGTTCGTTAGTTTTATAAAAAGTTAATTTTCCCAAAAGGGAGTGCAAATATACGCAAAAATTCAGAATCCACCATTCAAAACCCAAAATTCTTCACTTTTTTCTGAAAAACAGCTGTTTTTTTGCTGCCCAACCTTCTATAAACGCGCTCAAAAATTTGGATATCCAATTTTTAATTCATAATTTTGTTTTAGAAATTATTCTATAATAGCACTCGTTATGAAACGATTTCTTGGTTTACTGCTCGTTGCGCTGCTGCATAGTCCGCTGGCGAGCTACGCCCAAGAGGGGGCTAATGACAACCATCAGCCACAACGCTACAAAGTGGGCGACCACTACAAGGCAAATGGTCTCGAAGGGGTGGTCTTTGAGGTAGATGCCTCGGGTCAGCACGGAAAGATCGTCTCGCTAAAGGAATCGACCGCCCGCATGGAATGGGCCGTCAATCGTCAAGATCAAAAACGTTTTATCGGAGCCGATTCGCGTGACGACGGTAAGGCAAATCAAACGGTCGTGCAAGCCCTCTCCGGGTGGCAGGAGCGGTTCCCTCCCTTTGTATGGTGTGCCGATCTGGGCAAAGATTGGTATTTGCCATCCATTCGGGAATTGATGCTGTTTGCCAAACACGGTGAGGTAAACGCAACCGTCAATCGCACGTTGGAAAAGCTGGGAGCCAAACAGTTGGCCAAGCCCGGTGATCTGCGTTGGTATTGGTCGTCGACCGAGTTACCCATTAACAAAAAGAAGCGGATAGCGATGGTGTATTGCATCTATGTTTCCGACATATATTGGCGTTCGGACTGGAAATACCGACACTGCTATGTACGCGCTGTCGCCCAATTTTAGCCCCTCTCATCCCGAATTTGTCTTTTGTACAACTTAATACTATTGCTTATGAAACGTATTATTTTTATTGTGAGCGTATTACTTACGTTATCGAGCTATGCTGCCGCCCAAGAATCGACCGGCGGCGACACGCCGAAACAACAATACAAAGTGGGCGACTACTACCACGTAAACGGCCTTGAAGGGGTAGTCTTCGAGGTCGATGAATCGGGTCAGCACGGCAAGATCGTCTCGATGACGCAGAGCGAACCGCTGTGTTGGTGTGGCGATGCCTACGAAGATGGCGTTTATTGGGGTGCTGACGATCGCTACGACGGTGCCAAAAATTGCGCCCTCATCTTGCAAAAAATCAAACCCAAGAAGGTGCCGCGTTATCAAGCCATCCATTGGTGTCTGCAGTTGGGCGAGGGGTGGTATCTGCCTGCCGAGCTGGAGTTAGCATCCTTGATGCTCAACGAGGAGGTACTCACCGCCGTAAACAAAACGTTGATCGAACACGGAGGCACACGCCTTGTTACACTGGGTGAAGATGTAAACTTCAAACAGTATCGGTATTGGACATCGACCGAGGCGCAACATTATTATGCGCCCAATGTCAACACCTACGACCGTATCCAATACGCCTGCATTATCTCGATGAAACAAGGCAAAGTTACTCGCCACGGCCAAAAAGGTATGTGGAAATGCACGGTGCGTGCCGTAGCAGTCTTCTAACGCGAACGATATAACGAAAAGAGCCGTCCAACACCCGGGTTGCGACGGCTCTTTTTAGTTTGAAATGGATTTAAGGCCCACGAAACCTACTTCAACGCATCGCGCAACAGCCGAATGGCATAGGCCGAGGCACGATCAATCACCTGACCGCGATCCGTACCACACTGCTGGCAGACGGCCGTTGTTCCCGTCGGCGTAGCAACGGCAAACCACACCGTACCGACCGGCTTTTCGGCCGAGCCACCCGTCGGACCGGCAATACCGGTTGTCGCCACGGCATAATCGGCTCCCGTCACACGGCGCGCCCCTTCGGCCATGGCTCGTGCCACCTCTTCGCTGACCGCCCCGAAGCGTTCGATCAGCTCGGGATCAACCCCCAACAACTGCACCTTTGCCTCGTTGGCATACGTAGTCAGTCCGGCCAGAAAATAGGCCGAAGCACCTGCCATGGCCGTAAACTTTGAGGCGATCTTGCCGCCCGTGCAACTCTCGGCCACAGCTAACGTCGCGCCACGATCGATCAACTTTTGATGCACCTGCTCCTCGACGGTTGCGGTTTCAAAGCCCACCACATAGTCCGGAATCAGTGCCTGCAAAACCGCAAAGCGGTGGTCTATCTCTTCGGCGACCGATTTCCCATCCACCTCATAGGCCGAAAGACGCAGGCGTACCACACCCGGAGCGGGCAGGTAGGCCAATTTCAGATAGGCGGGCAGAGCCTCCTCCCACGCTTCGATGCGCTTGGCCAGGATCGACTCGGCCAACCCCGAGGTGATCAGCGTGCGATGGACAATCTGGCGCAACGCGAAGTGGCTCTTCAGGCGCGGCATCACCTCATCCTGCATCAGATGTTCCATCTCGAAGGGTACACCCGGCAACGAGATCACCACACCGCCCTCATAGGCAAACCACATACCCGGAGCCGTTCCGTGGGCATTATGCAACACCGTACAGGCCTCCGGCACCTCGGCCTGCGAGCGATTCAAGGCGTTAAACTCGATGCCACGTGCCGTAAGCATCCGCTCGACATGGGCCGCCACCGCCTCGTCGTAACGCATCGCGCAGCCAAACAATTCGGCCAGCGTCTTTTTCGTTATATCATCCTTCGTGGGGCCCAAACCGCCCGTAATGATGATCACCTGCGTAGCCTGCTGTGCCCGTTGCACGGTGCGCAAGATCTCCTCCCGATCGTCGCCAATCGAGCACTTCTCGTGCACGACAACGCCGGCAGCATTCAGGTGTTTGGCAATCGAGACCGAGTTTGTATCGACAATCTGACCGATCAGAATCTCATCACCGATGGTAATAATGGTAGCCTTCATAATAGCATAGTTATCAAAAAACGGAGTGGCTACGATGCAGCCTCCTCCGTAGATGTTTGTGATTGATTTTCACTCGGATATGCCTCCGCTGTGGGTTCTTGTGCTTGGTTCTCCTCCGGTTGTGCCTCCTCCGGTTGTGGCAACAACGACTCGCAGACGCGCGTCAGCAATTTCGGGCCTTGATAGATCAACCCCGTACAGAGTTGCACCAAGTCGGCACCGGCGGCCAACATGGCCTGTACCTCCTCCGGCCCCATCATGCCACCCGATCCGATGATCGGATAGGTCCCCCCCGAGCGTTCATGGATGCGGCGCACGATGGCTATCGACCGCTCGGTCACGGGTGCGCCACTCACACGACCCGCTTTGCGTTGCGCCGAAAGGTGTACCGTGTCATGGAACGATCCATTCGTTGCTACAATACCGTCAAGCGGCGTAGCAATCAGAATATCGGTAATCCGATCAACCTCCTCATCGGTCAAATCGGGCGATATTTTGAGCAAAATCGGGCGATATTGGTTTTGTCCTCGGCGAAAATCGAACAATGGCTCCAGCAGCGCACGAATATAGGCCTCGGAGTGGGTCAATTGCTCGTTCTGCACATCATCACCACTCACATTGACCGTAAAATAATCAACATATTGATAGAGGTTGCGGAAGAGCTTCAGCACATCCTTCGGAGCCTCCTCGGCCGGAGTCGAGGCATTGCAGGCCAGATTACAACCGACCACCACGCCCGGATGGCCATGGCGAAGGTGGCGAATGGCACTCTGCAGCCCTCGGTTGGCATGCCCGACACGATGGCGGATCGAGCGCTCGTCATCGGAGCGAAAGACTCGCGGTGTCGGATTGCCCGACTGCCCATGGGGGGTCAACGTACCCACCTCCACAAAGCCAAAGCCCATAGCTCCGAGCTCTTTGCAGATCTCGCCATTGCGATCAATGCCGGCCGCCACACCAATCGGATTGCGGAATTTCACGCCAAAGACCTCCCGCTCTAACGAGGGATGTTCCACCGCATAGCAACGCCCGAGCAGCCAACGGCCACCCGGTATCAACCCGATCACACGCAACAAGAGGACCACCAAACGATGGGCCTGCTCGAAGCGCAGCAGCTGCAACAGCGGTTGTAGTAAATAACGAAACATCGTGGGCAAAGATACTAAAAATATTCCAATCTGTACCGATAATTATCACGAAGCTCCTCAAAGCACGCAGGCATCTGCTTCAGACGGGCACTTTCAGCCAGTATCGGATAAAAGTCGTCGATCGAGGCGAGCAACTCCTCCCACCCGATTGGGCGCGGCATGGGGCGTTGCACCTGCGGCGGATACCACCCCGCAAGCGGCCATCCGAAGTGCTCGGAGAGTAGGCGCACGGCTATGGCCGAGGCGTTGGCCTTTCCCTGGGCCGAATAGCCAGCCACGTGGGGCGTAGCAAGCCGAGCATGGGCCAGCATCGCCCGATTCAACTGCGGCTCACCCTCCCAAACATCCAACACACAAGGCTGACGACGAGCCAACAACGCCCGCTCATCGACCACCCCGCCTCGAGCGGCATTGAGCACAACGGCCGTAGGTTGCATCGCGCGCAATAGCTCCTCATCGCAGAGGTGATGGGTCGTAGCGTCCAGCGGCGTATGAAAGGTCAGCAAATCGGCCTCCGAGGCGACTTCTCGTAACGACAAGAAGCCCAGCCGTTCGCGTTCCTCGCGCGGCGGGTCGCAGCACAGCACCCGAAAACCCCACGCTTCGGCATAATCCTTGACAAGAGAGCCCACATGTCCTACGCCAACCACTCCCAACGTGCGCTCCGAGGGGCTCCACCCCTCTTCGCGTGCCAAGCAAGCCAACACGGCCGCCACCCATTGCAACACGCCTCGCGCATTGCAGCCGGCAGCCGTCTCGACCCGAATGCCCGCAGCGGCACACCAGGCATGGTCGATGTGGTCGCTTCCAATGGTAGCGGTCACCACCAAACGGACACGCGAGCCGGCCAGCAGGCGGGCATCACAACGGGTGCGGGTGCGTACAATTAACGCATCGGCATCGCGCACATCGGAGGCCGTAATGGCAGCCCCCACCACCCTGCGCACCTCGGCATAGGGGGTCAGCACCTCCTCCAAAAAGGGGATTGCTGCATCCAAAACGACTATCGGGCGACTCAAATTCATCGGAAAACACTTTTTCGTAGTGGCAAATATAGATAAAATTATATTTTTTTGTACTTTTGTCAGTTAGAATTCAATTTTTATGGTGGAACTCAACTTCAATCCCGACGATGTAGGTGTCGATAACGGCTCCTATTTCGGTATGCCCTTTACCCCCGAACAGGCACAGCTGGTGCTGATTTCGGCCCCGTGGGACGTCACCGTATCCTATGGTGCCGGCACGTCCTACGCCCCCGATGCGCTGATCGAGGCCTCGACACAGCTCGATTTCTACGACCCGGCAGCCCCCGAGGCGTGGCGTCACGGGATTGCCACGGCCGACATCAACTACAACCTGCAGGAGCAATCGACCCGCCTGCGCCACGATGCCAGCCGCGTGATTGCCCACCTCGAACAAGGCGGCTCGACCTCGGACGATTATGTCGTACGCAAGATTCGCCGCGTCAATGAGGGGTCGGCCGAGTTGAACGCCACCATCCGTCAGGAGGCTGACAGTTGGCTCGAGCAAGGGAAGATCGTCGGCTTGGTCGGTGGAGATCACTCCACCCCGTACGGCTTGATCGCAGCCCTTGCAGCGCGTCACAAGCAGTTCGGCATCCTCCACATCGATGCCCATTGTGACCTGCGCGAGGCCTACGAGGGCTTCGAGTGTTCGCACGCCTCGATCATGTACAACGTCCTGCGCGACCTGCCGCAAGTGGCCCACATCGTGCAGGTCGGCCAGCGCGACTACTGCGCCACGGAGCTGCAAACGGCCCGCGAATCGAGGCGCGTCAGTCTGTTCGACGATCAGATGCTCATGGAGGCCACCTTTGCCGGGGAGAGTTGGGATCAGCTCTGCGAGCACATCGTAGCCCGACTGCCCGAGAAGGTCTATATCAGCTTCGACATCGACGGGTTGGATCTCTGCTATTGCCCCCACACCGGCACCCCCGTACCGGGCGGTTTGAGCTTCAACCAAGCGGTTCACCTGCTGAAGAAGGTCGCCGACTCGGGACGCCAGATCATCGGCTTCGACCTGGTCGAGGTCGCCACTGCTGCCGAGGAGCGCATCGATGCCATCACCGGAGCCCGCATCCTTTGGAAACTTTGCGGCCAGACGCTCCGCTCCAACAACTGATAATTTTTCCCAAACAACGTAGATAAAAAGAAGATGAAACAATTCGTAACCATAAGTTTGGCGTTGCTGCTCTTTGCAGCCTGCTCCTCGGGCGAGCGCAGCCACACCGACGGCACGCCCCAGAACGATACCGACTCGGTGGCCTATGTCATCGGCATGAATTTAGCCTGGAATCTCCTGCAGATGGACTCCACGATCAACGTGGCCGCTGTCTGCGAGGGTATGCGCGATGTCTTTGCCGAGGAGGCCATCTTGACCGAGGAGGAGGCCGAGACCTTCTACCTGCGCTACATGAATGTCGCCCTGCCCGAGAAGGCACGTGCCTACGAGGAGCAATTCTTGGCCGAGATGGCCGCCTCGAATCGCTCGTTTGCACGCACCAAGTCGGGTGTCACCTACGAGGTGAGCGAGCTGGGCGATCAGGAGCGCATCCCTGCCTCGGGACGCGACAGCCTGGTATTGCGCATGCGCGTCACCTCCACGGCCGAGCAGGAACTCTACTCCTCCTACGAGCAGGGTGATTCGCTCTTCGTGCTGCTCGACGACCTCAAGCCGGGTCTGCAGGAGAGTGTCAAGTTGATCGGCGAAGGGGGTAAAATCCATGCGTGGGTGCCCTCATACGAGGCTTACGGGGCCGAGGGCAGCGAGTCGTTTGGCATTGCACCCAACACCACGGTATGCTTCGAGATCGAGCTGATCAAACTCGACAAATTTGCAGATTGGAATCGTCGCAAAAATCAGCGTCGCTAACCGAGCAAAGAAAAGCGGTGCAAAGAGCGACTTTTTCGCAATTTATTTATACCTTTGCCCGACAATTTGTGAAACACAAAAACTCAAAAACAGATAGAAAGATGAAAAAAGTATTGTTTATCGTAGCTGCCGCAGCCTTGATGGCTTCGTGCGGCGGCAACTCGTCGCAGAAACTGACGATGGGTAGCGAGTCGAAGATGGATACGCTCTCGTATGCCATCGGAGCAAACATCGCCTATGGTATCGGCTATCAGATGGCCGACATTCCCTTCGACACGGAGGTGATCGTCAAGGGTATCGAGGAGGGTGCTTTCCAGAAGGCCACCCAGACCCACGAGGAGGCTATCAACCAGCTGCGTGAGTATTTCATGCAGAAGCGTGGTGCACGTGCCCAGCAGATCGCAGCCAAGCGCGCCGAGGCCGACAGCATTCGTCTGGCACAGGGCGACACGACCCGCGTAGAGTATCCCGTAGCTGACGAGGCTATGTTCGAGACGGCCGAGGAGCGCGAGGCGCTGTCGTATGCCTTCGGTCAGGACATTGGTGAGAATCTGCGTCAGAGCGGCTATGAGCTGCAGGTGTACTGGGTAGGCCTGGGCTTCAAGGAGGCCAAGGGCGGCGAGGCTCAGCTCTCGGAGATGGAGACCAATAACTTCCTGCAGAACTACTTCATGGTAGTCCTCCCGGCCAAGAACCAGGAGGCTTCGGAGAAGTGGCTGGCCAAGATGGAGAAGAAGGGTACGAAGACCGAGTCGGGTCTGATCTACAAGGTGATCGAGGCCGGCGACGAGTCGCTGAAGGCTACGGACGATCGTGACGTCGTGAAGGTACACTACACGGGTCGCACGCGCGAGGGTAAGGTGTTCGACACCTCGATCTTCGCCAACCGCCCGAAGGAGCAGCAGGAGATGATTCTGGCCCAGAACCCCGAGGCTGCCAGCCAGGATGAGCCGATCGAGTTCCCGCTCAACCGCGTGATTGCCGGTTGGACCGAGGGTATGAAGCTCGTAGGCAAGGGTGGCAAGATCATGCTGTGGATTCCCGCCGAGCTGGCTTATGGCGAGCGTGGTGCCGGTCGTGACATCGGTCCGAACGAGGCTTTGGAGTTCGAGGTCGAGCTGATCGACGTGACCCCCTACGAGGAGCCCAAGCAGGAGGAGGAGACGCCTGCAGCCGAGTAACACACTCCTACAGAGACAAGAGCAGGGATACCGCATTGGTATCCCTGCTCTCTTTTTATGCACGCTGCCGACCTAACTGCGCCCCACAAAGGCTAACAAGGCCTCGGCACACGCTGCCGGCTCTTCGAGGAATCCCATGTGACCCGACCCATCGAGCCAAGCCACCTCGGCCTGCGGATGACGCGCCACCATCGCCTCGGCCACCTCCGGAATGATATACTCATCCTTGCGCCCCAAGATAAAGAGTTGACGCACGGGCGAGGCTTGCAACATGGCGTTCTGATCTGCACGCGCGATCATACCGTTGAGCAGGGCCACGATACCCTCATCCTCGGTCACGACAATCTGCTCAGTCAGATCGGCAATGGCATCGCTCATGCGACGTCGATTATCGGCCGCGAAACCTGCTGCGGGGGCCATGCGTGCCAGCAGCTCCTTCTTGCCGCTCTGCACCAGCGCAATCTCACGCCGGCGGTTCTCGGCCTTCTCCGGCGTATCGGGATTGGGGGTCGAGGAGAGCAGCACCAGCCCATCGAGCCGCTCGGGATAGCGTGCCGCCAAGGCCAACGCCACATATCCACCCATCGAATGGCCTACGACCGTATAACGGGCAATGCCGAGCGTCTCCATAGCCGCTGCTACGGTATCGGCCAGGAACTCCATCGTGTGCACCTCGCCCTGCACGACCGAGATACCGTGTCCCGGCAGATCGAGCGTCACGACCCGCACCTCCTTATATATATAGGGGATAAAATCATCCCATACGAGCATCGACTCCAGATAGCCGTGCAGCAAGACCACACAACGATCTCCCACCTCCGAATCGCACAAATGGAGCGGTGTAGCTCCTGCCATGATGAATTTCTCGACCATAATCTATATCCTTTAACGATGCAATGTTACGCATTTTTTTTCAGAAAACAGCCCCTTTGCACCGAAAGTTGCAGGAGTGGAATTTGAAAAATCCCGTTTTTATTCGTATTTTTGGCTTTTAATCGGAGAGGTATCCACCCGAGAAAAGATAGTAAGATGTTGAAAACAAACTACATACGCTGTCATGGCTCCCAAAATCGGTTTCTGATGCTCGATGCTGTGCGTCAGACCGAGCTGCTCGACCTGGCGCAGATGCCGGCCTTGGTGGCTGCGCTCTGCAGGTGCCATGAATCGTGCGACGGTCTGCTCCTCACCTTCCGCGAGGGGGAGCACTACGGCATGCGTATGTTCAACACCGACGGCTCGGAGGCCGAGATGTGTGGTAATGGCATTCGTTGCGTGGCACGCATGGCACAAGACTATCTGGGCGAACAGACCCATTTCGAGTTGCTCTCCGGAGGTCGTCTGCATGGCGTCGTACACGACCGTCCGATCTTCGGTTCGATTCCGACCTATCGTATTACGATCGGCATTCGCCTCACCACCCCCGACTTCACCCCCACGGAGCCTACGGCCGACGGGTGGATCGCTCGGCCCATCCCCGAATTGGACGAGACATTGCGCTTCACCTACCTGAATTTGGGCAATCCCCACTTGGTGGCCGAGGTGGAGACGATCGACCTGCAGCGATTGACCGATCTGGGGCAGCGCGTCAAGCAACTCCCCCACCTTTTCCCCCACGGGATCAACGTCAGCCTCTTCCGCCACACGGCCGATCAAGAGATCTACACGGCAACCTACGAACGCGGCGTGGGGCTCACCTCATCGTGTGGCACGGCGATGACAGCCTGCTCTACGGCCTCGTGCCTATTGGGGCTGTGTCGTACCGAGCAGCAGATTCGGGTGCGCAACAGCGGCGGCATGGTGCATTGCTGTTGTCACCGCACCGAGGGTCGCCTCGAAACCGATCTTTCGGGCAATGCCACCTACTATGCGGCCGGTGAGCTGGTGATCGACCCCGCCAAACAACAGATCTGCTCGATGGAGCAGACCACGATCTTCGACGAGGAGATCGCCCAATACGAAATGTTTTACCAATCTGTACAATAGAATAAGATGCTACATACCCTGTTCAAACACCGTTCGATCCGCAAATTCCGATCAACCCCGATTCCCGAGGAGATGCTGCAAGAGATACTCGAGGCGGCCTCGCGTGCCTCGACGTGCGGCAACATGCAACTCTACTCGCTCATCGTTTCACGCAGCGAGGAGGTGCGTCGTGAGCTCCTGCCGTGCCACTTTGGGCAGCAGATGGTCGTCGAGGCCCCCTGCGTGGTGACCGTGTGTGCCGACATCCACCGTTTCTCGAAGTGGTGCAGCCAGCGCGACGCCAAGCCCGCCTACGACAACTTTGCCTGGTTCCTGACGGCAACCATCGATGCGATGTTGGCCGCCCAGAATTTAGCCATCGCAGCCGAAGCCTACGGGCTGGGTATCTGCTATTTGGGTACTACGATCTACACAGCCGGCGATATTGTCCGCATCCTGGAGTTGCCCAAGGGGGTGATTCCCATCACGACGCTGGTAATTGGGTACCCGGACGAGAAGCCCGAGCTTACGGATCGCCTGCCGATGGATGCCGTTGTACACCACGAGCGCTACACGGACTACTCGGCCGCCGAGATCGACGAGCTGTGGGCCGAGCGTGAGGAGTCGGAGCTGACCAAGCAGTTGCTGGCCGAGAACGGGTTGGAGAATTTAGCCAAGATCTTCACCGAGCGTCGCTATGTCGAGAAGGACAACTTGGCCATCTCGCGCAGCTACTTTGCCCTGCTCAAGGAGCGCGGCTTCCTCAATCAATAACCCTAAAACGCAAAAAAAGATGTTGCGCCTACGTCATTGGATGCTGTTGCTGACGCTGACCCTGATCGGGTCGGCTTGTAACGTCACGCGCAACATTGCCGATGGGCAGTATATACTCCAGCGCGTACGCGTGGAGACCGACAAGGAGGCTCCGCGCAAAGAGCGCATCGACAAGGAGGAGTTCATGAAGTTCATTCGCCAAAGTCCGAATAAACGCTTCCTGGGCACCAACCTCTACGTATGGCTCCACGAGAGTGCCGACACGACGAAACACAATTGGTGGAACAATTGGAAGCTCCGCTCGGGCGAGGCTCCCGTCCTGCTGGACGAGAAGCTCACCCGCCGCAGCAACGAAAATCTGAAGATCTTCATGGATTCCAAGGGTTTCTTCACCTCGACCTCCACCTTCGAGATCGACACCACCTCGCGTCGCAAACGCGCCACGGTCACCTATCGTGTCCGACAACGCGCCCCCTATCTGCTGGATCACATCGCCTATGAATTTCGGGATTCGCTACTCGAGCCCCTCATCCTGGCCGATACAATCAATACGTTGTTGCGCGTTGGTGAGCGTTTTGACATCACGGTCCTGGATGCCGAGCGCGAGCGCATCACCGACTATCTGAAGGATCAGGGCTACTACAACTTCACGATCGGCAACATCGAGTATGAGGCCGACACAATCACCACGCCCCAACGCGTCGGGCTGAAGATGATCGTCAAGCCCCGCCTGTCGGGTTACAATGCCCGCGGTGAGGCCATCTACGAGCAGAACAAGGTCTATCGCTACGGAGAGATCAACCTACTGCCCAACTACAAACCCTCGGGCGATGGCGAGCGAGCACTCGACACGGCACGTCTCGACACGATCGCCCACCGCGGTCTTAACATCATCTACGACCGAAAATTGGCCCTGCGCCCCTCGGTGCTGCGACAAGCGATCTCCTTCTCGCCCAACGAATTGTACAGTGTCGAGGAGTTAAACCGCACCTACTCAGATCTGATGGCCTTGGGTTATTTCCGCAGTGCGAAGATCAGCTTCCGCGAGACCCCCAAAACGATCGAAGTGGCCGACACAATCCGCATTGTCGATCAGAACGAGGAGCAGTTCACCGTGCAACGGCACGAGGAGGGTGTACTCGATTGCGATATCCTCTGCACCCCGACCCTGCGCCAAAGTGCCAAGATCGAGTTAGAGGCCTCGACAACCTCCAGCTTCTACGGTCTGAAGGCCACGGTGGGGTATCAGAATCGCAATATCTTCCGCGGCGCGGAGTCCTTCGAGGTCTCCTTCTCGGGTGGTTATGAGTTTATGAAGGCCAAAGATGCCTCCATGAGACGAGCCTCGGAGTTGGGTATCACGACCGGACTGACCTTCCCGCGCTTCCTACTGCCCGGCGACCCCTACTTCCCCTCGCTCATACAACCCAAGACGCGCTTGGAGGCCTCGGTCAATTTCCAGGATCGCCCCTACTATCGTCGCACACTGACCAGCATCGGTCTGGACTACCAATGGAGCAATCGAGGTTACTCGACCTTCTCCTTCTCACCGGCAGACATCAATGTCATCCATGTGAGCCGCCTTGACCCCGAGTTTTTGAGCCAGACGCAGAATCAATACCTGATCAACAGCTACAAGACGCAACTCATGGCGGGGTTGAACTTCTCGTATGGCTACAACAACCAGCGTCGCAACCTGGGCGGTAACGCGACGGTCGTACGTTTCAACTTCGAGACCTCGGGCAACCTGATCGACGGGCTAAAGCACCTCTTCTCGGACAAGAAGGAGGGACAGGACTACTACACGATCTTCGGCATCCGCTATTCGCAATATTTCCGCACCGACCTCAGCCTGAGCCGCAAGATCATGCTGGGCGAAAAGACAGCCATTGCAGGTCGCATCTACGGCGGTATCGCCCGCGCCTACGGCAACTCGGACGCTGTGCCCTTCGACCGTCTCTTCTATGCCGGCGGTAGCAACAGCATGCGCGGATGGGCCCCGCGTACCTTAGGACCGGGCGCCGTTCCCGAGCCGGATTCGACCTTCCCGACGCAGCTCGGCGACATGAAATTGGAGGCCAACCTGGAGTTCCGCTTCCCGATTTGGGGCTTTGTGCATGGAGCGACCTTCTTCGATCTGGGTAACATCTGGTATATGAGGTCCAATCCGGCCGAGTATGACGAGGCGGCAGTTTTCCACATGAAAGACTTCTACAAGCAGTTAGGCTTCAACACCGGTTTGGGTATCCGCTTCGACATCAAATTTGCCGTGCTGCGTCTCGACTGGGGCGTGCAGCTCCACAACCCGAATCGTCCGCAGGGCGAGCGATGGATCGACACCTTCAGCTGGAGCCACACGGCCCTGAACTTCGGTGTAGGTTATCCCTTCTAACAAGACTCGCTGCAACAAAACAAGGGGCTGTCCGAAATCGGATAGCCCCTTTTAGTTTGACGTTTTCTATAACCGCTTCTGGTGGATTAACCCTGCTTACTCCGATACTGCGAGGGCGAAATGCCCACATTGCGGCGGAAGTAGCTGCCAAAGAAGCTCTGTTGGCAAAATTCAGTTCGTTGGAGATCTCCTGGATGCTCTTATCCGAGAACTTCAGCAACGTCTTCGCCTCCACGATCACATAGTAATCCACCCACTCCGAGACCGAACGGCCGCTCACACGTTTGATGAGCGTGGTCAGATACTTCGGTGTGATGTTGAGTCGCTCGGCATAGAAGGTGACGCTGCGCTCCTGACGATAGTGGCGGCTCAAGACACGGATAAACTGCTTGAAATAGTCCTTGGCACGGCTGCCGACCGTCAAAATCTGAGGTTGCTCCTTGATGGTATTGCACACGACATTACCCAACTTATACATCGTGGCCGCCATCAGCGAGGAGATCATCTCGAAGGTAAAGCGTTGCTCCGTTCCCTGCAACTCCGCAGCGATGCGATCCACATAGCAACAAAGCGATTGTGCTTCGGAGGCGTGCAACACTACACAGGGATCGGCCACTTCGATCGAGAGGGGCATGAGCTGCTTGGTGTCGATATTCATCCGCGAGAAGAGCGACGAAGAGATCACCAACAACGCGACCGCAAAATCGGGATCAGCCTCTAATAATTGTACGATGTGTTTGGGTGCCGCCGTGAAGAAGCTATTTGGTTGCAATTCATACTCACGCAAATTGAGCGAGATACGCGCCGAGCCGGCCGTACAGAAACCAATCAAATAACCATCCACCCGCGTAGGGTTTTGGCATCCGGTCAAAATCGCAACGTCTCGCGTAGCGAAACACTCATTGGCGAACAGATCACGACGGCTCAATCGAGCCGACAAATCAGAAACAGTCAAATCAACAATTGCAGTTTCAGTATGGAGATGAGTAGTCATAAAAAAACAACAATGATTACGTTTTAATTTATTCTTGACAAATATAATCATTATTTGTTATTTATCACGCGCAAAATAGCACATTTTGGCAGGTTCACAGCAAATTTCCGCCTTTTCCATGAAAGTGATTCTCAATTTGACCAAAAGATTTCTCTGCAATTGCCGAGAAAGGGCGGTTTTTCAGAAAAAAAGTGTATCTTTGTCATATTGTAATACACACAAAAAAGATCCCGATGGATTATAAACTGGACGAACATGCTCGTTGTGCCGTGATCGGCTACGGAACTTGGGCTACGGCGCTGGTCGATGTGCTGACCAAAAACGAGCAGCAGGTGGGATGGTACATCCGCAACGAAGAGGTGTTGGAGTCGGTCCGCACCGAAGGACGCAACCTGCGTTATCTGAGCGATCTGGAATTCGATCGAGAGCGAATCGCCCCCTCGGATGACATCAACGAGGTAGTCCGCAATGCCGACATCATCATCATGGCCGCGCCGTCGGCCTATCTGAAGACCTTCCTCGAGCCGCTCACCGTCTCGCTGAAGGATAAATTTGTCATCTCGGCCGTCAAAGGTATCATTCCGGGCGACTACAAGACCGTGGTCGAGTATCTGCACGATCGCTACGATCTATCCTACAAGCAGCTGGGTCTGATCACCGGTCCGACCCATGCCGAGGAGGTCTCACGCCAGCGACTCTCCTACATCACCGTGGTCTGCACCGATCCGGACAATGCGGCCCTCGTGGGACGTAAGCTCACAACACCTTATATTCATTTGAGCTACTCGCTCGACCTCTATGGCACGGAGTATGCCGCCATTCTGAAGAACATCTACGCCTTGGCTGTCGGCATGGCGATCGGATTGGGCTATGGCGACAACTTCCTGGCTGTGCTGATTGCCAATAGTGCCAGCGAGATGACCCGCTTCTTAGAGGAGAGTTACCCCTACGAACGCAACACACAGGAGTCGGCCTATCTGGGCGACCTGCTCGTCACCTGCTACTCGATCCATAGCCGCAACCGCCGCCTGGGCCTGCTCATCGGCCACGGATGTTCGGTCAAGACGGCTCTGAACGAGATGACGATGGTAGCCGAGGGCTACTTCGCAGCCGATTGCATCCGCCACATCAACTTCCGCCACAAGGTCGAAATGCCCATCGTCGAGATGGTCTATAAGGTGCTCTATGAAGGGGCATCGGCTCGTAAGTCGATGAAGGCTCTCACGGCAAAACTGATCTAAAACAAACTTTCAAACACCTTACAATTATGAAATTAGATTACGCAAAAACCGGTCTGGAGATTTCGGCCGAGATGAAGGCCAAGGCTCTGGCAGCGAATGCTCTGCTCCACTCGGGCGAGGGTAAAGGCAATGATTTTTTGGGTTGGGTAAACCTCCCCTCTTCGATCACCGACGAGGAGCTGTCGGCCATTGAGGCTGTCGCTGCCAAATTGCGCGAGAAGTGTGACTTGGTGATCTGCATCGGTATCGGTGGCTCCTACCTGGGTGCCAAGGCTGTGCTGGAGGCGATGACCGATCCGTTCCGTCTGCTGAAGAAGGCACAAAACGATCCGACCGTAGTCTTTGCAGGTCAGAATATCTCGGAGGATTACATCTACTCGCTCATGGAGGCTGCCGAGGAGCACTCGATCGGTGCTATCGTGATCTCGAAGTCGGGTACAACGACCGAGCCGGCTATCGCCTTCCGTCTGATTAAGGCCGCCATCGAGGCTCGCTATGGCAAGGCCGAGGCTGCCGAGCGCATCGTAGCCGTCACGGATCAGGCTCGTGGTGCTCTGAAGACGCTGGCTACGAACGAGGGCTATCCCACGTTTGTCATTCCCGACAATGTAGGTGGCCGTTTCTCGGTGCTCACGCCCGTCGGTCTGTTGCCGTTGGCCGTAGCCGGTGTTGATGTTCGTGCGCTGGTGGCCGGTGCCGTGCAGATGGAGGAGCAGACCAAAGAGGGTATTGCCTTTGAGGAGAATCCGGCTGCTATCTATGCTGCCGTTCGCAACCTGCTCTATGCGGATGGCAAGAAGATCGAGATTCTGGGTTCGTATGAGCCGCAGTTGCAGTATATCAACGAGTGGTGGAAGCAGCTCTACGGTGAGTCGGAGGGCAAAGAGGGTCTGGGTATCTTCCCGGCCAGCGTGACGCTGACGGCCGACCTGCACTCGATGGGTCAGTACATTCAGGAGGGTGAGCGCACGCTCTTTGAGACGATTATCTCGGTAGCCGCTCCGAAGAACAAGGTGGTCGTAGAGGCTGACGAAGAGAACCTCGACGGTCTGAACTTCATGGCCGGCAAGCGCATTTCGGAGATCAACCGCATGGCCGAGCTGGGCGTGCAGTTGGCCCACGTAGATGGTGGCGTGCCCAACATCCGCATCGAGATCCCGCAGATCGACGAGGCGACGATCGGTGGTCTGCTCTACTTCTTCGAGAAGGCTTGCGGTATCAGCGGTTACATCCTGGGGGTCAATCCGTTCGACCAGCCGGGCGTAGAGGCTTACAAGAAGAACATGTTCGCATTGCTCGACAAACCGGGCTACGAGGAGGCTTCGAAGGCTATCAAGGCTCGTCTGTAAGCGATTCACCGGAATCACCAAGCAAAGGGGCTGTCCAAGAGTTGGACAGCCCCTTTAGGTTTGAAGAGGCAGGGATTTTATAGTAAATGAGCATTTCGAGGTCGAGCAAAACGTAGAAATCACCTTATTAGACCATTCTTGCAACCCCTTGAAGTCGTATAATAAGTGGGATTTCAAGGCCTGCGAAGGCCGAGAAAGCGGAGTTTACTACTGGTAAATGAGCATTTCGAGGTCGAGTAAAACGCAGAAATCACCTTATTATACGACTTCAACCCGCTTTGGTATTATTTGTGCTACCATGACTCTTCCTATGAAAGCACAACCTGTTCTGCTAATGGTATTCTTCGCCGGAGTGGTCGGCATGGTCGCATGGAGCTACTATGCAGTGACACGTCCTGCCGTGCAAGAGCAGCAGAGCAAACAACACGAACGAGAGAGCCTCACGGCCGATCTGCAACGCTGCTGCCACCGCAAGCAGAGCCAATCGGCTCAATATGAGCAATATGCCCATACAGCCTCCGTCGAAGATGCCCCCTCGGCAGCCACCCTCTTTCGAGCTTTGGCCCATTCGGAGCGGGTGCAGGAGTTCTATTGCGCCGAGTTGATCGGCAAATTGGGCAGTTCCTATCAGTCCCCTTCGCGCATCTTGATCTTTCAGGGAAGCACCCCGACCAATATCGCCCGCAGCCTGGCTCGGTTAAACACCCTCTCCGACAACGAGCAGACCATCCATTATCACCTCACGCAGGGAAATCGGCTGGTAGCTCGCCTCTTGATCTGGGTCGAGGCAGCCGAAGGGCGGCAACGCGAACTGCTGGCCGCATACGCCTCGGAGCATCCCGATACTACGGGCGCAGGGTATTTAGTCTGCCCGACATGTGGCAATATCTATCGTTCGGACCACTACGATCGCTATTGCCCCCACTGCCTGACCTCGGCTCGGCAATTTACCCGATTTACGATCTCGAATGAGTGAGAGAGGGACAAAAAAAGGAGTTGCCCAACAATGCGTTGCGACAACTCCGTCTGGTTGAAAAGTGATCAAAAGGATTACTCCTCCTCGTCGGCCTCCTTCATCGTGTGGTAGACGTTCGTCACATCGTCATCCTCCTCGAGACGCTCCACGAGCTTTTCGATGGCCTCACGACCCTCGGCATCGAGCTCCTTCGTATCGGTCGGGATATAAACGCCCTCACCCGATACGATCTCGTAGCCCTGATCATCGAGCCACTTCTGAATGCCGCCGAACGACTCATACGAGGCATACACCGTGATACCATCCTCCTCGGGATAGAACTCATCGACACCCAGGTCGATCATCTCCAGCTCCAGCTCCTCGGGATCCACACCCTCGGCTGCGCGGAACTTAAAGACGCACTTATGCTCAAACATAAAGGCTACCGAGCCGCTGTTGCCCAACGTACCACCACACTTGTTGAAGTGCATACGTACGTTCGCCACCGTACGGTTCGTATTATCGGTTGCCGTCTCCACCAAGAAGGCGATACCGTGTGCACCGTAGCCCTCGTAAATCACCTCCTTATAATCGGCAGCATCCTTCTCCGTAGCACGCTTGATAGCACGCTCGACATTCTCCTTGGGCATGTTCTCTGCCTTGGCGTTCTGGATCAGCAGACGCAGGCGGGTGTTGGCCGAAGGATCGGGACCGGCAGCTTTCACGGCAATTTCGATCTCCTTACCCAACTTCGTAAATACACGCGCCATGTGACCCCAGCGCTTCATTTTTCTCGCCTTGCGATACTCAAATGCTCTTCCCATAGTATTATTGTGTTATGATTTTTCGTTTCGTGACGCAAAGGTATAAAATTCAAGGGGAAAAATGAAACATTCAAAATGAAAAATGCTACCTTTGTAAAAACCAATCTTCAAAAGCTATGGAAATTAAGGGAACATTCGACCATTTCAACATCGATGTGCAGGATTTGGCACGCAGCATCGCCTTCTATGAAAAGGCGCTTGGACTGAAGGAGGTACGCCGCAAGGTGGCCGAGGACGGCAGTTACGAGATCGTCTTTATGGGCGACGGAGAGAGCAATTTTGTCCTCGAGCTGACCTGGTTGCGCGACCATGCCGACCATCCCTTTGAGCTGGGCGAGAACGAGAGCCACCTCTGCCTGCGCATTGATGGCGACTACGAGGAGGCTCGCGAGTACTATCGTCAGATGGGGTGTCTCTGCTACGAGAACCACAAGATGAACCTCTACTTCATCAACGACCCGGACGATTATTGGATCGAGATCCTGCCCAAAAAGCGCTAATCGGGACTATCGCCGCTCCAGCTGTGCACGGCTTTTGGAGCGGGTAACCATCCAAACACCCACAAAAACACACAGGGCGGCCAACCCTTTGAGCGGCGTAAACCGATCCATTCCCAAGACCACGGAGAGCAACACGGCAACGACCGGCTGGACGTAGTTATACATCGACACTACGGTCGGCCGGAGGTGTTGTTGTCCGATCGGAACACACAAATAGGTTATAAAGGTCGATCCCACCACCACGTAAAGCACCCCACTCCAGAGGCGTGGCGTGAACTCCATAAAGGGCGTAGCAGCCAATGGCTCCCGATAGATCACAAGGGCCACCACGGCAGCAAACAGGAACATCCATTTCATCACCGTCACCGACCGATAGCGCACGATTACCGATCTAAAAGCGGTCAGATAGAAGGCAAAACTGACGGCCGAGATGATGCAGAGCGTATTGCCCATCAAACTCGATTGCGGCACCGCACCCCGCTGGCTCAAGAGCACCAACAACACGGCTCCGGCACAACCGAGAGCCACACCTCCCACCTTCAAGAGCGAGAGCGGCTCCCGCAAAAAGAGGGTCGCCAAGACCAACGTCAGGATCGGCACCAACGTAGCGATGATCGAGGCGTCGATGGGCGAGGTAAGCGACAACCCCCACAGATAGAGCAATTGGTTGAATTGGATACCAAAGATCGAGGCCAAGAGCAGCAGACCTAAATCGTGCCACGAGACCCGTTCGCGCGGCATCATCCACGAGGCAACCCAAAAGAGCAAAGCCGCCCCCGCCATGCGACAAGCACTCAAAGCAAAGGGATTGATCCCTTCGGGGTTGGCAGCCGACGCAAGTACCCCCTTACACACCGGGGCATTGACACCCCAGATGATGTTGGCCAACCACAGGGCCAGATGACCTTTCCATACACCGCGATTCATCTTCTTCCGGAATTGTTGGCGGCAAAGGTACACTTTTTTGCACAAATATTGCAAGCAAGGCCCCTTTGTGGGCAAAACGAATTATCATTGGGATCTGATTGCAGCGAACCTCCTCTTCGGTGCCAACTTTTCGTTTTTCTACTCGCTCACGCGCAACGACATCTCGTTCCACACCCTCTTCATCTTGCAGGTTACCACCGCCGCCCTCTTTTTTATTCCGGCAGCCCTCACCTCCCGACGCGCCTACCACATCACCCGACACGACGCCGCGCAGATGTTGCTCGTCGCCCTGTTGGTCATCGTCGGATGGATGTACATGCTCCTCTGGGGTGCCTCCTATACCACCCCGATCGACGCCGCCATCATCGCCACACTCGGGCCCGCCTTTACGCTCCTGACGGACAAGCTCCTACACCGACAACAGCAGATCGGAGGCATCCGCACGATCGGCATCATCTGCTGCTTTGTGGGGGCGTGGCTGTTGATCTTCGACAAGGGATTCACGCTGGTGCACGGCTCGCGCGGTTGGGGCAACCTGCTCGTGTTGATTGCAGTCGTGTCCATCGCCGCGAACACCGTCATCATCAAACCACAACTCGAACGCTACGGCACGCGGGTCGTCATGGGTTGGTTTTCGCTCATCGGGCTCTTTGTCGCCCTCCCCCACTTCGATCGGATCTTGAGCGAGCTTTTGGCCGCTCACCTACCCCTGACCGTGCAGCTCGAGTTGGGCTATATCCTTCTGCCGGGCACGATCCTGCCCATGTGGCTGCTCTATCGCGGGGCCGAAAAGCTGACCGCCATACACACGGCCCTCTATCGCTACATCCAACCCTTGAGTGCCGGTCTGGTAGCGCACATACGCCACCAGGCGATCTTCGATACGACGAACATCACCGCGCTGGTTGTGATTTTTGCAGGAATTGTACTGACGATTGTGGGCTATCGGCGTTCGTTGCGCTCCCTCAACGGATTACGCGCACCTCGCCTCCCTCGCCAAAGGCGATGATCGACGAAGGTTTACCTGTCGGACGACCCTGAAAACGAGGATTGACCACATAATCGACCCCTTCGACAATCTCACGAGCAATCTCGGGGAGCGTTTTGGGAGTCTTTTCACCCGAAATATTGGCCGACGTAGAGACCACGGGTCGTCCCAAACGGCGCAACAAAGCCTGACAAAACTCATGATCCGGAACGCGCACTCCCAGCGTGCCCTCCTCGGGGATCAGGTTCGTCGCCACACCGGCCGCACCGGGCAGAATCAAGGTCAAAGGCGACGAGGCCATCTCCATCACCTCGAAGGCGATACCCGGGGCCCGATTCACATAGCGCACCACCTGCTCGGCCGAGTGGCAAAGGACGAGCATGGCATGTTTATTCTCACTCTGTTTCAGGGCATAGATACGCGCCACAGCCTCGGCATTGGTGGCATCACACCCGATGCCCCACACCGTATCGGTCGGATAGAGGATCAGTCCGCCCCGCTTCAAGACCTCGACAGCCTCCTCAACGGCCGCCTTCATCGCAGCGTTGAGTTTCGCCCCACCCGTTTTCTGCGGAGCGTTATTCGATTGGGTTGCCGCCTCCTGCGGGGCCCCTTTTTTCGTTCGATCGTATCGCATATCAGCCTTGTTTTGTCAATCCTTCGGCCGCAGCCAGCTGCTCCATCAGCCCATAGGCGGCCTCATATTCATTGGGAATCTCGCCATCGAGAATCGCATTTTTGATCCGCTCCTTGATATCACCGATCAGCCGGCAGGGCGGGATGCCATAGGTCTGCATGATCAGCTCGCCGGTAATCGGCGGTTGGAAATTGCGGATGCGGTCGCGCTCCTCAAGATCCTTCATCTTGTGGCGCACCAACTCGAAATTCTTCAGATAACGCTTCACCTTGGCATCAATGCCCGAGGTGATATCGGCCTCACACAACAACATGAGCCGTTCGACATCCTCACCCGCCTCAAAGAGCAAGCGACGCACGGCCGAGTCGGTCACCAGATCCTCCGAAAGGATGATCGGGCGCAGGTGGAGGAAGACCATCTTCTGCACGAACTTCATGTGTTCGTTCATCGGGAGTTTGAGCTGGCGGAAGATCTGCGGCACCATCTTCGATCCGACCACTTCGTGGCCGTGGAAGGTCCAACCGATCTTCGGATCATAGCCCTTCGTGCGCGGCTTGCCGATATCGTGCAAAACAGCCGCCCAACGCAGCCACAGATCGTCCGAGCGGCGAGCCACATTATCCAGTACCTTGAGCGTATGCTGAAAATTATCTTTATGGGCATGCTGACCGCGACGCTCCACGCCACGCAGGGCGTGCATCTCGGGGAAGATACGCTCCAGCAGTCCCGACCGCTCCAGCAACTCGAAACCCATCGACGGGACGGGTGAGAGGACAATCTTATTCAGTTCAGTAATAATACGCTCGCACGAGACAATGCGAATGCGATCGGCATTGCGGCAGATCGCCTCGAAGGTCTCATCCTCGATCATGAAGCCCAGCTGCGCCGCAAAACGAATACCGCGCATCATGCGCAACGGATCGTCCGAGAAGGTGATATCGGGGTCGCACGGGGTACGAATCAGACAATCCTCCATATCCTCCATGCCGCCAAACGGATCGACCAACTCCCCGAAACGCTCCTCGGAGAGCGACCAGGCGAGGGCATTGATCGTGAAGTCGCGACGACGTTGATCATCCTCGAGTGTCCCGGCCTCGACCTGCGGCTTGCGCGAATCGGACGAGTAACTCTCGCGGCGAGCACCGACAAACTCCACCTCGATGCCATCGCGCGTACGCAACATCGCCGTTCCGAAGGTCTTGAAGATCGAGACCTTCGTATGCAACTCTCGCCCGAGTGCTTCGGCCAACGCCACACCGCTGCCTACGACCACCACGTCGATGTCGGTCGAGGGGCGGCGCAGATAGTGATCGCGCACGTAACCGCCCACCACATAGGCATCGACCCCTTGTTGGGTGGCCAGGCGGGCAATCTGTCGAAATATGGGATGCGAAAGGGGCATCGAACGAGCTATTTAAGTTGATCCTGATAGCGTTGCACGGTCTGCTCCAGCCCCAGATAGAGGGCATCGGAGATCAGCGCATGACCGATCGAGACCTCATCGGTCCAGGGAATGCATTCGTGGTAGTAGGCCAGATTCTCCAGCGAAAGGTCATGGCCTGCATTCAGCCCTAACCCCTGCCGACGAGCCTCCTCGGCTGCCGCCACAAAGGGGGCAATCGCCGCCTCGCGCCCCTCGGGATAGAGGCGCGCGTAGGATTCGGTGTAGAGCTCCACACGGTCAGCCCCGCAAGCCTTGGCACCGGCCACCATCGCGGGGTCGGGATCGACGAAGATCGAGACGCGGATCCCCTTCTCGTGGAATCGTGCCGTGATCTCGGTCAGGAACTCCCGATGGCGGATCGTATCCCATCCGGCATTCGACGTAAGGGCATCGGGGGCATCGGGCACCAAGGTTACTTGGGCCGGTACGACCTCCAACACCAGATCGACAAAACTCCCAATCGGGTTTCCCTCTACATTGAGCTCCGTACGAATCGCCCGCTTCAGGGCGCGCACATCCTCATAGCGAATGTGGCGTGCATCGGGACGCGGATGCACGGTGATGCCGTCGGCACCAAACTCCTCAATCCGAAGTGCTGCCTGCAACACATCGGGGCAGTTGCCGCCGCGCGAATTGCGGATCACGGCAATCTTATTGATATTTACGCTTAACTTTGTCACAATTTTCTTATCTTTGCCCTACAAAGTTACTCTTTTTTTTGTTTCAAGCCGATGAAAATTCTACTTTTTTCCCGTTCGCAGATCAAACATCGCACCGAAGAGCTCTTGGCTCTGCGCGACGCGATCCTTCAAGGCGGATTCGATTACGCTGTAAACGAGGAGTTTGCAACCATCCTACACACCCTCGGGGTATGGAATATTCCAACCGAGCAACAATATGGCCAAACGATCGGCCAACAACCCGAATCCGCGATCATGGTCTGCTATGGCGGTGACGGCACCCTGCTCGAAGGGGCTCATCGGTTGGGCGGTGCAGCCATCCCGATCCTGGGCATCAATGCCGGCCACCTCGGTTTCCTGACCAGCGTCCCCCGCGACGGGCTGACCACACTCTTTGCCAACCTCACACCGGAGTCGTTGCGCATCGAGCAACGCACGATGTTGCAGGTCGAGGGCGATTTTACCGACCCTGCAGCCAGCTATCAGGCCCTCAACGAATTCTCCATCCAACGCCACGGTGCCGGCATGATCTCGGTTGAGACCTATGTCGATGAGCAGTTGGTGGCCACCTATTATGGCGACGGCGTAATTCTCTCAACTCCAACCGGTTCAACGGCCTACTCGCTCAGCGCGGGAGGTCCCGTTGTAGCCCCGACGTGTGCCTGCATGGTCATCTCGCCCTTGGCTCCGCACAACCTCACGATGCGCCCGATGGTGATCCCCGATTCGAGCACGATCCGACTGCGGGTTCACGTACGCTACGGCGAGGCCTTCGCTACGCTCGACAACCGCACCTACGCCATCGGCTCCGAGACCGAGTTCACCATTCGGAAGTCTGACCACTCGATTTTTCTGGCCACACCGCACAATATATCGTTTTACGACACGTTACGGAATAAGATGATGTGGGGAGTCGATATACGCGGATAAAAACGGAATGTAGCAGCCTATCAGGAAATAAAGCACGAAAAAGCACGTATATTTGATTTTTTATCGCTATATTTGCACCCTATTATGAGTACCGATAAACCGATACCGCAACACGTCGCCATCATCATGGATGGAAATGGTCGTTGGGCCAAACAACGCGGGTTGGATCGCTCCGAAGGGCATATTGCCGGTGTGGAGTCGATTCGTACGACGTTGAAGGCAGCCCTGCGACATGGCGTGCGCCAACTCACCTTCTACGCCTTCTCGACCGAGAATTGGGGGCGTCCGCAGGCCGAGGTGGAGGCTCTGATGGAGTTGCTGTGTCGCAGTATTATCAACGAAACGCCCGAGCTAAAAAAGCAAGGTGTCCGGGTGCAGATCATCGGCGAGCGCAGCCGCTTCTCCGAGCGGGTGCAATATTACCTCGCCCAGATCGAGCAAGAGACGGCCGCGAGCGAGAAGCTGACGATGGTGCTGGCCCTCAACTACTCGTCGCGTGACGAGCTGCGTCGTGCCATGCAGCAGATCGGCCGAGAGGTCGCCGAGGGGCATCTGCAGCCCGAGGCTATCGACGAGCAGACGATCGCCGCCCACCTCGATACTGCCGGCATGCCCGACCCCGACCTGGTGATTCGTACCAGCGGCGAGCAGCGGTTGAGCAACTTTTTGATGTGGCAATCGGCCTATGCCGAGTTTTACTTCCCCGAGGTGCTCTGGCCCGACTTCTCGGAAGAGGAGTTTGCCCGCGCGCTGGAGGTGTATGCCAAACGTGATCGCCGCTTCGGTTTGGTGAAATAGAAACGAAAAAAGGTTTTTTCGACGAGAAGATGAACTACGTTAGCAAAATATGGAGCCTTGTGCTGCTCTTGCTCGTGTGCGGGCAGAGCCTATGGGCTCAAGAACAACAAGCAGCCGCCGACACGACGGCTGTTGCGCAGGTTGTAACCGATAGTGTGGCCGACCAGCCCGCATTCCCGAAAGACGCCCCGATGATGGAGCGTTCGCGCACCCAGAAACTCTACTACATCCGCAAGATCAATGTGATCGGCCTCAAGCACCTCGACCCGAACCTGGTGAAGGCCTCGGCCGGTCTGGTAGAGGGCGACTCGGTCTATCTGCCGAGTAATTTTATCTCGAACGCCATCACCCGTCTGTGGAGCCAGCGTCACTATGGCGATGTGCGCATGGGTGCCGAAATCGACGGTGACAGCCTCGACCTGCAACTCTTCCTCGAAGAGCGTCCGCGCGTCTATGAGTGGAAATTCGAGGGCATCTCGACCGGTAAGCAGAAGGATATCATGGAGAAGCTCAAGTTGCGTCGTAACAGCGAGCTCTCGGACTATGTCCTCGACAAGAACCAAAAGCTCATCAAGGAGTATTGGAAAGAGAAGGGCTTCCGCAATGCCGAGGTCACCTGGCGCATCGACCGCGACTCGGCTCGCTCGCAATATGCTACGGTCACCTACATCATCGACCGCAAAGAGCGCGTCAAGGTCGGCCAGATCAACTTCCGAGGCAACGAGCAGTTCACCTCGAAACGTCTGCGTCGCACCTTCAAAAAGACCCACCAGAAGAGCATCAACTTCTTCAAGAGCTCGAAGCTCAACGACAAGGAGTATCTCGAAGATAAGGAGCTGCTGCTCGATTTCTACAACTCAAAGGGTTATCGCAACGCCGCGATTCTCCGCGATTCGATCTACGATATCGCCCCGAATCGCATCGCTATCGACCTCGATCTGTCGGAGGGTAACAAATACTACATCCGCGATGTGACCTGGGTCGGCAACTCGGTCTATGACACCGAGCAACTGCAAAACATGTTTGCCGTCAAGAAGGGTGACACCTACGACAAGAAGTCGATGCACAAACGCCTCGGTATCGGCCGCGAGGAGAACCCCGAGGAGATGTCCGTAAAGTCGCTCTACCAGAATCAGGGCTACCTGATGTCACAAATCGAGCCTACGGAGACGATCATCGGTGCCGACTCGATCGACATCCAGGTGAAGGTTTTTGAGGGTAAACCCTTTACGATCAACGAGGTAGGCATCACCGGTAACGTACGCGTCGATGACGAGGTGATCCGCCGCGAGTTGTACACCCGCCCGGGTGAGTTGTACGACCGTTCGATGCTCATGCAGACGATCCGTATGCTCGGCTCGATGGGCCACTTCAACCCCGAGGCGATCATGCCCGACATCAAACCCGTATCGAACGAGTTGGTCAATGTCAATTGGCCGCTCGAGGAGCAGGCTTCGGACCAATTCAACATCGCCGGTGGTTGGGGATCGGGAACCTTCGTAGGTTCGGTCGGTATCACCTTCAACAACCTCTCGATCAAGAACACCTTCAAGCCCGGCGCTTGGCGACCCTATCCGCAGGGTCAAAACCAGCGTCTCTCGCTCTCAGCACAGACCAACGGTACCTACTACAAGGCCTTCTCGTTCAGCTTCACCGACCCCTGGGTGGGCGGTCGCAAACCGAACTCGCTGACCCTCTCGGCCCACTGGTCGGAGCAGAACAATGCCTACTACGTATGGCAGACCTCGACGATGCACTTCCGCACGCTCGGTTTGGCCGTCGGTTTGGGTAAGCGTTTGAGCTGGCCCGACCCCTACTTCACCCTCTACGGTGAGTTGAGCTACGAGCGATATAACCTGAAGAACTGGAACTCGTTCATCATGTCGAACGGTAACGCCAACCTACTCTCGATGAAGCTCGTATTTGGCCGCAACTCGGTCGATCAGCCGATCTACCCGCGTCGCGGTTCGGACTTCAGCATCTCGGTGCAGGCTACGCTCCCCTACTCGCTGTGGGACGGCAAGGATTATGCCGACGAGTCGATGCCCGACGCAGAGCGTTACCAGTGGATCGAGTTCCACAAGTGGCAGCTTAAGTCGCAATGGTTCCAGGCACTGACCCCGAATCAGAACTTAGTCTTGATGGTCAAGGCCGAGATGGGTTACTTGGGCCACTACAACAAGCATAAAACCTCGCCCTTCGAGCGTTTCGAGGTCGGTGGTGACGGTATGTCGGGTTACAACATCTACGGTATCGACATCATCTCGATGCGCGGTTACGAGGATGGTGCACTCGATCCGGTAAACGATTACTACTCGATCGCCTACAACAAATACACGGCCGAGTTGCGTTATCCGGTGATCCTAAAACCCTCGTCGCAGATCTACGTGCTGGGCTTCCTCGAGGGTGGTAACGCCTTCGACTCGTGGGAGTCGTTCTCTCCCTTCAAGATCAAGCGTTCGGCCGGTTTCGGTGTACGTCTCTATCTGCCGGTGGTGGGTATGCTCGGTATCGACTGGGGTTACGGATTTGATGCTCCGGCCGGACAGACCGACAAGAGTGGCAGCCAGTTCCACTTCGTGATGGGTCAGCAGTTCTAACCCTGTCCGGGGGGGCAATAAAACAAGAGGCGGTACGTTATTTATATAGGTATGCTTCTTGTACCCGAAAAATGAACGTTGAAACGTAAAACTGAAAAGGTATGAAAAAATGGATTTTTGCCGCATGTTTTGCCCTGATGGGGTTAGCGGTATCGGCACAGAACTACATCGTAGTCAATAGCGAGAAGGTCTTCAAGTCCATCGCAAGCTATAACCAGGCCATCGAACAACTCGACCAGCTGGCCGAGAGCTACCAAAAACAGGTCGATGCCAAGTTCCAAGAGGTCGAGGATCTGTTTACCACCTACGAAAAACAGCGCGCCTCGCTGCAGGCTACGGCCCGACAGAACTACGAGAACGCTATCCTGCAGAAGGAGCAGGCTGCCAATGAGTTCCAAGAGAAGATCTTTGGTCAGGAGGGTGAGCTGATGAAGAAACGCATCGAGCTGATCAAACCTATCCAGGAGCGGGTATTTGCCGCCATCGAGAGCTATGCCAAGCGCGTGGGTGCTGACGTGGTGATCGACTCGTCGAACAACCCCACCCTGCTCTACACCTCGGCCGCGGCAGAGCGCACCGACGAGGTGATCCAGAGTCTCCAATAAACAAGCCATAAAAGAAACATCAAATAATTAACTATCAAAACATTATGAAGAAAGTACTAAAACTGACCCTGGTGGTCGCCATGCTGGTGAGCTGCACGTCGATCTTTGCCCAGAAACTCGGCCGCATCAACTCGCAGGAGGTGGTTATGGCCATGCCCGAAACGAAGGAGATGCAGACCAGCCTGATGGCTGTTCAGAAGGATTGGGAGGAGAATCTCGAGGCTATCAACGTCGAGTTCAACACCAAATTGCAGGAGTTCCAGAAGGGACTCAACACGATGACCGACGCTGTGCGTCAGATCAAAGAGAAGGAGCTCAACGACCTGCGTACGCGCGGTAACGAGCTGCAGCAGATGGCCCAGCAGGATCTGGCTAAGAAGGAGCAGGAGCTGATGACCCCGATCATCGAGAAGGCTCAGGCTGCCATCAAGACGGTGAGCAAGGCAGGTGGCTACACGGCTATCTTCGAGACCGGTTCGTTGGTCTATTTCGATGAGGCTACGATGACCGACATCACGCCGCTCGTCAAGAAGGAGCTGGGTATTACGGAGACTGCGGCTGCCAACTAATCCGCATCCGAAAAACCGAAACAAAAACGGCCTTCGTCCAAATGGGCGAAGGCCGTTTTGCCCTCTTTTAGCAACCCGCAAACCACCATCGTACACCCCCTTTACCACCGCATCAGAGAGCTCCAAAAAGCCCCTTTTGGAATGGGCTTTTTCGGGTAAAAAATGTTGATTTTTTTGCCTGAAAATTTGCACTTTAATCCTTTCTTTTTTCGTACCTTTGTAGTGCAGATTAGGCCCCCAAACGGGAATAGTTCCAAAAAGGAGCCCTAATCCACTGATACGGAATAAGTTAAACAATAAGATAGTACAACATTCAACAATGGGATTTTTTTCACTGACACAAGAGTTGGCGATTGACCTCGGAACGGCCAATACGCTGATCATCTATAATGGCAAGGTGGTGGTCGATGAGCCGTCGATCGTCGCACTCGATGCCCATTCGGGCAAATTGATCGCCGTAGGTAGCGAAGCACAGAAGATGCACGAGAAGACCAACCCCGGCATCCGCACGATTCGCCCGCTGCGCAACGGTGTGATTGCCGACTTCAACGCCACGGAGCTCATGCTGCGCGGCCTGATCAAGAAGGTGAAGACCAAGGGATCGCTCTTTGCCCCCTCGCTGCGCATGGTGATCTGTATTCCGTCGGGTTCGACCAACGTCGAGATTCGAGCCGTACGCGACTCGGCCGAGCATGCCGGTGGCCGTGAGGTCTATATGATCTACGAGCCGATGGCGGCTGCGCTGGGTGCCGGCATGGATGTCGAGGCTCCCGAGGGCCACATGGTCATCGACATCGGTGGCGGTACGAGCGAGATCGCCTGCATCTCGTTGGGCGGTATCGTCTGCTCGAAGTCGATCAACGTAGCCGGCGACGTCTTCACGTCGGATATCCAGAACTACATGCGCCAGCAGCACGGCATCCGTGTCGGTGAGCGCACGGCCGCCAAGATCAAGCACCACATCGGTGCAGCCCTGCCCGACCTGGAGGAGGAGCCGGAGGATTTCGAGATCACGGCACCCGACATCCTGACCGCACTGCCCAAGACCGTCAAGCTCTCGTATAGCGAGATCGCCTACACGCTCGAGCACTCGATTTCGCAGCTCGACAATGCCTTGATGGAGGTGTTGCAGTCGATGCCTGCCGAGTTGTACTCGGATGTGGTGGCCAACGGTATCTACCTCACCGGTGGTGGTGCGTTGATCAAGGGATTGGACCAACGCCTAAGCAAAAAGACCGGCATCCCGGTACACATTGCCGACGATCCGCTCCGCGCCATTGTCCGGGGTACGGGAACGGCGCTGAAGAACATCAACCGTTTCTCGTTCCTCATGAGATAAATCGAAATGCGGGCATGAGGCCCGCATTTCCCTTCTGTTGCTATGCGTAAACTTCTGGAGTTCATCCGCAGCGTCTATGTCACGGTGCTCTTCATCCTGCTGGAGATCCTGGCATTGGGTTACTATGCCCGTTCGACCGTCTATACCGAGGCTCGGCTCTTGGCGCAGACCAACCGACTCTTCGGCGGGGTCAATGGGACGATCAACGACATTGGCACCTTCTTCTCGCTGGGGCGTGAGAATCGCAAACTGACCGATCGGATCGCCCAATTGGAGGAGGAGCTCTCCCGCTATCGGGAGATGGAGCAGCTGACTGCACAGGTTACCGAGATAGCCAACAACGACATGAGCAAATACAAGATGCAGACCGCCTCGATCGTGGGCAGCACGATTGCTCATCCGCGCAACTACATCACACTCAACCGTGGACAAAACGATGGCGTGCGTCATGGCATGGCCGTAACGACCCCCGAAGGGGCTATTGTCGGCCACATCATCGCCTGCTCGGACCACTACGCGGTGGCCCTCTCGATCCTCAACATGGAGTTTCGCGCCAGCGGCTGCATCGAGGGGAGCACCTACTACGGTGCCATCCGATGGGATGGTCGCAACCCGAACTATGTCTGGATGCAAGACCTCTCGAAGTATGCCGAACCGCAACCGGGTGATCGGGTGGTCACCTCGGGTCTGGAGCCCTACTTTCCGCAGGGGATGCTGATCGGTACGGTCGAGGAGGCGACGCTCAACGAGTTGGGCACGACCTACAACGTCCGCGTACGTCTGGCAGCCGAGCTTACCCGATTGAGCAACCTGGTCCTGATCGAGAACATCGACCTCTACGAGATCGAACTGCTGCAAGAGCAGGTCCTGGAAAACACCAACAACTAACCACAACTGCAGCTACACCAACACTATGTATCGTACACCCTCCTACATATTGCTCTTTATCGTGATGGCCTTGTCGCAGATCTTTCTGTTCAACAACCTCTCGATCAGCTCTTACTTTGCCCCGCTCGTCTATCTGGTCTTTCTGATCATGTTACCGCTCGAGCTACCCCCGATTGCCATGTTGGGGTTGGGACTGCTGACCGGTGTCACGATGGACTTCACGATGGGCATCGCGGGTCTGAATACGATCGTCTCGCTGGCAATCGTATTTGTCCGTCCCTACTGGATTCGCCTGCTCACTCCGCGTGAGGATATGCGCGACGAGGGTATTCCCTCGCGTGGTCGTCTGGGCAAACGCCTCTTCTGGAGCTATGCAGTCGGCATGGTCTTGATCCACCACACGCTCTTCTTCCTGCTCGAATCGCTCTCGTGGGCCCACCTTCCCGGTACCCTCTTGCGCATTCTGCTGAGCAGCATCGGCACCCTCTTCCTGGTGGGTGTCACCGAACGTATCTTTGTTTCACACATCAAATCGCAAATCCTATGATCGACCGCCACGAAGGTTTCTTACGCATGCGGACCTTGCAGGCCATCGTATTGCTCATTTTTGCGGTTATCGGTCTGCGAGTAGCCTACATTCAACTCATAGACCCGCGTTACAAGGAGTTGGCTCGTACGAATGTCATGTTCTCGCAGGTGGAGTATGCTCCGCGAGGCGAGATCTTCGACCGCAACGGCAACTATATAGCCCAAAACCGCGAATGTTACGACTTGATGGTCATCTATCGGGACATCAACAAGCATGGTTTTGACTCGGTGCGATTCTGTCAGATCGCCGGCATCGACCTGCCCCGTCTGCGCACACGTCTCAAGCAGGCTCGCCAAAATCCGCGTGCCCCCTTTCTGATCACGAACTTCCTCTCCAAGGAGGAGAAGTTGCGTTTCGATGTCGGTGGCTTCGACGGATTCTATACGGTCAGCCGTACGATCCGCTCCTACCCGACCCCGATTGGTGGCAATCTGCTCGGTGAGGTCGGCCTGCCCAGCGAGAATTACCGCAAACTGCATCCGGAGGTGCATCCCAACGAATACATCGGCCGCACGGGTATCGAGAAGGCCTACGACTATGTGTTACGTGGCAAACGCGGCATCCGTGTGTTGGAGCGCAACACGCATGGAGCCTTGAAGGGCTCGTTCATGGATGGTATCTTCGATACGCTCCCCGAGCCGGGCAAGAACATCGTCTGCACGATCGACGCCAAATTGCAATTGATGGGCGAGGAGCTGATGGCAGGCAAGGTGGGTGGTGCCATTGCCATCGAACCGGCTACGGGCGAGATTCTGATGATGGTCTCCTCACCGACCTTCGACCCCGACCGATTGGTGGGCCGCAATCGCAGTCGTACCTACGCCGAGCTGTTACAAAATCCGCGTAACCCGCTCTATAACCGCGCCGTGCAGGGTCGCTATCCGCCCGGATCGACCTTCAAATTAGCCCAGGCACTCATCGGCCTGGAGGAGGGGGTACTCCAAGCTCACGACATGCACCCCTGCCACAATGGCTACTCCGTAGGTCGCGGTGTAAAGTGCCACAGCCACAAATCGCCCATCGACCTCTATTATGCCATTGCCACCTCGTGCAACGCATACTTCTGCTACGTTTTCCGCGATATCCTCGATAATAAAGCGCATGGCGGCGTGAAAAACGGTTTTGATGTGTGGCATAACTATGTGGAGAGCTTCGGATTTGGCGGACGCCTCGGCTCGGACTTTCTCGATGAGAGCTCGGGTGCACTCCCTTCGCGTGCCCGCTACGATCGCGTCTATCACGGGTCGTGGAACTCGCTGACCGTCCTTTCGCTCTCGATCGGACAGGGTGAGATGCTCTGCTCGCCGTTGCAGTTGGCAAACTTTGCCGCCACGATTGCCAATCGAGGCTATTACTACACGCCGCATATCGTCAAGCAGATCGAGGGCATCGACTCGATCGACAGCCGTTTCCGCGAACGTCACTACACGATGATCGACCCGAAGCACTACGAGACGATCATCCAGGGGATGTGGGACGGTGTCAATAAAGAGGGAACCTCGACGGCTGCACGTCTGGAGGGGTTTGATGTCTGCGGTAAGACCGGTACGGCCCAGAACCCCAATGGTAAAGACCATTCGACCTTCTTGAGCTTTGCACCGCGCAACAACCCGAAGATTGCCATCTCGGTCTATATCGAACATGGTGGCTTCGGTGCCTCGGCGGCACTGCCGATCGCCTCGCTGCTCGAGGAGTACTATCTGACGGACACGATTCGTCGTCCCGCCCTGTATCAACGTATGAAAGAGTTAAAAATCGCCCACCCCAATGACAACAAGAAGAAGCGTCAATAGCGGATCACTCCTCGAAGGAGTCGATTTAGGAGCCGTCTTGCTCTACCTGCTGATCGTCTTGATCGGGTGGGTCTCCATTACAGCGGCCTCGTACAACGAAGAGATCACCAGCCTCTTCTCGTTCAGCCATTTCTACATCAAACAGGCCATTTGGGTCGGATTGGCGCTTATCGTAGCCCTCTTCGTCCTGCTGATCGACTCTCAATATTACCACCGTTATGCCTATCCGCTCTATCTGGCCGGTCTGGGCGTCTTGCTCCTAACGCTCGTTGCCGGATCGACAAAGAATGGCGCCAAGGCGTGGTTCGAGTTAGGCTCGTTTGCCATACAACCCATCGAGTTTGTGAAGATCGCCACGGCTCTGGCGCTGGCGCGTCTGATGAGTGAATACTCCTTCTCGATTACCAAGGTCGGCGACATCATCAAGAGTGGCTTGATCATCTGCGCCCCGCTGCTGATCGTGATTTTGCAAAACGATACCGGATCGGGCATCGTGCTCGGCTCGTTCCTGATGGTCTTCTACCGCGAGGGGTTGAATAAGTGGCTCTGCATTCCGGTGCTGCTCGTCGCTACGCTCTTCATCCTCTCGTTTGTGTTGCCACCCCTGACCATGCTGGTCTTGCTGCTGCTCGTCTGTGTCCTGTCGGAGATGATGATCACGCGGCAAATGCGCTCGCGCCTGAGCTTTCTGGCTGCTATCTTCCTGACTGCCTTCGTTGTGCAGGCCCTCTGCTCGCTGTTTTGGCCCGGGAAGATCGACTTCTACATGGCCCTGCTGATGGTCTCGTCGGTGGCCGCCCTCGGTGTGGCGATCTATGCTTTCCGTGCCAAGTTGGCTGCCACCTTCATCACGCTGGCCCTCTTTGTGGGCTCGATCATCTTCCTGCCTACGACCAACTACCTGTTCAACTCGGTGCTCAAGAGCCACCAGCAAGACCGTATCTTAAGTTTCTTGGGCGTGCTCGATGATCCGCGTGGTGCCGACTTCAACGTGCGCCAGGCCAAGATCGCCATCGGATCGGGCGGTCTCTTTGGAAAGGGATTTTTGGAAAGTACACAGATCAAAAACGGCTTTGTGCCCGAGAAACATACCGACTTCATCTTCTGCACGCTGGGGGAGGAGTGGGGATTCGTGGGTACCTCGTTCGTGTTGGCCCTCTTCTGCCTGCTCATTCTCAAACTGATGCGCATGGGTGAACGGCAAGAGGAGCCCTTTGGCCGCATCTATTGCTACTGCGTGGCTTCGATCTTGATGTTCCACGTGCTGGTCAATATCGGCATGACCATCGGCCTGATGCCCGTGATGGGTATCCCGCTGCCCTTCATGAGCTACGGAGGTTCGTCGCTGATCGCCTTTACGATCTTGCTCTTTATCGCTATCCGCCTCGATGCCTCCACGCGTAGATTTTCGTTCAACAAATAAACGCCACCTATGATTCACTATAATCCCAATGGTCTGACAGACGAACAAGTCGCTCGAAGCCGTGAGGAGCATGGCTCGAATCGACTGACCCCGGCCAAGGACGACTCGGCCTGGGAGTTGCTGATCGAGAAGTTCCGCGACCCGATTATCCGCATCCTCCTCGTTGCAGCCGTCTTGTCACTCATTTTGGGAATTATCGAACACGATCTTACGGAGTCGATCGGCATTATCTCTGCCATCCTGCTGGCTACGTTGGTCGGTTTTTGGTTCGAGTGGGATGCCCAGCGACGCTTCCGCCGGCTCAACAGCGTCAATGACGATGTGCCGGTGAAGGTCAAGCGCAACGGCGTGATGTGTCAGATTCCGCGCCACGAGGTGGTGGTGGGCGATTTGGTCTATATCGAAAGCGGTGAAACGATTCCGGCCGATGGTGAGTTGGTCGAGACGGTCTCGTTGCGCATCAACGAATCGACCCTCACGGGTGAGCCGGAGACCGAGAAGAGTGCCGATTCCACCCAATTCGACCCCGAGGCGACCTATCCAACCAACATGGCTCTGCGAGGTACGACCGTCACCGATGGTTACGGGCAGCTGGTCATCACGGCCGTAGGCGATCACAGCGAGGCGGGCCGCGTCACCGAGCAGGCAACGATCGATAGTGGGGAGCAGACCCCGTTGAATCGGCAGTTGGAGCGGCTCTCGCAACTCATTGGCAAGATCGGTATCGCCCTTTCCATTGCCATCTTTGTCATTCTGCTCCTCAAAGCCTTCTTCGCCGAGGGACTCTGGCAACAGGAGTGGATCGCCATTGCCGAATACATCATCCACCTCTTCATGCTCTCGGTAGCGATCATCGTTATGGCCGTACCCGAAGGATTGCCCATGTCGATTACCCTCTCGTTGGCCATGTCCATGCGACGGATGTTGCGCACGAACAATCTGGTGCGCAAGATGCACGCCTGCGAGACGATGGGTGCCGTCACCGTCATCTGTACCGATAAGACTGGCACGCTGACCCAAAACCGCATGTCGGTCAGCGAGTTGAAACTCTGCGGGGAACTGCCGATGGAGGAGTTGGCCGAGGTGATTGCCCTCAACTCAACCGCCTTCCTTGATAACGATGGTCATATTCTGGGAAATTCAACCGAAGGGGCGATGCTCCACCATCTGCTCGATCTTGGGTATGACTACCGTCAGCTGCGTGAGCAGGCGACGATCTGCAGCCGCCAGACCTTCTCGACCCATACGAAGTACATGGCAACGGTGATTCGTCGCTCGCCACAACAGCCGCTGCGCCTCTGCATCAAGGGTGCTCCGGAGATTGTCCTCACGATGTGTGCTCGCAACGAGTCGAACGATCCGATCCGTCAAACACTGTTGGACTACCAACAACGTGGCATGCGTACGCTTGCCATCGCCTGGGCCGATACGACCGAAGAGGAGGTCAGCGAGGCTATTGCCGGATCAACCATTCACTTGGCAGCGATCGTAGCCATTGCCGATCCCGTACGCGAGGATGTCCCGGCCGCCGTGGCCGACTGCCTCTCGGCCGGCATCGCCATCAAGATCGTCACGGGCGACACGGCCGCTACGGCGACCGAGATTGCCCGTCAGATCGGTCTGTGGGACGATCAGACGGATGATGAGCAGAATCGCATGACCGGACCGGAGTTTGCCGCCATGAGCGACGAAGAGCTTTTGGAGCGTATCGATCAGCTCAAAATCTTATCGCGCGCCCGCCCGCTCGACAAACAGCGGCTCGTGCAGCTCCTGCAACGCAGAGGCGAGGTGGTAGCCGTGACGGGCGATGGCACGAACGATGCTCCGGCCTTGAATTTTGCCAACGTGGGTCTCTCGATGGGATCGGGTACGGCGGTAGCCAAAGAGGCCTCCGACATCACCCTGCTCGACGACTCGTTTGCCTCGATTGCTACGGCCGTCATGTGGGGACGTTCGCTCTATCGTAACATCCAGCGCTTTGTACTCTTCCAGCTGACGATCAACTTTGTCGCCATCGTCATCTGCTTTGTCAGTGCCATTGCCGGCTCCGAAATGCCCCTCACGGTGGTGCAAATTCTCTGGGTGAACATCATCATGGATACCTTTGCCGCGATGGCGATGGCCTCGTTGCCCCCTTCGCGCGAGGTGATGCGCGACAAGCCGCGTCCCTGCAACGAGTTCATCATCACCCCCTCGATGGTACGGATGATTCTCGGCTGTGGCTCGGTGATGATCATCGTCCTGTTGAGCATGCTCTTCGGATGGGGGCTCCCCTCGCTCTACGAACAGACCATCTTCTTCACGACCTTCGTGCTGCTGCAGTTCTGGAACATGTTCAACGCCAAACGGTTCGAGGCGCGTCATTCGGCCTTTACCCAACTGAAGGGGTGCGGGGAGTTCTTCCTGATTTTAGGATTGATTCTGCTCGGACAATGGCTCATCGTGGAGTTTGGCGGCGAGATCTTCCGCACCGAGCCACTACCGGCCAAAGAGTGGGCCATCTTGTTTGGTGCAACCTCCCTGCTGGCCATCGGGGGCGATCTGTTGCTCTCGCTGCGTCATCGCCTGCAACGCAAAGCGTAACGCGATTTTCGGAGAACCACAAAGAAATGAAAGAGGGTGTCTGACCAATCTTGGCAGCACCCTCTTTTGCTTACGTGTTCAACGGGGAATCACCCACATCCTCACCGATTAAATAGCCTGAAAAGCCTCCTCGAAATCGGCAATCAGATCCTCCGGATGTTCCAAACCGGCCGAGATGCGCAACAACGTAGGCGTCACACCTGCAGCCTTCAAATCGGCCTCCGAGAGTTGTTTGTGGGTTGTCGATGCCGGATGCGTGATCACGGTAATCGAATCGCCGATCATGGTCATGTGGGCGGCCAACTTTTGCGCCTCAACAAATTGCACGGTGCTCTCCAGCGTGCCCTTCAGTTCAATCGTAAAGACGGCCGAAGAGCCGTAGCGGTAGTACTTCTTGGCATGGGCATAGCTCGGGTGATCCTCAAATCCGACGAAGCTCACACGCGCCACCTTTGGATGGTTACGGCAATATTCGGCCAACTTCCAGGTCGTCTCCACCTCTTGGCGCACACGCAACGAAAGGGTCTCCAAGCCGATCATCATCAGGTAGCTATCGAAAGGCGAGGGGCAGCAACCGAAGTCGCGCAGGCCATCGACACGACACTTCACCACAAAGGCAGCCGCACCAAACGCCTCGGCAAAATTCAGCCCATGATAGCCCTCCGACGGGCCATCAATCTGCGGGAACTTGCCATTGCGCCAATTGTAATTACCGCCATCGACGATCACGCCCCCCATCGCCGTACCGTGGCCATTGATCCACTTCGTAGCCGAATCGACCACGATATTGGCACCCCAATCGAAGGGGTTGCAGAGGTAGCCCGCTGCGCCAAAGGTGTTATCGACCACGAAGGGTACATCCTTTTGACGCGCCACAGCCGCCAAGGCCTCCAGGTCGAGCACCGCACAGGTCGGATTGCCCATGCTCTCGACATAGATGGCGCGGGTCTTCTCGTCGCAAAGGGCGGCAAAAGCGGCCGGATCCTCCGACGCGGCGATACGCACCTCGATACCAAGATTGCGCAGCGAGATGCGGAACTGATTGTAGGTGCCCCCGTAGAGATAGGGCGAGGCAACGATATTTTCGCCTTGCTTAGCCAAAGCGGTGACCGTCAGCAGGATAGCCGACATACCCGAAGCTACGGCAAGCGCACCCACCGCTCCATAGAGGGCGGCAATGCGCTCCTCATAGGCCGAGGTCGTCGGATTTTGCAGGCGGGTGTAGATGTTGCCACCTTCGCTCAACTCGAAGAGTTTGGCGGCATAGTCGCAACTCTTGAACCGATAGGCTGCCGTGGGATAGATACCTACCCCACGTGCGCCATTTTCGATTGCAGGATCGAGTCCGGCATGGATCTGTCGGGTCTCGAAACGATACTTTTTGTAGTCCATAAGATTAAACAAAGGGCAGTTTGACCACCTCGGCCTCGATCAGTCGCTCGCGGATCACCACGGCGAGCTTCGTGCCGACCTTCGCATAGGGCGTGGCCACATAGCCCAAGGCAATACCGATCTTGAGCGAGGGCGACATCGTACCCGAGGTCACCTGACCGATCACCTCACCCTCCGGCGTAGCGATTCCATAGCCATGGCGCGGCACACCTCGGCCAATGAGTTTCAGACCCACCAACTTGCGGCTCACGCCCTCGGCCTTCTGCTGCTCGAGCAGCTCACGATCGATAAAGGGCTTCTCGGGGACAAACTTCGTAATCCAACCCAGACCACCCTCGAGCGGCGAGGTCGTATCGTCAATATCGTTGCCATAGAGGCAGAAACCCTTCTCCAAGCGGAGCGTATCGCGGGCTCCCAGACCGATGTTCTTCAGGCCAAACTCTTCGCCGGCCTTCCACAAAGCCTCCCAAAGTTGATCGCCATCCTCGTTGGCCACATAAATCTCACAACCGCCCGAGCCGGTGTAGCCCGTGATCGAAAGGATGGCACGCACGCCGGCCACCTCCATCTTGCGGAAGGTGTAGTACTCCATCTCCTCGACCGGTTCGGCACACATCTTCTGCACGATCTTCATCGCCAAAGGTCCCTGCACGGCCAGCTGGCAAATCTCATCCGAGGCGTTGTAGAGCTCCTTGCCGTGACCGGCCTCCATGCCGAGTTTGGCACCCTCGGCGAGGATATGTTGCCAATCCTTCTCCGTATTAGCAGCATTGACGCAGAGCATGTAGGTCTCGGCATCGATGCGATAGACCAGAATATCATCCACGATACCGCCACGTCCGTTGGGCATGCAGGTGTACTGCACTTTGCCATCGTGGAGGCGGGTTACATCGTTCGTAGTGATGCGCTGCAACAGCTCGAGGGCCTTGGGTCCTTTGACCCAAATCTCACCCATGTGGCTCACATCAAAGACACCGGCCGCCGTACGCACGGTCTGGTGTTCGTCGTTGATACCCGAAAATTCGATCGGCATGTTGTAGCCGGCAAACTCAGCCATCTTGGCACCGGCAGCAATGTGATACTTGGTAAATGCGGTGGTTTTCATCGTCTTATTCTTGTTTTTCGGTTCGTTTAATACCCAGTCGCGGACAACGCTGAAACTCCTTCTCGCGGTCGAAGAGGTAGCGATAGGTCGTGTGCACCTTGTAGAGCGAAGCGCCGGCATAGTTGATGATCATGCGATTCATCACGGGATTGAAATCGCCGATCCAGGCCAGCTCGATCGCCTTGTAGGGGCACGCCTCCGACTGCACATAGTTCAGGTACTCGTACATAATTGCCGACTCGACACCCTTGCCATGACACGCGGGCGTGATGCCAAAGATGATGCCGAAGACGCGGTCGCAACGTTTCCGCACCTTCAACTCCCACATCAGGCGCAGTTTCTGCCACAGACCGAACTTACCGCCAAAACGACCGATGATGCAGTTCAGGTCGGGCACCGTGATGAAGAAGCCGATCGGCTCATCGTGCTGATAGGCGAAATAGATGATGTTCGGGTCGATGATCGGTTTCATCACCTTCATGATCGTCTGCGCCTCCTCCTTTTCCATCGGCTTGACACCGGAGAACATCGCCCAGGCCTTGTTGTAGATCACGCGGAAGTTCTCCGCCGCCTCATCCAGATGCTTCATGTCGATCCGACGGATCGAGTAACCGGCCTCCTGACGATAGAGTCGTTCGGCACGATCCTTCAAGCGCGACGAGGCCTCCGACTCGCCAATTTTCCAGTTGTAGGAGTTCTGGTTAAAGTAGTTTTGGAAGCCGTAATTCTCAAACAGAGCCTTGTAATAGGGCGGGTTGTAGGGATTCTTATAGAGCGGCTCATGATCGAAGCCCTCGACCAGCAGACCCCACCAATCACGACGCTGTCCGAAGTTGATCGGGCCATCCATCGCCTCCATACCCTTGCCGGCAAGCCACTCGCGGGCGGCATCAAAGAGCATGTTGGCCACCTCCTGGCTGTCGATCGACTCATAGAAACCACAACCGCCCGTCGGCTGACCATGCTCCTCTTTGGCCTCAATAGCAGCCTTCTCGCGGTTATAGAAGGCGGCTATGCGGCCGACAATCGCACCGGCGGCATCGCGCACCACCCATCGGATGGCCTCACCCTCGGCAAAGAGTTCGTTGCGCTGCGGGTCAAAGACCTCGCGCACATCCTCGTCAATCGGGCAGACCCAATAGGGATTTCCTTTATAAAGCTGTTTGGGGTAGTCAATCCACTCCCGCTCCTGACGCGGGGTGAGCACCTCCTCCAAACGATAGGTTTTTGTTTGCATAAAAAGAAATATCTAATTGCTAAAAAGTGACTATTCATCGTAGTGCAGTTGCAGATTCTGCGCCGAGGCCGAAAGGTCTGTCATCAGCAGCACAAGGAACAACAGTCGCTTCATAAATCGTTTTTGGGTTTACAATTTGGTTCAATCAAGAGGTAAAAATAGGCATTATTCGTCGGAACTCCAATTTTATGCCGCGATATTTTTCGTTCGCGACTTTTTTTGCCCTAAAATATCAGATTGAACAATACCAAACTCCCATTTTTGTGTATCTTTGTTCATAGTAACTCCTTTAATGCAAAAAGGCATGAAACAGGCAATCGAAAACTACCATAGCGGCGAGCGATACCGTTTTATGAAGTATCGCATCCATCGCATTCTGTTGGTCTGCTCGAGCTATGACGGCTACATTCTGGAGGAGGATGGCCACATCGAGTCACAGATCAACCGCGAATACATGGAGCTCAACCTATCGAATCCTCCCGCCCTGACCCGTGTCAGCTCGACGCGAGAAGCATTGGAGCTGCTCGAGAAGGATAGTTCGTTTGATTTCATCCTGACGATGTACCATGTCGGCGAGGTCGATGTCTTCACCTTCGGGAAACTGGTCAAAGAGCGTTGGCAGATTCCCGTTGCCCTGATGACCCCCTTCTCGAAAGATATCTATCGCCGCATCGACGAGCGCGATCGCTCGGGGCTGGACTACATCTTCTGCTGGCATGGCAATACGGATCTGATCATCGCCATCATCAAGCTCATCGAGGATAAGATGAACGCCGAGGAGGATATTCTGCAGGGGGGAGTGCAAGCCATTCTGCTGGTCGAGGACTCGATCCGTTTCTATTCGACCTATCTGCCCGAGTTATACAAAATGCTGCTCCAGCAGAACACCGAGTTTTTGCGTGATGCCTTCAACGAACAGCAGCAGATTCTGCGCAAACGAGCTCGTCCGAAGGTCTTGTTAGCTACGAGCTACGACGAGGCGGTGATGCTCTACGAAAACTACAAACAGAACCTGCTGGGTGTGATCTCCGACGTAGGTTTTGTGATCCATCCGAACGATCCGCCCGAGAGCGAACGGCTCGATGCCGGCATTGAGCTCTGTCGCCACATCAAGCGCGATAATCCGCTCATGCCCATCCTGTTGCAATCCTCGCAAATCGACTTCCGCCAGACGGCCAACACATTAGGAGCCGGCTTTATCGCCAAAAACTCCAAGACGCTGCTGCTCGAGTTGCAGGATTTCATCCGCAAGGAGTTTGCCTTCGGCGATTTCATCTTCAAAGATCCCGCTACGGGGCGCGAGGTGGGACGTGCCAAAGACCTATTGCAGATGCAGGAGATGATCGCCACGATCCCCGATGCCGCCTTTGAATACCACACCTCGCAAAACCACCTCTCAAAGTGGCTCTATTCGCGCGGTCTGTTTCCGTTAGCCGCCAAGATTCGTAAGCACAACAAGAGCCTCTTCAGCTCTACGGACGAACACCGCCGGTCGCTCGTCAATGCCATCCGCGACTACCGAACACTGCTCGGCCAGGGTGTAGTGGCACGTTTCGACACGGAGACCTATACCGATGCCGTCGCCTTTGCCCGTATCGGCGAGGGATCGCTCGGTGGCAAGGCGCGCGGTTTGGCCTTCATGAACTCGATGCTCATCAAGCATCGCCAATACGACAAATACCCCGGAGTGCGCATCCTCATACCGCGTTCGGTGGTGATCGCCACGGAATTTTTCGACGACTTCATCCGCGAAAACGGCCTCTCCGACATCCTGGCACAGGAGCTCTCCGACGAGGAGATTCTGGCCGAATTTGTCGCCTCGGCCATTCCGCAACGACTGCAGGAGGCCCTGAGGACCTACCTATCGACCGTACGCACGCCGCTGGCAATTCGCTCCTCGTCAAAACTCGAGGATTCTCACTTCCAACCATTTGCGGGCATCTACTCGACCTACATGGTCCCCTATACCCCCAATCGGGCACAGATGTTGCGCCTCGTGCTGCGCGCCATTAAGAGCGTCTATGCCTCGGTCTATTTTGCCGAGTCGAGGGCCTACATCCAATCGTCGCAGAATCTGATCTCGGAGGAGAAGATGGCCGTCATCTTGCAGGAGGTGTGCGGATCGGAGCAGGAGGGGCTGTTCATGCCTACCCTCTCGGGCGTAGCACGGTCGATCAACTACTACCCGATCGGCGACGAACGTGCCGAAGATGGCGTTTGCAACGTGGCGATGGGATTGGGTAAATTGGTGGTCGATGGCGGTCGTACGCTCCGTTTCTCACCGGCCTATCCGCAGCGCGTTTTGCAGACCTCGACACCCGAGTTGGCTCTGCGGGAGACCCAACACGAGGTGTTGGCTCTCGATCTGAATCCGGCCGCCTTCCGCTCCTCGATCGACGATGCGGTCAATCTGCGTCGGCTGCGGATGACCGAGATCGCACCGTTGCGCCACACGAAACATGTCACCTCGGTGTGGGATCGAGACAACGAGCGCATTTCGGATAGCCCGTTCGACCAGGGTCGTCGCATCATCACCTTCAACAACATCCTCAAATACAACACCTTCCCGTTGGCCGAAATCGTTGCTGACCTGCTCCACATCGGCGCCGAGGAGATGCGCTGCCCTGTCGAGATCGAGTTTGCCGTCAATTTAGATGTACCGACCGGTCAGGAGCAGATCTTCAACCTGCTGCAGATTCGTCCGATCATCGACAATCAGGACAACCGCTCGATCGACTGGGCAAAAGTTCAGCCCGAGCAAGCTTTGATCTATGGCGAACAGGCACTCGGCATCGGCCGCATGAGCGATCTGCACGAGGTGGTCTATATCAAGAGCGAACACTTCTCGTCGCTCGTCACCGAACGTATTGCCGAGGAGCTGCTGGCTCTGAATCTGCGCATGCAGCAGGAGGGGCGCAGCTACATATTGGTCGGTCCGGGGCGGTGGGGCTCGTCGGATCCCTTCCTCGGTGTACCGGTCAAATGGACCCATATCTCGGAGGCCAAGGTGATTGTCGAGTGTGGCATCCCGAGCTTCGTGGTCGATCCGTCACAGGGCACCCACTTCTTCCAGAATGTCACCTCGCTCGGTGTCGGTTATCTGACGATCAACCCCTTCCGAGGCGAGGGCATCTTCCGTCAGGAGTGGCTCGACCATCACGAAGCACACTACGAAGGAGAATTCCTGCGCTGGGTACACTTCGAGGAGCCGCTGATGGTAGCCATCGACGGCCGCGCCAATCGGGGCATAGTGATGCTGCCCGACGCAGAAAAAAAGTAAAAAAAGTAGCCAAGCAGTTATCTTTTCTCAAAAAAAAGTTTATATTTGTAACGAGAAGCAACTTAATACACCTTAAAACTTACAACTATGAACGTGGAGAAATTGATGCTGGAGCTCGAGCAACGTCATCCGGGCGAAAGCGAGTATTTGCAGGCCGTGCGCGAGGTATTGACCACCGTAGAGGAGGCCTACAATCAACACCCCGAGTTCGAGACGAACAAGATCGCTGAGCGCATCGTTGAACCGGATCGTCAATTTACCTTTAAGGTGACCTGGGTCGATGATCTGGGCCAGGTACAGGTCAATACGGGCTATCGCGTGCAGTTCAACAACGCCATCGGCCCCTACAAGGGCGGTCTGCGCTTCCACCCCTCGGTAAATCCCTCGATTCTGAAATTCTTAGGTTTCGAGCAGATCTTCAAAAATGCCCTGACCACGCTGCCAATGGGCGGTGCCAAGGGTGGCTCGGACTTCAATCCCAAGGGCAAATCGGATCGTGAGGTGATGCGCTTCTGCCAAGCCTTCATGACCGAGCTATGGCGTCATATCGGCCCGGAGACCGATGTTCCGGCCGGCGATATGGGCGTAGGAGCACGCGAAATTGGCTATCTCTACGGCATGTATCGCAAATTGGCCCTGGAGAATACGGGCGTATTGACCGGCAAGGGTATGACCTTTGGCGGATCGCTCATTCGCCCCGAGGCTACAGGCTTCGGTGCGGTCTATTTCCTGGTGCAGATGCTCGCCAAGCAGGGAATGGATATCCGCGGCAAACGCATTGCCATTTCGGGCTTCGGCAACGTGGCCTGGGGTGCTGCCAAGAAGGCGACGGAGCTGGGAGCCAAGGTGGTAACCATCTCGGGACCCGATGGTTATATCTACGATGAGGCGGGGCTCGATGCCGAGAAGATCGACTACATGCTGGAGCTCCGCGCCTCGAACAACGACATCGTTGCCCCCTATGCCGAGCAATTCCCCGGATCGAAGTTTGTGGCCGGACGCAAACCGTGGGAGGTGGCTGTCGATATCGCCATGCCGTGTGCTACGCAGAATGAGTTAGGTGGCGAAGATGCCAAACAGCTACTGGCCAATGGCGTGCAGATCGTGGCCGAGGTCTCGAATATGGGTTGTCGTCCCGAGGCTATTGAGGCCTTCTTGGCCGCCAAAATCCCCTATGGCCCGGGTAAGGCGGTCAATGCCGGAGGCGTGGCTACGTCGGGTTTAGAGATGACGCAAAATGCACAAAAGCTGAATTGGACGGCCGAGGAGGTCGATGCCAAGCTGCACCAGATCATGACCTCGATCCATACGGCTTGTCTGGAGTATGGCACCGAGGCCGATGGTTACATCAACTACATGAAGGGGGCCAACATTGCCGGCTTCATGAAGGTTGCCAAGTCGATGGTTGAACAGGGTATTCTTTAGTGGAATCACCCCGCTCGAAACAAACAAAGAGGCTGCCCAACGTTTTTGTTGGGCAGCCTCTCTTCGTGTGACGTTGGATAAGAAGCGGGGATTACTCCTTCTCAAACAGCTCCTTGCCTACACCACAAATGGGGCAAGTCCAATCTTCGGGCAACTCCTCAAAGGGGGTTCCGGGGGCGATGCCACGATCAGGATCTCCTACTGCGGGGTCATACTCCCATCCGCAAGGCGTACATGTATATTTCTCCATAGTTGTTACGTATTAGTTTAGTTCTATTAGTTATCTGTTTACAGGTACAAATATAATAGCTTTTTCTAATCAAACCAAACAAATCCAATCGGACCTTCTTATACACCTATCAGGCAAATTGATACCCTATCGTTTCACAGACGCACTCCTTTTGCCCCCATATATATAAATATAGGTATCCCAAGAAACCCTGCACGATCAGCCGCATCACCCCCCACGGGAATCGACGCCTTTGCAACCTATGTCGAGGCCCTAAAGGCTTACATTGGCCAGTAAAAAATGGAATCAGTCCCCGAAACCGCTACACAGTGTTTCGGGGACTTACTTTCTTCATATCTAATTCACCGCTGCTTTCTTCGCTTGTCAAATAAAGTTGCGTTGTACTTAATGTACAGGTCGAATAGGAACTCCATACGCTGGCTATCCGAGGTGAACGGTGCAGTACGATAAGCTGCATCAACAGCTTTGTCCAATGCTTGGTGCGCCTTCATCAACGCTGGGGGCATGGCCAATGGGTCGTATAGGTCTGCAAGCGATGCATCGGGGAACATCTTGCGAGCCTCCAGCACCGCCTCGGCGCACTGCTCGATGCGCTCGACTTGCTTCGGCGACGGATTCTCTGCCCACGGAAAGTTGTTATAAACGATACCAGCAGAATATCTAAAATCACTTTTGATTCTTCCACATATACACCTCATCCAGGCCATATGCATTGCCGAGGTCAATACTCCAAAGTGGTAGAGGGTTACATTAGATAATATCTCGACTGCATTACTACATAGGTTCTCTGGTGTTAGAAATCCCATTGGAATATATTTCCTGTTCTCTGAAGAGTGCAGTGGAATAACGATATACGACGATTCGGGCATGTTTTCGATAAAGAAACGAGTGGGGGTTTCAGCAACCTTTTGTGTAGCCACTCGCTTACTTGCAGACCTGAACTCTCGCACATTTTTAACTCGCTCCATACAATGGGGCATAGCCCTTAACTCCGCGGGTGAGCAGTCACCCAGCCATAAGCAGTAACGAGGTTTTTGCTGAATGAACTCGATTGCTCCATACCACGGTCTAAAGTATTGCGCAGACTTCGGCTCTATGGCGATAAACTCCTCCATCTCTTCCTTGGTGAAAAGGTAGTTGCCTCCGTCAATAGGTTGATTGCCGATGCCTATCGTCGGGACATTACATAGCGGTTTAGTGCGGTTTTCAATCAGCGTATTCTTCGCATCGACCAAATAGGGGTTGATATTCTTGGCATGCAGTATGTGTGGCTCACCAGTGATGTCCTCGTACTCGAATATCAGTTTGTTATCCGTGTCGAAGTTGGCGAATCCAACGATGATGCAGTAAACGCCAGCATTGCCCTTTGCCTCGTTGCTCCACTTGAAGGTACGATGGGCGAAATGAATGTGAATGCAGTACTTTTCCAGTAACACCCACCACAAAATGCCGACTTGTTCACCCTGAACAATCGAGTTGGTCGAAACGAATGCCACCTTGATACGAGTACCGTGTATATACTTCGCCGCTTTGGCATACCACGCAGTAACATAATCGAGATTGCCCGCGCCGCGAATATTGTCAAACACACTCTCCACCTGTCTGCTTTGCTCCTTGGTCATTAAGCGCGCACCGACGAACGGCGGGTTGCCAATGATATACGACAATTCGCTGTTTGGAACTATCTCGTTCCAGTCTGTTTCCAATGCGTCGCCACAGATGATGTTTGCCGACTTGCGTAGCGGTAAGCGCACAAAGTACTCGCCGAACTCGCGCGAGCAAAGCATATTCATCTGGTGGTCGATTAGCCACATTGCAACCTTGGCGATTTGGGCGGGGAATTCTTCGTATTCGATACCCGCGAACTGGTCGACGTTGCACAAAATGAGGTCTGCAATATTGAACGCTTGCTGGGTACCATACATCGCTTTCAGTACCTCCAGCTCCAATAGGCGCAACTCGCGGTAAGTGACTATAAGGAAATTGCCACAACCGCACGCGGGGTCAAGGAAACGAAGCGCCGATATTTTCTGGTGGAACATCTTAAGCTGTCGGTCGTTGCTTTTGACCTTCTCGAACTCCGACCATAAGTCATCAAGAAATAGGGGCTTGATCAGTTTTAAGATATTTCTTTCGCTCGTGTAGTGTGCGCCAAGATTACGTCGTTTCTCGGGATTCATCACTGCCTGAAACATACTTCCGAAGATTGCTGGCGAAATCTTACCCCAATCCAACGTGCTGCATTCAAGGATAATGCGGCGCATTGAGCTATCGAATGAGGCGAGAGGCAAACGCTCCTCGAATAGTTTCCCGTTCACATATGGGAACGTGTTAAGTTCTTCCGAAATATTCTTCAGACGTTTTTCAATGGGCGTGTTAAGGATCTCGAATATCTCGTTAATAACCGATGCCAGATTTGAGCCATCCTCAGCAGAGTGGTCACAAACATAGTCGTAGAAGATATTTTTATTGAAGATACTGCTATCATCAGCAAAAAGACAGAACAACAAGCGTACGAGATACAATTCAAGGTCGTGCCCATCGTAGCCAATCGCCTTGAGCTTATCGTGCAGTTTAGCCATAGCCTCTGCCGCTTTGAGATTGACGGGGTCTTGCTCTTTTAGCTCCACCTTGTTGCTGTATCCAGCGATAAATCCAAACAGATGCACTTTCTTGTATAGCTCGTCGAGCGTGAATTCGTAGACCTTTTCGTTGTCAATATCTTCGAGCCTAAATCTGTAAAAATCACAGACCAGAATGTATCGGGGTAATTCATAGTCTTTGAGTCCGTCAAAGTACTCGCTGGCTTGTTTATATGCCTTGTCAAGGTCTTTGCCTCGGCTCTTCATCTCTATCAGGATATTCCCGTGCCAAAGCATATCAATATAACCATTGCCACCGCTACGCTTCGGTACTTTGTACTCGAACTTCTTGACGCGTCTATCAGACACACCAAACACATTGAAAAAGTCCACCAAAAATGGTTTAGCCTCGGCATTCTCGTCCGTTGCATCAGCCCATTTCTTTGAAAAAGCAATGGCGCGCTCCTTGATTTCATTCCAGCTCAGTGCCATATAGAATCCAACTAATAGGTATATACAAAGATATAAA
>JAFSBY010000036.1 GCA_017437045.1 Alistipes sp.
ATCCTTCGAGCACGATGCAGCCAGCGCGATCAGAGCGACAGCTGCGAGTGTCTTGAACATGTTTTTCATACTGTTTGGATTGTAAAAATGGTTAAAAATAATGTTGAGATATATGTGCATGTCGAAGCGGGCGTTTGGGATCATGGGATCACCCAAACACCGGCCGTGTTAGAATGCGTATAAGCGGAGAATTAGGCAGCAAAAATCCCCCCCCCGAAGCGGAGAGAAATAAGTTATTGATTGCCAGTCCTTTGCGTGTCTGGCAATCTGTCTTTAAGTTGGTCATTCTGTTCATTTTGGCCACTGTGGTAAATGCAAATGTAATAGAAGATTTGCAGACTGTCAAACATTTGGGCAAAAAAATCGTGCTTTTGGAATAGATTTTTTGCGGAGGGGTCGTGCGCATCACACAAAGAGCTGTCGCAACGCATCGGTTGGACAGCTCTTTTTTGTGGTTCGATCTTACGATGAGCGACTTACTCCTCGTTTACGCAGCAGAGGTTGCGGTCGCCAAAGCCGTTGTCGATCTTCGTGACGTAGGGGAAGAACTTCGCCTGCTTGACCCATGCGAGCGGGAAGGCGGCCTCCTGACGCGTGTAGGGGTGCGACCACTCGCCGGCCAACTCCACAGCCGTGTGCGGGGCCATCTTGACCGGGTTGTCCTCCTCGCTCGAGGTGGCAGCGGCCTCACATTCGCGCTTGATCTGCACCAGGGCCTCGATGAAACGATCCATCTCCTCCTTCGGCTCCGACTCCGTAGGCTCGACCATCAGTGTCTCGTGGACGGGAAACGAGAGGGTCGGGGCGTGGAAACCGTAGTCCATCAGACGGTGGGCAATGTCGCCGCAGTCGATGTTGTAGTCGTGCTTGAAATGGGTCAGATCGAGGATCATCTCGTGACCTACGCGGCCCGTCTCGCCCGAATAGTAGGTGCGGAACTCCTCCTTGAGGGCCGAGGACATGTAGTTGGCATTGACGATGGCCATCTCCGTGGCTCGACGCAAGCCCTCCTCGCCCAACATCTTAATATAACCATAGGTGATGGGCAGCAGCAGCGCCGATCCCCAGGGGGCCGAAGCTACGGCTGTGATACCCTCCTCGCCACCGGTCGAAACCATCGGGTGCGAGGGCAGGAAACGCTTGAGCGGCTCGGCCACGCAGATCGGACCGACACCCGGACCGCCACCACCGTGGGGCATGGCGAAGGTCTTGTGCAGGTTGAGGTGGCAGACATCGGCACCGATATAGCCCGGATTGGTCAGACCCACCTGGGCGTTCATGTTGGCACCATCCATATAGACCATACCACCGGCATCGTGTACCGCATCGACAATCTCGCGGATGCGGCTCTCGAAGACACCGTGGGTCGAGGGGTAGGTGACCATCAGACCGCACAACTCCGAGGCGTTGGCTTCGGCCTTGGCCTTCAGATCCTCGACGTCGATATTGCCGTTTTGGTCGCAGGCTACGGTGACGATCTTCATGCCGGCCATGGCTGCCGAGGCGGGATTCGTGCCGTGAGCCGAGGCGGGGATCAGGACGATGTTGCGGTAGCCCTGACCGCGGCTCTGGTGGTAGGCGCGGATGACCATCAGACCGGCATACTCACCCGCAGCACCCGAGTTGGGCTGCAACGAGCAGGCGGCAAAGCCGGTGATCGTGGCCAGGTCGCGCTCTAACTCCTCGATCAGCTCCAGGTAGCCCTCGGCCTGATCCGCCGGGGCGAAGGGGTGCATCTGCTGGAATCCGGCCAGCGAGAGGGGCTGCATGAGGGCGGCGGCGTTGAGTTTCATGGTGCACGAACCGAGCGAGATCATCGAGTCGGCTAACGAGATGTCGCGGTGCTCCAACTGCTTGATATAGCGCATCAGGGCACTCTCCGAGCGGTAACGGTTGAAGACCGGCTCGGTGAGGTATTGGCTCGTGCGCAGCAGCTCAGCGGGCAGCGTCGAGGGGGCATCGCCCTTGGCAGCCTTGGCACGCTTGCCGCGTGCGGTCGAGAAGATGCGGATCACGGCCTCGACCTCCTCGTCGGTCGTCACCTCGTCGGTCGAGAGGCGTACGCGATCGTCGCTCGGGTAGTAGAAGTTGATCCCCTCCTCGAGGGCAATCGACTGGATAACCGAGGCCTCGGCCTCAATGTCGAGCGTATCGAAGAAGGTGTTGTTGGTGAGCCGGTAGCCCATGCTCTCCAGCGCGCGGGCGATGTTGCAGGCGGCACGGTGAGCCGTCGTGGCAGCCCGTTTCAACCCTTCGGCACCGTTGTAGATGCAGTAGAAACCGACCATCGAGGCCATCAGTGCCGAGGCGGTACAGATGTTCGAGGTGGCGCGCTCGCGCTTGATGTGCTGCTCGCGCATCTGCAGGGCCATGCGCAGGGCGCGGTTGCCCATGCGATCGACCGAAACACCGATGATGCGACCCGGGAGGTTGCGTTTGAAGGCCTCGCGTGTAGCCATATAACCGGCACTCGGACCGCCAAAGCCCATCGGAATACCTAGACGCTGGGTCGATCCTACAGCAATATCGGCACCCCATTCGCCCGGAGCCTTCAGCAGTGCAAGGGCGAGCAGGTCGGCTACGGCCGTCACCAGAATTCCCTTGGCATGGGCCGCTTCGGTGAAGGCGGTATAGTCGCGCACAGCACCATCGGCTGCGGGATATTGCACGATGGTACCAAACTCACGACCCGTAAATTCGTAGTCATTCCACTCATCGACAATCAGCTCGATACCAAACGGTTCGCTGCGCGTCAGCAGCAGATCGAGCGTCTGCGGGAAGAGGTTGCGATCGACAAAGAGTTGGTTGCGACCCTCCTTGACTGCCTCGCGCGAACGCAGGGCAAACATCATCAGCATCGCCTCGGCCGTAGCCGTACCCTCGTCGAGCAGCGAGCAGTTGGCAATCTGCATGCCCGTCAGCGAGATGATGGCGGTCTGGTAGTTGAGCAGCGCCTCCAGACGACCCTGCGAGATCTCGGCCTGATAGGGCGTGTAGGAGGTGTACCATGCGGGGTTCTCGAAGACGTTGCGTGTGATGGCTGCCGGCGTGGCCGTGGGGTAGTAGCCCATGCCGATGAAGGAGCGCAACAAGCGGTTGCGATCAGCCAGCGAGCGGATGTGTGTGGCAAATTCATACTCGCTCATCCCTTGCTTGGGCAGGGCGAGCGGCTTTTTCAGACGAATCGAGGCAGGTATAACCTGCGCAATCAGCTCATCGACCGACTGCACGCCGATCGTTGCGAGCATCTGCTGCAACTCGTCGGGGTTGGTCGTGCCGATATGGCGGGAGGTAAAATTATCGAACATATCGTGTGTGTTTTGATTTTTTTTCGTTCCGCAAAGGTATAATAATTTTGTGTTTTGAATGCTACCTGTTGCATTTAATATTTGAAGGTGCTGCCACCGATAAATTCGCGCAGAATGGAGGTCGGGGCGATCTCATCCGGCTCGATGGGAACAAAATTGTCGAGGAATTGCAACAGTCGTTGCGCCTCGTTGTATTCGGGCACTGTGTCGGGCACCTCGCGCAAAATCTGCTCGGCAAAGGGGCGCAGCACCGAGATCTCGTAGAAGAGCGACGAGTTGAGCATCACATCGGCATTCTCCTGATAGGGGAAGATGTGCTTCTCCTCGCCTCGGCGCACCGAGGGCCAGCGCGAGAGGGTGGCCAGTGCATCGTTGCCACGGGTGCGGTGGTCGCGGATCAGGCGGCGCAGCAGACGATTGTCGGTCGTGGCGATGCGGGAGAGGTTGTCCAGCGCAACCGAGGTGAAGCAGGAGATGTAGATCTGGAACTTCTGGTGGCGCGGAATCGAGGGGGTCAGGCGCGGATTCAGTCCGTGGATGCCCTCGATGATCAGGATCGACCGCTGGTCGAGTTTGAGGGGCGATTCGTGCCATTGTCGATGCCCCGTGATGAAGTCGTAGCGCGGGATCTCGACCTCTTCGCCCTGCATGAGCCGCTGAAGGTGGTCGTTGAAGAGCGCCAGGTCGATCGCCTCCAGGGCCTCGTAGTCGTAGTCGCCATGTTCATCCAGCGGGGTCTTCTCCCGATCGACAAAGTAGTCGTCGAGCGAGATCATCACCGGCTTGAGACCCAGCACACCGAGTTGCACACTCAACCGTTTCGATGAGGTGGTCTTGCCGCTCGACGAGGGACCCGAGATGAGCACCATGCGGGTGCCATGCTCCCGATTGGCTTGGTAGATGGCATCGGCTATCTGGGAGAATTTGCGTTCGTGGAAGGCCTCGGCCACCTTGATCATGGCGCCTGCATCGCCCTGCTGCACCGTGCGATTGATCGCCCCCACGGTCGGAAGGCCCATCATGCGTACCCACGATTGGTATTCGCGGAAGACATCGGTCATCTTCTCCTGATGAAACTCATACCGCAGGCGGTCGGGTGACGAACGGTGGGGCAAGATCAGTGTCATGCCGTTGAAGTAGGGGCGCAGGTCGAAGAGCGTCAGGTAGCTCGACGAGGGGGCCAAGGCGCCGTAGAAGAATCCGATCGCATCGCCCATCGTGTGCAGGTTGCTATAGAGACGCGGCCGCGAGTCGAGCAGCTCGATCTTGTCGGCATAGCCCGCCTCTTGATAGAGCTCGCGTACGCGGCTGGTGAGCATGCGCTGGCGGCAGATCGGCAGATCGGCAGCCACCAGACGACGCATCTGCGCGGCCAAGCGCTGGGTCTGCTCCTCGGTGATCGACTCAAAACCCTCGATCTCGCAGTAGAAACCGTCGCCCAGCGAGTGGCGAATATAGAGCTGTCGGCCCGGATAGCAGTTGCGCACGGCCGTCTGAAGCAGGAACCATGCGGTACGTTGCAAGACCCGAATGCCCTCGAACGAACGGATATCGATCAGGCGGATCGTGACGGGCTTATAGATCCGATAGGCCAACTCCTTGAGCCGATTGTTTACCGTAGCCGCCAGGTAGGGGTAATCGGCCATCGGGAGCGATGCAGCAATGGTTTGCAGCGAGGTGCCCATCTCCACCTCCATCGTCGAGGAGGTGTTCTCTAATACGATGCAGATTTTTTCGATCATAAATTTCAGACTTTAGCTTCGGAAAGATAGAAATAATTTTTAATTTTGCCAAACGAAAGAGCCTGATAAACCCCTTTTTACTATGAAAAAACTCTTGAAATTGTTGGCCTTGGTGATTGCTATTTTGGCCATTTTACGTATTGCAGAGCCCAAGGAGCAGACCTTGGTGATCCTCTCGACGAACGATATGCACGGCAAGATTCAGCGTATGCCAGAGTTGGCTACGGCCGTACAAGCCTGCCGCGACACGACCGACCGCGTGCTGCTGGTCGATGCCGGTGACCGCTGGACGGGCAATGCCTATGTCGATCGGGTGGCCGAGCCGGGGCGTCCGATCATTGATTTGATGAATCGTCTGGGCTATGATGCCGCTGTGCTTGGAAATCATGAATTTGACCACGGACAAGCCTATTTGGGGCGTGTTCTGGATCAGATGGTGGAGTTTGAGATGCTGTGTGCCAATGTGGTGAGCGACACCTGCACGTTCCGTCAGCCGAAACCCTACACCGTGCTCGAACGAGGCGGTCTGAAGATCGGTGTGGTGGGCGTCATTACCAATTACGACAATCAGGGTTATCCGGCAGGCAATGCCGACAGCTACGCGGGTCTTCGCTTCACCGATCCGCAGGCCGAGGCGATGCGTGCGGCCGATTCGTTGCGAGAGGCGGTCGATGTGCTGATTCTGCTCTCGCACATGGGCGATGATCGGGATATGGAGCTGCTGGCCAAGGAGTCGCGCTACGATCTGGTGATTGGCGGCCATACCCATGAACTGCGCGATACGGTGGTGTGCGGGACGCAGTTAGCACAGACCTATAAGGACCTGCGCAACGTGGGTGTGACGCAGATCAAGATGCGGGGCAAGCGGGTCAAGGAGGTGAACTACGAGAACCGCCCGATCACGGACTTTGCACCCGATAGCGCCATCGCGGCCGAGGTGGCCCGTTACTATGCCGACGAGGAGCTGAATCGCCCGATCGGCACGATGACGCAAACGGCCTCAGATATTGGCCTGGCCAACTGGTTTGTCGAGCTGGCCAAGCGGCACACGAAGGCCGAGGTGGGTTTCTATCACCGTGGAGGTGTGCGTCTGGATTCGATTCCGGCCGGAGGTGTTGGTACGGCTGCGGTCTATGACCTGGAGCCTTTCGGGTCGTGTGTGGCTACGCTGGAGATGACCCCTGCCGAGATGGAGCAGATGATTCTGGCCAAATTCAACGAGCCGACCCGCGAGGGCGGTCGTTACGACCTGATCTCGACCACCCCCTATCAGATTGTGACCGATGCGGCCGGTAAGGCGGTCGAGGTGCGTTTCCCGACCCTGAAGGCCGAGCGGAGCTATGCGGTGGTGATTAGCGATTATGCCTTCAAGAACTACGCCGCGATCGACCGCTCGAAGGGGCAGATTGGCACGAAGCTGCTGACCGATCTGATGCTTGAGGCACTGCGTGAGGCCCCCATTGTGCCCGATAATGCGGTCTATGGCCAGGTCGTAGCGCAATAAGAGGTTTTTGTGTGGGCCGATTGGCGGAGGTCGGCGGCCATCCGATTTGGCAGAAGCGGCTAAAAGACTTATTTTCTGCGAAAAAAGTCGGGTGGAATTTTGAAAATCCAAACTCTTAGAGTATCTTTGTCGTCCCAAATGCGCACGCGTAGTGCGTGTGAGGGACGCAAAGTTTTTATTATTAACCATTTAACGAGCGATTGTATCGCAAAAAGATTTTCCAAACATGGAGGAAATGAAGCAAGTTGTTTCGAACGAGAATTTCGATTGGAACGCTTTTGAGCAGGAGCTGGGTATCTATGACCAGCCCAAAGAGGAGATTTCGGCTGCCTATGACAAGACCCTGTCGAACGTAAACGTTGGCGAGGTTGTCGAGGGTACCGTAACGGGCATCACCAAGCGTGAGGTGCTCGTAAACATCGGCTACAAGTCGGAGGGTGTGATCTCGGTTGCCGAGTTCCGTTACAACCCCGAGTTGAAGATCGGTGACGCAGTAGAGGTGTATGTTGATTCGGCCGAGGATAAGAACGGTCAGCTGGCCCTCTCGCACAAGAAGGCTCGTCAGCTCAAGTCGTGGGATCGTGTAAACGAGGCCCTCGAGAAGGACGAGATTATCAAGGGTTACATCAAGTGCCGCACGAAGGGTGGTATGATCGTCGATGTATTTGGCATCGAGGCCTTCCTCCCCGGCTCGCAGATCGACGTGAAGCCGATCCGCGATTACGACGTCTATGTAGATACGACGATGGACTTCAAGGTGGTGAAGATCAACCAGGAGTTCCGCAACGTAGTCGTTTCGCACAAGGCGCTGATCGAGGCCGAGCTCGAGGCACAGAAGCAGGTGATCATGTCGAAGCTCGAGAAGGGTCAAATCCTCGAGGGTACGGTCAAGAACATCACCTCGTATGGCGTATTTGTAGACCTGGGCGGTGTGGACGGTCTGATCCACATCACCGATCTGTCGTGGGGCCGCGTAAATCACCCCGAGGAGGTTGTCGCTCTGGATCAGAAGATTCAGGTCGTTATCCTCGACTTCGACGATACGAAGAAGCGTATCGCATTGGGTCTGAAGCAGCTTACGGCTCACCCGTGGGAGGCTCTCGACCAGAACCTCGCCGTTGGTGACAAGGTGAAGGGTAAGGTTGTCGTGATGGCCGATTACGGTGCATTCGTTGAGATCGCTGCCGGTGTTGAGGGTCTGATCCACGTATCGGAGATGTCGTGGAGCCAGCACCTGCGTTCGGCACAGGAGTTCATGAAGGTAGGTGACGAGGTTGAGGCCGTAGTGCTGACGCTCGATCGCGCAGAGCGCAAGATGTCGCTCGGTATCAAGCAGCTCTCGACCGATCCGTGGGAGAACATCGAGACGCGCTACCCCGTAGGTGCCAAGTGCACGGCTAAGGTACGTAACTTCACGAACTTCGGCGTATTTGTCGAGATCGAGGAGGGTATCGACGGTCTGATCCACATCTCGGATCTGTCGTGGACGAAGAAGGTGAAGCACCCGGGTGAGTTCACGCAGGTAGGTGCCGATATCGAGGTTGTAGTACTCGAGATCGACAAGGAGAACCGCCGCCTGTCGCTGGGTCACAAGCAGCTGGAGGAGAATCCCTGGGCTGCTATCGAGGCTCAGTTCCCCGTTGACAGCGTTGCCGAGGGCACGATCTCGGAGATCACCGAGAAGGGTGCCGTAGTTACGCTGGCCGAGAACGTAGAGGGCTTCTGCCCGAGCCGTCAGCTGACCAAGGAGGACGGTACGACCCCGAAGGCCGGTGAGAAGCTCGCCTTCAAGGTGATCGAGTTCTCGAAGGCTACCAAGCGCATCACCCTCTCGCACGTACGCACCTATGAGGATGCCAAGCGTGCTGAGATCGCTGCCGAGAAGGCCGAGAAGCGTGCTGCTGCCGATGCTACGAAGTCGACCGTGAAGAAGATCAACGCTTCGGTCGAGAAGACGACGCTCGGTGACATCGCCGGTCTGGCTGCTCTGAAGAGCGCTATGGAGGCTGAGGCCAAGAAGGCCAAGAAGGCTGAGAAGAAGGACGAGGAGTAATTCTTTCAACTTCACGATAAGGGGCTGCTATAATCTTTAGCAGCCCCTTTGTTTGTGCGATGGCTCGCGCTGAGTGACGATGCCTACGCTACGCGCAGCCGAATCCCCTCGTTGCGCGAACTTTCGACTACGATCACATCCCCGCTGCGCAGCCGCCCCTCGACGAGGAGTTGCGAGAGCGGCACCTCGACCTGCTCCGAGAGGGTGCGTTGCAGGGCGCGTGCCCCAAACCGATGGGCATACCCCATCGAGGCCAACCGCTGCCGTGCACGTTCGGTGATCCGCAATCCATAGCCCAACGCCTCGACCCGTTCGGCCAAGCGGGCAAACTCGAGCGAGACGATCTGCTCGATATCCTCCTGACCCAAGGCCCGAAAGGGTACAATGCGGTCGATCCGATTCAGAAACTCGGGGGCAAAGGTCCGCTCTAAAGCCCGCTCATAGCCTTTGGGAGCGATGTGCTCCTCCTTGTTGCGCGTGGCGGGCGAAAAACCAATCTGCCGCGGACGGTTGGCCATCTCGCGCGAGCCGACATTGGAGGTCATGACCAACACCGTATTCCGAAAATCGACCTTGCGGCCGGCTCCATCGGTCAGATGCCCTTCGTCGAAGAGTTGCAGGAGGGTATTGAAGACCTCGGGGTGGGCCTTCTCGATCTCATCGAAGAGCACCACGGCATAGGGCCTGCGACGCACGGCTTCGGTCAGTTGTCCTCCCTCGCCATACCCGACATAGCCCGGAGGCGAGCCGATGAGCCGTGCTACGTTGTGCTTCTCGCTGTATTCGCTCATGTCGATGCGTATCAACCCGCGCTGCTGGTCGAAAAGCCACTTCGAGAGCTCTTTGGCCAATAGGGTCTTGCCGACACCCGTAGGCCCGACGAAGAGGAATACGCCGATCGGCCGATGGGGCTCTTTTAGTCCGGTGCGCGCTCGGAGGATGGCCTGCGAGAGGGATGCTACGGCCTCCTGCTGGCCAATGACACGTGAGGCGAGGTGTTGTTGCAACCCCAATAAGCGTTGTTGCTCGCTGCCACTGATGCGCTCGATCGGAATCCCCGTCATGGAGGTGATCACCTGCTCGATGGCGGCTCGGTCAATCGTGATGCGATGCTCGGACTGCGCACGCCGATGGGTCGAGCGTGCCTCTTCCAACTCGGCGCGGAGTTTCAGCTCGCGCATGCGGGCAGCAGCCGCTTTGTCGTAGTGGGCCGCGTCGAGGGCCGAACGTCGCTCCTGCTGCACTTCGGCTAAGGCTTTGGCACGTGCGCGCAACGACTCGGGCTCATAGCCGGCTTGTGCTTGGGCGCGTGATCCTGCCTCGTCGATCAGGTCGATGGCCTTGTCAGGCAGATGGCGATCGGTGATGTAGCGATCGGTCAGGGCGATGCTGGCACGCAACGCCTCCTCGGTGTAGCGAACGCCATGGTGCGCCTCGTAGCGGGGTGCAATGCGTTGGAGAATCTGCAAGGTCTCCTCGGCCGAGGTGGGCTCGACCATCACCCGCTGAAAACGTCGCTCGAGGGCGGCATCGCGCTCTATTTCGGTGCGATATTCGTCGAGCGTGGTCGCACCGATGGTCTGCAACTCGCCCCGTGCCAAGGCCGGTTTGAGGATGTTGGCCGTGTCGAGGCTCCCCTGGGTCGATCCGGCGCCGACGATGGTGTGAATCTCGTCGATAAAGAGGATCACCTCGCGGTTTTGCTTGAGTTCGTCGAGCAACTGCTGCATGCGCTCCTCAAACTCACCTCGAAACTTCGTGCCGGCTACCAACGCCGCAATATCGAGCGAGAAGAGCCGCTTGTTGCGTAGCGCGTGGGGGACATTGCCCTCGACAATGCGCAGGGCTAACCCCTCGACGATGGCGGTTTTGCCTACGCCGGCCTCGCCGATCAGGATCGGGTTGTTCTTCTTGCGCCGTGCGAGAATCTGGATCACCCGCTCGATCTCGCGCTCCCGGCCGATCACCGGGTCGATGGCTCCCCGCCGCGCCTCGGCCGTCAGGTCTGTACCCAATTTGTCGAGCTGCGGGGTCGAGGAGGTGTGCTTGTCGATCTCCTCAAAGGCGTAGTCTAAGAGCCGAATCTGTTGCTCGGCCTGGCGGGTGATCGCTCCGTCAGCCTCGGCTAAAGCCTGGTCGATGGTCTCGACCGTGATGCGATAGCGTGCCATGATGCCGGCCGTGTGGGTCGAGGGATCGGCTATGATCTCACGCAGGGCGTGAGCCGTGGAGATGCGCTTCAGATGGCTGTATTTGGCGCACAATTCGTTGCGGAATCCCCGAAAAAAGCGCTCCGCATCGACCTCCGTCGCCGTCGGATGCTCTTCGTCCAACAGATGTTTGAGTCGTATGGAAAGTTGATAGAGCTGCCAAGCCTCTAAATGGGTGGTGAGGAGTTGGTAGGCCAGAGAGCCCTCCTCGCGTAACAGCTCGGCAGCCAGCTGATCTTTCAGGGCATGTTGCTGCCCTTGTTTGGTCGTCTTGAACGCTGTGCGGGCGATGATTGCCTCAAGCGTCTTTGAAATATTCACTTGCATAGTATCGTCCATTAAATCGTGTTCGTGATAGGAACGGACGCACTATGGGTTGTAGTATTTGGCCGATTTATTTATGATTTTGACGCGGCAGCTCCAGCACCTCCATCTCGCGCATATCCTCCCCGTCGATCACGAGCCGAATGGCCGTGCGCACCTTGTGAAAACCGGAGCATCCGGCCGCTCCCGGATTGACGGCAAGCAACTGATAGACAGGGTCGAACTGCACCTTTAGGATGTGCGAATGGCCGGCAATGAAGAGCTTCGGGCGAGCCGATTGGATGCGTCGCAGGGCTTGTGGGGCGTAGCGACGCGGATAACCGCCGATGTGGGTCATCAGGACTGTGACCTGCTCGCAGCGGAAGAGGGCAAATTCGGGGTAGATGCGTCGTGTAACCCCGCCGTCGATGTTGCCATAGACGGCTCGCAGGGGCTTGAAGGCGGCAATTTGGTCGGCTAACTCTTGCGAACCGATGTCGCCGGCATGCCAAATCTCGTCCACCTCGCGCAGGAAATTGCGCAAGGGTTCGTCGAAGGTGCCGTGTGTGTCGGAGATAATGCCGATGCGTTTCATGGGTTAAAGCCAAATCGGGGTGTTACGTAAGATCCACCAGGCGACGAGCAGCACCAGGTAGAGGATGACTGTGTAGGGGTGTTGCACCCACCGTCGCCAGCGACGAGCGCGGTCACTCGTGGCAAAGGTCGTATAGGCCAACGCTGCGAGATAGGGGAGCGAGCAGAGGGCAAAGGGGTTGTAGCGCACGGCGGTACAGAAATCACCGTGTAAGAGGGCGTGCAGGGCGCGTTGGGTGCCACACGAGGGACAATCCCACCCCGTCAGCATGCGAAACATACATTTGGGGGCCAGGTGGGCGTGGGCAGGGTCGTATATATAATAGAGGTATAGACCGCCCATGACGAGTGCCAACCCTGCAAGGAGGAGCAAAATCCGTTTCGAGTGCATACAAGCGATCAATATTTCCCCTTCCAGAGTTGTTGAATGCGCTCGGCAATCTTCTGCTCGGCGGCATTCTGCCGATCCGGCTCGTAGAAGCGGGTACCGGAGAGCGATTCGGGCAGGAACTCCAACTCGGCAAAATGGTCGGCATAGTCGTGGGCGTATTTGTAGCCCTCGCCATAGCCCGCCTCGGCCATCAATTTCGTGGGGGCGTTGCGGATATGGAGCGGTACGGGGCGATTTGTCGTGTCGTGCTCGACCAAGGCAAGTGCCTTGTTTATAGCCATATAGGCCGAGTTGCTCTTGGGCGATGTCGCTAAATAGATGGTCGTCTCGGCCAGCGTGATGCGTGCCTCGGGCATGCCGATTTTGTGTACCGTGTCGAAGCAGGCATTGGCCAGCAGCAGGGCATTGGGGTTGGCAAGACCGATATCCTCCGAGGCCAGGATGACCAGACGTCGGGCAATGAAACGGGGCTCTTCGCCTCCGGCTAACATGCGCGCCAGGTAGTAGATGGCGGCATTCGGGTCGCTGCCACGTACCGATTTGATGAAGGCCGAGATTACGTCGTAGTGCTGCTCGCCCTTCTTGTCGTAGAGGGCAATGTTTTGTTGCAGGCAGTCGGTCACGTATTGGTCGGTGATCGTGACCTTCCCCTCGGTGGCACCTACCACAATGTCGAGGATGTTGAGCAGTTTGCGGGCATCACCTCCCGAGAAACGAAACAGCGCACCTCGTTCGACAACCTCGATTTGGCGGGCTTTGAGCTCCGTGTCGGTTGTCAGCGCGCGTTGCAGGAGTTTTTCGAGGTCGGCGTCCTCTAACGATTTGAGGATATAGACCTGACAACGGCTCAAGAGGGGCGAAATCACCTCAAACGAGGGGTTTTCGGTCGTCGCACCGATCAGCGTAAAGACCCCCTGCTCGACAGCTCCCAGGAGCGAGTCTTGTTGCGATTTGTTGAAGCGGTGGATCTCGTCGATGAACAGAAACGGAGCCCGTTGATCGAAGAAGCGTTGCCGTTTGGCCGATTCGATCACCTCGCGCACCTCCTTGACCCCCGACGTAACGGCCGAGAGGGTATAGAAGGGACGATCGAGCTGTGACGCCACAATTTTGGCCAGCGTTGTCTTGCCAACGCCCGGAGGCCCCCACAAGATGAACGAGGGGACATTTCCCGTCTCGAAGAATTTGCGAAATACGCCCTTTTCGCCCACCAAATGTTCCTGCCCGATGTAGTCATCGAGCCGTTGAGGGCGCAGTCGTTCGGCGAGGGGTGCAAGAGCCATGGTTGTCGTATTTTTTTACAAAGGTAGGAAAAAAGCGGTGATATAATATAGGTCCGGAACAAAAATACGAAAAAATCGGCATTCGGCCGGTTTGTGTTATGTCGCATACGGTGTGTCGTGTAAAGTTCTCTTTTGATTTTCATTTTGTCGAAAAAAGTGAGAAAAATATTTGGAAATACCCCCTCCTATTTTATATCTTTGTGATTTGAAAGGTGTTATGACCCCCCCCCAAAAAAAACTTATATAAGATGATGAAGCGATCAATCTATGTCGTTCCCGAAGTGGAGTTGTTAGAACTTGCCGTTGAGCAGGGATTTGCGGCCTCGAATGTCGATGGCGGCAGTAACGAAAGTTTTGAAGAGGAAAACGATGGCAAGCCCATCTGGTAAAATGCGCCCTATTATGAAGAAGATTTTTTACTTGACGGTCGTATCGATGTTGCTCGGTATGGCTTCGTGTAGCACGAATGAGGAGTTCTCGGCAGAGCCTATGAAGTCTGCCGTATCGTTTACCGCTTCGTTCGATGGCGAGTCGCGCACGGAAATCGTGGGCAAGCAGGTGAATTGGATCAAAGGCGATTCGATTGGTATCGTACATAGCGGTTCGTTCCGACAGGACGAATACGACGAGGGATATTCCTATATCCAATCATCGCTCTATACCACACAGGATGAGGGTCCGACCGCCTCGTTTCAGAAAGATGAGTATGCTGAATCGCCCTCGGGTACAAGTTTCTATGGTGTCTATCCGGCTTGGGGGTTGGATTGGTGTACGGGCAGCCTCTCTGAAGACTATTTTGTGATGGATCTTCGTTGCGATCAGAAGGTCAATCCGGCCGGAGGTTTCTGCTACCCGCACCCCTATATGTTGGCTTATACGGAGAATAATGAGCTGAATTTTAAGAATATCTGTACGATGTTCGAGATTAAGATCGCCTCGGAAGGTATCAGTGAGATTCTGCTCGAGGGTGAGAATCTGGCCGGTATATGCAGGGTGAGCGGTATCAAGACGGGAAATTTTAGCTACAATCCCGATAAGGACTCGCATGGCAATGACGCGATCTATATCAGAGGTCGATTCGTGACGGGAACGACCATCTATGCTTTTGCCTGGCCCACTACCACCAAACTCCGTATGTCGGTCAATGGCGAGCTGGTCAAGGAACTCACGAGTGAGAAGGAGTTCAAACGCAACACGATCTACAATCTGGGCGAGGTGAAGTTGCCGAACTACATTTATGTATATAATTGTATGGAGCAGCAGGGTTCGACCAAGTGGTGCAATCAGATGAACCTCTGGTCGTGGAACGATTCCGATGACGCAATCAATTACACGGGAGGCGTGTGGCCCGGTGTGGTTATGACCGCTCCCGATACCGAGAACTGGGAAGATTTATACAGCTATGAGATGCCCGAGGAGGCTCGCGGCGAGGTGATTCGTCTGCTCTTCAACGACGGTAAGGGTAGCTATCAGACCCAAAACTCGTTGCCCTTTATCCTCAATCGCAACTTCTACCTGCGTGTCCACGCCGATACGGACAACAATGGAAGGCATTTGATCAGTTTTGCCCACGATTGGGACTATTCCTATGAAAGTGGTAGTCGTGAAATCTATGTTCCCGTAGAGAGTGTACCCGCCGATTGGGAGGAACTCTATATCTACGCCTACGACGAAGCAAATGGCAATCAGCTGCTGACGGCTGCTTGGCCCGGTGAAAGGATGGATGAGTATGAGTGGCAGATCTATCGCTTTAGCAACGGTAAGGATTACTACTGCTACAACAACTTCAGCGAGATGACGATGGATCGTCGCATCAAGATCATCTTCAATGATGGCAAGAGCGGTGGCCAAGCACATCAGACACAGAATATTGATGTGCAAATGAGCCAGAATCGTTGTTTTGTGCTTTCGAATGCGGTCGATGCTGCCGGCTATCGGGCCTATAGCGAGGAACTCTCTCCCTGCTATCAATGGGAGCAGGTTTGGTGGTAAGTCGAGCGATCTACATTCCTAAATAAAAGAAACGGTCTAACAAGGTGATTTTCGCGTTATGCTTGCCCTCAAAGTGCTCATTTACGCCGCGTAACCGCCGCGTTTTCGGTTTTTCGCAAGCCTTAAATCCCGCTTGTTATACCATTTTCACCAAAAAGAGCGTGCCCGGAAAAAACTTGTTGGGCACGCTCTTTTATGTGTTATGAACGAAAATCGCTCTACTCGGGCTTTACCAGGCTCAAATAGAGCTCGTCGAGCTGTGCCTGATCGACAAATCCCGGGGCATCGAGCATCACGTCGCGGCCGGCATTGTTCTTCGGGAAGGCAATGTAGTCGCGGATCGACTCCGAACCACCAAAGAGCGAGCAGAGACGGTCGAAACCGAAGGCCAAACCACCGTGCGGCGGTGCACCGAATTTGAAGGCGTTCATCAGGAAGCCAAACTGCTCCTGGGCACGCTCGGGCGTAAAGCCGAGGCATTTGAAGATCGTGGCCTGCAACTTGGCATCGTGGATACGGATCGAACCGCCACCGATCTCCGTGCCGTTGCAGACAAAGTCGTAGGCATTGGCACGAACACGACCCGGATCGCTCTCCAAGAAGGCTACATCCTCGGGCTTGGGCGAGGTGAAGGGGTGGTGCATGGCGTAGAAACGCTCGGTCTCCTCATCCCACTCGAACATCGGGAAATCGACTACCCACAGCGGAGCAAATTGCTTCGGGTCACGCAGGCCAAGCTGCTGACCCACCTCCAGACGCAGGGCGCAGAGCTGCGTGAGGGCCTTAAACTTCTTGCCGCAGAGGATGAAGACCATGTCACCGGCCTTCGCGCCACACTTCTCGGCCATGGCGCGGACCTCCTCGGGCGTATAGAACTTATCGATCGACGATTTGATGGCATTCTCCTCGACGCGGATCCAAATCAGCCCCTTGGCACCCACCTGCGGACGCTTCACGAACTCCGTGAGGGCGTCAATCTGCTTGCGCGTATAGGTAGCGCAACCCGTAGCGGCAAAGCCGGTGATGTACTCGGCATCGTCAAAGACCGAGAAGCCGTGGCCTTTGGCCAGGTCGGTCAGATCGGCGAACTCCATGCCGAAACGCAGGTCGGGCTTGTCCGAACCATACTTCTCCATCGCCTCAATCCAGGGCATGCGACGGAACGGCTCGGTGAAATCAATACCCATCACCTCGCGGAACATGTGCTTGGCCCAATTCTCGAATACCGAGATCACATCCTCCTGCTCGACGAAGGCCATCTCGCAGTCGATCTGCGTAAACTCGGGCTGACGGTCAGCACGCAGGTCCTCGTCGCGGAAGCAACGCACGATCTGGAAATAACGATCGTAACCGGCCACCATCAAGAGCTGCTTGAGCGTCTGGGGCGACTGCGGCAGGGCGTAGAATTGGTTAGGATTCATACGGCTCGGCACGATGAAGTCGCGTGCACCCTCGGGCGTAGAACCGACCAGATAGGGGGTCTCGATCTCGAGGAAGCCCTCGCTATCGAGGAAGCGACGAATCTCCTGGGCCATCTTGTGGCGCAGGATCATGTTGCGCTGCAGGGGCGGACGACGCAGGTCGAGGTAGCGATACTTCATGCGCAGGTCGTCACCACCATCCGACTGCTCCTCGATGGTGAAGGGGGGCGTCAGGGCCTCGTTCAACACCTGAATAGCCGTAGCGGCCACCTCGATATCGCCCGTAGCCATCTTCGGATTCTTCGACGAGCGCTCGATCACCTTACCGGTCACCTGCAAGACCCATTCGCGACCTACGCGGAGGGCTGTTTCTCGCACCGAAGCCTCGGTCGTCTCCTCGACAACGATCTGGGTGATGCCATAGCGGTCACGCAGGTCGATAAAGGTCATGGCACCCAAATTGCGCACCTTCTGTACCCATCCGGCCAACGTAACAGTTTCGTTTACATGCTCGACGCGCAGTGCGCCGCAAGTATGAGTTCTGTACATATTTTGATGTTTTTTTGCGTTATTTCAACAGTAACCTGCAAATATACGCAATAAAAATTGTATTTTTGTAGGGTAAACCCGAAAAAAAGAGGAAAAATGAGACGACTATTTTTGATTCTCTTGCTCTGTTGTGCCTGCAGCTGGACGGCCGAGGCCAAGAAAGACTCCGCGGCGATGGCACGGAAGGCACAGAAGAAGGTCGAAAAGGAGGAGCGCAAACGCCAGGCCGAGCTGGAGCAGATGGCTACGCCCCACTTCCAGGGAGGCGATATCGACACCTTCGAGCGTTGGATTGTGGCCAACCTGCGCAAGGATTTTGGACCCCTGCCGCCCGATGCCCCCTTTATTGTCGTAGAGGTGCCCTTCTACGTCGAGGCAGACGGCAGTACGACGCTGGTCGATGAAGAGATTCCCGATTCGCGCCTCTATCCGCGTGTCGTGGAGGAGATCGAACGGGTGATCCTCTTCTCGCCCGAATGGGACCCGGGAGTTGATCCCTTTGGCAATCCGTTGCGAAGCCGACAAACCGCCTCGATCACCCTCAAACCCGATCATACGAGCGGTGTGCCGGTGGTGCATCCGACCCCGCGCCCGAAACCCAAACCCAAACCGCAGCCCAAACCCCATCCTCGTCCGGGCAAACGGCGTCGTTAATCCCGATTCGAGCGATGGAACAGCACGAATTGGACGAAAAATTCATGCGTCAAGCACTAAATGAGGCACAACAGGCGTTTGATCAGCAGGAGGTGCCCATCGGGGCCGTTGTTGTCTGCCAGGGACGTGTGATCGGCCGAGGGCATAACCTCGTCGAGTCGTTGCAGGATCCGACGGCTCATGCCGAGATGCAGGCCTTAACGGCCGCTACGGAGACGCTCGGGAGCAAATACCTGCCGCAGTGTACGCTCTATGTGACGGTCGAACCGTGTATCATGTGTGCCGGAGCGATCGGTTGGGCGCAGGTGGGACGCATCGTGTGGGGAGCCGATGACCCGAAAAAGGGCTACCGAACCTACTCGGAGCGGGTTTTTCACCCCAAGAGTGAGGTTGTCAGCGGGGTGCTGCGCGAGGCGTGTGAGGCGTTGATGACACAATTTTTTGCCTCGTTGCGTCGTTAGGATTTGAAATTTCAAATTTTTAGTGTTAATTTTGCCCCATTCGTTCGCTGTTGAACGCAATTGCACACCGCGTATTGAAACAATAATTAACTCAATAAAAAGTAAAAGGATGAAAAAGTTTTTTGTATCGATTGTTGCGCTGATGGCCGTATTTGTGGTATCGGCACAGGATCTTCAGTCTCTGTACAACGAGGCTGCGGCTGCTTACAATGTTAAAGATTTCGCTACGGCTGCTGCCAAGTTCGAGCAGATCATCACCGACGGTATGGACCTCGATGGTGCTGCTTCGCAGGTTGCCACGGCAAAGGCTACGCTGCCCAAATGCTATTTCCAGCTGGGTCGCAAATCGGCTGCCGCCAAGGATTATGATGGTGCTATCGCTCATCTGACGAAGAGTGCAGAGCTGGCTGAGTTGTATGGTGATACGGCTCAACTGCAAAAGACGAACAGTATGATTGCTTCGGTATATCAGGTGCAGGGCGGTACGGCCTTCAATGCCAAGGATTATGCTACGGCCGTTTCGATCTTCGAGAAGGGCTATGCAGCCAACCCCAACAATACGAAGCTTGCGCTCTATTTGGCTATGAGCTACTGCGAGCTGGGCGAGTTTGAGAAGGGTATGGACGTCTATGCGTCGGTGGCCTCGAAGACCCACCCCAAGTATGCTGATGATGCTGCCAAGGCAAAGGCTGATATGGCTCTCTACACGAACAACAAGGTGGCTGAGCTGCAGGGTGCCGGCGATTTCGACGGTATCATCGCCCTGGCTGATACGCAGTTGGCCAAGAATCCCGACAACGCCCTTTTCCAGCTGGTACGCGTACAGGCTTACCTCGGTAAGAAGGACTATGCCAAGGTGATCGAGACGGCTCCGGCTGCTGCCGAGGCACAGACCGACGAGGCTGACAAGAGCACCGTTTACTATCAGTTGGCATCGGCTCACAACGCCCTCTCGCAGCGTGAGCAGGCTATTGCCGCCTTCAAGAAGGTGACGACCGGTCCGGCTGCCGAGAATGCAAAGGCTGCCTTGGCTGAGCTGAACAAGTAGTATTTGAAATCCTGCTTGTTATACCATTTCTAACAAAGAAGAGCGTGTCCAGATCTTGGGCACGCTCTTTTTTTTGTTCTTTGTTTTTGGAAGACCTACAACCGCTTCTTTGGTGGTTTTTCGATCGGTTAGGGCTTTGTGATGCTCGCTTGGATGCGCTGAAGACCGGCTCGCGTCATCGGCGTGGTGCCAAAGCGGGCTTGGAACTGCTCCTCGTCGAGCGAGAGCCACTCCTCGACGGTCATCCTGCGCGGATCGACGAGCGGGTCGAAGGCGGAGTTTCGATGTAGCGGTGCGTGCTGGTTGTAGGGGCACGCATGTTGGCAACTATCGCAGCCAAAAATCCATCCGTCGAGGTCGATCTCGTCGCTGCTGTCTGCCCGCTCGATCGTCCGACAAGCAATGCAGCGTCGTGCATCAATCATCCGCTCCCCGCCGATGGCTCCCGTGGGGCAATGGTCGATACAAGCCCGACAACTGCCACAACGGCTCTCCGTAAAGGGCTGATCGTAAGTATCGACCACGTCGCTGATCACCAGCTCGCCGAGATGGACAAAGGTGCCGTATTGTGGGGTGATGAGGAGCGAGTTGCGGCCAATCCACCCCAGACCTGCCGCTACGGCATAGCTCTTCTCGGCCAAGGGTACGGCATCGACAAAGGCCCGTCCGGTGACCGTGGGGTAGTGCTCGCGGATGGTCTGCAAGAGCTGATGGAGCATCTCCTTGATGGTGATGTGGTAGTCGCGGTTGCAGGCATACGAGGCGATCTTGGCCCGATGCTCGGGCGGGTAACCGGCACTGATCGGACTCTTATAGCTTACGGCGCAGACGATGACCGTTCGCGCCTGATCGTCTAACCGTGCGGCATGAAAACGCTTCTCGGTATGGCGCGTTAGGTAGTCTAAAGGGCCCTGTGCTCCGCGGGCAATCCATGCCCGAAAAGCCTGCTCGGCCTGCGGTAGCGGGTCGGCCGGAGCGATGCCGCACAGGTCGAATCCGACGGCTGTGGCCCATTTTTTGATCGATTCGGTTGGGATCATATTGCCTGCTTTTGACCCCAAAAATACGAAATATGATTGATATAATTTGAATTTTTCGCCCCATAATAGGATTTTTCACCCCAAATATTCATTTTTCTCCCCCGCGCGGGGTGATTATCCCATTTTTTTCGTCGTTTCGCTTTTTTAGGCGAAATTCGCGGCATGAAAATCACGAACGAATTATTTTACTATAAAAATTAGGTATACGACACGATGGAACATTTCCTGACTATTCTTGAGACGCGTCTGCGTCGTAATTGGGAGAAACCCGCATTGAGTGATTATCGAGGTGCAACGTTTACCTCGGCACAGGTAGCTGAACAATTTGCTCGTCTGCATTTGGTCTTCAAAGAGCTGGGCATCGAGAAGGGTGATAAGATTGCACTTTCGGGCCCGAACTCGGCTCACTGGGCAATGGCCTTCCTTTCGGTGGCCGCGTATCACGCAGTGGTAGTACCTATCTTGGCCGACTTTACGAACGAGGGTCTGCAGGATCTGACGCATCACTCGGAGAGCCGTGTGCTCTTCACCGAGGCGCGCAAATGGGCCGATCTGGATCCGAAGAAGATGCCGAACCTGATCGCAGCCATCAATATTGAGGATTATTCGCCGCTCTATGTGGCCAACGAGGAGCACAAGAAGATCTTCGAGCAGCTCGATGAACTCTACAAGAAGGCCTATCCGAAGGGGGTACAGCAGAACAACCTGAAGCTCGCTTACGATAAGATCGACGAGCTGATGGTCATCAACTATACGTCGGGTACGACCGGCTCGCCCAAGGGTATTATGCTGACCGGCCGCAACATCTCGTCGAACATCCACTTTGGTATGGAGAATATTCCCGTGCCCGCCGATGCTACGATGATGTCGATGTTGCCGATGGCCCACATGTATGGTCTGGCCTTCGAGTTCCTCTATCCCTTCTGTGGTGGTGCTCACCTGACCTTCTTGGGTAAGACTCCCTCGCCGACGGTGCTCATGGCTGCCTTCCAGGAGGTGAAGCCCTACATCCTGATCACGGTGCCGCTGGTCATGGAGAAGGTGATCAAGGGTAAGGTGATGCCCGTACTGCGTAAACCGCTGATGCGCGTACTGACCGCTATTCCGGGTCTGAAGAGCTTGATCTACAAGAAAATCCGTACGCAGATTATGAGCGCCTTTGGTGGTAACGCTTGTATGATTGTGATGGGTGGTGCCGCCTTGAGCAAGGAGGTGGAGAAGATCATGCGTGCAGCCAAGATGCCCTACACGGTGGGTTATGGTATGACCGAGTGTGCCCCGCTGGTGGCTTATCAGCACTGGACGACCTTCAAGCCCGGTTCGTGTGGCCGCATCGTTACGCTCAACGAGATTCGCGTCGATTCGTCCGATCCGCAGAAGGTGGTGGGCGAGTTGCAGGTGCGCGGTGCCAACGTGATGATGGGCTATTATAAGAATGAGGAGGCTACGGCTGCCGCCTTTACCGAGGATGGTTGGTTGCGTACGGGTGACCTCGGCGTGATCGACGCCCAGGGCAATATCTTCATCCGTGGTCGCTCGAAGTGTATGATCCTCTCGGCCAATGGTCAGAACATCTATCCCGAGGAGATCGAGGCAAAGCTCAATACGATGCCTTATGTGGGTGAGTCGCTCATCGTCGAGCGCAATAAGAAGCTCGTAGCCCTGGTAGCTCCGCACGAGGAGCAGCTCAAGGGTGCCACCGAGCCGGTGGAGGTACTGCTGGAGCAGACGCGCCAATTGGCCAATGCCGAGCTGCCCAAGTATAGCCAGATAGCCCAGATCGAGATCGTCGAGGGTGGTTTTGTCCATACGCCGAAGCACTCGATCAAGCGTCACCTCTACGCCTAATCGGACGGCAGGAGATTGTCTGAAGGTTGCGTCAAGATTGTCCAAAAACACCATTGCGACGCTTGATGCAACCTTTTTTGGTGCTTTTTTGCGGGAAAATTGGGTTGTTTTGTCGCTTTTTAGTACCTTTGCCGTGTGAAAAACGTTCTATTGTCGAACTTTATTTGTGAACTATGGCTTTTAGAACACTCTATGATCTGATGCGTAACAGCATCGAACGATTTGCCGATCGTGTGGCTTTCACGATGCTCGATGGCGAGGAGGTGACCTTCAAGGAGGTTGGCGCGCGCGTCGAGGATTTGCAGCAGAAGCTCACCTCGGCCGGTCTGAAACCCGGCGATAAGGTGGCTCTGTATAGCAGTTCGATGCCCAACTGGGGTATCAGTTATTTCGCTGTTACGGCAGCCGGTATGGTCATTGTCCCCATCCTGCCCGGATTCTCGGGCGAGGAGGTGGCCAAGATTCTGGAGCACTCCGAGTCGAAGGCCCTGCTCGTGTCGGATAAACTCTTTAGCCGCATCCCGAAGGAGGCCGTGGAGAGCCAAAATATCGTCATCCGCACCAAGAACCTGAAGGTGCTCTCGCAACGTGTGGAGGCGCAAGGCGCGACGACGATTCCGCAACCGTCGGATCTGGCCTCGATCATCTACACCTCGGGTACGACCTCGTCGCCCAAGGGTGTGATGCACACGCAGGAGTCGTTGGCTCTGCATGCCGACCTCTGCCAGAAGCTCTTCCCGATCGGGGAGGAGGATTCGTTTCTCTCGGTGCTGCCCATGTCGCACGTCTATGAGTGCTCGTTAGGTATGATCTTCCCCTTCTCGCAGGGTGTGCCGGTCTTCTACCTGGATCGTCCGCCTGCAGTCTCGACCCTGCTGCCCGCTATGAAGCGCGTGCGCCCCACGGTGATGCTCATCGTGCCGCTGATCGTCGAGAAGATCTACCGCAACCGCGTGCGTGCCAAATTCACGGGCAACAAGGTGATGGCTACGCTCTATCACCTCGCGCCGATTCGCAAATTGTTGCACAAATTGGCCGGTAAGAAGCTCATCGAGGTCTTTGGTGGCCGTCTGCGCTTCCTGGGTGTCGGTGGTGCGAAGTTGGACTACTCGACCGAGCGTTTCTTGCTCGAGGCGAAGTTCCCCCTCGGCATCGGCTACGGTCTGACCGAGACGGCTCCGCTCCTGGCGGGTGCTGTACCTCCCAAGCGGGAGATCGGCTCTACGGGCCCCGCAGTCCCCTATGTGGAGTTGCGTCTGGATAATATCAACCCCAAGACCGGTCAGGGCGAGGTGGTAGCCAAAACGCCCTGCTGCATGGTGGGCTACTACAAGAATGAGGAGGCTACGGCCGAGGTGATCGACGCCGACGGCTGGTTCCATACGGGCGACCTGGGTCAGTTTGACAAGGAGGGCCGCCTGCACATCAAGGGCCGTCTGAAGAACATGATTCTGGGCCCGGGTGGTGAGAATATCTACCCCGAGGATATCGAGTGCGTCATGAGCGAGTTGGATTGCATCGAGGAGGCCTTGGTGACCGAGCAATCGGGCCGTTTGGTGGCCTTCGTGCACTTCAATGCCGAGCAGTTAGAGCGTCAGATTGCTGATTGGAAGGCGACCTGGAAGACCAAGCAGGAGGCTCTTGAGGCCAAGAGCAAGGAGCTGTGTGCCGAGATTCAGAGCTATGTAAACCAGAAGGTCAATCAATTCTCGCATCTGGCGGAGGTGATCGAGCTCAAGGAGGAGTTTATCAAGACGCCGTCGATGAAGATTCGTCGCTTCCTGTACAACAACCTGAAAAACCTCCAGCAAATCAAGGAGGGCAAGGGTACGGTAGCGATGTAGCGATCCCACGTAGAGGCTCGGTGGCATGCATACGGAGCCAGGAAATGAAAACCGTTGTGGCAACTGCTGCAACGGTTTTTTTGTGGGTTGTCGGTCGCAGGTCTGCGCTTGCCCAACATCGGGCTGGAGCGGGTAACGCACCTGTCACGTGTCACATGTCACACGGGGTGGGGGAGGTGTGACAGGTGACACCTGACCACGGCTCGTTGTGGCGATAAAAAAGAACCGGCCGACCCTTCTGGGTCAGCCGGTTTGTTTGTCCGAAATAGATTCGGGAAAGGTAGAGAGTTACTCGAAGATCACAGCTGTGTTCCAAATATCGTTAGCCGTATTCTCGACCCAAAGCTTACCCTCGATAATATTTTGACCGTCGGTTGTGATCTCAAAGCTTTCACGCGTAAGCTTTACGCCATTGATTGAGCAATTCTTGATCGTAATGGTTTGACCAGCTCCTAGTGCACTCAAATCAAGGTAGATGCCCGACTCAAAGGTGCAACCATCGAATACGGTGGTTACGTAGGGACGCAATACGCGACCATACACAGAGGTTGCACCCCAATAGGTGCCCTGTCCGAAGTGGCACTGTGTGAAGGTTGCCGAATTGAGTAACGACCAGCTGCACCAACCCTTGAATGTGCAGTTCGTAGCATAGAGGTTCTGCGTGCCATCGCCCTCACCTGTGTTGATCGGATAACCAACACCACGACCTGCGCAAATTACATTCTCCAGTTTGATGTCCTCTTTGGGGTACATAATCATGACAGCGCGGAAACCGTCATTGATCGTCAGGTTCTTGATCGTGCCGCCAGCAGTCATCACACCATAGTTGTCGCCACCGCCGGTTACCGACAGCGTGTTGCCACCGCCATCGATCGTTCCACCGTTCTGAACGATACCTGTCTTATTACCATAGGGAGCTGTAGTCGTGGGATTACCCTCGATGTCCTCGGCGAAGGTTACGTCTGCACCCTCCTCGATCAGCGTGTTGATATCCTCCATCGAGGCACTTCCTGTAGCTACATAGCCATTCTCGGCATCACCCGTTACACCATCTTTACCCGAATTGGTGTACTCTACACCATTGATCGTAACTTTGTTGCCAGCCTCCCAGTTGGCGAAGTAGTCGAAGATGTTCAACTCGTTCGTGCCATCGGTTACGATGCAATTGTTGAAGTTCATTTCAATTCCCGACTTTGCAGCGTTCAGACCAATCCACTCGGTCGAGGCAGCACCGTCGAAGAGGAACGTACAGCCCGTAGCGATCGTCTTACCCCAGAGGTTAGCACCGTTGTATCCGCTCTTGCCCGTCGATTTGAAGACGCAGTTCTCCAGCGTCAGCTCGGGGATGGCCGAACCAAAGGCGTTGAAACCGCTCAGCTCGCAACGACGTAAGATGACAGGATTGTCACCACCATCGAAGTGTACACCATATACACCGCCATCGAATACGCAATCCTCGAATACGGTGGTCTCACCGGCATAGCAATAGCGCAATGCGTTTGCACCCTCAAACGTACAGTTCTTGAACGTACCGTTGATCGTACCGGTTACCGTGCGGCCACTCTCGGCCGAGAAGGTTGCACCCTCGACCGTAGCACCGTTGATGTTGAGCGAGCTCGTACCCTCGAATACCGTACCCTCGGCGCATACCAGCGTTACGCCCTCGGCGAAGTTCTTCGGGAAGGTGTAGGTACCTGCGGGAACATTGATCGTAGCACCCGGCTCGTTTACTTTGTCAGCCAGCGTAGCCTGCTCCATGACAGCCACATACTCCTGGCCGTTGAGCACCAGCTTACCCTTGCCCGTCTTGCTGTAGGGAGCACCTACCAAGCCGCCGTAGTAGTAGTTCTCGACACCTACCGTGTTGATCAGCTCACCCTCGAAGGTAGCGTTGGTGATCGTTACGGTCTGGCCGTCCTGGTTGTGCCATACACCGGCGATACCACCCATCTCGAGTACGTCCACCTCGTCAGCAACCTGGTTGGTTACATTACCCGTGCAGGTGATGTTCTCGAAGATGTTGCCATAGTGGGCAATACCGGCGATACCACCAACATCGCAGGTCGAACCCTCGACATTGATGTTCGAGGTAACGTTCGACACCTTGTGGGCACCCTCGCCCATGAAGCCGATCACACCACCGACATAGGTGCGGTAAGCCGTGCCGTTCTCCACCGAGTTAGCCTTTACGTAGCTACCCTCCTCGGCGTTGATCGTGATCTGATCCCAGTTGGCGTAGCAGTTCTTACCACCAATACCGCCGACATAGGCCATACCCTCTACCTGGATCAGACCCTGCAGCGTGATGTTCGTATACTTCGAGGTGTAGGGCGTACCGGCTACAACACCGACATTGAGACGACCCGTGATCTTGGCATCCTCGATGACGAGGTTCTTGATCTCACCATTGGTCGTCATACCGAACAGACCAGCGTTGCTCTTACCCGGCATATTGACTACCAGGTTGCGAATGACATAGCCCTGACCGTCGAACGTACCCTGGAAGTTGGTCGTCGAGTTACCGATCGGCATCCAAGGATGCTTGCGCAGGTCGAGGTCAGCCGTCATCTTAAAGGTCTGACCGGCAAACGTGTTACCGGCAGCGCGCGAAACGCCATTTACCTGGTCAGCCAACCATGCCAGCTCCGAAGGCTCGGCGATGATGTAGTTGTTGTTGGCATCCTTGGCAGGCTCCTTCGTCGTCTTACCGTCCCAAGCCTTTACGATGTTACCCGGCTCGTCGTCGAAGATCGGGTTGATGATCACGTTGAACTTGGCGGGATCGGTCAAGAGGTCACCGACGATGTTCGTGCGGTGGTTGCGCTCAACGGGCACGTTCGTGAACTTGGGCACGTTGATCGTCTTACCATTCTTGTCGGTGAAGGTGATCTCCACATCGACCACGTCGCTCGGCAGGGCGGGCAGTACGTAGTTGAACGAAACCCAGTCGTAGGTCGTGCCGGGGAGCTGCTTGGGGTTGAAGGCAGCAAACTCGGCAGCCTGGAACTCAACAGCCTGGTGCGTGCCCGTAGCGTCGCCAATACCCTCGGCAATGCTGAAGCCCGTGTGGGTTGCAGTCTTAACGGTTACGGTCTTGAGCACAAAACCGGCCTTCTCGGCAGCAGCGAGCTGACCCTGCGAGAGAGCCACGTTGAGCTGTGCGAAGGGACGCTTCAGGTAAACGGTCTCGTTGGCCGAACCCTTGATCTCGAGGTTGTCCACGAAGCCGATGAATGCGTCGCGGGTCTCGTCAGCACCGGCAACGGCAGCGGCATAGTTCATGGCGATCGACTTGTTGGCGAGATTGGGCGTGTGCGTACCCTCGGCCTGAGCCCAGAAGACGATGTCGTAGGTCTGGTCAGCCACGAGCTCCAGATTTACGGTCGTCGAGAGGTTGATGTCCTGCTTGTCCTGGAAGAGGAACTGACCATCGGTCTTGCCTACCGTGCCGGCCTCATAAACGGCGTAGTAGAGCTCGGTAGCGGTCGTACCGTCGTTCGTAGCACGCGAAGCGATGCCGGGCATCTCCACCGAGAAGGTAACCGTAGCGTCACCATTCACAGCAGGAGCCTCCGCAGCATCCTTCGAGCACGATGCAGCCA
>JAFSBY010000037.1 GCA_017437045.1 Alistipes sp.
CACCGGCATACCAAAGCGCAAAGCCAACTGCTCAGCCCCGTCAAAGAAGGCCGTAGGCTGGTGTAGGAAGTCAAACCAATGGTGATTATCGCGGTGTTTCGGATTCTGATCGGCAATCAGGCCCAGCACCAAACGGTTGCCATGGATGCCCGCCTCGCGGTTACGCAGATAGAAGCGCATCGCCTCCTTCTTCATCACCGGCACCGAGAACTCATGCGTGCGCAGGCGTTGATAGTAGAGGTCGAGCACCTTCGAGCGGAGCTGATGGTAGACACTCAAGCAGACATGTTGCGGCGCGGCATGGTTCCAATAGATGCCCAACTCCCACAACCCATAATGGGCCAGCAGGACAATAAAATCCTGCCCCTGCATCGCAGCATTGACCTCATCCAGTCCCTCGGTGCGCACATAACGAGCCACCTTGCGCGGGGGCATGTGGACCAAATTGAAGGTGCCAAGGATCACCTCTGCGAGGTTGTGGTAGCTGCGTCGAGCAATGCGTCGCAGCTCCTTCTCGGAGCGTTCGGGAAAGGAGTTGCGCAGGTTCTCCATGATCACCTTACGGCGATAGCGCAACAGATGACAAAGCAGGAAGTAGAAGCAGGGCTCCAGCAGGTAGAATTTCACCCAATAGGGCATGACGGAGATCACCCAAGTCAATCCCCACAGCACCTCCAGCCCGATCCGCTGGCCGATATTCAGGTCGCTAATCTTGATCATCGTCCGTCGTCTCTTCGTTTTGGTGCTTCTTTTTGCGCTGTTTGCCGGCTACGACCAAGACAAATTCACCCTTGGGCTCGTGTTCTCGGAAATGGGCCAAGACCTCGGCAATCGTACCGCGCACGGTTTCCTCAAATTTCTTGGTCAATTCGCGCGAGGCACTCATCGGACGCTCCTCACCAAAGACCTCGGCAAACTGTTCGAGGCACTTCACCACGCGATAGGGCGACTCGTAGAAGATCATCGTACGCTCCTCGTCGGCACAGCGTTGGAGCTGCTTCATGCGCCCCTTCTTTTGGGGCAGGAAGCCCTCGAAGCAGAAACGGTCGCACGGGAAACCACTATTGACCAGGGCCGGAATCAGCGCCGTAGCACCGGGCAGGGTCTCCACCTCGATGCCCTGCTCGACACAAGTGCGGACCAGCAGGAAGCCCGGATCGGAGATACCGGGCGTACCGGCATCCGAGACCAAAGCCACATCGCGGCCGGCAGCGATCGTCTCACTAAAGAGTTGTGCCGTAGCGTGTTCGTTGAATTTATGGTGCGAGCGCAACGGCTTCTCGATCTCCAGATGATGCAACAAAAAGGAGGTCGTGCGGGTATCCTCGGCCAAGATCAGATCGACCGAACGCAGCACATGGATGGCTCGCAGGGTAATATCCTCCAAATTACCGATCGGAGTGGGTACCAAATAGAGTTTCGCCATGGCTTATTCGGCAAATTTACGTTCGAGGACATCCATCAAGAGGCGTGCGCCATCCGAATCGGGATTCCACGAGAAGTTCTTGGCAATATAGATCAGACACTCGTCAAAGGTCTGGAACTCATTCAGACGGCGAATCGTGATCTCGTAAAGCGATCCGTTGCCACCAAAGAGGTCACGAATGAGCAGGTATTTATCATTCACACCCACGGCACGGCGCAGATCCACGACGGCCGACTGACGATGGATTTGGGTAGCCATATCGGGCTTCGGGGCGATCGTATCGGAGATCGTCTCCACGGGTTTAATCACCTCGCCCAACACCGGCCGGGGCGATGTCTCCGCCGTATTGGCCGACACGGGCTCCTGCGGCTGCACGGGGGCAGGGGTCGGTGCCGTCACCTCCTCACGTTTGGTCGGCTGGACTGCCGTGCGACGCACAATGCGCTTGGAGGCAGCCAGCTCTTGGTCGGAGATCTCAATCACCTCGGGCTTCACATTCACGGCTACCACCTCGCTCTCTTTGGGCAGTAACTCTTTCGGATGGGTATCATAGAGCGAAAGGATCGCACGCTGACGGTTGCGATGGCGCACCGAAGCCTCTTCCTCACCAAAGAGGTTCGAGACACGCTGTTGCGGCTGCGCTGCAACCGGCTGGGGCTGGGCAATCGGCTTCGGCTCGGCAGGAGCGACTGGCTGGGCGGGGGTTGCAGGTTGCTCTTGTTCCGGTTCGGCGGGAGTTGCAGGCTCCTCTTGTTCCGGTTCGGCGGGGGTTGCAGGTTGCTCGATTTGAGCAGGCTCCTCTGCAACCGGCTCGGGCTGTTTCTCCTCGATCGGCTCCTGCTCAACAAGCTCCTCTTGGTCCTGCTCGATCGGCTCTGCGGGCTCTTCTTGGGCAGTCGGAAGCTCTTCAGGCTGCTCCTCCGCTTCGGCCAACTCCTCCTCGATCAGTTCTTCCTCCTCGATCGGCTCCTCTACTACGGGCAGCGGATCAATCGGCAGCTCGATCGGTTGCGAGGGTTGCTCCTCCTCGGGGGCAAACGCCTCTTCGACCTCCTCTTCGACCTCCTCTTCGACAATCGGCTCCTCCAGCTGCTCCTCCGACGGTTGTTCCTCCCCAAAGGAGGTCTCCTCGGTGGCATCCAGGGCATCGAACGAGAGCAGATCATCGGCATCCAGGAACCAAGGCTCCTCCTCGCGCTGCGCAGCCTCCATCGGAGCGATCTCTTCGGTCGGCTCGGTTTGCTGCTCGGCAGGCGCGGGCTCCTCGTCGGTCGGCTCCTGCTGCGGTTGTTCGGCTTGCTCGGCTTGTTCGGTTTGTTCGGCCGGCTCGGTTACGCCTACAGCGACCCCGATTGCAGGTTGCTCGACCGACTCTTGCGGTGCATTTTCCAGCCCAAACAGCAGAGCCTCATAAATCTCACGCAGGCGTCCCAACATCAGGTCGCGCTCGATCGGGGTAATATCATCAGCACGCTGCCAACGATCGGCAATCGTCAGCAGACGTTGTAATTCGGATTGTAATTTTTTTAGCTCCATAACTCCACACCATACGGTAATTTGGGCAAAGATAGCAAAATAATCCTGATCGCATCCTCTTTTTATTTGCTTTTTTTTCACACTATCCCTATTTTTGCCGTGACCAATCATCCATCCTATGAAAAAACATCTGTTACATCTTCTTTTGGCAAGCATCGCCATTCTTCTGATCAATAGCTGCGGAGGCGATGGCGGGACCTCGGAAGATCCCACTCCGCCGACCGAGCAACCCGAGCCAGAGCCCGAACCGGAACCTGAACCCGAGCCTGAACCCGAGCCGGAGCCCGAGCCGGAGCCCGAACCGGAGCCCGAACCCGAACCCGAACCCGAACCGGAACCAACGCCCGCCAATCAATTTCCCGACTATGGAGCGGTGAAGGCATTCCCTACGGCCGAGGGATACGGCCGTGCAGCCACAGGTGGTCGCGGAGGCGAAATCTATCATGTCACCAACCTCAATGATTCGGGAGCCGGCTCCCTGCGTGATGCAGTCAGCCAGAGCAATCGCATCATCGTATTCGATGTAGCGGGCGTCATCAAGCTCGGATCGACGCTGGTCTTGAAAAGCAACCAAACACTCCTTTTCCAAACAGCTCCGGGTGACGGCATCGAGATCTACAACAACCGCGTCTCCTCATCGGGGGCATCGAACCTCATCGTGCGCTACATGCGTGTTCGCGTCGGACGTCAAGCAACGGGACGCGACAATATGGACGCCGGAGGCCTCTCGAACGGCCACAACACGATCTACGACCACTGCTCGTTCACGTGGGCCACGGACGAGAACTTCTCGATCAGCAGCGACGGAAAAGGTACTCGCCCCCAGAACATCACCATCCAGAACTCCATCATCGGGCAAGGGTGCATGAACCACTCGTGTGGCGGACTGATCCAAACCTCCGACACCGAAGGTATCACGATCTACCGCAACCTGCTGATCGACAACTCCACACGCAATTTCAAGGTCAAGGGCCTCAACCAATACATCAACAACGTGGTTTACAATTGGGGCAAAGGCGGTTGCTACATCATGGGCGGCGATTCGGAGGGTCATTCCGACACTTGGATCGAGAACAACTACTTCATCAAAGGCCCCTGCTACGTATGGCGCAACACAGCCGCCGAAAATGTCAGCGAGGAGGTCTACAACAACCCCGAAATCTGCACCCCGACAGGGGCCGGTCACAGCTATTACGAGGTACTCTCCAAAGAGGGTTGCGCAAAGCCCTTCTCGGGCGGCAACAGCCTGTTCGACACCTTCTGCGTGGGCAACTACTACGATCCCGACTGTGACGGCACCTTGAATGGCGTAGAGATCACGACCGACAATTGGAGCACCTATTGCAGCGGAACGCCCTCGTTCCTCTCCGTTCCCGCATCAGTGCACCCCGAGATTGCGGCCAAAAGCTCTGCCCAAGAGGCCTATACGTGGATCGTCAGCCACGTGGGTGCCACCCTGCCCAACCGCGACAAGGTGGATGCCTACATGATCGACGAGCTCACCTCGTTGGGCACCAAGGGTACGATCTTCCGTAACCAGCGCAACACCCGCCAATACAGCTTGGGCGATGGTTGGATGCAGATTAACACGGCCGATAACCGCCCGACCGACAGCGACAAAGATGGCATTCCCGACTCGATCGAGGAGCAATACGGGCTGAATAAAAACGACGCTTCAGATGCGGCCAAGATTGCCGCCAACGGCTACTCGAATATCGAAAATTACACCTTCCTCATGGAGCAGCCATAGGCGGCATGCAACCCTGCATAAAACGGCACAAATCAAAGGAGATTCGGGGATTTTTCCGCAATCTCCTTTAATTTTGGTGTTCGCGCCCCTACATTCTGATTTTTTTATTACTTTTGCCCGTTAAAACTATCGAAAATAATCAAAAGATAACAACTATATGGCATTACAATGCGGCATTGTGGGTCTCCCGAACGTGGGTAAATCGACCCTTTTCAACTGTCTGTCGAACGCAAAGGCGCAGGCAGCCAACTTCCCTTTCTGCACGATCGAACCCAACGTCGGCGTGATCACCGTACCCGATGAGCGTCTGATCCGTCTGGCCGAGATCGACAACCCGAAGCGGGTCATCCCCACGACGATCGAGATTGTCGATATTGCCGGTCTGGTGAAGGGTGCCTCGAAGGGCGAAGGTCTAGGCAACAAGTTCCTGGGCAACATTCGCACGACACACGCCATTATCCACGTGCTGCGTTGCTTCGAGAATGCCAACATCACCCATGTCGATGGGACGATCGACCCGGTACGCGACAAGGGTGTCATCGACACCGAGTTGCAGCTCAAGGACCTGGAGACGATCGAGAATCGCCTGGCCAAGACCCAAAAGCAGGCGGCCGTAGGTGGTGATCGCACGGCCAAGCGCACCGTAGAGCTGTTGTTGCAATACAAAGCCCTGCTCGAGCAGGGTCGCAATGCCCGTGAGCTGGAGATCGAAGCCGAGGAGAAGAAGTTGGTGGCCGATTTGAACCTGCTGACCGACAAGCCGGTGCTCTATGTCTGCAACGTCGATGAGAAGAGTGCTGTCACGGGCAACGAGCATACCGAGGCGGTCAAGGCTGCCATCGCCGGCGAGCATGCCGAGATGTTGATCGTTGCCGCTGCCACCGAGGCCGACATTGCCGAGTTGGAGAGCTACGAGGAGCGTCAGATGTTCCTTGAGGATCTGGGACTGACCGAGTCGGGTGTAGCCCGTCTGATCAAGGCGGCCTACAAGCTGCTCAACCTCGAGACCTTCTTCACGACCGGTGCCGACGAGAGCCGTGCCTGGACCTATGTCAAGGGCATGAAGGCCCCGCAGACGGCCGGTGTGATCCACACCGACTTCGAGCGCGGATTTATCCGTGCCGAGGTGATCAAATACGACGACTACGTAGCATTAGGCTCGGAGAAGGCCTGCCGCGATGTGGGCAAATTGAGCATCGAGGGCAAAGAGTATGTCGTACAGGATGGCGACATCATGCACTTCCTCTTCAATGTCTAATCAAAAAAAAATACACTATAACATCATGAACAGACCCGTTCGCGTGCGTTTCGCACCCAGCCCCACCGGCCCGCTGCACATTGGCGGTGTCCGCACGGCTCTCTACAACTACCTCTTCGCCCGCAAGCATGGCGGTAAGATGATTCTGCGCATCGAGGATACCGATTCGCAACGTTTCGTGCCCGGTGCCGAGCAATACATCATGGAGTCGCTCCGTTGGTGCGGCATCGAGATCGACGAGGGTGTCGGTGTCGAGGGTCCGCACGCTCCCTATCGCCAGAGCGAGCGTCGTGAGATCTATCTGAAGTATGCCCTGCAACTCGTCGAGGCGGGTTGGGCCTATTACGCCTTCGACTCAGCCGAGTCGCTCGACGCCCTGCGCAAGGAGGCCGAGGCGGCCGGTAAGGCCTTCGCCTACAACTTTGCCGTGCGCGAGCAGCTGGAGACCTCGCTGCGCCTAACGAAGGAGGAGGTCGAGGCTCGCATTGCCCGTGGCGATCAGTGGGTGATCCGCTTCAAGATGCCGCAGGACGAGGTGGTCAAGATGGACGACCTGATTCGTGGCCATGTGGAGGTAAACACCTCGACGCTCGACGACAAGGTGCTCTACAAATCGGCCGATCAGCTGCCGACCTACCACCTGGCCAATATCGTCGATGACCACCAGATGGAGATCTCGCACGTGATTCGCGGTGAGGAGTGGCTGCCGTCGCTGCCGCTGCACTACCTGCTCTACCGCGCCTTTGGTTGGAGCGATTCGCAGCCCGAATTTGCCCACCTCCCGCTGTTGCTCAAACCTACGGGCGGCGGCAAGCTCTCGAAGCGCGATGGTGACAAGATGGGCTTCCCCGTCTTCCCGCTCTTCTGGACCTCGCCCACGACCGGCGAGACGGCACGTGGCTACCGCGAGGATGGCTACTTCCCCGAGGCCTTCATCAACATGCTCGCCTTGCTCGGCTGGAACCCCGGCACGGAGCAGGAGATCTTCTCGATGCAGGAGCTCATCGACGGCTTCTCGCTCGACCGTGTATCGAAATCGGGAGCCCGTTTCCAGCCCGACAAGGCCAAGTGGTTCAATGCCCAATACATGCACCACAAGAGCGACGCGGAGCTGGCAGCGATCTATCAGCCCATTCTGCGCGAGCACGGCATCGAAGTTTCGGACGAGTTAGCCGGCAAGGCCGCAGGCATCATGAAGGAGCGCGCCCAGTTAGTGACCGATCTGTGGGATCTGACCTCGTTCTTCTTCGTGGCTCCGACCGCGTATGAGGAGAAGCAGGCCAAGAAGTATTGGAAGGGGGACAACCCGCGCATCTTGAAGGAGGTACGCGAGGTGCTGGCCTCGATCGACGACTTCTCGTTGGAGCACACCGAGCAGGTCGTGCACGCCTGGATCCAGGAGAAGGGCTACGGCATGGGCCAGGTGATGAATACACTACGTCTGGCGTTGGTCGGTGCCGGCAAGGGCCCGGGCATGTACGACGTGACGGCCTTCATCGGCAAAGAGGAGTGTCTGAAGCGTATCGACAACCTCTTCGCCACCTTAACACCCGCAGAATAAGCATACAACCATGGTACAGATCGAACAAGAGGTATGGGGCATGACCCCCGAAGGTGAGGGCATCATCCGCTACACGATGCGTAACGAGCAGGGTGCCACGGTGCAACTCTCGAACTACGGAGCCACGATCCTTTCGGTCATCGTTCCCGACCGCGAGGGGAAGATGGACGACGTGGTATTGGGCTACAAAGCCCCCGAGGGCTACTTTGGTGACGGCCCGGCCATGGGTAAGAGCGTAGGACGCTATGCCAATCGCATCGCCTTTGGTCGCTTGGAGATCGAGGGTGAGATGTACCGTCTGGAGATCAACAACGGCCGCAACCACCTGCATGGAGGCACGAAAAACTTCGCCAACCGTGTCTGGGAGAGCCGCGTAGAGACCAACCGCGTAGTCATGTCGCTCACCTCGGAGGAGGGCGACCAGAACTATCCGGGCGAGTTGGCTGTCGAGGCGATCTTCGATTTCGATGACGAAAATCAGCTCGAGATCACCTACCTGGCCAAGACCGACCGCACGACGGTGGTCAATCTGACCAACCACGTCTATTTCAACCTCAACGGCGAGGCCTCCGGCTCGGTGCTCGACCATGAGTTGCAGCTCAACACCTCGCGTGTGCTGGCCATGAACCGTGACCAGATTCCGACAGGCGAATGGCTCGATGTAGCCGGCACGGCACAAGATTTCCGCACATTCCGCCGTTTGGGTGAGGGTATCGACGATGATTTCAACCATATCCACAATTTCAAGGGCTACGATCACCCCTTTCCGATCGACGGTTGGCAGAAGAATATCCTGGGCGAGGTGGGCTCGTTGCGTTCGACCGCATCGGGCCGCATTGTCAAGGTGCTCTCGTCGCAGCCCAGCGTGATGATCTACACGGGCAACTGGCTCGAGGGTTCACCCGAGAGCAAATCGGGCGGAAAGTATGCCGACTATGACGGCGTAGCCATTGAGTGTCAGAACTATCCGGATGCACCAAATCAGCCGTCGTTCCCCTCGGCTCTGCTGCAACCCGGGGAGTTGTATTGCCAAAAGATCGTCTATCGGTTCGAGACGCTGTAATCCGAAATCCCGAAAAATCACTTCAAAACGCACTTCCCACGAGGAGGTGCGTTTTTTCGATGAAGGTATTGCACAATTAAAAATAAAAGCGTAATTTTACCATGATAAATTGCAGATTGTGGGCATTTGCCAACTTGAGAACAGCATCGCGCCCGCAACCGCACGACAACCAACCGAACAAAACAACCTACGAACCAACCTGTTTATGAAGAGTTTAGGCATTGATATCGGGTCCTCGTCAGTCAAAGTATCGCTGCTCGACGTGGCCTCCGGCACATGTATCGCCTCATCGACCAACCCCGCACAAGAGATGCCCATCGACGCCGTGCAAAGCGGCTGGGCCGAGCAAGACCCCGAAATGTGGTGGCAATATGTGGTGGAGGGCATTCGCAAAATCGGCCAGGAGCACCCGTTGAGTGAGGTGGCAGCCATTGGTATCACCTACCAGATGCACGGTTTGGTGGCCCTCTCGAAGGAGCATAAGCCGCTGCGCAAGGCGATCATTTGGTGCGATTCGCGTGCCGTAGAGATCGGAGCCGAGGCCCTCGAAGCCATTGGCCGTGACTACTGCCTGGAGCACGCCCTCAACTCGCCGGGCAACTTCACCGCCTCGAAATTAGCCTGGGTGAAGCGCAACGAGCCCGAACTCTTTGCCCAAATCGACAAATTCATCCTGCCGGGTGACTATATCGCCTATCGCCTCTCGGGCGAGGTTTCGACCTCGGTAAGCGGCCTTTCGGAGCAGATCTTGTGGGACTTCAAGGAGGAGAAACGAGCCGACTTTGTGGCCGACTATTACGGGATTCCGCAGGAGATGATTCCCGAGGCGGGGCTTTCGATCGGCGTCGAGGCCCATACAAATGCCGCGACGGAGGCCCTGCTGGGTATTCCCGCCGGTACACCTATCGCCTATCGAGCCGGCGACCAACCCAATAACGCCTTCTCGCTCAACGTCATGGAGGCCGGTGAGATCGCAGCTACGGGAGGCACGAGCGGCGTGGTGTATGGCGTAGTTGATACGCCGAAGGCCGATCCGCTTTCGCGCGTGAATACCTTTGTACATGTCAATCACACGCCCGCAACACCTCGCTACGGCATCCTGCTCTGCATCAACGGCACCGGCATCCTCAACTCGTGGATGCGCCGCCATGTTGTCCAGCAGACGCTCGACTATGCCGCGATGAACGAGCTGGCCGAGCAGGTTCCTGCCGGCTCCGACGGGCTGGTTGTATTGCCCTTTGGCAATGGTGCCGAGCGTGTGTTGGAGAACCGCACGACGGGGGCTGCCATGGTGGGCATCGACCTGAATCGCCACACGACAGCTCACATCCTGCGCGCCACGCAGGAGGGCATCGCCTTCTCGTTCCGCTACGGCATCGACCTGATGCGCGAGCTGGGGCTCAAACCCGACGTGATTCGTGCCGGCAAGGCCAATCTCTTCCTCTCTCCTCTCTTCCGTCAGACGCTCTCAACGCTGACCGGAGCCCGCATCGAGCTCTTCAATACGGACGGATCGTTGGGTGCAGCACGCGGTGGCGCCTTGGGTGCCGGGCTTTATAAGAGCCGCGAGGAGGCCTTCCGTTCGCTCCAGTGTCTGGAGGTGGTCGAGCCGTGCGAAGCCGACCGCGAGGCCCTCGAAAAGAGTTATGAGCTGTGGAAAGCAGCCGTCAAAGCAAGATTACAATAAACCAACAATAAATCTATCATCAATTATGGCAAAACAGTATTTCCCCGAGATCGGTAAGATTCCGTTCGAGGGCAAGGATTCGAAGAATCCGATGGCATTCCACTATTACAACCCCGAGCAGGTCGTAGCCGGCCGCAAGATGAAGGATTGGCTGCGCTTCTCGATGGCTTGGTGGCACACGCTCTGCGCCGAGGGTGCAGATCAGTTTGGAGGTGGCACGAAGAAGTTCGCTTGGAACGAGGCAGCCTGCCCCGTAGAGCGCGCCAAGGCCAAGATGGACGCCGGTTTTGAGTTTATGCAGAAGATGGGTATCGAGTACTACTGCTTCCACGACGTGGATCTCGTAGACGAGGACCCCGATCCGATCAAATATCAGGAGAACCTGAAGGCGATTGTTGCCTATGCCAAGCAGAAGCAGGCCGAGACGGGCATCAAACTGCTGTGGGGTACGGCCAACGTATTCGGCCACGCTCGCTACATGAACGGTGCCTCGACGAACCCCGATTTCGACGCTGCGGCTCGTGCCATGTTGCAGATCAAGAACGCCATCGACGCGACGATTGAGCTGGGTGGTGAGAACTACGTATTCTGGGGCGGCCGCGAAGGTTACATGTCGCTGCTGAACACCGATATGAAGCGCGAGAAGAGCCACTTGGCCACGATGCTCCGCATGGCCCGCGACTATGCCCGCAAGCAGGGTTTCAAGGGTACGTTCCTGATCGAGCCGAAGCCCATGGAGCCGATGAAGCACCAGTATGATGTCGATACGGAGACGGTGATCGGCTTCCTGCGTGCCAATGGTCTGGCCGAGGACTTCAAAGTAAACATCGAGGTGAACCACGCCACGCTGGCCGGCCACACCTTCGAGCATGAGTTGCAGTGCGCTGTCGATGCCGGCATGCTCGGTTCGATCGACGCCAACCGCGGTGACTATCAGAACGGTTGGGACACCGACCAATTCCCGATCGACCTCTACGAGTTGGTACAGGCCATGATCGTCATCGTACGCGGTGGCGGTTTGCAGGGTGGCGGCACGAACTTCGACGCCAAGGTACGTCGTAACTCGACCGATCCGGAGGATCTCTTCATCGCCCACATTGCCGGTATGGATGTGATGGCTCGCGCCCTGCTGATCGCAGCCGACATTCTTGAGAACTCGCCCTACCAGACGATGCTCAAGGAGCGTTATGCTTCGTATGACTGCGGCGAGGGTAAGGCCTTCGAGGAGGGCCAGCTGACGCTGGAGCAGGTTGCCGAGTACGCCCTGACGCATGAGCCGCAGCAGAAGAGCGGCAAGCAGGAGCTCTACGAAGCCATTGTCAATATGTACATCTAATTGACCATTATTCCACGAAAAGGAGGGTTGCGCAAGTGTTGTGCAACCCTTTTTTGTGGTGGTCGCATAACGGCCTGCTTTTTTATTTTTACTTTTTTGACATTTTTTCTTGTTTTTGTTCAGAACAACCACTACCTTTGTTTACTTAAAACCTTTTATTAAAAGTAACACGAGCCTCTTCTTTTTATCTTATGTATCTAACTATCAATACATTGAGTGCAAAAATTTCGGGGGGGGGATTTTCGCTGATTAGCAATTCTCACTACACCCGATACGGGGCAGTTACATCCATTCAGGTGTTTCAAGGTGGCGCATAACCAGCTTGGAACACCTTTTATTTATGACTATATCACATTCACTTTTTTATTCACGTTAATTTTTAATTTCGTATGAAAAACATGTTCAAGACACTCGCAGCTGTCGCTCTGATCGCGCTGGCTGCATCGTGCTCGAAGGATGCTGCGGAGGCTCCCGCCGTAGTGGACGAGACTGCAAAGGTCTCCTTCACGGTGGAACTCCCCGGTGTTGTTTCGCGTGCTACGAACGACGGTACGACGGCCACCGAGCTGCACTATGCCGTCTATCAGGACAATGGTGACAACACCAACACCCTCCTCTTCTCGACCGACGCTGAGGATCAGGTGAAGACCATGAGCAGCCTTTCGACCACCGTAGAGCTCGATCTCGTATCGCAGCAGACCTACGACATCGTATTCTGGGCTCAGGCTCCCGATGCTTACGATCCCGACTTTGCTGCCAAGAGCGTAGCCATGAACTACAACTCGAACAAGGTGGGTTCGGATGAGGCACGCGACGCCTTCGTCTATGTATGGAACAACCTCACCGTCAATGGCTCGATCAACGAGACCGTTACGCTGCGTCGTCCCTTCGCTCAGCTCAACGTGGCACTGACGGATGGCCAGATTGAGGCTGCACAAAAGGCCGGCTTCACGCTCGACCAGGTAAAGGTTTCGGCCAAGACGCACAACGCTTTCGGTTTCTTTGCTGCCGAGCAGG
>JAFSBY010000038.1 GCA_017437045.1 Alistipes sp.
CAGAGATCAACTGGGGCGAGGGCAACAACATCTCGGAGGTAGCAGAAGACAAGGTATTTGCCGTTTGGGTAGATGAGGATGCTGCTGCTTACGCCGACAAGGTGGTTGTAAATGGTGCTTATGCCAAGGTTGAGGGTACGATCGTTGAGACGATCAGCACGATGGATGAGCTGAAGTCGGTGCTCGAGGCTGCCGGTCATGCCGGTGCCGGTGACACGACGATCATTCTGAAGGATGATATCGATATGACGGGTCAGCCTTGGGAGCCGATCAAAGTAGATGGCTACAACGGTGCTGACATCGTTACGCTGAACGGTAACGGCAAGACCATCAAGGGTCTGAGCGCAGGTCTGTTCAAGGGCGGTTTTGCCGGTGGTTCGGGTATCGTGATCAAGGATCTGACGATCGAGAATGCCGCTATCGTTGCCAACAACACGCAGGGCTATGGTGCCTTCGTAGGTTGCGCTGATTCGATGGACGAGATCACGCTGATCAACTGCCACCTCGTAAATTCGACGATCATCACGCCCAACGACGGCCAGGACGAGTCGCGTATCGGTGGTCTGATCGGTTGGACGGCCGGTTACAACAACCAGAACGACGGTCCGGTAGATTCGTATATCACGGTTAAGAACTGCTCGGTAACGGGTTGTACGCTGAAGGGCTGGGGCTCGATCGGTGGTATCGTAGGTCACGCAGGTGCTAACGCTGCTACCTTCACCGTTATTGAGGATTGTACGGTAACGAACAACCAGCTGATCTCGACCGACGATGGCGGTTGGCGTGTAGGTGTTGTGATCGGTACGGCTAACAACGGCCAGGCCGAGATCAAGAACATCACCGAGAGCGGTAACACGCTGAAGCAGGATGCTGCCAGCGACACGAAGAACCCCTCGGGTGAGAAGCGCAACTACTACGGTCGTTTCGTTCCCGCAGGCACGGGTTCGCTCGTAATCGACGGCGTACAGCAGAAGACCACTTCGCAGGTAAACTTCGAGGCTTTGGTAAGCAATGGCGGTGCGGTGGCTCTGACCGAGAATGTAGAGATCACGGCTCCCATGGAGATCAACGCTAACGTAACCATCGACCTGGCCGGCAAGACGATCACCGGTATTGTTCACAAGAGCGTAGGTGCTGTACTCAAAAACAATGGTGCACTCACGATCAAAGGTGGCCAGATCGCATCGAAAGCTGATAACGGCGGTTCGGCAATCGCCAACTATGGTACGATGATCGTAGAGGATGCAACTATCGTTGGAGCTCCTCGCAAGGGCGAATCTTGGCCCGCATATCCCATCAACAATTATGGTGATATGACGCTGAAGAATACGTCGATCACAGGCTATCAAGGTGCTATTGCCCTCAATCAGGCAGGTACTACAACGCTCGAGAACTGCACTCTTACGAAAGAGTATGTCAAGACCTCAAGCCATGTATTCTATATTAACCATGCAGAAGCTAATGTGATTGTAAACGGTGGCACCTATACGCACAAGGGCTTTGACGGTTCGCTTGCCTATGTAAATAAAGGTACGCTGACGGTAAATGCCGGTACGTTCAACGTAGAGAATGGTGGTTATGGATTTGCAGCCTTAGCGGGTGGTAAGATTATTATCAACGGTGGTACGATCAATGCAAATCCGATCAATTGGGGTGGTGTTATCGAGGATAACCGATAAATAAACACACTTACCTCAAACAAAAACCGGTCGATCCTTCGGGGTCGGCCGGTTCTTTTTTTTAGCGGAGAAAATAAGTGTGTGATGCCCTTACAACTGATCGAAGCGACGCGCGCCAAACAGATAGCGCAGCAGGAGCGACCCGCGATAGATATAGCGCGATCCATCGGCTTTTCGGAGGATCTGACGACGTTTCCGTCGCAACACGCCTAACTGCCCCATGAAGTCCCACCAAGCGCGAAAAACCTTGCAGAAACCCTTACCGTGGCCCTGCACCAAATAAGAGCATGCCGCCAACAGGTCGAGCCACGGACGCACCAAGAAGAGCATCCACAACTGCCCCGCAGAGCCGCACTTGAAGAGCATCGAGAGGTTGTTGCGGTGGTTCAGATAGACCTTGCGCGGGGAGTCGGTCTGCAACGTGCCGCCACCATAGTGATAGACCACGCTTTGGGGCACAATTCGCACCCGATAGCCGGCCAGCTGCATGCGCCACGAGAGGTCGATCTCCTCCATGTGGGCAAAGAAGTCGCCATCGAATCCGCCCAACGCACGGAACACCTCGGCACGACAGCAGAAGGCGGCACCCGAGACCCAAAACAGGTCGCGCTCGTCGTCATACTGCCCCCGATCGGTCTCGATGGTCCGCAGCAGGCGTCCCCGACAAAAGGGGTAACCCAAATAGTCCATATAACCTCCCGCCGCACCGGCATACTCGAACTGCTCGCAATGTTCGGTAAAGCGCAATTTGGGGGCACAAGCGGCCACCTCGGGGTGTTCGTCCAGGCAGCGCACCAACGGCTCGACCCACCCTGCGGGGGTCTCGACATCGGAATTGAGCAGAATCAGGTAGTCGGCCTCGACCTGCTGCAAGGCCCGATTATAGCCTTCGGCAAAGCCATAGTTGCGATCGAGCCGCACGACCTCGACCGACGGAAACTCCGCATCCAATAACGCCAGCGAACCATCCGTCGAGCCATTATCGGCCACCACAACCCCCACATCGGTCCCCACCGAGCGTACGACACTCGGCAAGAAACGACGGAGGTGTTGCACTCCGTTCCAATTCAGTATGACGATTTTAGTTTTGGACATCGGTCGGCTTTTGTTTCCAGCGTCGGTGCGACCACACCCACCAAGCGGGATCGTCGCAGATCATTCGCTCGAGGCGATGCACATATCGTTCCGTAATCTCGTGCGGGGCGACCTCCTCCGAGCCATCGTATAGCTGTTCAAAGCGGATCACATAGCGTCCCCGCCCTACCCGATCGAACGTAGCATACCACACCGGCATACCAAAGCGCAAAGCCAACTGCTCAGCCCCGTCAAAGAAGGCCGTAGGCTGGTGTAGGAAGTCAAACCAATGGTGATTATCGCGGTGTTTCGGATTCTGATCGGCAATCAGGCCCAGCACCAAACGGTTGCC
>JAFSBY010000039.1 GCA_017437045.1 Alistipes sp.
ATACGCACAAGGATAACCGAAGATTACGATGTCCGCCGTGCCGCCATGTTCCTCAAGCTCCTGCGATTCAGCTACTCCAGCAGCGGAAAGTCCTACGCCTCGCAGCCCTTCGACATCCGAAAGCTGTTCGGGCTGATCTCCGAATTACAATACCGCATGGCAAATGTCATCGTGGAGAATCAGGACTTTGAAACCCTCATCAAGCACTACGACCGACCGGATGCGTTTTTCTATGCCGATCCGCCGTACTTCTCCACCGAGGATATGTACGACGTGGGCTTCGGATGGGATGACCACGTCCGGCTTCGGGATACGCTGAAGAACATCAAGGGCAAGTTCCTCTTGTCCTATAACGACTGCCCCGAAATCCGTGAGCTGTACGAGGGCTTCTCGCTCTTTGACTTCTCCCGCACCCATTCAATGGCACAGCGGTATGAGGCAGGCAAAGAATTCAAGGAACTGCTCATCGGCAATTACGACCTCTACGAAAGGGAGCGCGCCAAGCCTGCACAGCTCACGCTGTTCAACGTGTACGGCGATGCCTTTGACGATGAGTGCTACGACTACGAAAAAATCTTAAAGGAGTGTATCATCCAATGCAAGATAAGAAGATGAAAACCGAAATCGTCCTCCTTGCCGTGCCTGCCGAGATGCTCTTGGAGGCAGGGATCTTCGAGGGCGATCCTATGCAGATGTACGTGGACGGCAGAAAGCTCGTCATCGAAAACCTCGATGATACGGGCGATATCGTCTGCGAAGGCGACTGCGAGGACTGTCCCATCGACAAGACCGACTGCGACGGCGAGTGCGACACTTGCCCTTGCAAAGACAACTGTGAGTATAGTGAGGTGAACGAAGAATGAAGAATTTGTTCCGTGTCCTCGGTAAACGAGGAAGAATTACCATCCCGTATGAGATCAGACAGCGCGTAGGCTTTTCCTACAACGACATCCTCTCCTTTACCGAAGCGGATGACGGCAGAACCGTCATCGTCAAGCGCGAGAAGATCTGCGATAACTGCCAGGGAGCGCAGCCCTCCGTCACAAAAGATGACGAGGTTACGCTCTTTGACTTTTTAAGCGGTCTGTCCGCCGATCAGCAGAGAGCAGCTCTCGTCCACCTCTCGGTGCTGTGGGCTGAAAAACAGGCAGGCCACACCAAGATTCAGGAATAAAGCGTGGCTATGAAAGGAGCTGATGATAAATATGACTGCGTCGAACCCATAATCCAAAATCCATCAAAAGAAACGGAGGTAACGCCTTATGGCAACCAAGAAATCGCCGCAGAAAAAAGCGGCACCCAAGCTCCCGTCTATCAGCGCAAAGATCGACCGCTTGATCCCCACTGAGGGCGACGGTGTTCGTGCCATCGCAAGCGTGAATATCGGCGGTGCCTATGCCGCACACGGCTTCAAGGTCTATGAGTCCGAGGGAAAAGGCTTGTCCGTACTGAACCCTTCCTCCAAATACCAAAAGGACGGTAAGAGTCAGTACAGCGATGTGATCCACGCCGTCACCCCCGAAGCCCGTACCGCAATCAACGATGCAATCCTCGAAGCCTATGAACAGAAGCTCCAGGAGGAACAGGACGAGGATCTCGACGAGGATATGGACGAAGATATCGCCCAGGGACAGACGATGTAGGAACTTTTTTGCGAAATTTTCCGATAGTCGCTGGACTTATCGCAAAGTATCGGTATCCTGTTGGTTGAGGTGATCCCCATGACAAAAAGAATACTCGCAGCAATCCTCGCAACGGTAATTTTACTAACCCTTGCGGGATGTGCAAACAAGGCAGAAACACCTGCTCCCAAAACCACCGTGCAATCGGTAACGACAACAGCAGAAGCTACAGGTACAGCCGAATCGGATACGGCAACGGAACACACAGAAGAAAAGAATAACGGCACTGCCGAGGAAACGAAGCCTGCCGAAACGAGTAAAACCCAAGAGCCGTCTGAATCCGTAACCGAGTCGACTGAAACAAAACCGCAGACCACGGTAACAACGGAGCCGGAGAGTAAGCCTGCCGAAACAAAGCCCCCGGTCACCGAGCCGACGCCTACAGAAACCAAGCCTGCGGAAACAAAACCTCCGCAGACCGAACAGCCCAAGACCGAGGAAACTAAACCCGAAACGAAGCCAACCGAAACTCCACCCAAGCAGACGGAAGAAAAGCCAAAGGAAACCGAGCCGGAGGTAACCGAACCTCCGAAGGCGACCGAGCCGCCTGCCGAAACACAGCCGACCGAAACCACCGAACCGGAGCCTGCTCCCTTCGATATCGACCACTGGATCGCTTATGCAAAGAGCTACGCCGAAAGCAAAGGACTCGTGCTGAACGACACGGCGGTGGACTGTTGGGATAACCCCATCCGAGCAGGTGCGCACTGCATCTACCTCGAAAGGGATCTCCAAAGCAGACTGAACCGATATGCAAGGGATGAGGACATCACCGACGTGTGGATCTGGGCTGAGCCTGTAGGCAACGACTGCTACAACATTTATATCGGATACGCATAACCAAATATCAATCTCAAAAACGCACCGAAACACTCGGTGCGTTTTTCATTTCAAAAGGAGGCCTATTGAATGAAAAAGAATCTATTCAGGAAAGGCATGTCGGCATTGCTTGCCGTAATGATGTGTCTTTCCGCTTTTATCGGTATGGGAACGACAACTGCCTTTGCAGCCGAAGCCGAAACCGATGAGGTGGTCATGATGGCGTTCCCCCGTGAAGGCGACGAAAACTTCAGTGCCAATTGGGGGCATGGCGAACTCCATTATATGAACGGATGGTACGCAGGTGAATCAAAAAAGATCACCGTTTACACCATCGGCTCATGGAACGGAAATGCCTGTTACTGTATTGAACCCGGCACACCTCTCGCCATCGGCGATGTGATGACCAAGCGCGACGAAAACTATTGGGATAACTATCCCTCGACCTATAACAAGACCATCTCCGCAGATGAGATCAAGCTGTTCATTGGTCGAATCTTCCAGTACGGCTACACCGGCAAGGTAACTACCGAATGGCGTTCGCAGAATGCTGCTGATGCGGATAAGCTGGCGCATATCATGGCAACGCAGACACTCATTTGGGAAACTGTGGTCGGTGAGCGTGATTCTGACTTCAACCATGTTGATCCCGGCAGCTACGATGCGGTGAAAGACCGTGTCAGCACAAACCATCCGCTGTACAGTCAGTTTATTTCCTACTACAACAGCATGGAGGCAAGCGTAAAGAAGCACTCCAAAGTGCCGAGTTTCTTTGCCAAATCTACTTCCAAAGCACAGGAAATCGAGCTTGAATGGAACGGCACGAACTACTCCGCAACCTTGACCGATACTAACAACGTATTGGGCAATTACACTTTCAGCGCCGACAAATCCGGCATTACCTTCTCCGTCAGCGGTAATAAGCTGACCATCGGCGCAAGCACCGCACCCTCCGGCAAGGTAAGCATCACCGCAACCAAGACCGGTTCAGTGAGAAAAGGCGTTGTAGTTTGGTCGGATGGCGTGATCACACCCGGCAGCGGTATTCAGGACTTGTCCACTTACTCTGCCGAAGTGAACGATCCCGTCAAGGGCTATCTGAACATCAAGGTCAGCCTCGGCTCGGCGAAGATCGTCAAGACCTCCGAGGACGGCGTGGTGGCAGGTATCTCCTTCACCATCACCGGCAATGGTGTGAATAAGACGGCAACCACCGGAGCGAACGGCGAGATCACCATCGACAATCTCAGCCCCGGCACCTATACCGTGACCGAGAATACGGCAGACAGATACGAAGCACAGTCCGCCAAGACGGTAACCGTCGTATCGGGACAGACTGCCACCGTATCCTTCAACAATACCTTAAAGCGCGGCGACCTCAAAATCGTCAAGACCTCTGAGGACGGCATCGTGTCGGGCGTTCCTTTCGTGATATCCGGCAACGGTATCACCAAGAACGTGACCACCGATGCAAACGGTGAGATCAAGATCGGAGGTCTCTTGCCCGGCACCTATACGGTAACCGAACAGCATAAGGACTACTACGAGCCGCAGGCATCAAAGACCGTTACGGTGGAATACAACAAGACCGCAACGGTGTCCTTTGACAATGTCCTCAAGCGCGGTGACCTTACGGTGACCAAGACCTCCGAGGACGGTCTGACCGAGGGCATCAAGTTCCGTCTCACCGGCACCTCCGACAGCGGCGTTAAGATCGACGTGACCGCTACCGTGGACAGCTCCGGCAAGGCGTATTTCAAGGACATCCTCATCGGCAGCGGGTATCTCTTGGAGGAAGTGGATACTGCCCTCAAGTATATCGTACCCGACAGTCAGGACGTGGAGATCGAATGGGATAAGGTTGCCACCGCCGAGGTGTACAACGAGCTGAAGCGCGGCGACCTCAAGGTCATCAAGACCTCCGAGGATAACTTCGTGGAAGGCATGAAGTTCCGCCTCTACGGAACATCGCTCTCCGGCGAAAAGGTCGACGTTTACGCCTACACCGATAAAAACGGCGTGGCAGTATTCGAAGATATCCTCATCGGTGAGAATTACACCGTGGAGGAAGTGAATACTGCTATCCGTTATGTGGTACCTGAAAGCCAGAGTGCGGTTATCGAATGGAACAATGTAACCGAGGTCAAGTTCCACAATGTTCTCAAGAAATGGAGAGCAGAAGCACAAAAACTTGATAGTGAAACTCAAGCTAAGGCACAGGGCGATGCTACCCTCGAAGGCGCGGTCTACGGTGTGTACAAGGACGGTGCGCTCATCGACACCTATACCACCGACAAAAACGGATATTTCATTACCGACTACTATCCTTGCTATGAGAACGTGGAATGGACGATCCGTGAGATCAGCCCCAGTGAAGGTTATTTGCTCGACGATACCGTGTACTATCCCGACACCGATGCAGAACTCTATACCGTGGAGTTGAACACCGCATACCTCGATGTGTACGAGGACATCATCAAGGGCAAGATCACCATTATCAAGCATACCGATGACGGCTCCACCAAGATCGAAACGCCCGAAGTCGGTGCCATGTTCGAGGTTTACCTCAAGAGTGCAGGCAGCTATGAAGCAGCCGAAACCACCGAGCGAGATATCCTCACCTGCGACGAGTTCGGCTATGCCGAAACCATCGACCTGCCTTACGGCGTGTACGTGGTAAAGCAGATCAAGGGTTGGGATGGCAGAGAACTGCTCGATCCCTTTGAGGTGTTCGTCAGCGAGGACGGCGAAATTTATCGCTACCTCATTAACAACGCCAATTTTGAATCCTATCTCCACGTGGTTAAGGTGGACGGCACGACCGGAAACACTATCCCTTATGCGGGAGCAGGTTTTCAGATCTTCGCACCCGACGGTACGCTTGTAACCATGAGCTACACCTACCCGACGCTGACCGTGATCGACACCTTCTACACCGACGAGAACGGTACGCTCATCACACCCGAAAAGCTCCCCTACGGCGAGGGTTACTCCCTTGTGGAGGTGCAGGCACCCCACGGTTACGTCCTCGATGCAACTCCCATCTACTTTGACGTGACTGAGGAAAACTCCACCGATGAAAACGGCATCACCATCGTTAAGGTGGTCAAGGAGAACGAACCGCAGAAAGGAACGATCACCATCACCAAGACCGGTGAGGTCTTCTCCTCTGTGGTTGAGCAGAACGGCGCATACCAGCCCGTGTATGAGATCAAGGGCTTGGCAGGTGCGGTCTATGA
>JAFSBY010000040.1 GCA_017437045.1 Alistipes sp.
ATTACGAGGCTTATGCGTTCTTCGATTCTTATTATCTATACGGGAGGGACGATCGGTATGAAGACCGACGTCGAGACCGGAGCTCTGGTCCCCTTTGATTTTAGTGCTATCTATGAGGAGTTCCCCTCGCTCAAGCGGCTCAACGTGGACCTGGAGGTGCAGACGATGTCGCCGGTGATCGACTCGTCGAATGTCTCGCCCGAACATTGGGTGACATTGGCCGAGCTGATCCGCTCGCAGTATGATCGGTATGACGGATTTGTCGTGCTGCATGGCACCGATACGATGTCCTACACGGCCTCGGCCTTGAGTTTCATGTTCGAGAATCTGGCCAAGCCGGTCATCTTTACCGGTAGCCAAATCCCGATCGGCGTGTTGCGCACGGACGGTCGTGAGAACCTCATTACGGCCATCGAGATTGCCGGAGCACGCGATGCCGAGGGGCGACCCGAGGTTCCCGAAGTGGCCCTCTATTTCCAAAATCATCTCTTCCGTGCCAATCGCACTACGAAGCGCAGCGCCGAGGCCTTGAGTGCCTTCTATTCGTACAACTATCCCCCGTTGGCCGATGTCGGAGTCAATATCACCTACCACCGCAACCTGATTTTGCGCCCCGAGCGATACGACGAACCGTTGCGCGTGGCCACCCGGCTCTCGTCGGAACTGTGTGTTGTGAAACTCTTCCCGGGCATCAACGAGCCGATCTTGCGGGCGGTGCTTGCCGCTCCCGGCTTGAAGGCGGTGATCCTGGAGACCTATGGCGCCGGCAATGCTCCTACGGCCGATTGGTTCATCGCACCGTTGCGGGAGGCGATTGAGCGAGGTGTGGTAGTCTTGAATATCACCCAATGTAAAGGCGGATGTGTTGCAATGGAGCTCTATGAAACCGGTTTGCGACTGCAGCAGGCAGGTGTGGTGAGCGGATACGACATGTCCACCGAGGCTGCGGTGACGAAATTGATGTATTTGCTGGGGCAATCGTTACCTTATGAGACCTTGAAGGAGGCTTTGGAGCGACCACTTCGTGGAGAAATTACACGATAGGGGCTTGCATGAAAAAAAATTTTTTCTTATATTTCGGTCGATTAAGTGTGCTTTTTCCGCGCGAATGGGTGGCAAGAAGCACGCGATAATAGGCGCAATACGTTGTTATACAATGTGTTGTGTGTTTTTGGGCGAAAATCATCGTCGAAGGGCTTGTGTGTGTTAATCGGCGTTGATGGTCGTCAAAACGGGTCGGGAGCCGGCTGGCTGTTTGGCTCGATGGATAAAAAGATGAACTTTTTTGAAAAAAATTTTACCCAAAGAAAGGCGATAGAGAGCCTTGTGACGCGAAAGTAAAACCAAAACAAAATAACAAACAAAACAACTAACAATCAATTTTATCTAACACAACTATGAAAAAACTTTTTTTGATTCTGACGGTTGCTCTGTTCTCGTTGGGTACCGTTAACGCGTTTGCGCAGGAGGCTGAGGCCGCTGCCGCTACGGAGGAGGTTGCAGCTGTTGAGGCTGTAGAGGCTGAGGCTGCTGCTGAGGCTGTTGAGGGCTCGCTTGAGGGTGAGACGATGCACCACGTGCTGATGCAGAAGTTCCTCGAGGGTGGTTGGGGCTGGATGTTGCCCGTGCTGCTCTGCTTGGTGCTGGGTCTGGCTATTGCCATCGAGCGTATTCTCTATCTGTCGATGTCGTCGATCAACACGAAGAAGTTCATCGCCAAGGTTGAGGAGGCTCTCCAGAATGGTGGTGTAGAGGCTGCCAAGGAGGTTTGCAAGAACACGCGTGGTCCCGTTGCCTCGATCTACTGGCAGGGTCTGGATCGCTACAACCAGGGTCTCGACGCAGTTGAGAAGGCTGTTGTATCGTACGGTTCGGTTCAGACGGGTCAGATGGAGTCGGGTCTTTCGTGGATCGGTCTGTTCATCGCTCTTGCCCCGATGTTGGGTTTCATGGGTACGGTAGTAGGTATGATCGGTGCATTCGACGCTATCCAGGCTGCAGGTGACATCTCGCCGACGCTGGTTGCCGGTGGTATTAAGGTCGCCCTGTTGACCACTCTTATGGGTCTTATCGCTGCTGTGATTCTGCAGATTTTCTACAACTACATCATCGCCAAGATCGACTCGCTCGTAAACCGCATGGAGGATGCTTCGATCACGCTGATGGATATCCTGACCGCTTACAACAAGAAATAATCATTGCGATCGATCGCAGTTATTAATTCTTAAAAGAGAAGAACATTATGAAAGCATTTAAGAATATTTTGCTGGCGACCCTGATGGTGATCACCGTATTGCTTCTGGCTTACGCGATCTTCACCGGCGGATCGGATGCAGCAATTAGCTGGAACCTCATCTGGGGTTATATCCTCCTGGGTGGTGCCGTTTTGGCTGCTGTACTCGGTGCGCTGTGGGGTATTATCCAGAGCCCTTCGGGCGGTAAGAGTTCGTTGGCTTCGTTGGTGTTGATCCTGATCGTTATCGGTGCCGCTTATTTCATTGCAACCGGTCATGAGGAGCCGATCAAGATCGTTGATCTGCAGAACAATGGTTTCTTTGGTTTGCAGGAGACCATTATTACCGAGGTTAGCATTATCGTGACCTACGTAGCATTTGCCGCATCGTTCTTGGTGGCTCTTGTTACGGAGATCTGGGCAGCATTCAAATAAACGTAAACTATGGCTTCAAATAAAAGAAAAGTACCAGAAGTCAACAGTAGCTCGCAGGCCGATATTGCCTTCTCGCTGTTGATCTTCTTCTTGGTAGCAACGACCATGAACACCGATACGGGTCTGGCGCGTATGCTTCCCCCGATGCCCCCTGAGAATCAACAGCAGGAGGACATCAAGGTGAAGGAGCGCAACCTCTTCCTGGTGCTCATTTCGGGTAACGGTGCTATCATGGCCGGTACGCCTAACAACCAGGAGATCATCGACCTCCGCCAGCTTACGGAGAAGGCGAAAGAGTTCGTCCTCAATCCGTATAATGACGAGAATCTTCCCGAGATGAAGGAGGAGGAGTTCGATCTTCCCGATGGTTCGAAGTGGGTTTACCCTGTTAGCCAGGGTGTGATCTCGCTTCAGACCACGCGTGATACGGGTTACCAGGCTTATATCCAGGTGCAGAATGAGTTGACGCGTGCCTTCAACGAGATCCGCGATGCTGTTGCCGAGACGAAGTTCGGTGCCAAGTTTGCTGATCTGCCGGAGGAGCAGCGCGCTATTGTAACCAAGGCAGTACCTCTGAAGATTTCGGAGGCCGAGCCGCGTAACATTAAAAAGTAGTAACAGGTTATGGCAGTAATGAATAAAAAGGGCAAGAAAGAGTTGCCCGCAATTTCGACCTCGTCGCTTCCTGACGTGATCTACATGATCCTGTTCTTCTTCATGGTTTCGACCACGATGCGCGACCAGGAACTGTTGGTTCGTTACAAGCTCCCCGAGGCAACCGAGGTGCAGAAGCTCGAGAAGAAATCGCTCGTCAGCTACATCCACATCGGTCAGCCCTCGCTCTCGATGCAGGCCAAGTTCGGTACTGCACCGCGTATTCAGCTCAACGATTCGTACAAGACGACCAAGGATATCCTTGATTTCGTAGCTGCCGAGCGAGATCAGCTCAGTGAGGCAGACCGCGCCCTGATGACCGTGTGTCTGAAGGCTGACGGCATGACGAAGATGGGTATCGTAACCGACGTAAAGCAGGAGCTTCGTCGTGCAAATGCACTGAAGATCAACTACGCTGCTGCGAAGTCGCTCGGCTACTAAAGCCTTGTCGAATAGTTCAAAAAAATGGCCTCCAAACCGGAGGCCATTTTTTTTGCGGCATTATCTTATTGGATCGGGAAAGGAAGAGCAGCTCCTCCCACCCATTAGAAAAGCTCAAGTTGTCCACGGTCGTGGTTGAAGGTGAGCCGATGATGGGGCGAGAGGCCATGTTCCCGAATGGCCAATCGGTGGTCGCGGGTCGGGTAGCCTTTGTTCTTCTTCCAATGGTAGTAGGGATACTCCTCAGCGATATGAGCCATGTAGGCATCACGATGGGTCTTGGCCAGCACAGATGCTGCCGCGATATCGGCAAAACGACCGTCGCCCTTGACGAAACAAGCATAGGGAATATCGAGCGTTGTGCGAAAACGATTGCCGTCGATCGCTAAGAATTGCGGTCGCGGATCGAGCTTGGCTGCGGCAAGCGACATCCCTTCGAAGGAGGCATTGAGGATATTGATCTCGTCGATGCGTTCGGCCGAGACCGCCTCTACGGCCCAAGCCAGGGCCTCGCGTTCGATCACTTCGCGCAAGATCTCGCGGTTGCGCTCGGTCATCTGCTTCGAGTCGTTGAGCAGCGGATGGTGGAAATCGGGGGGAAGGATAACCGCGGCGGCAAAGACCGGTCCGGCCAAACATCCGCGCCCGGCCTCGTCACATCCGGCCTCCAAGAGCTCATATTGACTGCATCGTTCCAACATTGTTTCTTCGCTTTTTGGTTTCGGCGTTGTAAAGTTACGAATTATTTGTAATTTTGTCCTTCGATAGAGAGCCTTTTTCCATGAAATTCTCCGTAGTCAGACAATCCTTTCTGCTGGCCTTTATGAGCCTGCTGGCACTCGTGGTCGTAGCCGTGTATATGGCTCCGGCGGGGGTGGCACCGGCCGATCTGCGTGCAGGGTTTTCGGTCGAGGAGCTGCCGATCGCTCCGTTGGGGGCGTATCTGGCCCTCTTTGAGGCCTCATGGCCGCTCCTTGCGAAGTGGATTGCCGGATTTCTGATGCTGGTGGCCGGTGCTACGTTGGCCCGCATCACGATTCGTTATAACCTCTATGCGATCAATACCTGCCTGGCATTGCCGCTCTATGGGGTGGTGATGTGCGGCGCGGTGATGGGCGACTCGATGCTGACGGCCGTCGTGGGATCGTTGCTGATGACCTGGAGTGTGAAGAATATCTGCCTGGGCTATCGCAACGGCTTTGGGTTTGATCGCCTCTTTCGTGGGGCGATGTGGCTCTCGATCCTGGTGCTGCTGATTCCCGCAGCTGCGCCCCTCCTCTTGGCGCTGCTGTTAGCCTCGGCGCAATTCCGTCGCTCAACGCGTGAGCAGGTGGTCGCCCTCTGCGGGTTGTTGTTGCCCCCTTTGACCCTCTGCTACCTGAATTGGGCGTTGGGTGGCGATCTGTATGCTCCGATGATTGCCCTCTATCGCCTCTTCCTGCAGGGCGAATGGCTGGGGTTGGTGATGACCTCTGCATTGGTCGATCGGCTCTTCTTCTGCCTCCTGGCCGGTGCCACGTTAATGGCCGCCCTGCTCTTCTCGGTGAATAGCTATGCCCTCAATACGAAGGCCCGCCACGTGCTGAATTTCATCTGCCAGATCTGGCTGCTTGCCTTCTCCCTGCCGCTGCTACCCGCCGCATCGGTCGATTTGTTGGGCCTCTTTGCCGTGCCGTGCACCTTGTTGCTCCCGGTGCTCTTTATTCGTATCCATTATTCGATCGCCCGCATCCTCTATCCGCTCTTGGTTGCGGCCGCTGTGGCCTCGCTTTTTCTACGATAGGTGGGATAAATCCTTTGTTTAGTCGGAATCGTCCTGCTTCCCGCCTCATTCTCCCTTTTTGTGTTGTGGTATACAATTAAATATTGTATATTTGTGTATCGAAAATACAATATTCTAATCAAAACCACAACCAAATCCATGATGATCTCGGAGACCACAACCAAGATGCACGATGAGCCGATGATCGTGAAGTATGTAGAAAAGAGCCGTACGGGCATTGAAATGTTACACCTATCGCGTTTTGCCATTGGCTGTCTGATGCGGGGTGAGATGTACCTCTATGACGGAGACAAACGTCGCCAGATTCAGCGCGGCGAACTCTTCTTTTTGGGTATAGGCCGCCACTATGTGGAGTATGTGCCCGATGACACTCTCCCCTTTGAAATGATTCTGTTCTATTACACATCGCAGGATCTTCAGCGTGTATTGATGCACCTGACGGTGACCTACGGCCTGGAAATTACGAATAATCACAGCTGCGAACGGTGCCGCAAGCAGTCTTGTGTCGTGGTCGAGCCGGGTGCTGCGTTGTTTGGATTCTTTCAGGCGCCAAACAGCTATTTGAAAGAGGCCTCGTTGGTACACAACGAGACGGCCGAGAGTCTGAAGATGACCGAATTGGTCTATCTGATCGTTTCGCAACGCGACGGATGTATGAAGAGCCGCCTGCTCGGATCGGCCGATAAGGATCATGGCTCGTTCGAGCAGGTGATCTATAGTCATATTTTTCAATCCATCTCGATCGAAGAGCTGGCCATGAAGACCAACCGTTCGCTAACCTCGTTCAAGAAGGAGTTCCGCCGCCACTTTCACGAACCACCCCACAAATGGTTTGTCAATCAACGGCTCAATCATGCTCGTTTACAGCTGATTGCTACGACCAAGTCGATCTCGGAGATCGGCAACGAGTGTTCGTTTCCCAATACCTCGCATTTCATCAAACTCTTCAAGCGGGCCTATCATCTGACCCCTGTGGCCTATCGACAGCGTCATCTGCAACATCGTGCTGCGGTCTCCGCCGAGGAGAAGAAAGGAGCATACGCGGAGGCGCAATAATTCTAAAAAAATTACGAAATAGAATTATATTAAAAATTTTTAATTATAAATTATCATAAAAAACCGATTAAAAACTGAAAAATATCATAAAAAGATTTGGTAGAATCAAAAAAAGCCTTACCTTTGTTATACAAAAGTGGGGTTCTCCCACACTCATTAACCTAACTAACCTAACCAGGGGGCCAGCGTCGTGAGACTGTCGGCCCCTTTTCTGTTGGGTTGGGGGAGAGGTGAACGGCCATTTTCTGTTGGGGGAGGTGTGTGTTTTCTGTTATGAGGAGGCGAGAGCAGGGTGGAAACCGGTTCCCCCTTTTTCTGTTGGGGATGGCTGATTGAATGGCGTGTTTCGGTTGCGAGGGCTCTTGTTTGTTGCGTAAGGGATCGCTTGTAGGGGATAAAAAAAGAAAAAGTTTCCGGATGTGATAAACAAAGAGGCCCGAGGTGTCTCTTATTGGGTGTTACCAATCTTGTTTTGAGCATGAAGCATCTTCTTGTTAGCTGTTTTTTGTGGCTGTTGCCACTTGCCGCATCGGGGCAGAGCGATCTCTCTCGCATGGTTTGTGATCAGACGTGTAAGGAGGAGGCCTCGACCAATCCTCCCAAGCAGGTCCAATCGACGGTCACGCAGGAGCCGCGTCGTACGCCTGCGGTTGAGCCGACCGCACCGGTCAAATCGGCTAATGCGGTGAAACCGTCCTCTGCGGTTGAGCCCTCCGAGCCGGGTTATGCCGTAGTCTCTCCATTGGGGCTGCCCACCGTGCCTTTTATTGCGCCGTCAGCCCCTCTTGAGAGCTTGGAGGGGAAGACCATTGCTGTGGTGGGAGGGAGCTTTATGGCTGCAATTACGCATCCCGAGATCAAACGCCTGATCCTGGCCCATGCCCCCTCGGCAAAGGTGTTATTGCTCGACGAGATTGGGGCTGCCGGTGTCTATCCGGCACCGGGCATTACTCGTCGCGCCAAAGAGCAATTTCAAGAGCAACTGCGCAACAAGGGGGTGGATGCAGTCATTTCGGGAAATTGTGGTTGCGGATTATGTACCCCGAAAGAGGTGGGATCATGCCTTGCAGCCGAATATTTAGGCATCCCCTCGGTGGCCATTGCCGCTCCCGGATTTGTGGAGCAGGCCCGCTATACGGCGCGCAACAATGGTGTCGCCTACCTGCGTGTTGCGGAGTATCCGGGTGCCTTTGCAACGCATAGCCGTGAGGAGCTGTTGCGCCATACGCGCGAGGAGCTTTGGCCGCAGATTCTGAAGGCTTTAACCTCTTCGGCACAACCGGTTGAGCCGACGAATAAGGGGGCACAACAGGGTATCCGAGACGATGTGTTCTACGGTACGTTGCAGGAGGTGAATGACTATTTCGCCCAAATGCAGTGGTCGGACGGGTTGCCGATCATTCCTCCCACCTTTGAGCGTGTCGAGGCATTCCTGCGTTATACAGATCTGAAGTGGGACGATACGGTGGCGGTGCTCCCCGTTGCCCATCGAAATACGACCGCCTGGCATGTGGCCGTCAATGGGGTGATGGCGGGTTGTAAGCCGGAGTTTATGCCCATTCTGGTTGCGCTGACCGAGGCGTTGGGTGCTCCTGAATTTCGCCGTACGATCGCCAGCACCCATGGCTGGACCCCCTATTGTTGGATCAATGGTCCCGTAGCACGACAGTTGGGCATCGAGTCGGGTCAGGGTGCTATCTCGGCCGCAGCCAATGCCTCGATTGGGCGATTTTTGAACTTGGCTTTGATGAATCTGTGTGGCTATTATGTCACGCAGAATCGTATGGGCAGCTTTGGCTATCCGATGCCTTGGTGTCTGGCCGAGGATGAACAGGCTTGTAAAGCCGTGGGTTGGAAACCCTACCACGTGCGACAGGGCTATGGGGCAAACGAGCAGACCGTCACCCTCACCTCGGCCTTGCTGTGGGGAAACAACATGGCCCCCTCGACCAAAGAGCCGCACCATCTGATGGAGCTCATTGCCTGGGATATCACCGAGCGCGGACAGTTTGCGCTGGGTAGTGGTCGTCAATTCACCCACCGTACGATCTTGCTGACGCAACCCGTAGCGGCCATCTTGGCTACGAAGTATCGCACCCCCGAACAGTTAGAGCGCACCCTGATTCGCACGGCTCGTCGTCCGCTTCATGAGCGTATTTTGGCTAACTATTACGCCAATCCTGGGAGTTCTCCCGAGGAACGCCATAACCTGCAACGGTGGAGCGGTCACCTGCGTCGTAGCGAGGAGGCATCGCCCACGCCGCCCCCCGCCTGGATCCCCTCGACCGACGATACGATCGAGACCATCGCCACGATGAAGGAGGGGATGACCGCCTTTATTATCACCGGCGATGAGAGCCGTAACAAGCTCCAAACCATGCCCGGAGGCGGTTTCAAGACGGTGCAGATTCAGTTGCCGCGCCAATGGGATCAGCTGATGGAGGAGGCCGGTTATGCGCCGTTGCAGACCTTTAAGATTCCGTAGTTCTGTTCGATGAAGGGCTTCAAGTAGCAGGGGCTGTCGCAACTTTTCTGTTGGACAGCCCCTTTGGTTGCTTGGAGGCGATGCTCCCGTTTAGAAGGAGATACCTACGCGGAAACCGAAATTCTGGAGTCCATCGACGCTGTAACTGAGCAGGTCGGAGCTGTTCGTTGCGTAGCTGTAGAACATCGCCACGTGGAACCCAAAGCGCATGTCGGGTCGCGGGAAGATCGAAACACCCACCTCGGGCGAGAGGTAGAATCCCCACGAATCGGTGTACTGTTTGTAGACGTAATAGTAGGAGGAGATCTGTGCCCACGAAGCACCGAGTTTGAGGCCGGCATAGGGCTCGAACATGCTATCCTTGAGGAAGATGTAACGGCTCGAAACGCCAAATGGCAGTTGGAAGATGGCATGCTTCTGGCTGGTGGTCAGCGCCTGATTGCCGGCCAGGTCGAGCGTCTGGCGGGGCAGCTTCTTGAAATTGGTCTGGTAGTTCAGAAAACCACCGATGGTGATCTGGTCGGTCAGGAAATAACCTCCTTCGACCTGCATACCCCAACCCGAGAAGTCGTCGGCAAAGTCATTTCCGATCGGCATACCCATCTGCCAATCGACGTTGAAATAGGCGTTGGGGAGAATCTGTGCCCGAGCACGCGGCGTGGCCACAAAGAGCAGCACGGCAAGGGCTGCCAGGGTGATATGAAGTGATTTTTTCATCGTATAAAAGGCTTTTTTCGTGTGGTTATTTTTTCAGATAGGGCGACTGCGTAAATCCCTGCTCAATGGCCTGCGAGGCATCGGTAATGTCGATCGTCTGCCGATCGTTGAGCAGACCGCTCACGTAGAGATTCCAGATTACGGGCAGACTCTTTCCCGAACCGGATTCGCTGCGAAGATTGACCATTTCGGCCAACAGTGATCCGGTCGTATAGCCATAATAGACAGCCGCATAGGGGTAATACCACCCATACCAGGGACCCCAATAGCCCGGGTCCCAATAATAGGGGTAATAGCTCCACCAATAGGGGTTGTTGTAGCCCACAAAGTAGGTGGTGTCTTCCACATAGCTGAGTTGAAAACCTACGTCGGCCGAGGCGCGTATGGTGGGGTCGAGTACCCGTTCATAGCCGCGCTCATCCATCTGGCTGACAAAGGTGTTGATGAGTGTCAGGGCGTCGGTGTCCTTCCAATATTTGGCCACTTTGTTGCCCTCCTTATCGACAGCATTCGAGCCTATGATCAAGATGCTGTCAGGGATGTAATAGGTTGAGATGGTCTCGAACGACGTCTCGGTATCGGCGGTCGTATAGACCAGATACTCATCTCTCAGACCCGACGTCGAGGGGTCTTTCTGGCAGCTCACCAGCAGAAGGGCTGCGAGCACCCATACCCATGTGAGGTGTTTGATTTTCATATTGCCGAAATGTTAATGTTGTACAGTTCGGCCAAAAATCAAATATTGTGCCCTGCTGAAATTTTTTATGCCAGCAACTTCTCAAAAGCCACCAAATAACGGCTCTCGAAACAGATCACGCCACAGCGCGTAAAGCCCAATTTGGGCAGCAACTGTTGCATGACCCGATTATCGGCATGCGTATCGCATCGAAAACTGATCGCTTGACCCCGCGCCAAGGCCTCGACCTCCTCCATGAAGCGGATGCCATAGCCGAGGCGCAAGACCCGCTCATCGACACACATGCGGTGCACCACCACGTAACGTTCCTCGGTGGTGAGCCACGCTCCGTCGATCTGACGATAGGCCGGCTCACCGGTGAAGATCACCGCTCCGTAGCACACCACGCGATCGTGTTCTTCGATCACATAACCCACCCCGTCGGCTATATCTTGGGCGATGCACGCCGGGTTGGGATAGCCGTGTTGCCACTGATCAACCCCCGCCTCGCCCAACCGCCGAATCGCGGTCTGCATCATCCGCCAAATGACCTCACTGTCATGGATGGTAGCCTTTCTGAATCGCATGGTTTGGGTTGTGTAAGTCGGTTAGAATTTAGCAATAGCACGGGTTCCACCATACCCGCTTTTGGGTGTATCTTCAGTTTTTCCGTAGAACATATTGACTATGTATACGCAGCAAGAACCAGTTTCAGGAGAACGACCATCCTGATACAAAGATTGCCGACGGGTACCTTCGGTGGATGACCAATACCAATGCCAACCGGATTTGTCCACGTTATCTAATAGAACGCCTCCTTTTTTAGCAATTGTTTGATTCACGATATCATGGACGTGCTTATTGAGCGTAAACACCTTGAGTTCTTCAATAGCTGGCAAATACCATCCCTCGCCTAAGTCGGCACACCAAGCAAAGGCCGGGTATTTCTTGTACCAATTCGGCCGTTGCTGTACGGCTTTCATATTGGCCAGACCATCCGTTTTGCTTGAAGCCTTAATCCAACGGACGTTTTCGTTGTCATTAGAGGTCCATTGCCGAGATATTTTGGGAACAGCCATATTGATAATTTTGCCGTGACGACCCGAGGCATCGACCTCAAAGACCACGCCCTCTTTGCCATTTACGTTGTAGTAATCACCTACTTGGAAAACACCATCACGTCCTTTCCCGGCATCAACCATTTGAGCAATACGCTCTTTTTCGGCTTTTTCTAAACTATCTTTAACAAAAGCTTCACGTACGATACGTTGGTGTTCTGCTTGCTCTTTGGATATTTTTGCATTGCGATATACCCAAAAACAACTTGCCATCATCAGCATGATTAGGATCATCCATCCCCAATTTTTAGGGCTTTTTGCTGTTGGTTTGGTAGGTTGAGTAAGGTTTGGGTGGGTTGTTGGAGGTTCATCCACTTCTGTGCAATCGCTATGCTTTGCCTCGTCTATGATAGTGGCCTCGGCAGCGGGGTCGTTGTAGACGGTCTTCTCCTCGGGGGCGGGAGCGACCGGTGGAGTAGCCGCTGTGCCATCCAAGGCTTTCAGGAACTCGGCCACCGTGGCGTAGCGGTTGCGCTTCAGACCCTCCATGGCCTTGGCGACCACGGCAATAGTCCGTTTGCTCACCCCTTTGGCGGTGAGTTTCTCGGCGGGGAAACCCTCGTTGAGCAAGACCGAGGCCTCGGCCGGCCGTTCGCCCGTCAGCATCTTGAAGAGGGTTGCTCCCAGGGCATAGACATCAATCGCAGCGGCAAATTGTCCGCCCTCGCGGTAGTTGGCTTGCTCGATCGGGGCATAACCCGGCGTGCCACCACCGATCGTGGTGCTCGATTCGGGTGCACCCTCCTCGTCGTATTGCTTGGAGAGACCAAAGTCGATCAGGGCAACCGAGCCGTTTTTGCGCAGCATCACGTTGCCCGGTTTGAGGTCGAGGTGGAGGATCTTCTCGCCGTGCATATAGTCCAAAGCCGAACCGATCTGGCGGGCATAATCCAGCGCAACGGCCTCGCTCAGGCCGCCCTGCGCAGCGATCAGCTCATCCAACGAGCCACCCTCGCAGAACTCCATGGCGTAATAGACCGTATTGTTGGCCTCGAAGGATTCGAGTACGCGGACGATGTTCGGATGGCGCAGTTTGCTCAGATTCTGTGCCTCGCGGGCAAATTTGCGGCGGTAGTGTTCGTAGATGCCGCCCTGCGATCCGCCGCTGACCTGCGAACCTTTGCGCTCGTTTAGATCGCGCATGAAGAACTCTTTGACCGCCACTCGAATTTCGCTTTCAAAGGTTCCTAATGCTCCCTCGACCTGTACGACGGTGGACGCCAAATAGGTGATGCCGAAAGTACCTTGTCCCAGTACTCGCTCGATGGTGTAGCGGTAAGTTGCTCCTTGCAAGAGACTGCCGCTGGCCAGATGATTCGTAATAGCCATGGCAGCGCTGCTTTAACGATATTTGTGGGATATCAGATTCATAAACTCCTCGCGGGTGCGATGATCCGAGAGGAAGATGCCCGTAAAGGCCGAGGTGGTCGTGGCCGACTGCTGCTTCTCCACACCGCGCATCTGCATGCACATGTGGCTCGCCTCGATCACCACGGCTACACCCATCGGGTTCAGGGCCTCCTGAATGCAGTCGCGGATCTGTACGGTCAGTCGCTCCTGCACCTGCAGGCGGCGCGCAAAGCACTCCACGACGCGGGCAATCTTCGAGAGTCCGGTGATGTGGCCGTTGGGGATGTAGGCCACGTGTGCCTTGCCGTAGAAGGGCAGCAGGTGGTGTTCGCACATCGAATAGAGTTCGATATCCTTGACCAGCACCATCTGTTTATACTCCTCGCGGAACATGGCCGAGCGGATAATCTCGAGCGGATCCTCGGCATAGCCCTTTGTCAGAAAACACATCGCTTTGGCCATGCGCTCGGGCGTTTTGATCAGCCCCTCGCGCTCGGGATCCTCGCCCAGCAGACGCAGAACCTCGGTGTAATGCTCCTTGAGCCGTTCGATCGTCTCGGGGTTGTAGAGCTCCCCTCTCTTGTAGTTTGTCTCCATCGTCTGTGCTCCTATTTTTCGGTTTGGTGCAGGTAGTCCACTAATTTGCGCACGGCACGCCCACGATGCGAGATGCCGTTTTTCTGCTCGGCCGACATCTCGGCAAAGGTACGATCGAAGCCCTCGGGTACAAAGAGCGGGTCGTAGCCAAACCCTTCCGAGCCGGCCTCGTGGTCGATGATGCGACCCTCGACAATCCCCTCGAAGAGGTGCTCCTTGCCCTGCTCGATCAGGCAGATCACCGTGCGGAAACGGGCCCGACGATTCTCCTCTCCGGCCAGATTTTTCAGCAACAGGCGGTTGTTGGCTGCAAAGTCGTGACCATCGGTGGCATAGCGGGCTGAATGCACCCCGGGGGCACCATTCAAGGCCTCGACCTCCAGCCCCGTGTCGTCGGCAAAGCAGTCCAAGCCCGTACGTTCGAAGAGGTAGCGGGCCTTTTGGCGGGCGTTGCCCTCGAGGGTTTCGGCCGTCTCGGGGATCTCCTCGTCGATGCCGCATTGGCGCGGGGTGACCAATTCGTAGCCGTCGCCCAGCACGGCCTGTACCTCGCTCAATTTGTGGGCGTTGTTGGTTGCAAAGATGATTTTCATTATTTTCCGATTGTCATTTTTTCCAATTTATCGTCCAGATCCATCTTGTCGATGATTGTCTTTACGACCCGATCCAGCTCGCTCCCTTCGGAGTAGTCGGCCGGCGAGACATGGTTCACGCGGTTGTCGTGAATCAGCGTGGATAACGTTTGTCGTGCGCCTCGTTGCTCGGGGTTGAAGACAGCGATCGAGTGGCCGCCAAAGTTCTTGACCAGGCGCATGCAGGGGATGTCGGTCGTACCATCGCCCACGTAGATCATGTGTTTGAAGGGTACAGGCCGCTCATCTTCGGGGATGTAGCGATTGACCAGCGTCGAATCGAAGACCGACTCGACCCCCTTGTTGATCTTGAAGATAAATTGTGTCTTGTTCGTATAATTAACCGCCACGCCGGGCCAATAGGCGATGCCATCAACATCGTAGAGGAACGAGCAGGCGTAGATTTTGCGAAATTCATGGGCGATCTCGGTTCCCTCGATGATCTCGGTGAGGCCCGACGAGTTGATGTAGTGCAGGATGCGGATGCCGCGCTCCTCGCCATAGCGGTTGATGCGCCCGAACCACTCCTTCACACCGCGATAGAGGGCCACCTTGCGACCCGATTCGCGGAAGGCTTCACGGCGCAGCGAGAGCCCCTTTGATTTGGCCTCCTGGATCATGCGGGCCATGTAGGTGAGCACCATGTCGGCATCCTGCTCCTCGGCCAGCGTGTTGGCCTCGGTCCAAAACTCTTTGTTGCTCTTACCCACGGCGGGTATAAAGTCATACTCCTGCATGTTGCCCGGAGCCAGCGTGCCATCGAAATCGTAGATCAAGGCGATCGTAAAACGGGGATTTTCCATCGAATTGTTTGGTTTAAGGGTTAAAGTTACAACTTTTTTCGACCAAATGCAATCGAAAAGTTTATTTACGCCCAAGTAAACTCTCTTTTCTTGAATTTCGCAGGTTGTAAGATTCCGCTTTTGTATACCTGTTCAATCCAATAGGGGGTTGTCTAACAAACATTGTCCAGACATCCCCCTATAAATTCTATTATGAAGCAACTTTTTTATTGTTTATGCTTGTAGATCGACTTCATCTGCCAAGCATCGGCCTTGAGCAGTTGGGCCGGCAGACCAACTGCACGAATCGAGACCAGACGGCTGGCATCGAGGGCTGGATAAGGGCGCAGCACAAGGCTCTTGCGCTCGTTGGCAAAGACCTCCACGATGCTACGGTCGATGAAGATATGCAGCTTGAGAATTTCGCCCTTTGCCAAGAAGAAATCGGCGATCTCGGGCTGACGTATGCCTACCAAATCCGACACGGAGCTATGGGTTGCGTCCAACATCAGGGTCGAGGTGCGAATTTTGCGTTTCGAGGTGCGAGCCGTGTTCGGATAGCCGGCTTCGCGCATCACGACGATACGCGTGTACTCCTCCTTTTCAGGCGATTGCAAGACGTTGATCTCGATCGTTTTGCACTTCTGCAGGTCGATCTCTAACGCCAACTCTACGACATTACCCTCGATGTTGGGTAGTACTACCTCCTTGTTTGCCTCCAGGGGCATGTTCGAGATGTTTTGATGAGCCCCACGCAACGATTGATAGTCGCCATAGGGTTTCTCTACAAGCTGGTCATACTCGTCGAGCGAAAGCAGACGCGGCAGGGTCATGATTTCGTTGAAGCCGGCTCCTTCGCGAGCAGCCGAGGCGCGTTTCATGTTGAAGATGGCTACCACACCGTCGCTGTTTGGATCGGGGGAGGCCGAGGGGGCGTGGAAACCGCCACGACCCGTAGGTCCGTGGTTGAAACCGCCACCATCGTAAGCTATCAATTTCTGACGCTCGGTATCGTATGTGCCCAGCGTGTAGTGACCTCCGCTGTAATGGCTGAATGAAAGTAGAATATGCTTACCGGTCGAGCCGATGGGCCAGAAATAGGGACAGGCTCGGTCGTCGTTCGAGGTGAAGAACTGATCCTTTTCGACAAAGGGGTGCAGATAGGTCCACTTCTTTAGATCTTTCGAGCGGAAGAGATACTCCACCGGACGGCGAATCTTACCAACTCCCTCCTCTTTACTACCCGAGAGAGCGTAGTAGTACTCTCCCTCGCGCCAGATGCAAGGGTCAAAGACCTTGTAGGGGGCTTTCTCGCCTTTGGCGGGGGTACGTACCACCGGATTGGGCAGACGCTCCCAATTGAGGAGCAGCGGGTCTTTCGAGATGGCAATATAGTTGCCATATTTGGGCGTGTGGTGGATTGCAATCACACGATCCTCCTCGACTAACGTAGTTCCCGAATAGATTTTCCAGTCATCTTTTTCGGGATAGAGGGCCCACGGAAGATCCTCCCAGTGGATCAGATCGTCACTGACAGCGTGTCCCCAATGTTGTATCTTGCGATCGCGGGCTATAGGGTAAGCCTGATAGAACATGTGCCATTTCCCCTGCCAGAAACAGAGACCGTTCGGGTCATTGAGCTTACCATCGGGGGCCGAGAAGTGGTAATCGGGACGCCAGCGATCGGCTGCATCCAGTTCCTCGCGTAGCGTAGCAAACTCTTTCAGTGTGGGGTTGTTCTTCAATTCGGTTTGTTGCTTATCAAGCGTATTAGAGAAGGTGTAGCGTGGAACCTTGTCGCACTCCTCGGTCTGAGCAAAGAGCGAAGTGCTGCTAATGACCGTCAAAGCGAACAAAAAAAGTTTTGTGAATCTCATATTTGAATGTTTTAGTGGTGTTAAATCGATATAACCTCTTTACAAAAGTAGTAAAAAAGAGTCAAATGGCAAATGTTTTTTTTGTGGAATTTAGTGGGTTGTATTTGTATTTAGGCGGGCATTGTACTATCTTTGTTTCTACTTTTTGCAAAACAAGATTTTGAGTATGGATTTCAAGACCCTTATCGAGAAGCGTCGCTCGATTCGTAAATACGATGCTCGCCCTGTTCCGCAGGAGGTGGTCGATCGGTTGGTAGCCGCCACACTGACCGCCCCCTCGTCGCGCAATTCGCACTCGACCCACCTGATGGTGATCGACGATGCGGAAACGATTGCCCGCATGGCTCAGATGCGTGATTATGGCGCGGCTTTTCTAAAAAGTGCACCATTGGCCATCGTTGTGATGGGTGATCAATCGGTGACTGATAAATGGTTGGTTAATGCTTCTATTTCGGCAACGATACTCCAGTTGGCTTGTGTCGATGAGGGGTTAGGTTCGTGTTGGGTGCATGCCGATCAGAGCTTGCAACGTAAGGATGAGCCTGATGGACCGAAGGCCGATGCCTTCCTGCGCGAGATGCTCCCCATTCCCGACCATTTTGGGGTGTTGTGTGTCATGGCCATCGGCTATTCGGATTTTGAGCCGGCACCGCTGCCGGAGTGGGATCGAGAGGCTCATCTGCACCGCCTATAATACGGTCATGTTACTAAAAGGGGCTGTCTCAACAAGCGTGTTGAGGCAGCCCTTTTGTGATTCTTGGGTTGGGGTTGTTTACGCCTTCGGCCGCTTGGCGAAGAAGATCCACACGGCCACAAGACCACCGAGCAGAATGATCAGCGAGGCGACGAGTGTGATCGCCTCTACGGTGGTCCAATTCGGGGCGCGGAAACGCCACTCGACAGTATGGTTGCCGGCCGGAAGATCCATGGCGCGCAATACATAATTGGCACGCAGGTAGGGAGCCTCTACCCCATCAATATAGGCCTTCCACCCCTTGTCGTAGAAGATCTCCGAGAAGACGGCTATGGCCTCCCGATCCGATTCGTAGCGGTAGGTGAGGTGGTTGGGCTGATACTTCTCGAGCGTGATGCGGCAATTCGAGACGTCGCTCTGCAGGGCCTTGAGCTGCTCGGCATCGCGGCCTGCCACCACGGCTGTTTTGCGCAAATCGACCTCTCCGAGCATCGTGATCTCGGCCTCGGCTGTCGGGGCCAGAGCCACCTGCTCGACGAACCATGCAGGGCCAAACTCCGTGCCGCGGCGGAGGGCTTTGGGGGCCTTGCTTTGCTCGTCGGGGATGATCAGATAGCGCGTGTTGAGCATGTCGAGGATGCGGTCGTCGCATGTACCCAGATAGCGGTCGATCAGATCCTGATAGCGGGCGAGTTTAGCACCATGATAGCCACCCACCGAGCGGTGGAAATAGGAGGTTGTGGCATCGTTGAAGGGGCTTACCGTGAGGTTCAGCACGCGGAATCCGGGCTCCTTGTCGGCCAGGATGGCACGATCGGCTGCCGTGGCCGTGATGCGACGGCGCGAGGCGGGCTGGAAATCCTCGTGCGAGACGAAACGCAGATCGACCGGAACGAGGTCAATCAGGACGACGGTTGCCAGCGAGAGGGCGAGGGTCAGTTTACCAATGCGGCGCAAGACAAAGAGCAGTACACCGCCGGCGGCCAAGGCCACCATCAATGCCGAACGTAAGGCGTCGGCCTGCATCATCGAGATGCGCTCCTCGACCATGGCGGCTGCGAGAGCCTCACCCCACTCGATGTCGATGCCGCGATTGATATACTCCTGCAACTGGTTCGAGGCCAGCAGGTCGTGCATGTAGCCCACCATCATCTTGGTGGTCTCCGCCTCGCCAAACGAGAAGAGCGACCCTCCGAAAAGGGCCATAAGCAAGGCCAGGCCACCGACACAGCCTGCAGCCCAGGCGACTGCCTGCATCAATCGTGTGTGTGTCAGTTGGCTGCGCAACAACTCATACAGACCCAGCGCAGCCAGCAGGGGGACGATCCACTGCACGACGCAGAGGGTCATCGAGACGGTACGGAACTTGTTGTACCCGGGCAGGTAATGAAAGGCCCATTCGGTAAAGCCCATAAAATTGCGCCCCCAAGCGAGAAGAATCATCACCACCAGCACCGCGACAATCCACCAACGATTGCGCGAAGAGGTGAGTATCAGACCGAGCACAGCCAAGAAGATGATGGCGGCGCCCAGGTAGGTCGGACCGGCCGTATAGGGTTGCCCGCCCCAATAGGTGGGCAGCATCTCGGCGATTCCGTCGAGTCCGATTTCGTGCGCGGCGGCCGCTACCGGTCCGTCGGCCGAGAAGGTGGTGGCCGATTCGCGTCCGGCAAAGTCGGGGATCAGCATGTTCCAGCTCTCGGCTATGCCGTAGCTCCAAGCCGTGGCGTAGTCCAGGTCGAGCCCCTCTGCCGCATTGGCCTCCGAGGTGGCCTCAGCGACCAATTCCGAGCCGCCACGAATCGTCTCGGGGGTATGTTGCATGGTGTACCAGAGCGGTGCAAAGTTCGAGAAGAGGGCCACCAGACCGGCTGCAGCCAACAGGGCGGTACGCGCCAAGAAATCCTTGAATCGCTTGGCGACGACCGACGAGACGCCTTCGCTGATCCAGAAGGCTGCCATGGCCATCAGGAAATAATAGGTGATCTGCGGGTGGTTGGCTCCGATTTGTAGCGAAGCTGCCACGGCAGTCAGGGCCGCGCCGTACCACTTGTTGTGGCGCATGGTCATCCATGCACCGCCCATCATAAGCGGGGCCCAGACCATGGCCCACATCTTCGTAACGTGGCCGGCCGCGATAATAAGCGGGAAATAGGTCGAAAAACCATACGCCAACGCCGGTACAATGGCCAGGTAGGGATTGACCCGACAGATGCGCAGCATGATCCACATCGAGAGCATGGCAAAGAATAGGAAGGCCATGGGTGTAGCGAGCAGATTTTTCACGCGGCCGATGCTCTGCACGACGAGTTGTGCCGGATAGCTCACATCAATCAGATAGGCCGGCATGCCGCCAAACATGGCGCCGGTCCATTGGGGGTCTTCGCCCGTCTCGGCGCGCATCTGCTTGATCTCCTGCGCCATGCCGTCGTATTGCATGGTGTCGTGCTGTTGCAGTCGCTTGCCGCCAAATTGGGGGGCAAAATAGAGTGCCGAGGCGACAAAGAAGATCGACAGCGCAGCCAGCAGGGGCAACATCCGCTTGGCAAGGTGTTTTATTTGGTTCATGGTTTGTGTCTTTTGTTGATTCGAGCTGTTTATTGACCATCAAAGGTACGAAAAAAAGCAGATTTGCGACCACTGTTCGCAAGAAAATGCGTATATTTGCAACATATAGAGCTATCTTTTTATGATTACACTCGATTCGATACGCGAGCCGGTACTCCGTGAATTGGCCGCTTACGATGCCTTTCTTGAACGTCACTTCTCGGCCGAAGGCGATCTGATTAGCGAAATGTTGCACGAAGTGCTCTCGTCGCGCGGCAAGGGGATTCGCCCCTTGTTGGTCTGTCTGTCGGCGGCCATGAATGCCCGCACGGCCGGAGCCGCCGGTGGTCAGCGTGTCTCGTTGGCGGCCATGTTGGTCGAGATGATCCACACCGCATCGCTCATCCATGACGATGTGATTGATGAGTCGGATACGCGTCGCGGACGCCCCTCGATTGCCGCTATTTGGCAGTCACATAAGGCGGTTTTGTTGGGTGATTATATCTTGGCTCGAAACGTGGATATCGGCATGCGCAGTGGCCAGTTTGATCTGGTCTCCCATACGGTGGGGGCTATTGCCACGCTGTGCGAAGGGGAGATTTTGCAGGATGTGTGTGCCTCGAAGCAGGACATCACGTTGCGGCAATACCTCGATATTATTTATAAGAAGACCGCCTCGTTGTTGGGGATCAGTGCCTCGGTCGGAGCCTTGGCCGTAGGTGCCACGCGCGATCGTGTGACGACGATGCGACGTTTTGGCGAGGCGCTGGGTATGGCCTTCCAGATGCAGGACGACATTTTGGATTATGCCCCTTCGGCTGCTACGGGTAAACCGCGCGGAAATGACCTGCGCGAGGGCAAGATCACCCTACCGCTACTGACCGTACTGGAGCAACTGCCCACGGAGCGTCGTCAGGAGGTGGTGGCGCAGTTGGAGCGTTGCCGCACGGATGAGACGGCTGTCGAGGCGTTGCAGCAGTTAGTTCGTGAGGCGGGAGGTCTGGAGATGGCAGCCCGCATGATGCAGGGCTATATCAACAAAGCCACGCAGATGTTAGCCGAGTATGCCGATTCGCCCTATCGTACCTCGCTCATCAACCTATGCGGATATATTGTCGAACGCAATAAATAGGAGACCTCGTCAGCCATACTAATCCACGACGATCGGCTCAATAATGAGGGATGCTCACTTTTTTCGAGGAGCATCCCTCGTTTTTTGTGAAAAAATGACTACCTTTATCCAACTAAAACCGATTGAATCATGAAATTGAACCGACTTTTGCTGCTTTTCGGATTGTGTGCAACGGCTTGTGCCGAGCAGACCGATCCGCAACCGCTCTTTTTGACCTATGATCGTCCGGCCGAGCGATGGGTGGAGGCCCTGCCGATTGGCAACGGTCGCTTGGGTGCGATGCACTATGGCGGTGTGCAGCACGATGAGTTCCAGCTCAACGAGGAGAGCGTTTGGGGTGGATCGCCCCACAACAATGTGCGACCCTATGCCGCCGAGGGGTTGGATTCGATTCGCACGCTGCTCTTTGCCGGCAACAATGAGCAGGCACAGAGGCTGTGTGGTCGCTACTTGAGTGCCGAGCGAGCCAATGGCATGCCCTATCAGACAGTCGGTTCGCTGCATTTGGATTTTGACCTTGGAGAGCAACCCGTGACCGATTACGTGCGTCAGTTGGATTTGGGACAAGCCCTTTCGACCACCTCGTTCCGCGTAGGGGATGTGGCATATACCCGCCAGGCCTTTGCTTCGTTTGCCGATGATCTGATTTTGATCCGTCTGACCGCTTCGCAACCCGGAGCGATCACCTTGAAGGCACATTATACCACCCCTTATACGGATGGTGTATGCAGCCGTGCCGAGGGCGATCGCCTCACCCTGCAGGGGCGCGCGGACGACCATGAGGGTATTCCGGGGGTGGTGCAATTTGCGGCTCGGGCACGCTTGGTGGCCGAGGGAGGTGCGATGCACGCCGAGGGCGACTCGTTGTTGTGTGTGACAGGAGCCGATCAGGTCGATATTCTGCTCTCGATCGGAACCAATTTCAAAAATTATCAGGATGTTTCGGGCGATGCGCTGGCCGAGGCCGAGCGGCGTATTGCGGCCTTCTCGGAGGACTTTGACCATGCGCGGGAGGCCCACACGGCGGCCTACCGAACGCTCTTCGACCGCGTGAAGATCGACCTGGGCCGTACGGAGCAGGCCGATAAGACCACCGATCGACGAGTTGCGGAGTTTGCCTCGTCGTTCGATCCCGAGTTGGCGGCTCTTTACTTCCAATTTGGCCGTTATCTGCTGATCAGCTCCTCGCAACCCGGCGGCCAGGCTGCCAATTTGCAGGGCATTTGGAACTACCAGCGACGAGCTCCGTGGGATGGGAAATATACGACCAATATCAACCTCGAGATGAACTATTGGCCGGCCGATCCGACGGCTCTGCCCGAGCTGCAGGAACCGCTCATGCGCCTGATTCGGGAGACAGCCGTGCAGGGACGCGATGCGGCAGCCATGTATGGTGCTCGCGGCTGGACGCTGCACCACAACACCGACATTTGGCGATCGACGGGTGCGGTCGATGGCCCCTCGTATGGCATTTGGCCCACCTGCAATGCCTGGTTCTGCCAGACACTGTGGGATCATTACCTCTACACGGGCGATCGAGCCTTTTTGCAGGAGCACTACCCGTTGATGCGCGAGGCGTGCCGTTTCTATTTCGATTTCCTGGTACGTGAGCCACGCTACGGCTATTTGGTCGCAGCCCCCTCCTTCTCGCCCGAGAATCGTCCGCAGGTCGAGGGTCGCCGTACCTTTTCGGTGGTGCACGGCACGACGATGGACAACCAGATGATCTGGGATCTGTTGCAGAACACGCAGGTGGCCGCTTCGATCGTGGGTGACGAGGGTGCTTTTGTCGATTCGTTGCGTCTGGTCGCCGAGCAGCTGCCTCCGATGCAGATTGGCCGTTACGGACAGTTACAGGAGTGGTTGGAGGATTGGGATAATCCGGAGGATCATCACCGCCATATTTCGCACCTTTGGGGCCTCTATCCGGGTCGTCAGATCACCCTCGATCGGCCGGCACTGATGGCAGCAGCGCGTCAAACGCTCGAACATCGCGGAGACCCCTCGACCGGCTGGTCGATGGGCTGGAAGGTCTGCTGCTGGGCTCGTCTGGGGGATGGCAATCGCGCCTATAAGTTGCTGACCGAGCAGCTGCAACCCACGACGGCCGAGAAGGGTCAGGATGGCGGTACCTACCCCAACCTCTTCGATGCCCACCCGCCCTTCCAGATTGATGGTAACTTTGGCTGCACGGCCGGTATTGCCGAGATGTTTGTGCAGAGCCATGCCGGAGCGGTCGATCTGTTGCCGGCCTTGCCCGATGTGTGGCGTGAGGGGTCGATCGAGGGGTTGCGTACGCGTGGCGGTTTTATCGTTGAAGCGTTGCATTGGCGTGAAAATCGCCTGCAAGAGGTGACTATTCGTTCGACGCTCGGCGGGGTGCTGCGGCTTAGAAGCCGCACGCCACTTACGGGTGCAGGGCTGTTGCCGGCCGAGGGCGAGCCGTCGAATCCGTTGCTGATGCCGCAGCCGATTCTCGAGCCAAAGAGCAGCGACGCGGTTACACCCGTTGCCGAGGCAGAGCAGACCCTCTATAGCTACGATCTGCCGACCGAGCCGGGTCAAAGCTACACGCTGCAAGCAGCCTTATAACACGCTGCCGATCAGCGCGTGCGAGCGCGGATAAGTTGCCGTGCCACGAAGAGGGAGATTAGTGCCAAAAGCATAACGAGGGGGCTTGGGTTAGATGTAATCGTACGCATAGCGACAGATCGTGTCGGCGATCAGTCGGTGACCCTGCTCGTTGGGGTGGATGCCGTCCTTGCAGAAGAGCGAACGGTAGTTGCGCTCTAACAGGAAGGGCGACGTGATGTCGATGATCGGAACCCGTAGCAGGGCGGCCAGTTTGAAGAGCTCGAGGTTGTACATCTCGTGCCAGCGGTTGATGTTGTCGAGCGATCCGCCCAGCCAGTCGAAGACATTCTTGCGTTGGCCCTCGTCCATCGAGCCGGTGACCGCCTCGAAATAGCTATCCGAGACGATCGGCGGGAGCGACAGCAGCACGGGCTGCGAGCCGAGCCGTTGTACGCCGGCGATCAATTCGTGGTAACAGGCGGCAAAACTACGCAGGGGCGTGAGTGGCTGATGCTCCTTGTCGGGTGCATCGGCAATCTCTTGCCAGCGGAAGTCGCAGTCGTTGCCGCCAAACTCCATGACGACATACTCCGAGGCGGCCACCTGGTCGCTGCGACGCTCCAAGTCGCGCAAGGCGTGACGTGTGGTGTTGCCGAAGCGGCCGTGGTTGTTGATCGTAAGCCCCAGCCGGTTGCTGCAACGGGTCGAGAAGTTCTCATCGAGTAGGGTATAGCGCGGAGATTGGGTAGCCGATTTACGATCGAGGATGATGCCTCGCATGATCGAATCGCCAAAAGCTGTAATCTGTTTCATGGTCTTTTTCGTTGTTTTTGTGTGGAACGACACTGCAAAACTAACGCCGCAAACTCGCCCTGCGAAGCAATCGGGATTGTGACGGGATTTTTGTGACTTTCGGCCCTTTTTTGGGATCAAAACGCGATTATTGGGACTAATTTACTATATTTGCGCATTCGTCACACCCTAAAATTGGGACCAAATTATGTTTGAATTGCCTGCCGTTTATCGAACTTTTGCCGCACAACTCCTCTTTGCGTTGGTGCTGCCGCTCTTCTTCTTTGTCTTTGTGCTGATCTATCGCCCCTTTGGCATGGAGCAGGAGTTGCTGCTCGGAAATCTCTCTTTTGGCGTGAATCTGACGCTGATGAGTTGCATTCTGTTTGGTGTGGTCGCCCTGATGCGACTGTTCCTCTACCTCCTGCGGCGGCGCATCGGTCGGTTGAGCCTGATAGTTTGGTCGTTAGGCGAGATTACGGTGGCCGCCCTCTTTGTGGGGTTGTATGCCTATCTGATGGAGCATCGTGCGGAACCCTATTTTTTGGTCGTGGCGCAGGCCTATGGGTGGCTCTTCCCGGTGTTGATCTTCCCCTATGCGTTGCTGATGTTGGCGCTGGATCTGCGTGCCCGACTGACCGCCCCGCTTGCCGAGCCGGCTGAGGATCAGAAGATGCGCTTCTACGATGAGCGTAAAAATCTGAAGTTGGTCGTTACGGCCACCTCGGTGCTCTATATCTCGGCCGAGGAGAATTATGTCAATATCTACTATTTGGAGGGCGATCGGATGTGTAACTACCTGTTGCGCAATTCGATGAAGTCGATCGAGGAACTTTGCCTCGCGGGCGGTCTGGTGCGTTGCCATCGCTCCTTCTATCTCAACCCGCGCCGCGTGAAGGCACTGCGCAAAGAGCGCGAGGGGCAGATCGTGGCCCAGCTGGATGTGGTCGGTGCGCGCGAGATTCCCGTCACGAAACGCTATTACGACGCCGTGGCCGAACAACTGCAGTAGGCAGCAGTTGTTGGTGTGCATGCTGATTGCCGATCGGACGAAGTCTTGTTCCGATCGGTCCATTTTTGCGTAGAAATGGGGTTTTTTAGCTCATTTTGTAAAATAGTGTGGTCGTTATGCTGTTTTTCCAAACTTTTTTCCTATTTTTGCATCAATTGGGAAAAAGTAATCTTAAATGCCGAAGTTGTATGACCAGGTAAGAGGGATCGGAAAACCGGATTGGCTTAAAATCCGACTGCACCGTACGGCCGACTATGCTGCCGTGCGTCGAATCGTCGAAGAGCATCATCTGCACACGATTTGCAGCAGCGGACGTTGTCCGAATCAGGCGGATTGTTGGAGTCGCCGTACCGCAACCTTTATGATCCTGGGTGAAATCTGTACACGCGGATGCCGCTTCTGCGCCACGCAGACCGGACGTCCCCTTCCTCCCGAGGCCGAAGAGCCACAGCGGGTAGCCGAGAGTGTACGGCTCATGCAACTGAAGTACGTGGTCTTGACCTCTGTCACGCGCGACGACCTCGACGATGGTGGCGCAGCCCATTGGGCGGCAACCGTAGAGGCGATCCGCAAAGAGAATCCGAAAGCCGCTATAGAGCTCCTTATTCCCGACATGGATGCCAAAGCATCGCTCTTAGATGTGATCTTGGCATCGAAGGCCGATATCGTCGGCCACAACATCGAAACCGTCGAACGGCTGACCCCCGAGGTGCGCTCGCGTGCCCGCTACCGTACGAGTCTGGCTACGCTGCGCTATTTGCATGAGCAGGGTGCCGTGACCAAGAGTGGCGTGATGGTCGGTCTGGGTGAGACGGATGACGAGGTGTTGCAGACGCTGCGCGACCTGCGTGATGCAGGGGTGCAGATCGTGACCCTCGGTCAGTACCTTCGACCTTCGTTGGAGCACTACCCCGTAGCGGCGTATATCACTCCCGAAAAATTCGAATGGTACCGCACCAAGGCCTTGGAGATGGGCTTCAGCTATTGCGCTTCGGCGCCGCTGGTTCGCTCCTCTTACCTGGCCGAGGAGGCATTGAAGAGCGTTAAAGAGGGGTAAACATGGTGCAGATCGACTACCGGGATTTGGGTATAATGGCGTATGAGGCCTGCTGGCAGTTGCAACAGCAGCTCTTCGACGAGATACTCGCCCGTAAAGCGGCACACGAACCCCTTACGACGGCCGGCACGTTGCTCTTGGTGGAGCATCGGCCCGTCTATACGCTGGGTAAGAGCGGCAAGAGCGAGAATCTGCTGGTCGGTCGAGTCTATCTGGAGAGCCTCGGTGCCGAGTTCTTTCACATTGACCGCGGTGGCGATATCACCTTCCACGGCCCGGGCCAATTGGTGGGCTATCCGATTTTAGATCTGGAGCAGATCGGGATCGGGTTGCGCAGCTACATCGAGGCCCTCGAAGAGGCGGCAATCCGCACGGTGGCCCATTACGGCATCGTGGCCGGACGCATGGCCGGAGCTTCGGGTGTCTGGATCGAAGAGCCGGGGCGTGCACCGCGAAAAATTTGCGCCATAGGCGTTCGTTCGTCGCGTTTTGTGACGATGCACGGCTTTGGCCTCAACGTATCGACCGACCTGGAGTGGTTCAGCCGCATCAATCCGTGCGGATTTGTGGATCGCGGGGTGACGTCGATCGAAAAAGAGATAGGGCACACGGTTCCGATGGAGGAGGTGAAAGCCCTTATTACAAACCATTTATGCGAAATATTAAATGTTAAAATATATAAATAAAATCGCTTATGCCTATAGAAAAACGCTGGGTAGTGAAGCCGCAGGGCGACCCCGCGACGGTGGCTATACTTGCCACCGAGCTCGGGATCTCGCCTGTGTTGGCCAATCTGCTCGTACAACGAGGCATAGACACAGTAGAGAAGGCGAACAAGTTCTTTAGACCTGATCTGCACGATCTGCATGATCCCTTCCTGATGAAGGATATGGATCGCGCTGTAGAACGTGTCGAGCAGGCCGTACGCCGTGGCGAGAAGATCATGGTGTATGGTGATTACGACGTGGATGGCTGTACGGCCGTTGCGTTGGTCTATAAGTTCTTGCGCCAGATCGGGCACAAAAACCTGACCTTCTACATTCCCGACCGCTATACCGAGGGGTATGGCATCTCGGTTCGGGGTATTGATGTGGCCGCCCGCAAGGGGGTAAGCCTCATCATAGCCCTCGATTGTGGCATCAAAGCCACCGAAAAAGTGCTCTATGCAAAGACCAAGGGGGTTGATTTCATCATCTGCGATCACCACCTTCCGGCCGAGGAGATCCCTCAGGCCGTAGCTGTGTTGGACCCCAAGCGGGTCGATTGCTCCTACCCGTTCGACGAGTTGTCGGGCTGTGGTGTCGGCTTCAAATTGGTGCAGGCCTACGCCCAGAAGAACGGAATTCCCTTTGCCGATATCCTCGATCTGCTGGACCTGCTGGTCGTGTCGATCGCCTCGGATATCGTGCCACTGACCGACGAGAACCGTATTTTGGCCCATTTTGGCTTGCAAAATCTCAATCGACGCCCCTCGAAGGGTCTGCTTTCGATCATCAAGATTTGCGGGCTGGATAAGCACCAAATCACGATCGACGACATCGTCTTCAAGATCGGCCCCCGCATCAATGCTGCCGGCCGTATGCGGATGGACGAGAACGACGAGAATGCCTCGCCTTCGGGAGGCCATGCGGCTGTCGAGTTGCTCATCGAGGGTAACGAGGCCGAGGCGGCCAAATTTGGTGAGGTGATTGACGCCTACAACCAGGATCGTAAGTCGATCGACCGCTCGGTGACGCAGGAGGCTCACGACTATATCGAGAATAATCCGGATCTGAAGGCCCTGAAGAGCACGGTGATCTATAATCCGAAGTGGATGAAGGGCATTGTCGGCATTGTCGCTTCGCGTCTGATTGAGACCTATTACCGCCCGACTGTGGTGCTGACCATGAGCAACGGTTTTGTGACCGGCTCGGCGCGCTCGGTGCCCGGATTTGACCTCTACCAGGCGGTGGAGTCCTGCTCTGACCTGCTGGAGAACTTCGGCGGCCACATGTATGCTGCCGGTCTGACGATGCGTCCCGAGCATGTCGAGGAGTTTACGCGTCGCTTTAACGCCTATGTCGAGGAGCACATTGATCCGCAGATGTTGGTGCCGCAGGTCGATGTCGATAGCGAGTTGCTCTTCTCGGATATTACGAACGAGTTCCGCTACCACCTGAATCGCTTCCAGCCCTTCGGCCCGGGCAATGCTTCGCCGGTCTTCGCCACGCGTAGTGTGAGCAACCAGGGCGATGCCAAGCTGGTGGGTGTCGATCTGGAGCACCTGAAGATGGATCTGATCCAGCGACAGAAGCCCAATACGCGCGTTCCGGCCATTGCTTTCCAGCAGCCGACCCATTATGAGTGGGTGCGGAGTGGTCGCCCGATCGATGTCTGCTATCAGATTGTCGAGAACCACTATCGCGGCATGGTGACCACGCAGTTGCGTGTCAAGGATTTGAAGCCGATCAAGTAGTTACTCCATCGGCATAAACCAATGCAAAAGGGGATCCTTTCGAGGATCCCCTTTTGTGTTACACCGCATATCGACTAATAGTAGTAATCGTAGGCATCATACTCATTAAGTGCTACGAGCAGCACTACCACATAAATTAGGTAAAGTACCCAGAAGGCGATACCGCAACCAAACGCCCACCAAAACCATTTTTTGGCTTTTGCGTTGGCCTCGGCAGCAGCTACATCGTCTCCGGCGCCATGCTTGCTGTTTGCGATGGCAGCATAGACGATCGAAGGAATACCGAAAGGTGTACAGCAGAAGATGGACGAAAGAATCGCCCATACCAAGAAACTTTTATGCTCAACGGGTGCAATAGGTTTGTTGTTTTCCATAATCAACGAGTTTTAGAGCGTTAATAAATCCATTTTGGCCCAAAGGCTATTACAAAGGTAGTACAAAACTTTTTGAAACGACCAAAAAACACCCAAAAAAGTGACCCACAAAAAAAGTGAGCCACTCCCTATGATCGGTCGTATCGAGACCAAAAAACACCCGCGAGCTGCAAACTCGCGGGTGTAAATAAGAGGCTTTACTCCCACTCGCCGACCTCGCCGTCGATCGAAATTTCGATCTTCTCCTGATCGGGCGAGGTGTTGAGCGTCACGGTGAAGGTGTGCTGCTTACCCGGGCGGAGCGAAATGCTGCTCTCCAAGAGATAGGCGATGCCCTCCATGGTGATCTCCACCAGCGGCGTTCTGCGCTGAATGAATTGAGGCACAACAATCGCATCGAAGGTATCCTCGTCCACCTGGCGCATTTTGATCGTTTTGTGGCCACCTTGATGATTGACCTCTACCGAGCCGATGCGCCAATCCACAAAGGCCGATGTGGCGGTGTTGTAGATGTGTACATCAATATCTTCGGGCAACTCTCCCTCGAACTTCGGGCCACGCACGATGTCCACCATGAGGCGCGTCATCATGTGGCGGAACTGCAGGTGCACGGTGCCGTCGGCACGCGTCACCGAGGTGGCTTTTGCCCACATCAAATCCGACTTCTCGTAGCCGCCCAATACGCCATCGGCCGACGGCTGCGACTGATCGGCTTCGACCTCATATAGGATGTCGTTCATCGACGCGGTGGGCTGATAGGGATAGAATCCGTAGAAGTCGCACGGATTTTCGCTCCAATAGAGCGTGCGGCCGCTTGTCCACTTCGCTCCGTCGTAGCTCATCTGCTCGTTGTTGAGGTAGTTACCCGAGGGCTGCACCTCGGCCACCTCGTCGCCGTTATACTCCACGGCATAGAGGCTCATCCGGTCGCCCTCCTCGAAGTGGGTCAGCGTTGCACGTGTCCCACCCATCGAAGCCTCAACGGTGATCTCGTTGGGCATCTCTTGCGCAAAATCATGTTCTTTGTCGCAACTTGCTGCCAGCAGCAGTATGACGGCAATACTTATATATTTTTTCATAATCCTCTGTTTTTAGGTTATTTCAGCGGGCTGTCACCCATAAATTTCGGCGGCAGTTGTTTCTGTGCCGAGGCTGCCTGCCCTGCGCTTGCCTTCTCCACCAGCGTGCGCGTCACAAAATCGTTGTTCGAGGCATCGCGCACATCGTTGGCATAGAAATCCTCGATCGAGAACTCCTCGCCTGCGTAGCGTTTGATGCGCTCCACCATCTCCTGACGCTGGATGGCCGAGTAGTAGGGCACATTGTTGTTCATACACGAATTTGCCTCCGAGCGGTAGATGCCGCGCGAGTGGTAGTAGCCGCCCTCGTACATATCGACCACATTCGTGTAGTCGGGGTGCGCAAAGAGGTGCGCCCACTCCACAGTGTGGTAGTCCGCGTTGGTCGAGAGGTTGCGATACCAGCCGAGTGCCTTACCGTCGTTGAACGCATTGAGGTGTTTGCAACAGGGGCACGTACAACTCTGAATAAATGCGTTGTGGTAGATATACTCATCGGCCAACTTCGCAAAGCCGTGACCACCCGCCTCGTGCTGCACGATGCCGCGGAAATCATACGGATAGGCGTCGCGGCTCATCGGGCAGACAGCGATGGCCGACCCGTCGCCCCACATGTAGCAGATGCCGCCATAGTCCTCCGTATTCTCGACCATCACCACAAGCGTCCGGTTGAGGTTGCCCTCATCGACCGTGGCCGCCTTCATGGCATACTCGTAGGTCGCCTCGGTGTCGGGTGCGATGCCCTCGAGCGAGTACTGCGAGCCGAATTTGGCATCCTTCACCGTGTTCACCGTACCCATACCCGAATCGTCGGACATGCCGAATACGGTGTAGATGTTGAAATACTCCTTGTAGCTCTTATAAGGCTCGATGGCGAAGTAGTAGCCAATCGCCTCGTTGATGCCGTTGAGGTAGCTGCCTGTTGCGATGTCGCGCGCATCGAAGCAGTCGCCCATAAAGACAATGTTCACGCCCCCTCCTACGGTTGCCGTCTGGTTCGTCATCACCTCCCCGTCGCTATAATCGTAGTCATACTGTTGCACATCCATCGTTACGCGACGATCCTTACTCTCGAGCAGGAAGACAATCTCGCCCGCACGACCCGTGTGGGTCTCGCTCTTCCAATTACCATTGGTGCCCATTACCTCAAAGGTAAAGGTGTCGCTCGTGCGGGGCATCTCGCTGACGCTTACCGTCACCTCGGTGCGGCCCACGCCGCTTGCGGGGGTTACCGTCACCCATTCGGGCGTGCTCTCCACCTGCCAAGCCTCGCCACTCGGCACACGGAGCAGATAGCTCTTGCTGTAGGCGGCATTGAGCGTGCGGATATGCTTGCGCGCGATGGAGAAGTCGTAGTAGGCGCTGATGCGATTGAAGTCCGACCACCCCGCTGCGGTCTGGTAGAGGGCTACCGACTGCTCGGGCACCTCGAGCGTCAAATTCTCCTTGCCAACACCGTTGAATGCCCCACTGCCCACCACCGGAGGTATCGTCGCATCGCACTGTAGCTTGGTCAGATAATAACAACCACTAAACGCATTGTTACCAATCGTTGTTACGGTGGAGGGGATCACAACCGATGGTAATGTTGAGCAACCATAAAATGCTTTGCTACCAATAGACAGCAGCCCTTCAGGCAGTATAATCGGCTCTGAGAGGCGAAAGTTGTTGTCAAATGCACTCGAGCCTAATTTTACCAATTCGCTTTCCTCCTCAAATACCACTTTCGAGAAATTTGTACGGTCGAAAGCCTGCGATTCTATGATCTGTACTCCTTTGGGAATCACCAATTCACCTTGGAATTTAGTGTTAGAAAAAGCCAACTCGTCGATTTTGGTAAGGCTTGAGCTAAGCGTTAATTGCCCATTGAATGCACCAACATGAAAAGCATGGCGGCCTATACGCTTAATATTATTCGGAATCACTAAATCGCCGGTGAACGCACAGAAGGTAAAACAGCTGTTGGGGATTTCTGTTAATTGGGAGGGAATGGTCAGCGTACCACCCAGCATAGAGCAACTACTAAATGCAGAATCCCCAATACTCTCAAGGCTCTCGGGAAGGGTCAGCGTGCCGGCAAGCGAACTACAGCCATTGAATGCATAAGAACCAATTCTCTTCAGATTTACAGGAAGTTGCAGAGAATATATATTGGTTTTCTCGAATGCACCGGATCCAATCTCTATTACATCATCGGGAATAATCAGAGCACCGGAGAATGTGGTGGAATCAAAAGCGTAGTCGCCAATTTTAGTAACCTTCTCGGGGAAGACAAAATTTACTAAAGACGATTTGTAAGAAAATGCAGACGCCGGGATTTCGTGATCGAGGTAGTAAGAAGTGCTCTCGTAGTAACGGACAACAACGGTTGCGCCCGGATAGCGAGCCGCTACCTCGTTGTTCGCCTCCTCGAGCGATTGCGGCATTTCGGTCGAAAAGTATTCAAAGCCCGTCTGGCCATTGATCGATCCGTGCCAATACCATTTGCAGCCAACAATCTCTGTCTCTTTGAGGTTGATCGACTGCAGGATCTCCATCTGATCGCGCATAAAATAGAAATCGGCTGCATTGATCTTGCCGCTGATCTTCAGATTTTTGATCTTATTGGGGTTTTTCTTGGCCGCACGGAGCAGTTGGCCCAGCGTACCGGCCTCCTCCTGATGCACGACATAGTATTGGCGCGCCTCGCCGCCGTGGGTATCCAGATCGGCCACCCACTCGACGATCTCGGTGTTGATCAGCTGCAGCTCCACCTCGCCCGTGTGGCCCTTCTTGTTGAGCCGGATCGAGAATTTCGACTGCTTGCCCGCCTCATAGACAAAGCCTTCGCTCATCTTAAAGCGATGGGCAATGCCGTCGAGCGTAATCGAGAACAAGGCCTTGCCCGCCTCGACCGTCTGCGGCACGACAATGGCGCGGAAGCCCTCCGCATTGCTCTTCATCACGATGCCCTCGCTCGGTGCCTCGCCCGTGGCGGTAGCGACACCCGTAGCGAGGTCGATGGCGGCCGTGCGGGTGGTGTTCATCACCAAGAGGCTCTTCTCCAAAGCGTCGAACTCGCCCGCAGCAAAGCCCTCACCCTCGACCAATACGACATGGGCACACGCCAAACGGTGCGAGAAGCGCAGCTTCACCTTCGCCTCGCTCGGGGTGATGTTCTCGGCCTTGGCCCACAAGAAGTCGGAAATGGCAAAGCCGTCGTGGGCATTCTTGCCCGACTGGTCTTGTGCCACCTCAAAGGCATAGGCGTTCACGCTGGCCGGATGATCGTAAGGATAGTAGGCGTAGAGATCGATGTTCGTCTCGGCATTCTTATAATAGACACCGCCCTGCGAATGCCACGTCAAAGCGGCCTCGTCGTAGGTGTAGCGGGCGTTATCGACCTGATTGCCCTCGTCGAGGAGCGTGCCGGCCTGCGTGTTGTCGTTGGTGTAGTTCACGCCATAGAGACCCACCTGATCTCCCTCGCAGAAACCACCGTCATCGACGCGCGAAATGTACTGCTGGTCGATACTGTTGTCAATCACAATGGGATAGGATACGCCCTCCATGGGGTTGTAGTCTATCCCCTCATCCTTTTGGCAGGCGGTCATCAACAAGGTCGCCAAACCAAATGCAAGAATAGTTTTGAGTTTCATATTGAGTTGATTTTAAGGTTTTTTCGTTATTCTGCCGTGCCCTCGTTCTCCGAGCCGTCGCCCCAGCCATCGACGCCCATATTGGTGTCGGACGAGGGGATGGTCAGCTCGCGCATGAGGCGCTTGTATTTGTTGCGCTCGAATGTCAGGCTCTTATCCACCGTGAAGGTCTGCTCGCCACCGTAGTAGCCCCCAACCTTGACCGAGATACCGCCCGCATAGGTCGCATGGGGTAGCACAAGCCAAAAATCGGTCGCCTCGGCCTCGCTCGTGCCGATTGCAACGCCCTCCGAGCAGCTGAGCGTGATGGAGGTCGCGGTGCCCGTCATCGTGAGCGTGGGCGTACCGCCATAGGTCGGCACCAACTGACACTTGCCCGCCAAAGGTTCACCGCCAAGGCTCGAAAGGGTGATCGACCCGACGGTCTGCCCCTCGGCACCCCACAGACGGATCAACAGGAAGCTGCACGCATTGCGGAAACGAAGGTCAAAATCGTCCAGATCGGCCGTAATGGCCACCATGACATTTGCATCCTTGCCCACCGACCCGGCAACATAGGTCTGGGTTGCAGGAAGCGTGTATTGGATGTAGTCGGGCGTGCCATAGACATATTTGGTCGTCGAGGCATAGGGATAGACCGCATAGTAACGATCCAGGTCGTTGCCCGTGCCAAAGCCCTGCGATACGAACTCAAAATCGCCCGCATTGTCGCCATCTTCGCCCACAAACTTATACTTCTTGTTGCGCGTGATGCCCTCGAAGAGGGTGATCAGGTCGCCCGCATTCCAATGCAGACGGATCTGATCGTCCAAAAATACGCGCGACTCCTCCTCGGCAATGATGCCGTGGAAGGTGCGGCCTTCGGGAGTGAGGGTCGTGCCTTCGTCAATCTTGGTGCTACATGCCGCCAACAGCAACACCAAAGCACCTAAAAATAACTTTTTCATCATGGATCGGCCGTTTAGATATCCTCATCAAATTCGGGGTTCTCCAACGAGCCGGCAAAACCCTGCTCAACGGCCATCTCAACCTCCTCGATCTGAGGCTCAACATAGATAAATTTGTCCATAGTAGTAAGAATTTTATTTGTTAAACTTTTCGTTTGCACAATTCTTACTACCCGCACCTCGGTAGTGGTATATTTTTTTGTATTAGAAACAGAAAGCGTGGTGCTGAAGGCTTATTTTTGGTAGATGAGGTTGTAGGAGACCTTCGCAATCCAAATAAGCAACAGCCCCACGCCATACCCAATTGCAGGTATGACGCAGGAAGATGTCCGCTTATCCTCTTGCGTAATTAGAACTTCCTACATTCCATCTACGAGAATAAACTTACACTTTCCGCGTAAAATCAGTATGTTGCTACAAAATTAGCAAACAATTTCGGAAAATGTATCTTATGGGCCATCTTTTTTGCTGTTGCCGATGCAAAATTGCAAAGAACTCTCCTGAAAATCAAGATTGAAACAAAACTATGTTCTTTGTAGATTGGAGCAATGCTGTGCAGAAAAACACCTGCCGCATAATCGTTTATGCAGCCATGTGGGCATGGCCTTTCAGCGGGGCTCGAACGGCGGCAGCAACCGACCATAGACAACTCTGCCGAGGCGCCACACGCTGAACGAGTGCCTTTATCAAACGAAACAAGCGACCTATTCGGGTCGCTTGTGAAGTGCGGATAAAGGGACTCGAACCCCCACGCCTCTCGGCAACAGATCCTAAGTCTGTCGTGGCTACCAATTACACCATATCCGCAGGTTTGTGGCACAAAGGTAGGTAAAAATTCCTAAAACACAACCTCCGACGATAAACATTCCATTTTTTTAGCTACTTTTGTCGAAGTTAACGATTGCTTCATGCCACAAAAACTGACTTTACGACTTTTGCCCCGCGAGGCGGCCGATGCAACGTGCTATACGGCACGTGCTGCCCGCGAATTGCGTATCGACGAGCGCTCGATCGCCCTGGTGCGGGTCGTGAAACGATCGATCGATGCGCGGCAACGCCAGCCGTGGGTCAATCTCTCGCTCGAGGTCTATGTCGATCAAGAGCCGCAACCGGCCCCCGTGCATTTCGACTACCCTTCGGTCGAGGGAAAAACCGAGGTAATCGTCGTCGGATCGGGCCCCGCCGGTCTGTTTGCAGCATTGCGACTCATCGAGTTGGGGCTGAAGCCGATCCTGCTGGAACGGGGTCGTGAGGTCTCGCTCCGCAAGACCGATATTGCCCGTATCAACCGAGGCGAAGGGGTCGATCCCGACTCCAACTACGCCTTTGGCGAGGGTGGCGCCGGCACCTTCTCGGATGGTAAGCTCTTCACCCGCAGCAAGAAGCGCGGCGACTACAACAAAGCCCTGCAAACGCTTGTCTTTCACGGGGCAAACCCGGAAATTCTGTACGAAGCACATCCCCATATCGGCACCGACAAGCTCCCCTACATCATCCGCAATATCTGCCGCACGATCACCGATTGCGGCGGCGAGGTACTCTTTGAGCGTCGCGTGACCGATCTGATCCTGCGGCAGGGGGTCCTCAAGGGTGTTGTCTGTGGATCGGAACGCATCGAGGGGGCTGCCGTCGTGTTGGCCACCGGCCATTCGGCACGCGACATCTACTACCTGCTCCACGAACGCGGCATCCGTCTCGAGGCCAAGGCCTTGGCGATGGGTGTGCGCATCGAACACCCGCAGGCACTGATCGACCGCATTCAATACCACCAGCCGGAGCGCGGGGAGTGGCTTCCCGCCGCCTCCTACTCCTTGGTCAGCCAGGAGCAGGGGCGTGGCGTGTACTCCTTCTGCATGTGTCCGGGCGGATTCATCGTCCCGGCCATGACCGATAGTGCCGAGTCGGTCGTAAACGGCATGTCACCCAGTGGGCGCACCTCGCCCTATGCCAATTCGGGTCTGGTAACCGAGGTCCGTGCTGCCGACTTTGCCCACCTGACGGAGCAATGGGGCGCTTTGGCGGGGCTCAAATTCCAGGAGGAGTTTGAACGCTTGGCACGGCGCGAAGGTGGTGATCGGCAGGTCGCTCCCGCGCAACGCGTAGCCGATTTCGTAGCCGGTAAGGCCTCCAATGCGCTCCCGGCAACCTCCTATGTGCCCGGCATTACCCCTTCGCGGCTCGATCGGTGGATGCCCTCCTTCATTGCCGAGGGTTTACGGGCCGGTATCGCCACCTTCGGACGGCGCATGCGGGGCTTTGTGACGAACGAAGCGATTGTGGTGGGTGTCGAGTCGCGTACCTCTACGCCGGTACGTATTCCGCGTGATGCCGAAACGCTCATGCACCCCGAAGTAGCCGGTCTTTTCCCCACAGGTGAGGGTGCCGGATATGCCGGAGGAATCATCTCGGCCGGATTGGATGGTGAGCGTGTAGCCGAGGCGGTGCGAAATTTCGTAAAATAGAAACTACTGATAATCAGGAAAATAATATTTGTTGATAAAAAATCTTCAAAATTTTTTGAATTTTTTTAATAAAAAACTTGCACAGAAACGAAAAACCCCTTATCTTTGCACTCGAAGTTTTAAGGTTCATTTAGGTTAGTAGTTTTAGGTTGGTGAGGAAATCGACGAATCGCGGGCGTGCTGCTCGGATTCACGGTTTCCTTTTTTTTGTGCCTTATCGGCAGGGGGAGTATGCAAAAACAAAACGGAGATTCCGCCATTGGGGAATCTCCGTTTTTCGTTGAAGCTGTAATCGGATTACTTGTTCGTAACCTTGCGAGCCTCCTTGATGCGAGCCTTCTTACCGGTGAGCTTACGCAGGTAGAAGATACGAGCACGACGTACAACACCGATCTTGTTCACCTCGATCTTGTCGATGTGGGGCGAGTAGAGCGGGAAGATACGCTCAACACCCACGCCGTTCGACACCTTGCGGATGGTGAACATCTTGGTCTTGCCCGAGCCCTTGATCTGGATTACCACACCACGGAAGCTCTGCAGACGCTCCTTATTACCCTCGACGATTTTGTACGTTACGGTGATCGTGTCACCAGCCTTGAACGACGGTACGTCAGCATCCGTCTTCGGCCACATCTGCTCGTTTACGAGCTTGATGATTGCATCTTTGTTCATTGTTGCAACATGTTTTTTAGTTTCACATCCAACATTCCCGCTGTACCAAAGCTACCATACCGAGGTTTTCCTCGCTCGATAATCCCCCGAACCAAAACGGTCGGTGCTGCTCCGCATACCCAATGAAAGAGGTTGATCTGCGCCCATTTGGGACTGCAAAAATAGGGCGTAAAATTCAAAAAACAAAATTTCGCCTTGATTTTCAGTTAAAAAAGCGCAAAAAAAGGGGTATCACGACACCACGTCGGATACCCCACAATCTATTTCGCCACGTTGGCAGAGGGCCCGATTAAGGCTCCGGACCAAATTCGTTCGTCCCCTTCTGACCCTCGGCAAGCAGCCAAATGAACAGGAATACGATGTTGGCAATCGGAATCAAGAAGAAGAAGATATAACTCCACGGACGACCCGTATCCTGCAGACGGCGAGCCGTAACAGCCAAGAAGGGGCAAATCATACCCAACTCAACGAAAAAGAGCGGCCACCCAAGAATGGGAATCCACGCCAATATCGCTACAAGACCATAGGCCAGATAGAACCAACCCAGCTCGGCGCGCATAGCACGCCCTTTGAAGTTGGCGTAGTTCTGAATGCCATGCTTGATTGCACCGACAAAAGTCGTCGGATCGACATTCTTATCCTCGAGCATCGCCTTGATCTTGTTGGGCTTTTTCAGCTCATAACCACACTTCACGCAGATAATCGCCATCGGATCGGGTTTAGCACCACACTTGGGGCAATAGGTCGAACCATCACCCACGCGAACACCACATTTGAGGCAAACCGATGCCTGAGCATCTGACACCTCTGCACCACAATGTTTACAATACATATATACCGGCATTTATTTACACCATCCGCACCCCGACAGTGGTTTGCAACTCGAAGACGTGGTGCCGAAAAGTCTGCCGGTCAGCCCCTAATTGGCTCCCACGCAAACTTACGCCCTCGTGAAAAAGAAATAGTTTACGCAAATATAACACGCGTGCAGGAAAAAAGCAAACGAAAAGCGGCAAAAATGCGGTGAAAAATTGTACCTTTGTTGCCAAATAAAGCATGTATGATGAGCGAAAAATTGATACTTGTCACCAACGACGACGGCTACGCAGCTAAAGGTTTGCGGGCTGCGGTGGAGATTGCCCGCCAATTCGGACGGGTGATTGCCATTGCCCCCGAGGTGACACAAAGCGGCATGAGCCAGGCTATTACGATGTATAAGCCCCTCTTTTTGAAAAAGCAGCACGAGGAGCCGGGAGTCGAGATCTACTCCTTCTCGGGAACTCCGGTCGATTGTGTGAAGATGGCGTTCGACTACCTGTTGGCCGACCGTCGGGTCGATCTGGTCATCTCGGGCATCAACCACGGATCGAATGCCGCGATCAACGTCCTCTATTCAGGCACGATGGGTGCGGCTATCGAGGGTAGTTTCTATGGTTGTCCGTCGATCGGTCTGTCGCTCATTGACCACGATCTGAATGCCGATTTCGATGCCGCCGTTCAGTATGGCACCCAGATTGTTAAGCAGGTTCTCACGCAGCAGATCGAGCTGCCGCTCTGTCTGAATGTAAACTTCCCGATTGCTCGTCCCGAGCAGATTCAGGGTATCCGCATCTGCCGCCAGACGCGCGGTTATTGGCGCGAGGAGTTCTACCGCCGCGAAGATCCCAACCACCGTCCCTACTTCTGGCTCACGGGCGAGTTTATCAACCACGAACCGGAGGCTGAAGATACCGATGAATGGGCCTTGAAACACAACTATGTGGCCGTGGTGCCCGTCCAGGTCGATCTGACCGACTATCGCCGGATGGATATGTTGCACCGCATCCTGCCCGAATAGCACCATACGAGAAGGTGTTTGCACAAAAAAGCCTGTCTAACTTTGCACTTGTTAGACAGGCTTTTTGTTGGGAAGAGTAGGGGAGGTTAATGCGCCTCCAACCAATTCTGGCCGACACCGGCATCGGCCGTCAGGGCAACTCGAAGCCGGGCTACACCCTCCATCGACTCTACCACAATCGTGCGGACGCGATCCAACTCCTCACGCCACACATCGACCACCAATTCGTCGTGCACCTGCAGGATCACCCGCGAACGGATCCCTTCGGCCCGGAAACGACGAGCCACCTCGACCATGGCCATCTTCATGATGTCGGCTGCCGAGCCTTGAATCGGGGCATTGACCGCATTGCGCTCGGCCACACCACGCGCCACAGCGTTGCGCGAAGCGATGTCGTTCAGGTAGCGGCGGCGACCAAAAATCGTCTCCACGTAGCCCTTCTCGCGTGCCTTTTCGACCGAACTATCCATATACTCCTTCACCTTGGGATAGGAGCGGAAATAGCCCTCGATCAGCTCTTTGGCCTCCCGACGCGGAATCTCCAGTCGTTGGCTCAAGCCAAAGGCCGAAATGCCATAGATGATACCGAAATTGGCCGTCTTGGCACGACGACGCTCCTCGCCCGTGACCGCCTCGATCGGCTTACCGAAAAGTCGGGCTGCCGTCGCAGCATGAATATCCTCCCCATGGACAAAGGCGGCAATGAGCGACTCGTCGCCCGAGAGGTGAGCCATCAGGCGCAACTCGACCTGGCTGTAATCGACCGACAACAACAGATGCTCCTCGTCCGAAGGGATAAAGGCCTGACGGATGCGTTTGCCCAGATCGTCGCGCACGGGGATATTTTGCAGGTTCGGGTTGGTCGAAGAGAGACGTCCCGTAGCCGTAACTGCCTGATTGAACGACGTGTGAATACGTCCCGTAGTACGATTGACCAACAGGGGCAACGCCTCCACGTAGGTCGATAAGAGCTTCTTCACGCCGCGATATTCCAACACCAACCGCACGATACGATGTTCCGTAGCGAACGATTGCAGATACTCCTCATCGGTGCAGAACTGCTTCGTTTTGGTCATCTTGGGCTTCTCGGCGATGCGCATCTTGCCAAACAGCACCTCGCCCAGCTGGCGCGTTGAATTGATGTTGAGGGTCGGCTCATCGGCCTCGGCGCGCACCTCGGCCTCCAGCTCGGCGAGTTTGGCTCCCAGCTCCACCCCATAGGCTGCCAACGCCTCCGAGTCGATGCACACACCGGCTCGTTCGATCTCGGCCAAGACGCGGATCATCGGCTCCTCCACCTCGGCATAGAGCCGCTCGAGGCCCATTTCGACCACCTGGGGATAGAGCACCTGTTTGAGTTGCAAGGTGATGTCGGCATCCTCGGCGGCATATTCACACACCTTTTCGACCCCGACCAGATCCATCGTCAGCTGCTTGGCACCACGACCAATGAGCGATTCGATCTCGATGGGGTGGTAGTTCAGGTAGCGCTCTGCGAGGGCGTTCATGTTATGACGCGATTCGGGATCGAGCAGATAGTGCAGGATCATCGTATCGTAGAGGCGACCTCGCACCTCGATACCCAACTGCTGCAGGACCATGTAGTCGAATTTGATATTCTGACCCACTTTGGCGATCGCCTCGTTTTCAAACAAGGGCTTGAGCAGGGCAATATAGGCCTCCTTAGTGGCAACATGAAAGGGGATATACCACGCCTCGTGCGGACGAATGGCGATCGAAAGCCCCACGATCTGGTCGTTGAAGGTGTCGAAGCCTGTCGTCTCCGTATCGAAGCAAAATTCCGGCTCGCGGCTCACCCGCTCGACCACCTCGCGCAACGCATCGAGCGAGCTGACCAACCGATAGTCATGCTCGACGGTTTGTGCCGAATCATAGCTCGGCTGATCGAACAGCGACGGCTCACCCTCCGGCTCTAATTGCGCTACGATCGGCTCTGCGGCCGGTTGTGGGGCAGCCATGGCGGCAAACAGATCGCCCTGTCCGGCCAACTTGGCCGATTTCAAGGCGGCCGATTTGGCACGGGCCATCTCGGCCAGCTGGCGTTGATCCTCCTGGCGCGGACGATCGGTCGGCTCCTCCACCGGAGCCAGATTCTGCAAATCGGCCATGAAGGCCTTGAAATCCAACTCGGCAAAGAGGGCTCGTAGGGTATCCAAATGGGGGGCACAGATCGTCAGTTCCTCCTCGCGGAAGGGGATCGGCACATCGAGGCAGATCGTCGTCAGACGCTTGGCTAATAATAGCCTATCGCCCCAAGCAGCAATCTTTTCGCCCTGCTTTCCTTTGATCGAGGCCACGTTGTCGAGGATATTCTCGACCGTTCCCCACTCCTGCACCAATTTGCAGGCTCCCTTCTCGCCAATACCCGGCACACCCGGAATATTATCCGATGCATCGCCCCAGATAGCCAAAATATCACGCACCAACTGCGGATCGTTGATGCCATATTTCGCAGCGATGGCGGCACAATCGACAATCTCGACCGAGCCGTCCGAACCCTTCTGTTTGTAGATCTTACAATGCTCGCGTACCAACTGCCCATAATCCTTGTCGGGGGTCACCATATAGACCTCGTAACCGGCCTCCACGCCGCGCTGCGAGAGGGTGCCAATCACATCGTCTGCCTCGTAGCCCTCAACCTCCAAAATCGGGATACACATCGCCTCGAGCACCCGCTTGACATAGGGTAGTGAGGTGATGATATCTTCGGGGGTCTCGGCGCGATTCGCCTTGTATTCGGGATAGAGCTCCCGCCGGAACGAGCCACCCTTCGGATCAAAGGCCACACCCAACAGGTCGGGTTTTTCGCGCTTGAGGATATCGCGCAAAAATTTCACAAAGCCAAACACGACCGAGGTGTTCATCCCGGCGTGGTTGCGCATGGGCCGCCCCAGAAAGGCATAATAGTATTTGAACATCAATGCATAAGCATCGACCAAAAAGAGTTTTTTCATGGATTCTTGATGGGTGACGTCTTCTGAAAAGGTTCTATTGTGTAAACTAATTTTGAATTCTAAATTCTAAATTTTGCTTTTACGCATTGTCTTCGGCATACCACTCGGCAAACGAGGTGGCCGTTTCGTGCAGGCGCAGGCTGTAAAGCATCACCCCCTCGGGCAGTCGGGCCGCGATGCGGGCTGCAAAATCCGCCAACAGATGCTCGCACGTAGGGCGATAGTTCAGTCGCACCAAATTGGGCAACTCCTCCGGCAGTTGGCTGCACAGGCTGCACGACGGCGTGTCCTCCAACATCAGGGCATGGTCGAGCCGATCGATCACCTCCTCGTGCACGATCTGTTTGAGCCTCCCAAAATCGAAGACCATGCCCCGATTCGGGTCTGCCGGATCCTCCGAAGGCTCCCCTTTGATGGTCACAAAGAGGCGATAGGAGTGGCCGTGTATGTTCCTACACGGCCCCTCATACCCCTCCAAGGCATGGGCCGCCTCGAACGAAAACTCTTTGGTTAAACGAATGACTGCCATCGTCTGTTATTCGATCGTCACCTTATAGGGCAGGTACATCACGATGCCCTGCTGCGAAAGAGCCTCCTGCAATTCGCGGTATTCACGCACCATAACCCCCAGTTCCGAGGCCTCCCACGAAGCCTTCACTTGTCCCGAGAAGGCGGCAAAGAAGGCGGCCAAACCGGTCGGCGTCTCCAACTTCTCGACCACGGCATAATCCTCGCCCAAGCCCGCCTTATCGGCCGCCAGAGCGATGGCCATGCGCAAACCGCCAATGCCATCTACCAGGCCGATTTGCTGGGCATCCACACCCGTCCAAACACGACCCTCGGCAATCTCCAAGACGCGCTCGATCGGCAGGTTGCGACCCTTCGAAACGTGGCCCGTAAAAGTCTCATAGACACGGTCCACACCGCGCATCACGGCAGCGCGCTCGACCTTGGTCAGCGGGGCAAGCGTTCCCATGCCCGACGAGGTATTGGTCTTCACGCCGTCGATCGTCACGCCCAATTTGTTTTGCAGGGCATCGCGCGTATTGAGCATCATACCGAATACACCGATCGAGCCGGTGAGCGTCATCTCGTTGGCCACAATCACATCGGCCGGGCAGGAGATGTAGTAACCACCGCTGGCGGCATACGAACCCATCGAAACTACCACCGGCTTTTCGGCCTTCAGCAGCTCCATCTCACGCCATACCACATCCGAAGCCAGGGCCGAACCTCCGGGTGAATTGACACGCAAAACGACCGACTTGACATCCTCATCGAGGCGTACCTCGCGGATCTTGGCAGCCAACGTGTTACCATAGATATGCGGGCCGGTACCTTCACCGTCGACAATATCACCTTCGGCATAGACAATGGCCACCTGCGACGCGGAGAGGTTGTTCACATTCAAACCCATCTGGGCTGCATAATCGCCCAGCGAAACCGAATTGTAGCCCTCGTCGGTCACCGTAACACCCAACTCGGTGAAGATCTCATTCATCTGATCCTCATAGATAGCAGCATCCACAAAACCATGCGCCACGGCCTCCGAAGCCAACGTCACCTCCAAATTGTCGGCGATACGATTCTGCTCCTCGATCGAAATACCGCGCGCCTCGGCTACCGCCTGCTGGATCGTCTTCCAATAGCTATCGACCATCTGTTGCATCTGGGCCTTGTTGGCCGGCGACATCTCCTTCAGGATGTAGGGCTCCACGGCACTCTTAAATTTGCACGACGAGGGGCGGAACACCTCCACCTTCAGGTCGAGTTTGTCAAGCAGCCCCTTGTAGAACATCAACGAGGCCGAAAGACCCGACCAATCCATGCCTCCCTCCGGCTCGATGTAGATCTTATCGGCCACCGAAGCTAAATAGTAGGCACCCTGCGAATAGTTTTCGTTGTAGGCAACCACAAACTTACCGCTCTTCTTAAACTCGATGATCTCGTTGCGCAGCTCCTCCAACGTAGCCGTTCCGGTCATCGCTCCACCCATACCATTCAGACGCAGATAGATACCCTTGATGCGATCGTCCGTTGCAGCGGCCTCCAGGGCTCGCATCACCTCCATCAGCGAGAGTTGCGGCATCGCCTCCATCGACATCAGATCCAATCCGGCCAACGGATCGGTCGAAGGTGAATCGGTGATGGCCTCTGCCAGGTCGATCTCCAACACCGAACCCTCTTCGATGGTGGTCATGCTCCCCTCTATCGAACCGAGCATACCGATGAGCATGCTCATCCACAAAAATGAACTGATGGCCGAAGCGGCTATCACGGCCAATAAACAGGCCAAAAATGTCTTAAAAAATTTCATGGTTTATCCTCTTTTTTCGTTTGATTACTGTTTTACCTCGGTTGCTCCGTTTACAACCATCTTCTCGGGGCTCTCGATCCACGGCAGCGCCTCCTTGGGCCAAACACCATCGACGATCGGTGCCTTGACCAATTTAGCCGGGTCGATCACCACATGCTTGATGCGCTTGCGATGCCACGAGTAGGAGATATGCACCAACCCGTCGCGCGTCTGGATAATCGACGGATAGGAGTACTGCACAGCACCCGTGCGGAACTCCAATACGGCAGCCGCCTCCCACGTCAGGCCATCCTCGGTGTAGGCCAAGGTCAGAATACCGCGTCCCTTGCGACCGCAGCTCTCATCCTCGCGGGTCGAGTGGTTGTAGACCAACAGGTGGCCACCCTCGCGGAGCGATACGGCATCGACGGCCGAGTTGTTGTTCGGCAGGGTCGTATTGGTCACCTCCGACCAGGTGCGACCGCCATCCTCCGACCAGCATTGTGCAATGCGCGTCAGCGAATCCTTGCCACCCGAACGAGCCAACAGCTGAATCTTCTCCTCGGAGTGTTTGAGGAAGGTCGGCTGAATGAGTTTGAAGGCCTTCGGGTCGTTCAGCACCTCGCTGCGGGTCCAGGTTTTACCCTGATCGGTCGAACGCTCCACATGGATGCGCCAACCAGGACCACCCTCCATCGAACCACCGGCGAGAATCGTTCCGTCGGCCAGGTAGATCGGCTTATTGACCAGCGGTCCCGTAAACTCCTTATCCAGCGCACGCGAAGGACCCCACGTCTGACCCCCATCTACCGACTCCATCACGCGACCATCGTTGATGTCGGGCGAGAGGTAGAAGAGTTGCAACGTATCGCCTCCACACTGCACAATGACCGGATTAAAGACCGAACCACCCAACTCCTCTTCGGCTTTAGCAACGGGCGTCGGGGTGCTCCAACCGCCACCAATCGGTTTGCGAGCCACCCAAATCTGCACATCGGGATGGCTTTCGCGCGTACCGCCAAACCAGGTACAGAGCAGATCACCATTCTCCAGCTCGATGAGCGACGAAGCGTGACAATCGCGGGTCAGACTATCCGGAAAGACAAACTCCTCCAAGACAATAGCCTGCTTCGAGGTCGGAACCTCGACAGGAGCAGTACATGCCACCATAGCAGCACCCAAGGCGATTACGCCCAAAAATAGACTCTTTTTCATCACTTTTATCCTTTTTTTGTTAGTAGCTTTTCCTTCAATCTACAAAGGTATAAAAATTTTTCGTATTTTATCGTTTTACGATAAAAAGAGGTAAATACCTTTATATTTATGGAAAATTTACACTACATTTGCATCTTGAAAAGGTATATACTTTATGGAACAAAACGTAAAAGAGTTATTGGGAACGATCCTGCATCCGGAGACCGAACAAGATATTGTTTCGAGTGGTCTGGTGGAGCATATCGCCGCCTCGGAGGCAGCCATCACGGTGGGGATTCGTTTTCCGAAGGGGCGTGATCCCTTTGCCGTAAAGATAAAAAACAGAGCCGAGGAACTGCTCAAAAGCCATTTTCCCGAGGCAAAGGTGCTCGTGATGGTCAAAGAGGGTGGAACGGCTAAACGTCCCGATCTGAAAGAGCAATCGACCACGGGCGACATCACGAAGGTGATCGCTGTTGCCTCGGGCAAGGGTGGTGTAGGCAAATCGACCGTAGCGGCCAATCTGGCTGTCACGTTGGCGCAAATGGGCTTTCGTGTAGGTCTGCTCGATGCCGACATCTACGGCCCTTCGCAACCCAAGATGTTCGGCGTAGAGGAGTACCTGCCCGATGCCGAGCAGGTCGATGGCATGGATCAGATCGTTCCGGCCGAGGCGTTGGATGTTAAGATCATGTCGATCGGCTTTTTCATTCGCCCGACCGATGCCTTGTTGTGGCGCGGAGCCATGGCAGTCAATGCTCTCAAGCAGATGATCCACCAAACGAAGTGGGGTGCGCTCGATTTTCTGATTTGCGACCTGCCCCCCGGCACGGGTGATATCCATCTGTCGATTATTGGCGAGTTGAAGATTGATGGCGCAGTGATCGTCTCCACCCCCCAACAGGTGGCTGTGGCCGATGTGGTACGCGGTGTGGAGATGTTCCGCAATCCGCAGGTTAATATCCCCGTTGAAGGCATTATTGAGAACATGGCCTTCTTCACCCCCGAAGAGTTGCCCGACAATCGCTATTACATCTTCGGACAGGGTGGAGCGCGTCGTGTAGCCGAACAATACGACGTGCCATTCTTGGGTGAAGTGCCTATCATCCAATCCATTATGGAGGGTGGTGATACCGGTCGTCCCGCCTCGACGATTGATCCGCGCGTGGAGAGTTGGTATCGGGAAATTGCCGACAAGTTGGTGGGCAGTGTGATGAAAAAGAGTTAACAAACGGTTCATAACGAGTTGATAAGTGGTTGATAAACGAGGGAAAAGTTTTCAAAGATTTTGCTTGCTTTTTTCAAATCAAGTCGGCTTAATCGCTTTTTTCAAGAAACCAAATTTATTTATCCCTTTTTATGCCGACGATAAAGAACCTTTTTTCAGCTCGAGATGTTGAAAACAACGACGTGTTAAGATGTGCATAAAGGATTTGAACAATTGTTTATATCTTACTGGAACGGTTGTTTTTCAAGGATAAAGAGAAAATAATAATAAAAAGAGAGGGTAGGCAGATGTTCAAACGTAACAGCGTCACTGACTTATTGACATTGTGAACAGGCTTTATTTTTATTCTTTCTATTTATTATTTATTAAAAAGTAAAAAATAAAAATTGAAAAGCGATGGTTGAAAAACTTCGGGAGCGAATTGCCGCATTGAAAAAGGAGCGCAATGCGGTTATCTTGGCACACTACTATACCCTGCCGGAGGTGCAGGCCGTAGCCGATTTCTTGGGAGACTCGCTCGCCTTGTCAATCAAGGCCCAAACGGTCGAGGAGCAGGTGATCCTCTTTGCCGGTGTGCACTTCATGGCCGAGACAGCCAAGGTGCTCTGCCCCGAAAAGCGGGTGCTGATACCCTGCCCCGAGGCGGGATGTTCGTTGGCCGAATCGTGCCCCGTGGCCGAGTTTGCCGCCTTCAAGGCGAAGTATCCCGACCATAAGGTGGTTTCGTATGTCAATACGACGGTTGGCATCAAGGCTCTGACCGATATCTGCTGCACCTCGTCGAACGCCTTGCAGGTGGTGCAGTCGATTCCCGAGGATCAGCCCCTGATTTTTGCCCCCGATCGGAATTTGGGTTCCTATATTCAAAAGCTGACCGGACGTAAAAATATGGTGCTTTGGGATGGTGCCTGCCTGGTGCATGAGCGTTTCTCGCTTGCGGGTGTGCAGGCCTTGAAGCGTCAATATCCGCAGGCGCGTGTGATTGTCCATCCGGAGTGTCGGGCCGAAGTGGTGGCCGAAGCTGATTTTGCCGGCTCAACCGCTGCTATGCTGACCTATTGTGAGCAGAGTGAGGCGGATACCTTTATTGTCGTGACCGAGGCGGGTATTTTGGCCGAATTGGAGAAGCGTATGCCGCAAAAACACTTCATTGCTGCCCCCACGATCGAGGGTAATGAGCCCTGCAACATGTGTCAAGATATGAAACTCGTCACGTTGGAGAAGATTGTCGAGACGTTGGAGAAGATGAGTCCCGAGATCGAATTAGACGAAGAGACTCGTCGTCGTGCCGAACGTTCGATTCGCAACATGATCGCCATTAAATAGTGAGAAGATAATATAATAATAAATAAAAGGAGAAAACCATGAAAAAACTGTTTTTAACGCTTGCTGCTGCTTTTGTAGCGCTGTCGGCCGTGGCTGACGAGGGTATGTGGATGTTGCCCTATCTGCAAAAGATGAATGCGAAAGATCTGAAGGCAAAGGGTTGTAAACTCTCGACCGAGGAGATCTATTCGATGAATAAATCGTCACTCCTGGATGCGATTGTGATCTTTGGTGGCGGGTGCACGGGTGAGATTGTCTCTCCCGAGGGTCTGATCTTTACGAACCACCACTGTGGTTTCGGAGCTATTCAGTCGCTCTCGTCGGTCGAGCACGACTACCTGAAGAATGGTTTCTGGGCCCAGAACAATGCCGAGGAGATTCCGGCTCCGGGTCTGAAGGTGCGTTTTGTTCGCCAGATCATCGACGTCACGGCCGAGGTGTTGGGGAGTGTTCCCTCGATCGCCTCGCAGCAGGAGTATAATAAGATCGTTGCCGAGCAGGTGAAGCGAGTGACCGAAGAGTTGCAGCGTGCCAACCAGGGTAAGGATGTGATGATCCGCTCGTTCTTTGGTGGCAACCAATACTTCGCCTTCGTGCTGGAGGTCTTTTCGGATGTCCGTCTGGTGGGTACGCCTCCCCAGTCGATCGGTAAGTTCGGTGGTGAGACCGACAACTGGATGTGGCCGCGCCACACGGGTGACTTCTCGATTTTCCGTGTCTATGCCGGTAAGGATAACCGCCCGGCCGAGTACTCGAAGGATAACCAACCCTATCGTGCCGAGAAGTTCCTCAAGATCAATATTAAGGGTTACAAGGAGGGTGATTTTGCCATGGTGATGGGCTTCCCCGGCTCGACGCAGCGTTACATGACCTCGTACGAGATCGACTATATGCTCGAGGTGGACAATCCGCAGCGCATCTACATCCGTGGTGAGCGTCAGAAGATCTTAGCCGAGGATATGGCTGCCAGCGATAAGGTACGTATTCAGTACGCCTCGAAATATGCCTCGTCGTCGAATTATTGGAAGAATTCGATCGGTATGTCGCGCGGTGTGCAGAAGCTGAACGTGAAGAGCCGCAAGGAGGCACAAGAGGCTTCCTATCTGGCTTGGGCCTACGCATCGACCCTGCCCGAGGAGGGTTATATCGACGCACTGAAGAAGATCGAGCAGTACTATGCCGAGACGAAGGATGCAAGTGCTGATGTGCAATACATCCGTGAATCGATGATCAGCGCCATTGAGATTGTCGGCGTGGCTCGTCTGTTGATGGATGGTGTGAATCTGAAGAAGAGTGTCAATGCGAAGGAGGTGATGCAGCGTGCACAGGCCTTCTACAAGAATTTCAACGAGCCGACCGATCGTCGCGTAGCAAAACGTATGTTGCAGATTGCTCGCGAGAATATGCGTCAGGTGCCGTCGTTCTATTCGCAGATCATCGACAAGGAGTTCGGCGGAGATATCGAGAAGTATGTCGATCATCTCTATGACAACACGGTGTTCCGCAGCCCTGAGGCTTTGGAGGCCTTCTTGAAGGATTTCTCGACCGAGAAATTGGCCGCCGATCCGGTGATGCCGTTGGCTCGTTCGATCTATGTGAAGATGTATGACCTGCAGCGTAAGGTGGCCCAGAAGCGTCCGCTCTATGCAGAAGGTCATCGCAAATATATCGACGGTCTGATGAAGCAGAATCCGAACAATGCTTGGTATTCGGATGCCAACTTCACGGTACGTTTGACCTATGGTAATATCCTGCCCTATTCGCCCGCTGATGGTGTACACTACAACTATTACACGACCCTGAAGGGTGTCATGGAGAAGGAAGATAAGAACAACCCGATCGAGTTTACGGTAGAGCCGCGCCTCAAGGAGCTCTACAAGCAGGGTGATTATGGTCGCTATGCCAACCAACAGGGTGAGTTGGTTACCTGCTTCCTCTCGAATCTGGATATCACGGGTGGTAACTCCGGATCGCCGGTGCTCAATGGCAAGGGCGAGCTGATCGGTTTGGCCTTCGACGGCAACTGGGAGGCCATGTCGGGTGATATTGCCTTCGAGCCGGAGTTGCAGCGTATGATCGCAGTCGATGTACGCTACGTACTCTTTATTATCGACAAATTTGCCGGTGCCGAGTGGTTGCTCAACGAGCTGGTCATTGTCGAGTAAAACAGAGATTGTAAACGCTATATAATAAAAGAGATCATCTAAGATGGCAAACAAAGAGTTTAAGCGCTATTTGGTTACTTCGGCACTCCCCTATGCCAACGGACCGGTCCACATCGGTCACTTGGCGGGTGTCTATGTGCCTTCCGATATTTATGTACGTTATTTGCGCCTAAAGGGGTGTGATGTGGTGTCGATCTGTGGCTCGGACGAGCACGGTGTACCCATCACGATCAAGGCCCGCAAGGAGGGTGTGACGCCCCAGGATATCGTCGATCGTTACCACAACCTGATCAAACGTTCGTTCGAGGGGCTTGGTATATCGTTCGATATCTATTCGCGTACCTCATCGCCTACCCACGCCGTGACAGCTTCTAATTTCTTCCGCAAACTCTACGACGAGGGTAAATTTATCGAGCAGAGCTCCGAGCAATTCTATGACGAGGAGGCCAAGACCTTCTTGGCAGACCGCTACATTGTGGGTACCTGCCCCAAATGTGGTGCCGAGCGTGCTTATGGCGACCAGTGCGAGAAGTGTGGTTCTACCCTCTCGCCCGACGAACTGATCGATCCGAAGAGTGCCGTTTCGGGCTCGAAACCGATCAAGAAGGAGACCAAACACTGGTATCTGCCTTTGAACGAGTATGAGCAGATGTTGCGTGAGTGGATCTTGGAGGGTCATAAGGAGTGGAAATCGAACGTCTATGGCCAGTGCAAGAGCTGGTTGGACGGAGGTTTGCAGCCGCGTGCCGTGAGTCGTGACCTGGATTGGGGTATTCCCGTGCCGGTGGAGGGTGCCGAGGGTAAGGTGCTCTACGTATGGTTTGATGCACCGATTGGCTATATCTCGGCCACGAAGGATCTGACCCCCGATTGGGAGAAGTATTGGAAGAGCGAGGATACGAAACTTGTCCACTTCATTGGTAAGGATAACATCGTCTTCCACTGCATCGTCTTCCCGTCGATGCTCAAGGCTCATGGCGAATTTATTTTGCCCGAAAATGTCCCCTCGAACGAGTTCTTGAACCTGGAGGGTGATAAGATTTCGACCTCGCGTAACTGGGCTGTTTGGCTGCACGAATATCTGGAGGAGTTCCCCGGAAAGGAGGATGTGCTGCGCTATGTTTTGTGTGCCAACGCTCCCGAGACGAAGGATAACGACTTCACGTGGAAGGATTTCCAGGCTCGTAACAACTCGGAGTTGGTGGCCATCTTGGGTAACTTTGTCAATCGTGCATTGGTCTTGACCCAGAAATATTACAACGGCGAGGTGCCCGCTTGTGGAGAGTTGAACGACTACGACCGCGAGACGATCACCGAGTTGCAGGCCATCAAGGCCAATCTGGAGCACAACATCGAGACCTACCACTTCCGTGAAGCCCTCAAAGAGGCCATGAATTTCGCTCGAATCGGAAATAAGTACCTGGCGGACACCGAGCCCTGGAAAGTCGTTAAAACCGACCCGGAACGCGTAAAAACGATCCTGAACATTGCCCTGCAGATCACGGCCAACACGGCGATCGCCATCGAGCCCTTCATGCCCTTCACGGCAGCGAAGATGATCTCGATGTTCGCTACCGAGAAATTTGGTTGGGAGGAGCTTGGCAAGATGGATCTGATGAAGGCCGGCCATACGATCGGTAAGGCAGAATTGCTCTTCGAGAAGATCGAGGACGAGGTGATCCAAAAACAGCTCGATAAGTTGCAGTCCACCAAGGAGGCCAATTTGGCTGCCGAGAAAGCTCAAAACGTTGAGGATCAGAAAGATAATATCTCTTTCGATGATTTCCAGAAGATGGATATCCGCGTGGCGACGATTCTGACGGCCGAGAAGGTTGCCAAGACCAAGAAGTTGTTGAAGCTGACCGTCGATACGGGTATCGACCAGCGTGAGATTGTGAGCGGTATTGCCGAGCACTTCACGCCCGAGGAACTCGTTGGTAAACAGGTACTTGTATTGGTAAATCTGGAGCCTCGCGAGTTGAAAGGCACGCTTTCGCGCGGTATGATCCTGATGGCGGAGGATGCCTCGGGTAAGCTGCGCTTGTTACAACCCAACGAGGCGGTCAATAACGGAGCAATCGTAGGATAGAGATGATGGAGTTGGCTGATTGGGAGTGGTCGGAGCTTCGCTTCGACTACTACAAAACAGACTGCAACATACGTTACAGCTACGCCCCGGATCAGGGGTGGAGTCCGATGCAGATATCGACCGACGAGACCCTGCCGGTGCCGCTGGCAGCAGCTTGTCTGCACTATGGATCGTCGCTTTTCGAGGGGCTGAAGGCTTTTCGAGGGGCGGACGGTCGTGTGCGAATTTTCCGCTTGGAGGAGACGGTGAAGCGGCTTCAGGCTTCGGCCGAGCGGCTCTGTATGCCGGTTCCTACGCGGGAGATGATCATCGAGGCTTGTACGGAGGTGGTGCGTCGCAACCTGCGACACCTGCCCCCCTATGGTACGGGTGCGGCGATGTATCTGCGTCCGGTCGAGATTGGTACTTCGACCAGCTTTGGCGTCAAGCCTTCGGACGAGGCGCTTTTCGTGGTCTTTTGTTCGCCGGTAGGTCCCTATTTCAAAGGGGGTATTCGCCCCATTCAGGTGGCCATTGACCGCGAACAAGATCGTGTTGCTGCACATGGTACGGGCGATGTGAAGATCGGTGCCAATTACGCGGCGAGCCTGCTACCCTACCGCCATGCGCGTGCGTTGGGTTGTGCCAGCGTGTTGTTTCTCGATCCGAAGGAGCACAAATATTTGGACGAGTGTGTGGCGGCCAATTTCTTTGCCATCCGTGACGGGAAATACATCACGCCCAAATCGCAGACGATTCTACCCTCGATTACCAATAAAACCCTGCGTCAGGTTGCTTTAGACATGGGTTTGGAGGTTGAAGAGCGGTTGATTCCGGTTGAAGAGCTATCGACCTTTGAGGAGTGTGGCTGTTGTGGCACGGGCGCGATCATTGCCCCTATTGGCAAGATTATCGACATGCAGACGGGTCAGGAGTATCATTACACCGATTCGGTTGGTCCGGTGAGCTACAAACTCTATCAGCATCTGCTCGATATTCAATATGGAGTTGAGGAGGATCGACACAGCTGGAATACGATCGTAGAATTGTAGCACGCGCCCTTTATGGGAAACAGCAAACGGATGTTCCACGTGGAACATCCGTTTTTCTTTCTCTTTTGTATGTTTGATTAAGCGATGAGATTTTGTTCCACGTGGAACACTATCGTCCAAATTTGATCAGCAATACGTTTACATCGGCCGGCGAGACGCCCGGAATGCGCGAGGCTTGCCCAATGGTTTTGGGCTGGATTCGAGTTAGTTTTTGTCTTGCCTCGATCGTTAATGATTGCATTTGCATAAAATCGAAGCCTTCCGGAATCAAAACAGCCTCTAATCGGTGTAGTTTTTCGGCATTTTGTTTTTCTCGTTCGATGTATCCTTTGTACTTGATCTGGATCTCTGCTGCCTCGATAGCCTCGTTGCTGATCTCCTCTTTGGTGAGGAATCGATCTAATTTGGGCAGGACCTTGCGAGCCCCCTCGATGGTCACGCCGTTGCGAACCAACAGATCGAAGAGCTTTTTTCCTTGCGTTAAGGGCTCCGATCCGACCGAAATCAAATAGTCGTTAATTTCGGCTATTTTGACCGATTGATTTTGCGCGAAGGAAATAAGCGATTCTACAGCCGATTTTTTTTGTGCAAATTCGCGCGCCCGTTTGGCCGAAATTAGGCCGATTTTTTCACCGAGCGGCGTGAGTCGCATGTCGGCATTGTCTTGTCGGAGCAGAATCCGATACTCGGCGCGCGAGGTGAACATGCGATAGGGTTCGTCTACACCCTTCGTCACCAGGTCGTCGATCAAGACACCGATGTAGGCTTCGTCGCGTTTCAGCACGATCGCCTCCTCCCCTACTCTGGCTCGGTGGGCATTGATGCCGGCCATCAGACCTTGTGCTGCCGCCTCCTCATAGCCGGTCGTTCCATTGACCTGTCCGGCAAAATAGAGGCCCTCGATGAGTTTAGTTTCGAGCGAATGGTGCAGCTGTGTAGGCGGAAAATAGTCGTATTCGATGGCGTAGCCCGGACGATAGATGTGCAGATCCTCCAACCCTTCGATCCGATGCAACGCCTCCCATTGCACCTCCCAGGGCAACGACGACGAAAAACCGTTCAGGTAATATTCGTTCGTGTGACGACCCTCCGGCTCCAAAAAGAGCTGATGCTCCTCCTTGTCGGCAAAGGTGCGGAGCTTGTCCTCGATCGAGGGACAGTAACGCGGTCCGATGCCGTGAATCGTACCATTGAAGAGCGGCGAACGGTCAAAACCGGTACGCAGCAGATCGTGTACCTCCTTTGAGGTGTACACCAAAAAACAGGGCAACTGTTCTTTAACCGGCTCTGTATCAGATGAAAACGAAAATTTTGCCGGATGCTCATCACCCCCTTGCACCTCCAATAGTTCGAAATTGATCGTGCGGGCATCGAGGCGCGCCGGTGTGCCGGTTTTCATTCTTCCAACCTCAAATCCACGGGCCGCGAGCTGTGCTGTCAGCCCCTTCGAGGCGGCATCTCCGGCGCGACCGCCCTCGGCATGCGAGGCTCCGCAATGCATCAGACCCTCCAAAAAGGTGCCGGCCGTGAGGATCACCTTCTCGCAACTGAACTCCACCCCCATGCGGGTTTTTACGCCACAAATTCTCGGTTGCGGCCCCTCCGTAAAGAGGAGTTCGGCAGCCGTATCTTGCCAAATATAGAGGTTCGTCGTGTTCTCCAACGTATGTCGCCACTCGGCCGAGAAGGCCTCCTTATCACACTGTGCTCGCGGGCTCCACATGGCGGCTCCTTTCGAGCGGTTGAGCATGCGAAATTGGATGGTTGTACGGTCGGTGATGATACCCATCATACCTCCCAGGGCGTCAATTTCGCGGACAATTTGCCCCTTCGCTACCCCACCGACGGCCGGATTGCACGACATGGCAGCCAGCTTGGTCATGTCCATCGTCAGCAACAACGTCCGCGATCCGAGTCGCGCGGCTGCCGACGCAGCTTCGCAACCGGCATGGCCGCCACCGATGACTATAATATCATAATGCAGGGTCATAATTGCCAGAATTTCAAATATTTATCCTCTTTGCGGTGCATTTGGGCGTTGGCTCGAGGGGTCTTGTCCTTTTGGCCACAGAGGTGGAGCACGCCGTGTACGACGACGCGGCGCATCTCTTCGAGGCGTGTAGCCCCATATTGGCGGGCGTTGTCGGCTACGGTCTCCACGTCGATGTAGATGTCACCGTGGATGATCCCTTCGCCCTTCAGATCGCTATAATCGAAGGTGATGATGTCCGTATAGTAGTCGTGGCCGAGGAATTGGCGATTCATCTCGAGCAGGCGTTGGGCCGAGCAGAAGATATAGTTCACCTCCCCCATTTGGTATCCTTCGGCGGCGGCAACCTCTTTGAGCCAGGCCGAGGTGCGACGTTTTTCGGGGAGTCGATAACGACAATCGTCAGTATGGTAGTGTATAGCCATAGGTCAAGTCTATTGTTTGAAACATTTTGCGGCCGAGAGCTCCTCTTTGGGGTTGGGCGAATAGATGCCGAAGACGATTTTGTATTCGGTCTCCATCGTGGCGGCATTGACCGATGCACCGACCGTTCCGAGCGGCTGGTTTTTGCCCACTTTTTGCCCCTTTTTAACCGCTACGGTGCCCATGTTGGCATAGGAGGATATATATTCGCCGTGAGCCACGAAAACGTCGTATTTTGCCGTGATGCGGTTGCGTTTCACCTCGACCACAATACCCTCGTAGATCGAACGCACGGCAGCACCTCGACGACCGATCACCTCGGCCATGTTCCCCTTGTAGCGTTTCACCTTACCTTGTGCCACCGGCAGGTTCAAATTCTTGGTCTTTCCGGAGAACGAGGCACCCTCTTTATTGCCCCGGATGAGTTTACGCAACTCGCTGATAGCCACGCTCAACTGCTCCTCCTGCTCCACTTTGCGCTTCATGGCTGCCCGTTCGCGTTGCGACATCTTTTTGATCTCGCCTTTGGCACTCTTCTGATCGCGTTGCAGGCGCTCCTTTTGCTTCGTGGCACTGCGCGATACGGAGTCGAGAGCCCGTTGCTGCGTGGTCAGCCTTGTACGTTCTTGGGCAAGTTGCAACTGCTCCTCTTCGATGCGTTGCAGCAGCCGTTCGCGCAGCAATGCCAATTCGCGGAGAGCCGAGATGCGACGAGCCGCATCGGAAAAGCTCTTGGCCGAAAATATATAGCTTAAGTAGTTGTGATACCGATGGTTACGATACGCTTCGCGCACCATCGAGGCATACAGCTTACGGTTTTGCTCGAGCGAGGCATCGAGCACGGTGGCGGTACTGTCGGCGCGAGCTATCTCGCTGCGAATCATCCCGGCCTCCTGTTCGGTTTCGGTGATGAGCTGACTGCGGGCCTCAATTTGGCGCGCCAAGCGTCGAGCACGCTCCTCGGTGGCCGAACGACCCTTTTGGAGCTGTTGAATTTCCGCCTCTTCGCGGGCAATTTTCTGCTCCAATTCGGCAATCGCCTTGCGTTGAGCAGCAATGCGGGCATCGTTTTGTCCGAAGGCTGATAGGGCTACCAACAAGAGCATCAACAGCCCTATATAACGTATTGGTCTCATGGCTTCTCGGTGGGGGTTTCAGCGGGTTTCTTGCTTTTTTCTGGGGCCGGCGTAGCCAATCGTTGCTCGATCTGCGCCTTGTCGTAACCCTTTTCGAGGGCGCGTTTCCAATAGGTCTCGGCCATGAAGCGTTTCCCCTCGGCATTGAGGATGTCGCCATAGTGGACGAGTAATTCAAGGCTCTTTTGTCCGTCGAGAGCTACGGCTCGTTGCTGGATTTTGCGTGCCTCTTCGAGTCGCCCCATCTTGAAGAGCACCCAGGCATAGGTGTCCATGTAGGTGGGGTTGTTGTCGGTCAGCTCTACTACCCGTTGGGCCATCTCGAGAGCTCGCTCCAGATCGCGTCCTTCAAGCGAGAGAAAATAGGCCCAATTATTGAGTACCAGCACGTTGTCTGTATTAAACGAGAGCGCCTTTTCGTAGGCTCGGTAGCTTTGTTGAGCCCATTTCTTGGCGCGCGAGGGACGCTCCTCCCCTTCGCTTTGGCTGTGATAGACATCGCCGATCTGTCCCCAAATGACACTCCGCAACGAATCGGTCGTGGCGTACGATAACGAATTTTTGTAGGCTCGGATTGCTGCCGCATGGCGATTTTGGCGATAGAGTACGTTTCCTTCGGCCATGTGCAGTTCGACCCGCTCGGGAAAGAGATCCAACGCCCGCTTGACATAGAGTTGTACCGAGTCGTGTCGCTCCAGATAGCTTTCGATGTCGATCACCGTCAGGAAATACTCCTCCTGGGGTGGCGTGTCATTCAGGTGCGATTTGTAGTAGGCGAGCGCCTGTTCCAGCTCGCCCGAGGCGATCAGGTGGTTGGCATACAGCTCCACGATTTTCGGATCGGTGGGGTAGAGGATGGCCAACAACGAGGCCAGATCGTTGATCTGGAAATAGTTGTCGCGGTAAAAGCTCCGGTCGGTCGTGAAGAGGGAGAATTGGCGAATCTTTTGCTCCTTGGTCATCTCCGGATGGGCAAAGAGGCGGCGATTCACCGTGAGCATGGCGGGGTAGTCCTGTCGGGCGTTGTAGTAGTCCGAGAGGGCCATCAGCGCACTGAGGCTCGTTGAGTCGATCTCCAGCGCTCGATCAAAATGGAGCCTCGCCAGCGAATCCTGCTTCGTGATGGCGAAGAGCTCGGCCAGGAGAACCCGATGTTCGACCTCGTAGGGCTCTTCGGCGACCAATTTCTCGGCCTCCAGAATTGCGCGGTCGGTCTGTTGGGTGGCCATGAGCAGCTGTCGTTTTAGGCGGCTCAGCAGCGGAATGCGGCCAAAGTTCACCTCGGCCGAATCGAGGACGATGATGGCCGAGAAGGGCTGTCCGGCCTGCTCATAGAGGGCGGCTAAGATACGATACAGGTCGGGATCTTTCTCCCGATCCAGCAGGCTCCGAAAGACCGGAAGCGCCTCGTCGTATCGTTGCAGGTAGAGGAGCGTCTGCCCATATTGGCGGTGATACCACTTGTTGGCCGAATCGAGCCGATAGGCCCGTCGCGCATATCTCAACGCCTCTTCCGGGTTGTCGGCGAGGTGGTAGGCCGAGAGCTCGAAATAGGCCGGCGCAAACGCCGAATCGGCCTCGATAGCCTCTTGAAGCAGCCGTTTTGCTTCGCTCTGGTTTTTGAAGATGGTGCGTTGTTTGACCGCCTCCGTATAACGGTGAACGCTTCGCAACGAGTCGGCCCATTGCGGTTTTGTCTCCTCTCCGCCTCCGACCGCAAAGGCCGTCGAGAAGAGGAGCACAGAGAGCCATATCGCTACAAAGCGTTTCATGATCGTATCGGTTTTTATCGGCAACCTTGCCCTTACAAGGCGCTGTCGAACTGGTGCAGGAAGCGCACGTCGTTCTCGAAGTACAGACGCAGGTCTTTCACCCCGTATTTGAGCATGGCAATACGCTCAATACCCATACCAAAGGCGAAACCCGAATACTTCTCGGGGTCGATATTGATGGCTTTCAGCACGTTGGGGTCTACCATGCCGCAACCCATGATCTCCAGCCAACCCGTACCCTTGCAGACCGGGCAACCCTTGCCGCCGCAGAGGTTACACGAGACATCGACCTCGGCCGAAGGCTCCGTGAAGGGGAAGTAGGAGGGACGCATGCGGATCTGTGCCTGCTCGCCGAAGATCTCCTTGGCGAAGTAGAGCAGCGACTGTTTCATGTCGGCAAACGAAACACCCTCGTCGATGTAGAGACCCTCGATTTGGTGGAAGATGCAGTGTGCGCGATACGAAATTGCCTCGTTGCGGAATACACGACCCGGGCAGATCACACGGATAGGGGGCTTTTGGTGCTCCATCGTGCGTACCTGAATCGACGAGGTGTGGGTGCGCAGCAGAATATCTTTGGGCGAGGGCTCCGAGCCTTGCTTCTCGATGAAGAAGGTGTCCTGCATGTCGCGGGCCGGGTGCTCGGGCGGGAAGTTCAGCGAGGTGAAGACATGCTGATCGTCCTCGATCTCGGGACCATCGGCCACGGTGTAACCCAAGCGGGCAAAGACCTCGACAATCTGGTTCTTAACCAGCGAGATGGGGTGACGCGAACCCAGCTCCTCGGCCGTACCCGGGCGGGTCATATCGCCAATCGAAGAGGCCGATTCGGGGGCTGCATTTTGCAACTCCTCGCGCAGCGTGTTGATGCGCTGTTGGATGGCCGTCTTCAGTGCGTTTAATTTTTGACCAAGCTCGCGCTTGAGTTCGGGGGCTACGGTTTTGAACTGATCCATCAGAGCCGTCAGTTCGCCCTTTTTGCCAAGCATGCGGATACGAAAATCCTCTACCTCGGCGGCTGTTTTGGGTGCAAATTCCTCTACTTGTTGCAGAAGGTGGTTGATTTTTTCAATCATATGTTGAATGTTTACGCTTTTTTCTCTATTTTTGACCGGTCGCCCGATAACAAAGGCAACTAATCGCACAAAGTTAACAAAAAAAACCGATATGACGCGCATTTCTGCCCTCTTTCTCGCATTGTTCTTGCTCTTTGGTCCCGTTGTGGAGGCTCGGGAGCAGACCGAAAACCCGCCAAAAGGGGGTGTGGGCCTGGTCTTGAGTGGTGGTGGAGCGAAGGGTTTATACCACATTGGTGTCATCGAGGCGCTCGAAGAGCGGGGTGTGCCGATCGACTATGTCGCGGGCACGTCTATGGGCTCGATCATCGCAGCCATGTATGCCTCGGGCTATTCGCCGGCCGAGATGCGCCAGATTGTCCTCTCGGGGCAGATTCAGGAGTGGGTGTCGGGGCGTATCGACCCCTCGAAATACAAGCCCTATTATCGGCAGCTGGGCAACTCTCCCTCGTTTATCAACCTTTGGCTTGATTTGAGTGATGAGGAGAAGAAGTTCCGTATGCCCTCTTCGCTGATCTCCTCGACGCAGGTCGATATGGCTCTTTTGCAACTCTTCACGCCCGCCTCTACGGCGGCCGATGGCGACTTCTCGCAACTGATGGTGCCTTTTCTCTGTGTCGCTGCGGATATGAATCGCCGCGAGCCGGTGACCCTGGTCTCCGGATCCCTGACCGAGGCGGTGCGTGCCTCGATGGCTATTCCGCTGGCTTTCAAGCCGGTAAAGTCGGGCGAGAGACTCTTCTACGATGGCGGTGTTTACGACAATTTCCCCTGGCGGCCGCTCGATGAACGCTATGCGCCCTCGCTCTTGATCGGCTCGATTTGTACGAGTGGTAACGTAGTGCCCAAAGAGGGAGATTCGATCATTGATCAGGCTCTGCTCATTGCCATGGGTGGTACAGATTATACCCTGCCTGAAGGGCGCAGCGTGACGATTCACCGAGCTATCGAGGCCGGTATGCTCGATTTTGACGATGGGGCCGCGATCATGGATGCCGGCTACGAGGATACGATTCAACAGATCGACCAGATCCTTGCACGGGTGGGGCAGCCCCTTCCGGCCGAATACTATGCCGCGCGTCGTGAGGCTTTCCGTCAGAAGTGCCCACCGCTGATCTTCGACAACTATGAGTTGCGCGGTGCTACCGAGGAGCAGACGGCCTATATCCGTGATTATATGCGCGTGGACTACCAGACCTTCGACGGACAGCGACAGATGTCCTTCGATCGGTTGCGCGATCTGATGTATGCCTTGATGTCCGGTAGCGACTACACGATGGATATCCCGGAGGCGTACTACAACCCCGCAACGGAGCGTTATACCTTCAGGGCCAATCTGCGTGCCCGCCCCAACTTCAAGCTGACCATTGGTGGAAATATCTCCTCGACGGCCTTCAACCAATTCTATATCGGCCTGAACTACCAAACGTTCGGTCGTACGGCCAACCGCTTCAGTGCCGACCTCTATTTGGGTCCGACCTACACCTGGGGAGCCCTTGGCGGGCGTGTCGATTTCTTCTGGAGCGACCCCTTCTTCCTGACCTACGGCTATAACTTCTCGACCAAGAACTTCCGCCATGGTTCGTTTGGACGCATTGCGCGCGTCGATAACACCCTGCCGATCAAGAGTTCGGACAGCTACGGACAGCTGGGGTTGGGTGTTCGTCTGACCCACCGCAGCGTCTTCGATCTTAAGCTGCATGGCGGCCATACGAATTACCACTATTATCCCGACATTGCCGATCTCGACCACTCGGATCACACCCGCTTCTTCTTCCTCGGAGCCAAGGCCGAGGTGGCTCGCAACACGCTCGACAAATACCTCTATCCGACGCGTGGCTCCGACCTGCGCCTCTCGGCGATCTATATCTCCGGCAGCGAACGCTTCCGTGCCGCTTCTGCCAAGAATTTTTCGTCGGGTGACAACCGTAATTGGTGGGGTGCACGATTCAGTTGGACGAAGGTCTTTGATATGCCCTCGCTCAGTTGGTTCTCGTTGGGCCTGAATGCCGAGTCGGTCTATACGAATCACCCCGATTTTGGGGTGCCGGGAGCTTCGATGCTCTCCAAGCCCTCCTATGAGCCGATTCCGCACGCCAAGATGATCTTCATGCCCGACTTTTATGCCGATCGTTTTGTGGCCGGAGGTGTACAACCGACCTTCGATCTGATGCCCAACTTCTTCCTGCGTACCGGCTTTTATGCCATGTATCGCAACAAGAACCACTATGCTTCGGGTACGCTGGTCGATTGGAAGGATCGCCAGATGCACTATATTGCCGAGTGTTCGCTGGTTTACCACACCCCGATCGGACCGGTGAATCTCTCCTTTATCAAGTATGATCTGAATAGCTGGCGCAACGCCTATCTGATGTTCAACTTCGGTTATCCGATCTTTGCCCCGAAGGGAACGTTCTATTGATGGCGGGGTGAGGGTGGCGCGTTAGCGCAAAAGCCGCAATGTCGTAAGCCCGTTCTGACGGCCCACCACATAGGTCAGTGAGGGAGCATCCGTGTCTTTATGGGCACGGAAATCGCTCATGGCCAACTCTTTGCCGAGGGTAAATTGCAGGCAGGAGAAGGTGTCGCCCATCTGCATCTTGGCATTCTCACAACTCTCGGCCACAAACCGATTTTCACCCAGATAACGCACCGTGCAGAGACGGTCGGGCAGCCAGCCGATTTGCAAACGGTCGCCCACCTTGAGGTTGCCGGTCGCAATCTGCTCGGCATTGAAGAGCTCCGATTCGCCGCTCGTTTCGCTGTGTAATTGTTCGCAGAAGGCACGCCAATCACTTCCAGTAGCATATTTGGCCAACACATCGAGCGTACGCAGCGAGACGGTTTTATAGCCACGCGTCGAGTAGCCCCATACGCGCTCCAAGGTGCTCTCGGAGATATGCTGACGCTGCTCCATCTCGATCACGGCTACAAGGGCCAAGAAATCGGCATGCACGGCCAATCTCTTCTCAAAACGTTCCTCTACGCGTTGGCGCAGGGCGGCAATTTGCGGAATATCACTTCGTATGCTCATCGTGTTACAAAAATAATGATTATCTTTGACAATCAAAACGAATGACGATGCAGCAGGAGAGTGGTCTGTTTGTCGATCTGCCTGAAGAGGAGGGACCAAAAACGGGTTTTTACGACTTTAAGTTGTTGAAAACCACGGCTTATTCGCGGCTGTATGTGGCTCTCAAGCAAGGGCGGCGCGTGTTGATAAAGACAACAAAAGACAATTCCGAATGGCAGTTGCGACTGCTTCAACGCGAGTATGAATTGTCGAAAAACTGCGACCATCCGCATCTGGTGCACATCTATGACTTTGATCCGGAACTGCCGATGGGAGCGGCACTTATCATGGAATATATCGAGGGTCGCACGCTCGATGCCTACCTGGCCGAACGACCTACATCGAGGGATCGCAAACGCCTCTTCGGGGAGCTGTTGTCGGCGGTGGACTACCTGCATCAGCGCGGAATCATCCACAACGATCTCAAACCCGAAAATATCCTAATTACCCGCGCCAACAACACCCTGAAGGTGATCGACTTTGGCTTGGCAGACAGTGATGCGGAGTATGCCTTGCGCACACTCGGTTGCACACCGCAATACGCCTCGCCCGAGTTGCGCGAACGCCAGACGGTCGATGCCCGCAGCGATATCTATAGCCTGGGGTGTCTGTTGGGAGAGCTCTTTCCGCATCGTTATCGAGCCGTGGTGCGTCGAGCCATGGCCGAACGCTCCGAGCAGCGTTATGCCGACGTGGCGTCGTTGCGTCGTGCCTGGTTGGGCGTGCAGCATCGGCCGCGCCGACTCTTGATCGGTTTTGTGATCGTGTTGTCGCTTGTGTGGTTGGGGTGGGAAAGCGGCTCAAGGAGGCTCTCGGAGCGTTACCTGCAAGCGCAATGCGGAGCATTTGAGGCCACGATGGATCAATTGTGCCGTGAGGCGATTGATTCGATGGCCCCCATTCCCTTCTACAATTGGACCGAGCTGATCGGTTGGGAGTTTGAGGCGCGTATTGATTCGTGTCAGGCTCGCGCCCTCCGTCACTTCGCACACGAACGCACACGGAGCGCCTTTGAGCAATTTTGCACCTCGTGTGCCCAGAGAGCCAAAGCGCGCATCACGCAGGCGAGCTGGGAGGGTGGTAAATTGTATATCCACCAAACTGCGACCCTCAGCCCTGAGGAGCATGCCTTCTATGACTCGCTCTTCTTTGCCGGAGCACCCTATCGTCCCTATTCGGGCGAATAATAATCCCTCGGTTTTTACCCTCCATACCGATCGCACCGAGACCCCTTTCGGGGCTATTGCAGCGGGCGCAGGAGTAGCTCGAAATGGTAATCCCGATAGGGAATCATGTACTCCGCACGTGGCTGGGCACCCCAGCTGTTCACACAACCCACACCCTGCTGCAGGTGGTCGAGGTGGATGTTGGTCTTACCGTTGGGTTGCAGATCGCCATCCAACTTCCGATAGTCGGGATGGTTGATATCCAACTGCTCGAGCGAATAGGGCAGAGCCGAGGCCGAGAAGGGTGCTGTAGCCTCCACGGCAAAGCCGCGACCCGACGAATCTTGGATGCGCCACCAACGCAACCCGCCGTGAGCTCCTGACTCTTGGGGGCGAACATAGCCGTGGTGGTACTGCTCGCTGACCGTTTGGCGATAGAGGCCTCGTCGGGCTCCACTGATGCGATCGCTGTAATTCTCATGCGGGCCGGCTCCATAGAAGAGTAGGCGATCAAAGGCCGTCGGCATGGCCAGACGCAACCCCACACGCGCCAGATTGACAATCTCGTGGCGGGTCGTATCGGCCTGCATTGCCTGGCTGATCAGCACCTCGCCTTCGCCATTGATCGTGTAGCGCATTGTGATGCAGGCTCCGGTTGAGGCGACCTGATAGGTCGCCGAGGCGGTGGCCAGCTGACCCTCCTGTTGCAACGCGAAGTGTTGCAGGGTGGGTTGAGCATTGCGCCATGCAAGCCAACTCTGGCGTTTCGAAGCGCGTCCATCCTTCTGCACCCCATAATCGTTTTCGGTCAAGGCTCGGTAAAACTCCGGGCGGATCGGCTCACAAAGCAATTCGGTGCCTTTGTAGCAATAGCTGTCGATCCACCCCGCGTCGTTGAAGCGAAGGCTGAAGGCCTCCCCGGTGATGGTTTGTCCTTGCACTGCTAAGGCTTTTGTGCTGGCAGTCAAGGCCACTTTGCGCGGCTCGGTGCGGATGGGCAGCTGGTTGTGGGCCACCTCGTAGTCGGCCTCGAGAAGCGGCTCGGCCTGCTTTAGACGATAGCTTATGTCGAGCAGCAGCTCTTGACCCTCGATGCGATCCAGCTCCTGGGCCGTGTAGGGCAATTGCACAGTCATGCGCGCCTGTGGGGCGATCGGCAACGCTTCGACAACGCCCGAACGTACCACGTGGCCATCGGCCAACAACCGCCATACGAGGCGATAATTCGCCAGCGAACGGAAGAAGTTCTCGTTGTAGACCTCGATTCGGCCGTCGGTGATTGCTTGGGCCGTCGTGTGGATGTTCTGTTGCTGGAATTTCACCTCCCAAGCCCCCGGATGAGGGGTGCGATCGGCGCTTACGACACCATTGCAGTTGAACGAATCGTCCGAATCGTCGTGTGTGTTATAGCATCCGCCGTAGCGGTAGGTGAGTTGTCCGGTAGCGGGTGAGCGGTGTGCTAATGCTTGATCGGCCCAATCCCAGATGAAACCACCCTGGAAGTGGGGGTAGCGGCGAATCTGATCCCAATACTCCTTGAAGCCACCCAGCGAGTTACCCATCGCGTGGGCATATTCGCAGAAGATGAGCGGTCGCTCGGGGTTGCTGCCCATGTAGCGATCTACCCAGCGATAGTCGGCATACATCGGACACTGAATATCACTATCATAGGCGGCATCGCGAGGATAATCTTGGTAGTAGGGGATCGCCTGCTCGTATTGCACGGGGCGCGACGGGTCATACTGCTTGATCCAGGTGTAGCATTGGTGGAAATTCTCCCCGCTTCCGGCCTCATTGCCCAGGCTCCAGAAGATGATCGAGGGGTGGTTGTAGTCGCGCAAAACCATGCGTTGATTGCGTACCAGGTGTGCCGCGGCATAGTCGGGACGTTTGGCCAACGTCTGTTCGCCATAGCCCATGCCGTGTGATTCGATATTGGCCTCGTCGATCAGGTAGAGACCATATTGGTCGCAGAGGTCATACCACAGCGGGGTATTGGGATAGTGGCAGGTGCGTACGGCGTTGAAATTGAGCGATTTGATCAGTTTGATATCGCGGATCATATCTTCGCGCGTCACGTAGTAACCCGTATTGGGATTCATTTCGTGTCGATTCACTCCTTTGAAGAGCACGGCCTTGCCATTGACCAAGACTTGTGCATTGCGCACCTCCACTTTGCGAAAACCAACCCGGAAGGCAGCTGCCTCGGTCGTTCGACCGCCGGCCTGTGCCGCAACGACCAACCGATAGAGGTTCGGCTCTTCGGCACTCCATTTTTTGGGCTTTTGGAGGGTGATCGTCTGCTCGGCAAGCCCCTTCTGAACGCGACAAAGTGCCTGAGCTACCGGCTGATTTTCAGCATCATAGAGCGCGAGCTGTACCCTATCCACGCCACGCGTCGTCTGCACCCGAATGTGCAGCAGTCCGTCCGTGTAGTTGTTCGTCAGATCGGGGGTGATTTTGACATCGGTCATGCGCTCCTTTTCGCGCACATAGAGGTAGCAGTCTCGCCCGATACCGGCAAGTCGCCAGAAGTCCTGATCTTCGAGATAGGTGCCATCCGACCAGCGATAGATCTGCATGGCAAAGAGGCTTGTTTTGCCCGGACGTACATAGCGCGTGATGTTGAACTCGGCCTCGAGTTTGCTATCTTCGCTGTAACCCACCTCGCGGCCGTCGATCCAGAGAGTCAGGTTCGAGGTGGCCGAGCCGATGTGCAGGAAGATCTCCTTACCCTGCCATTGTGCGGGGATGGGGATTTCGCGGCGATAGGATCCGACATGATTTTCGGCTGTCGGGACATAGGGCGGGTTGTTGTTGAAAAATTTGCTCCACGGATAGCGAATATTGACATAGACCGGATCGCCAAATCCGTTCAACTCCCACAGACCCGGCACAGGCATGGTGCGCCACGACGAATCGTCGTAGTCGGGCTTGTAGAACCCCTCGGGTCGATCGGCCGGGGTCTCTGCGCCGTGGAATTGCCACACGCCACCGATTGATTGGTAGCGGGACGAGAGTCGATAGTCGCACTCCGGCACCGCTTCGTCGGCCGAGTCGAAGAGGATGAAGCTCGAGCGCATCGGTTCACGATTGACAGCATACAATTCGGGGTCTTGCCACCGCGCATCTTGCGCGGCAAGTTCCAAGCAACCACCCAGCAAGGCGGCCCAGATCAGGAGTTGTTTCATACGTTTCAAGGACTTATATATACAAATATACGAAAAAGTCCCGGCAACTACTTCTGTCGCCGGAACTTTTTTATCGCGTAAGATCCTTTTTACCAGATCACGACACGCTCCTCTGCGGGCAGGAACATCGCACCCTCGGTGATGCCAAAGGCATCGTAGAAGGTCTGGATATTCTTCAGCGTGGCATTGACGCGGTTCTTACCCAGCGAGTGTACGTCGAGCTTCGTCAGACGGGCAGCCTCCTCATCGCGGATATTCTGTGCCCACAACGTAGCATAGGAGAGGTAGAAACGCTGCTCGGCCGTGAAGCCGTCGATCGGCTCGGGCTTCGTCTCGCCCAGCGCATTCTGCAATGCGGTGTAGGCGACACGCAGACCACCCTGGTCGGCGATATTCTCACCCAGCGACAGGGCACCGTTGGCGAAGACAGCCGGCTGATCGCCCTTGGCGGGCAGGATCTCGATCTTGTTGAACTGCTCCACCAGCACCTGGCTCTTCTGCTGGAAGGCCTCGGCATCAGCCTCCGTCCACCAATTGATCATGTCGCCATCCTTGTCGAAGTTGCGACCCTGATCGTCGAAACCGTGCGTCATCTCGTGGCCGATTACAACGCCGATTGCACCATAATTAACCGCATCGTCGGCCGTCGGGTTGTAGAACGGCGGCTGGAGAATAGCGGCCGGGAAGCAGATCTCGTTGGTCGTGGGGTTGTAGTAGGCGTTGACCATCTGCGGGGGCATGAACCACTCGGTACGATCCACCTCCTTACCCAGCTTGGCAAAATTCTCGGCCGAGTACCATGCCGAAGCACGCTTGATGTTCTCCCAATAGCTCAGCGTGGGGTCGATCGTCAGCGTCGAGTAATCCTTCCACTTATCGGGGTAGCCGATCTTCACGGTGAAGGTGGCGAGCTTCTCCTGGGCCTTGGCTTTGGTCTCATCCGACATCCAGTCCAGGGCCTCAATGTGCTGACCCAGGGCCGTCTGCAGATTCTTCACCAACGTCAATACGCGAGCCTTCTCCTCCTCGGGGAAGAACTTGGCCACGTAGATCTCACCCACAGCCTCCGAAAGCAGGGAGTTGGGTACACCCATCGCACGCTTCCAACGGGGTTTCATCTCGGTCGTACCCGACATCTGGCGACCAAAGAAGTCGAACGAGGCGGCATAGAGCTCATCGCCCACATAACCGGCTGCAGCCGACAGCGTCTGGGCAGCCAGGTAGTTCTGAATGCTCTCCAGCGACTCGCTGCGCAGCATCGTATTGATCAGGTCGAGCACCTCGGGCTGACCCACGATGATCGTCTCAAAGGCACCACAACCTACGCCGGTGAGGTAAGCCTCCCAGTCGAAGTTGTTGTAACGCTGCACGAATTGCGCCTTGCTCATCAGGTTGTACTGGGCAGCGATGTTGCGCAGCTCAACACTCGAGCGGAACTTCTCGGCCATCTTCGTCTCAAAGGCTACAACGCCGGCAGCACGCTCGGCAGCCTGCTCCAGGCCGGCCAACTCGAAAGCCTTCGTCAGGAAGGCCTCATAGCCCTTGCGCAGCTCGGCATTCTCGGCGTCGAGGTAGTAATCACGATCGCCCATACCCAAGCCCGATTGCGAGATGTAGAGTGCATTCATCGAGCTGTTCATCAGATCGGCATCGACACCCATGCCAAAGAGCGGGTTGGCCGTCGTGTTGTGAATCTGAGCCAGCAGCGGAGCCAACGCCTTGACCTCCTGCACGGCATAAATGGCCTCCAGGTCGGCCTTTACGGGGGTCAGCCCCTCGTTGTTGAGGCGAGCCGAGTCCAGACCCATCTTATAGAGGTCCGAGATCTTCTGCTCGACCGAACCGGCCTCGGCCGTCGTCTTGCTCATGGCCGAGAAGAGCTCGTTGATGCGCTTCTCGTTGTTCTCGCGCAGCACGTCGAAGGCACCGTAGCGGGCGAACTCCGCCTTGAGCGGATTCTTCACCTGCCAACCACCCGTGGCATACTGGTAGAAATCTTCGTTCGGGGCAACCGTCGTGTCGAAATTCGTCAGGTCGATTGCCGGCGTGTTGTTGTTACAGCAGCTTGTCATAGCCAGCATGGTTGCAAAAAAGAGAAATTTCTTCATTGTCTTAAATTCTAAACGCTAAATTTTGAATCTAAAAAAGCCGCTCGAAAGGGAGCGGCTCTTTTTCTTAGTCGCGGATAGCCGCTACACCCGGCAGATCGCCAAACTCGATGTACTCGAGCAACGCACCGCCACCGGTCGAGATGTACGAAACCTCGTCGCCCAGACCGAACTTGTTGATGCAGGCTACCGAGTCACCGCCACCGATGAGCGAGAAGGCCCCATTCTTCGTAGCCTCGGCAATGGCGTCGGCAACGACCTTCGAGCCGGTCGAGAACTTGTTGATCTCGAATACACCCACCGGACCGTTCCAAAGGATCGTCTTGCAGCCCAGGATGTGCTCGCGGAAGGCAGCCTTACCCTGCGATGCGATATCGACACCCTCCCACTCCGAGGGGATCGACATAACCGACGACTCCTGCGTGTTGGCCTCCTCCGAGAACTGATCGCAGATCAGTGCATCGGGCGACATGACGAGCTTCACGCCCTTCTGCTCGGCCGTCTTCAGGATATCGAGCGCTACGGGGAACATATCGGGCTCGCAGATCGACTTACCAACCTGGCCGCCACGTGCACCGGCAAACGTATAGGTCATACCGCCACCGATGATGATCGAATCACACTTGTCCAGCAGGGCCTTGATCACGCCGATCTTCGACGAAACCTTCGAGCCACCGATGATGGCGCAGAAGGGACGCTGCGGGCTCTCCATCACCTCCGAGATAGCCTTTACCTCCTTCTCCATCAGGTAACCGAACATTTTGTCGTTGGGGAAGTGCTTGGCGATCAGGTAGGTCGAAGCGTGCTTGCGGTGAGCCGTACCGAAGGCGTCGTTGATGTAGCAATCGGCATACGAAGCCAATTTAGCGACGAACTCCTTCTGCGGACCCTCCTTGAGTGCCTTCTTGGCGGCATCCTTCTCCTCCTTGGTGGCATCCTCGGCCAGACCGCGGGGCTTACCCTCCTCCTCGGCATAGAAGCGGAGGTTCTCCAGCAGCACTACCTCACCGGGCTGGATGTTCTTGCACATCTCGGCAGCCTTCTCACCCATGCAGTCACCGGCAAACTGAACCTTCACGCCCAGATTCTTCTCCACGGCGGGGATGATCTGCTCGAGCGTGTACTTCATGTCGGGGTTCTTCTTCGGACGACCCATGTGCGACATCAGAATCACAGCACCCCCCTCGGCCAGCACCTTCTTGATGGTCGGCATGGCAGCGCGGATTCGCGTGTCATCGGTTACGTTGCCCTCGGCATCTACGGGGACATTGAAATCTACGCGGATAATCGCGCGTTTACCTTTGAAATCGTACTTGTCAATCGAAATCATAGTTGTTTATTTTTGAGTTGTTTGTCTTGCGTTGTTACAAATCGGCGCAAAGATACAAAAATAAATTTTGAATATCGGAATTCTCTATTTTGAATTTAATATTTATACCGCATCCACTTCCACAACTCTTTGAGGCTCGGTTTCTTGCCATACATGAAGATACCGACGCGATAGATCTTGGCGGCCAGCCATACCATGACCATGAACGAGGCGTAGAGCAGCACGAGCGAGAGGACAATCTCCCACATCGGAATGTCGTAGGGGATACGGGCCATCATCACAATAGGCGAGGTAAAGGGGATCACCGAGAACCAGAAGGCGATCGGCGAGTTCGGATCGTTGATGACGGCCAGCATCATCAGCAGACCCAGGATGATGGGCAACATAACGGGCGTTTGCAGCTGTTGGGCATCCTGCACGCTATCGACTGCCGAGCCGATGGCTGCAAACATGGCCGAGTAGAGCAGGAATCCGCCAAAGACAAAGAGAATCAGGCAGATAAAGATCTTGGCCAGGTAGGCCGAATCGGTCATTGCGCTGACAACCTGAAGCATCTCGGGATCTACGTTAGTGGCCACGCCGGCCTCCATGGCTTCAGCCCCCATCATCGCCTCGGCGGGCATCAGCTGGGGCAGCACAAAGCTGCCTACTCCAAAGATCAGCACACCCCAAATGGCCACCTGCACGATCGCTACCGAAGCGACACCGAGGATCTTACCCATCATCAGCTGGAAGGGCTTGACCGACGAGACCATCACCTCCAGAACGCGGCTGTTCTTCTCCTCGATGACCGACTGCATGACCATGGCACCGTAGATCAAGAGGAACATGTAGAGGACAAAGCCCAGGATGTAGCCCAATGCCGTGGCGACGATCGAGGATTGTCCGCTCTGCGCCTCCTCCTCGGTCTTGTCGTTGCGGAAGGTCTGCATCGAGACGTGGGTCTCCACCTCGGCTAAAATCTGGTCGAGGTTGTCGATTTGGTAGGCTTTGAGCTTCTCGTTTTCGATCACCTGCTCGATCTGCGAGGTGATCTGCTCCTCGAGCATGATCGAGGTCGAAGCGTTGGCATAGAGCCGTACGTTGGACGGGTTAGAGAGGATGTCGCTCCCGATGTAGAGGATGGCAAAGTGGTCCGCTAAGCTGTTGCGAGCCTCTTCGACGGCCAGATCAATCGTCTCGAAGGCCATCGCCTCGTCGCTCTGGAGTTGCGGAGCCACCAAGCCGCTCTCGTCGATGACGGCAATGCGCTTCTGCTCGCCTTGCGAGTACTCCATGATCAGTGCCGGAGCCACCATCAGACCGATCATCAACACGGGCATCAGGAGCGTGGTGATGATGAAGGACTTTTTGCGTACGCGGGCTCGAAATTCACGCCCGACGATAAGGGAGATATTGTTTGCCATAGTTCGATACGTTGATTAAAGGTTTCCATTTACGGCCCGGATGAACAGGTCGTTCATCGAGGGGATGATCTCGCTGAAGGAGCGCAATTCGACCGCCTCGTTGGCGCGCGTGATCACCTCGCGCACCGTGCTGTCGTCAGCCACGTGGAGTTTGAGCGTGTTGTAGCCGATCGGCGAGGTGGTTGTTTCGAGCACCTCGACACACCCCTCGAGGGCCTGTCGGAGGGTCTGCTCCTCGCCGCGGTAGTCCAACGTGAAGATGCCGGCACCGTGTTGGTGACGAATCTCCTCGACATTGCCCGAGAGGATGTTCTTCGACTTGTTGATCAGCGTGATATGGTCGCAAAGCTCCTCGACCGACGACATGTTGTGGGTCGAAAATACGACCGTTGCCCCCCGATCGCGCAGGGCGAGAATCTCCTCCTTGAGCAGGTTGGCATTGATCGGGTCAAAGCCCGAGAAGGGCTCGTCGAAGATCAGCAGCTCCGGCTCGTGCAGCACCGTGACGATGAATTGCACCTTTTGTGCCATTCCTTTCGAGAGCTCTTCGACCTTTTTGTCCCACCACGATTCGATGCCGAACTTCTCAAACCAAATTTTGAGCCGATGGATGGCATCGCGGCGCGAAAGCCCCTTGAGGCGGGCAAAGAAGATGGCCTGCTCGCCCACCTTCATCTTTTTATAGAGGCCGCGCTCTTCGGGCAGATAGCCGATGCGGTAGATGTCGTCGGGTTGCAGGGGGCGATCACCAAAGAGCACGCGTCCCGAATCGGGGGCCGTGATGCGGTTGATGATGCGGATCAGGGTCGTTTTGCCGGCACCATTCGGGCCGAGCAGACCATAGACCGACCCTTGAGGAATCGAGAGTGACACGTCGTCGAGAGCCGTATGGCCGGCAAAGTGTTTCGAGACATGTTCTACAGTAAGCAACTTCATCGTGTTGTGTTGTTGGTTAAGACTATTTCACTGCAAAGGTATGAAAAATTTCGATAATCGACCAAAATTTATCGAAAAACAATAAAAAATTGTGGCAATAGGGGCGTTTGTTCGATCGTCGCCTCCTCGAAACCGGCCGGATGATCAGCTTCTCTACCCGCCCAGAACGCCTTGTCAAAGGGCATTCAATCAAAAAAGGGACGGTCGCAACCCTCTTGTTGGACAATCCCTTCTAATGGATACGATTCTTATTCTGCTTGTTTGATGCGCTTTGCCTTGCGCTTTTTGATCCGATCCAGGTGGTCGATCAAGGCCAGGCGGAAGGCCTCGCGGCGGGCACGCAGGTTGCGACGCCACCCCTCCCAGCGCATGTAACGCTGCTTTTTCTCGGGATAGATGTCGGGCACAGTGACCAAGATGCCGGTCTCCTCCACGCCGCCAAAATCGGGATTCGAAACCGTGTCGAAGACCTTCATCGTTGGCGAGAGATTCATGTAGGCATTGATCAGCGGCGGAATGTGTTCGTTCACCTCGCGGATCTTCTGCACCAGGATGCGGTAGTTCTCCTGGAATGTTTCGCCCGAGAAGAGCTCCTCGTAGTAGGGGTCGTCCAATCCCAAGTCGATGGGGTGGATACCCTCGACCAGCCCCTCGCGATCGGGGAAGTAGTGACGCAGGAACCAAATCAGCGCATTGCGGGCTACCTGTTGGTAGGAGGTGTACATCGTCACCTTGCCAAAGAGGTATTTGATCTTAGGGTTGAGCACCAACACGGCACCCAATCCATCCCACAGATTGTCAAGCGCATAGATGCTCTTCGAGTTGGCACGCGTCTGGTAGGCCGGTTGCACGAACGAGCGTCCCAACTCCAACGTATAGGGCAGGTAGCGACGACGGAAACGGTCGCTGAAGCGGAAGTAGTGTTCGGTCGAGAGGTGGCGCGGATTCGCTGACGTGCAGACGATGAATCGGTAGCCGCCGATAATCTCTTGAGCCGAGGGGTCCCAGACGATCAATTGGCAGTAGCCATCCTCGGCCAGATCCTCCTCGTCGATATCCACCTCCAAGCCCGTACCGCCACCGGCACCGCGGAAGGCCTCTTCACGCAGGCGCCCCACCTCGCGCATCAGATTCGGACACTCCGAGGCGACAAAGAGGTAGATCTCATTGCCGGCACGGGCCGTATCGCGCACCTTTCGTTCGGGGGTGAGCTCGGCGAGCAGCAAGGCTCGATCAATGGGCCGAATGATGGGTTCCATAGGTTAGTAGCTGTTATTGTCCGTGCAAAGATAAGCGAATTATTCTGATTTTGGTACCTCGAGGAGTGCTTTTTCGAGTGCATAGCACCGTTCTCGCACAAATTCCACCTGTTCGCCGAGGCTCTCCAACCCCTCCAATTGCTCGATCGGGATCGGCTCACCGACGATGATGCGGAAGTGCCGCCCCTTTTGGGCAAGCATCTCATCGACCAACCACAACATCTCGATATTGGCCTTCACACCGAGGCGTTTACGCCAGGTGTAGAGCCGATAGAAGAAGTTCGAGAGACGCCCCTCGCAGAAGATCGGGACGATCTGTCGGCCCGATGATTTGGCCTTCTTCATGAAGTTGGGTCGCCACTTCAGGTCCTGCACCTTGCCCTTGATTTTGCGCGAACAAAGGCCAGCCGGAAAGGTCAAGATGGGCATGGGACTTTGAAACGCCTCGTCGAAACGACGGGCATAGGAGAGTTTCTGCGAGCCATGCTTATTGACCGGCAGCCAGAGCGGATCGAGTGGTGTGACCTCGCGCAAAATATCATTGACAATGACCCGCACGTCACCAAAATAGTCGATCAGTTTGTCGGCCAGCATCATGCCGTCCATGCCGCCAAAGGGGTGGTTCGAGACAAAGAGATAACGCCCCGAGCGATCGAGTTTTTCGATCCCCTCGATCGAGTAGCTGACCCCCCATTCGCGGAAACAGGCATGGATGAAGGGTTGGGGCGCCAGATCCCAATAATTATCGTAGATGACATTGAGCTCATCTTCGTGGATCGTGCGTCGCAGCCAATTCACCACGCAGCGCGGGATGCGTCGGGCCAGCTTCGGGGCCTTGGCTTGCAGGACCTTTGCGACATCAATTTTTTTGCTCATGATGGGGTCGTCAAAATTTATCTCGACAAATATAGGGATTCTTTTTTGAAAAAAGCGTAACTTTACCCCCAAATCGACTTATAGTCGAACCGGAAAAACAGATGGAGAAGAAAACCTACCATATCCCCGTATTGCTCGAACCGGCTGTCGAGCAGCTTGCTATCCGCCCCGAAGGGGTCTATGTGGACCTCACGTTTGGTGGTGGAGGCCATTCGCGACGTATCTTGCAAGATCTGGGTGAGACGGGTCGCTTGTACGGCTTTGACCAGGATCGAGATACGCTGGCCAACCGTCCCGACGATGCCCGCTTTCACTATGTGGCCAGCAATTTCCGTTTCCTGCGAGGCGCCTTGCGATGGCGCGGTGTGGAGCAGGTCGATGGCATTTTGGCCGACCTGGGTGTCTCGTCACACCACTTCGACGAGCTCGATCGCGGCTTTTCGTTCCGGGGCTCGGCACCACTCGATATGCGCATGAATCAGCGCGGACGGCTCACGGCGGCCGACATCGTGAATGATGCCTCGGTCGAGGAGCTGACCCGCATTTTTCGCGATTGGGGCGAGTTGGAGACCCCCTGGAAGGTGGCCTCTTGCCTGGATCGTGCCCGCAAAGGGGGGCGTATCGAGACAACGGCGGCGCTGGTTGAGGCGGTGCGTCCCTGCACCCCGAAGAAGGACGAGTCGAAGTTCTTGACCAAACTCTTTCAGGCCTTGCGCATTGAGGTCAATGGCGAGATGGAGGCCCTCAAGATGGCTCTCGAGCAGAGCCTCAAGGTGCTGAAGCCGGGCGGTCGCCTGGTGGTGATCTCATACCACTCGCTGGAGGATCGTCTGGTGAAGAATTTCTTGCGTAGTGGCAACTTTGAGGGGCGCATCGAGAAGGATTTCTTTGGTCGGGCTGCCACCCCCTTTGAGGTGGTGACGCGCAAAGCCATTACGCCCGATGTCGAGGAGTTAGAGCGCAACCCCCGATCGCGCTCGGCCAAGTTGCGGGTAGGTATCAAATGCGAATAAAGGCGTGAAACGATGAGTCAGGATCTGGATTTTCACCCCGAACGTGCCGAAGAGGAGCGTCGTCGTGCCGAGGAGGAGCAGTTTGCTCGTCGGGTGCGACGCGAGGTCTTGCGCGTGCAAAGCGGGGAGGCTGAGGAGGATCTGCGTGCCGACCGCGAAGCGGAAGAGGCCGAGGCGAAGGCCCGAGCGGCCGAGCAGGCGCAGCGGGAGCGTCGCAAGGCCAATCCGATTCTGCGCCTCTTCTCGGGCTCGATTCTGGTCAGCGAGCGGCTCACGCGCAACTACCCCTACCTGATCACCATTGCCGTGATGTTTCTGATCAACATCATGGTCATCTTTTGGTCGTTGCACCTCGATATGCGTTATTCGCGTCTCGAGCGGGAGGTGCAGATGCTGCGTGAGCAGTCGATCCGCCTCGAGGAGCAACGCTACCGTATGACGAACCACTCGGCGGTGGTCGAAGAGTTGGCTCGCCGCGGGATTCCGATCGGTGATCCCGAACACCCTGTTGAAATTATTCCCTAACGAGCCATGCAGCAAGAACCATCGAAGATCAAGGGTGATATCCTCTCCAGCGTGCAGCTCCTCTACCTCTTTTTTCTGATTTTGGTAGGGGTGATCTTGGTGCGCCTGGTGGCGGTGCAGTTCTTCTGCGAGGAGACGCGGATCAATGCCGAGCGGCTCTCGAAGCGCATCTTCGTCGAGCAGAAGATCGACGCTCGTCGCGGGTCGATCTTGGCCCGTCACGGGGAGCCGTTGGCCATCTCGATCTTCCGCTACAACCCGCTCTTTGACTTCGATTCCGAGGGTTTTGCCGATACGACCACCTTCTTCAAGCAGAGCGATTCGTTGGCACAGCTGCTCTCGGCCTATTTTGGTGACCGTTCACCGCGCGCCTATGCCGAGTTGCTGCAGGGCCATTGGCGCAGGGAGCGCAGCCGAGTGAAACGCTATGTAGAGCGCGACACCTCCTACTACAACGAGGAGCTCTCGGTCGTCCCGCTACTCTTTCGGCTCATGGCCGGCACGGCCAAGATCGAGCGTCGTGTCCGCGATACGATCCGCTTCCATCGCCCCATTGCCATCTTCCCGCGCGAGGTTGATTACACCGAGTGGGAGCAGTTGAGCGATTACCCGATTTTGAACTACAACATGGGTTACACCTATCGCCTCGACAAACAAGATCGGCGCATCTATCCGCAGGGCGATTTGGCACGACGCACGATCGGACGACGCACGGACAACGACTCGACCAGCTATGGTCTGGAGCTGATCTGTGACAGCCTGCTCCGTGGCGAGGATGGCTCATCACTGCGTCAGCGCATTGCGCGTGGCTTTTCGACCCGCGTAGGCGAAGAACATCGGGCGGCGGTCGATGGGCTGGATGTGGTGACAACGATCGACCTCACGCTGCAAGATGTCGCCCATAAGGCCTTGCGCCGCCAGTTAGAGGAGCAAAATGCCGATTGGGGTACGACGTTGGTCATGGAGGTTGAGACGGGCGATTTGGTGGCTATGGTCAATTTGGGTCGATCGTCGAAGGGGCTGCTTTACGAGCGGGAGAACTACGCCCTCGGTCGTTCGATGGAGCCCGGCTCGACGATCAAGTTAGCCACGATGTTGGCTCTGCTCGACGAGGCGGGCATGTCGCCCGACAAGGAGTATGAGACCAACAACGGCGAAAAGGTGCAGGTCGGCCCTGCCCGCGATATTCAGGATTCGCACAAAGGCGACCACCGCATCGCCCTCAAACGGGCCGTGGCCGGCTCGTCGAACGTCTATTTTGCCCGAGCCTATTGGGAGTATTACGGGCAGACGGGGCGTAAACAGGCCCTCTCGGACTACCTGCATGGGCAGTTGGGGCTGGGCGAGCGGGTCGGATTTGAGGCGCTCGGTGAGCGTAAGCCGAGCCTGACTACCGATTGGCGGGTGCCCGACCCGGGCGTGATGTTGGTCAAGATGGCCTATGGCTATCGTGTGGAACTGACCCCGATTCAGATGCTGACCCTCTATAACGGTATTGCCAACGGTGGCCGCAAGGTGGCTCCGCGACTTATTCGGGAGATTCGTTGTGGCGACGAGGTGGTCGAGCAGTTCCCCACGCGGGTGCTTCGCGAGCAACTCTGCACACCGCAGACCCTGCGCATTGTGCAGGAGTGCCTGGAGGAGGTCTCCAAGAGTGGAACGGCAGCCCCCTTCTTCAGCGATACGACCCATCTGCGCGTAGCGGCCAAGACCGGCACGGCGCAGGTTACTTCGGGGGCCAAGGGGCGTTATTTGGGCTCGATGGTGGCCTATTTCCCCGCCGAGCAGCCGCGTTATACGGTTTTGACTACCATCTGCACCCACCAACAGCCCGGCAAGGCCTATTATGGGGCTTCGCTGGCCGGTCCGGTGGTGAAGCGCGTGGTCGATTATATCTATGCCAGTGAACAGACCTGGTCGGAGCCGCTCGCGGCCGAGCCGGCGCAACAGCCGAGCGGTCGGTTGGCCGGTGGGTCGGTCGAGGTCTTGGAGAAGGTGACAACCACCCTGCCCGATGTCTGCGGATTGGGATTGCGCGATGCCCTTTTTCAACTCGAACGAGGCGGGTTGCAGGTGAAGATTGTCGGCTCGGGGGTGGTCGTGCGACAGATGCCACAAGCCGGAGCACCCCTTCGACCGGGTACCGAGGTGACGATCTGGTTGAAATAGTGAAACGAAGAAACAGACGATAGCTATGAAACGATTATCCGAGTTATTGCAACACATCCCCTTTACGGAAGCCGTGGGCTCGTTGGAGGTGTCGATCGAGGAGCTGACCTACGATTCTCGTGCGGTTCGCCCCGGCAGTTGCTTTTTTGCCATAGCGGGCACACAGGTCGATGGCCATCGCTTCATCGCCTCGGCGATCGAGCAGGGTGCCGTAGCCGTGGTGTGCCAACACCTGCCCGAGCAGCAGCCCACCGGGGTTACGTTTGTGCAGGTCGCGCAGACCGAGCCCGTGATGGCCGAGATGGCCGCTGCGATGTATGACCATCCGAGCCGCGAGCTGAAGTTGGTCGGAGTGACCGGTACGAACGGCAAGACCACGACGGCCACGTTGCTCTATGAATTGGTGCGCCGCCTGGGCTATCGGGCCGGCTTGATCTCGACGGTGGTCTATCGCATCGACGATCGTGCCATCGAATCGACCCATACGACCCCCGATGCGATTCGCCTGCAGGCGATGATGCGCCAGATGGTCGATGCCGGTTGCGACTACTGCTTCATGGAGTGTTCGTCGCATGCCATCGTGCAGCATCGCACCCACGCGTTGCACTTTGCCGGTGTGCTCTTCTCGAATCTGACACACGACCACTTGGACTATCACGGCACCTTTGCCGACTATCTGAAGGCCAAAAAGGGGCTCTTCGATCAACTTCCGAAGGGGGCCTTTGCCCTCATCAACATCGACGATCGCAATGGTCGCGTGATGGTGCAAAATACGGCTGCCCGGGTCGTAACCTATGCGCTGCGGAGCATGGCGGACCATCGTTGTCGCATTCAGGAGATGCACCTCGACGGGATGTTGCTCACGCTCGACGGGCGTGAACTGTGGAGCCATTTGACGGGTCGCTTCAATGCCTACAACCTACTGTCGGTCTATGCCGTGGCCGTCGAGTTGGGCTTCACGCAGGAGGAGGTATTGACCGCCTTGAGCTCGCTGGAGCCGGTTAGCGGTCGTTTCGAGTGTGTACGAGCACTCAACGGAACGATTGCCGTGGTGGACTATGCCCACACACCCGATGCGTTGGAGAATGTGCTCACGACCATCGAGGAGATTCGAGGCGGTCGTGGTCAGTTGATCGTCGTGTGTGGATGTGGCGGTAATCGTGATCGGACGAAACGCCCCGAGATGGCGCGCATTGCGGTGCGGTATGCCACGACGGCCATCTTTACGGCCGACAATCCGCGCCATGAGTCGCCCGAGGCGATTCTCGACGAGATGGTGGCCGGCTTGGAGCCTACGGACCGCTACGTACGCTTGGCCGATCGTCGGGAGGCGATCCGCACGGCGGTGATGCTCTCCCAGCCCGGCGATGTGATTCTGCTGGCCGGCAAGGGGCACGAAACCTATCAGATCATTGGCGACGAAAAGCTCCACTTCGATGACCGCGAAGAGGTGCGCAAAGCCTTCGAAGTGTGGTGTGGAGCCACCTCGGCAAACGAAAAATCGAAAAAATAACGATAAACTATGTTCTACCATCTTTTTAAGTATTTTGACGAAGCCTACGACCTGCCCGGCTCGGGAATGTTCCAATACATCTCGTTCCGTTCGGCCGCAGCTATTATTTTGGCACTGCTCATTGCCATCATCTTTGGCCGTCGCATCATCGACTTCCTGCGTCGCAAACAGATCGGGGAGGAGATCCGCGACCTGGGGCTGGAGGGTCAGTTGCAGAAGCGCGGCACGCCGACGATGGGTGGCGTGATCATCCTGCTCTCGATCCTGCTGCCGACGCTGCTCTTTGCGCGCCTTGACAACATCTACATCCAGCTGCTGCTCGTCTCGACCGTTTGGTTGGGGCTGATCGGTGGTCTGGACGACTACATCAAGGTCTTCCGCCACCACAAAGAGGGCCTCAAGGGTCGTTTCAAGATTGTCGGTCAGGTGGGTTTGGGTCTGATTGTCGGCACGACGATGTGGCTCTCGCCCGATATTGTGGTGCGTGAGGAGGTGGCCTGCTCGGATGAGGCTACGGAGGTGGTGACTGAGGATTTCAAGACCACCCAAACGACGATCCCCTTTGTGAAGAACAACGAGCTGGATTATGGTTGGTTCACGGGTGGCAACGAGACGGCCGCCTGGGTGCTCTATGTGCTGGTGGCGATCTTGGTTGTCACGGCCGTCTCGAACGGAGCAAACCTCACGGACGGATTGGATGGTCTGGTGACGGGTGTTTCGGTGCCGATTGTCATGGTGCTGGGTATTTTGGCCTATCTGTCGGGTCACTTGGTCTATGCCGATTACCTGAACATCATGTACATTCCCAATAGTGGTGAGCTGGTGATCTTTGCCGCCGCACTGATGGGTGCTCTGGTCGGTTTCCTGTGGTACAACTCGTTCCCGGCCCAGATCTTTATGGGCGATACCGGCTCGCTATCGATTGGCGGTGTGATCGCCGTCTTTGCTCTGTGCATTCGCAAAGAGCTGCTGTTGCCCCTCTTGTGTGGAATCTTCCTGATCGAGAGTTGTTCGGTGATGATGCAGGTGGCCTATTTCAAATGGACCAAACGCCGCTATGGCGAGGGACGTCGCATCTTCCTGATGACCCCGATTCACCACCATTACCAGAAACGCAACATCTTCGAGACGAAGATCGTGCTGCGTTTCTGGATCATTTCGCTGCTGCTGGCAGCCGTGACACTTGTAACGCTCAAAATTCGATAAACGATGCAGAAAAAGAAGATTGTTGTCCTCGGTGGCGGCATCAGTGGCTATGGTTCGGCGGTGCTGGCCAAGAAGAAGGGTTTCGAGGTCTTTCTCTCGGATCGGGGGAAGATTGCCGATCGCTACAAAGCGAAACTCGACGAGTGGGAGATCCCCTATGAGGAGGGTTGCCACAGCGAGGAGCGTATCTTGGATGCGACCGAGGTGATCAAATCGCCCGGTATTCCCGACAAAGCACCCCTTGTGCAGCAACTGCGTGAGCGGGGTATTCCGATCATCTCGGAGATCGAGTTTGCCGGTCGCTACATGGGTAAGGCGCGGTGCATCTGCATCACGGGCTCGAATGGCAAGACGACGACTACGTCGCTCGTTTACCGCATCCTGCGCGATGCCGGATGGAACGTGGCCTTGGGCGGAAACATCGGAGAGAGCTTTGCCTATTCGGTGGCAACGGGCAACTACGATTGGTATGTGCTGGAGCTCAGCTCCTTCCAGCTCGATGGCATGTCGCGTTTCCGGGCCCATATCGCTTTGCTGATGAATATCACGCCCGACCATCTGGACCGTTATGACTACTGCTTTCAGAACTACGTAAACTCGAAACTGCGTATCACCCAGAACCAAACCTCGCGCGATTGGCTGATCTATTCGGCCGACGACGAGGTGGTTTGGCAGCAGATCGAGCAGCGAGAGTTGAAGGCGCGCCAGCTCCCCTTTGCTGCCAAGATGCAGGTCGTCAGTGGCGCGGGTGATGGGTTTGTCGAGGGCCGAAAACTCGTTGTCGAGGTGGGTAAGCAACACCTGTCGCTCAACACGGAGAAGATGCAGATCAAGGGGTTGCACAACTGCTACAACGCCATGGCTGCTGCCTTGGCTGCCCTGGCCGCCGGTGTCTCACCGACGCGGATTCGTCGTTCGATCTATGCCTTCTCGCCCGTAGAACACCGCCTCGAGCCGGTCAAAGAGGCTGAGGGGGTATTGTGGATTAACGACTCGAAGGCGACCAATGTCGATTCGGTGTGGTATGCTCTTGAAAGTATGACCCGCCCGACGGTTTGGATTGCCGGAGGTACGGACAAGGGTAATGATTACGCCCCGTTGATGGAATTTGCCCGCCAAAAGGTCCACACGCTCATCTGCATGGGGTTGGACAACCAAAAGCTGATCGACAGCTTCACGGGGGTAGTCGGTGAGGTGATCTCTACCGCGTCGCTCGACGAGGCGATGCAGGCTGCTCGGCGGGTGGCGCGTGCCGGAGATGTCGTACTGCTCTCCCCGGCCTGTGCGAGCTTCGATCTGTTTCAAAACTATGAACAACGTGGCCGCCTCTTCAAAGAGTGGGTCGTAACACATTGTTAGCGAGATGGCAGAGGAGGCATTTCAGGCGCAGACAAATCGTCGTTGGTTCAAGGGAGATCGTGTCTTGTGGGTGATTGTGGCCGTGCTGGCCGTCATCTCGGTGTTGGTGGTGTACTCCTCCACGGCCAAGATGGCCTATGACCCGCGTACGTTGCGTTCTACGACCCATTTTCTGAATCAGCAGGTGATCATCTTGTTGTTGAGCCTGGGTACGATGTTGCTGGTGCAACGGCTCAACAGCCGGTTCTATAACCGCCTCTCCGGTCTGGTTTATCTCCTCTCGCTACTCTTGACCCTCTCGGTCTATTTCCTCGGCTTCTCCACCAATGGAGCGGCCCGTTGGATTCCGATTGGGCCCTTCCAATTTCAGCCCTCGGAGGCTCTGAAGGTCGCTACGGTGATGTTCCTGGCCCGTCAATTGGCTGCTCGGCAATCGAAGATTGATAAGTTGCAGATCGTCCCGTCGCTCAAATTCTGGACCTGGCGCTCATCGAGCGAACAGCAGCGCATCTGGCGCGAGGGAACGTGGCCGATTCTGATGCCGATCGTCATTGCTTGTGCTGTCATCTTCCCGGCCCACACCTCTTCGGCCGCCCTGCTCTTCTTGGCCAGCTGGGTCATGATGTTGATCGGTCGGGTGCGGAAGCGGGAGCTGATGAAACTGTTTGGATATGCGCTACTCGGATTTGTACTGCTGATGGCCCTCGATTTGGGGCGTAGCGAGACGGCCGAAGGACGCCTTTCGACCTGGGTGAAACTGTGGGTGTTGCCCCAGGATCAAAAGCCGATCGAGCATCTGACCGATAGCGAACGCTCGATGATCGCTATCCACAACGGCGGTCTGCTGGGTGAGGGGGCCGGACAGAGTGCCATGCGGGTTGAGATGGTGCACCCTGAAAGCGATTTTGCCTTTGCCTTCTTTGTCGAGGAGTATGGCTTGTTGCTGGCCGTTGCCCTGATGATGCTCTATCTGTGGATCTTCTTCCGGGCTATCGAGATCTTCAAACGCTGCGGAACAGCCTTTCCGGGGCTTTTGGTTCTGGGGTTGGCCCTGATGATCACCTGCCAGGCACTCCTGCACATCATGGTCACGGTCAATCTGATCCCCGAGACGGGTCAGACCTTGCCGTTGATCTCGCGTGGCGGCTCCTCGACCCTCTTTACGGCCATCGCGCTGGGCATGATCTTGAGCGTCAGCCGCCAGAATGAGGAGGCCTCGCACGATACACCCCGCAGCGAATCGTTGTTGGAACGCTAAAAAATGGATAAAAGATATGGACGATATTCGATTGGACAAATACCTGTGGGCCGTGCGCATCTTCAAGACGCGTAGCGATGCCGCCGATGCCGTGCGCAACAACCGTGTGACGGTCAATAATGCCTATGCCAAGCCTTCGCGCGAGGTGAAGATTGGCGATATCATTGCCGTGCGTCGCCAAGCGGTCACCTATCAATATAAGGTGCTCGACTTGGTTTCGAGCCGTCAGGGGGCGAAGAATGTCCCCCAATATTGCCTGGATATCACCCCGCAGGAGGAGCTGGACAAGCTCAATGCCCCGCGTGAGACGATCTTTGTCTTCCGCGATCGTGGCACGGGCCGCCCGACGAAGAAGGAGCGCCGTGAGATCGACTCGTTGATGGACGAGCTCTTCTATGGCGAGGAGGAGTAGCGTAGTTTGTAACCGTAAGAGTTGGATGTACGATGATTTATTTTGATTCGGATTATATGTCGGGGGCACACCCCGAGGTGTTGGAGCGGCTGGTGGCTACCAATGCCGAACAGACGGTGGGCTATGGCTCGGATGGCTATACGCAGCGGGCGCAGGACTTGATCCGTACCGCTTGTGGAGCTCCGCAGGCGCGGGTGCAGTTGTTGGTGGGTGGCACGCAGACCAACGCCACGCTGATAGATGGGGTCTTGGCGCGTCATGAGGGTGTGTTGGCTGCCGAGAGTGGCCATATTGCCGTGCATGAGGCGGGAGCCGTTGAGGCCTCGGGCCATAAGGTGCTGACCCTGCCCCACACCGAAGGAAAGGTCTCGGCCGAGACGGTGGCACGCTATATTGCCGATTTTTATCACGATGAGACTTATACGCACATGGTCGCTCCGGGGATGCTCTATATCTCCCAGCCGACCGAGTATGGCACGATCTATAGTCGGGCCGAGTTGGAGGCTTTGAGCCGAGTTTGTCACGAGGCGGATATTCCGCTCTACATCGACGGTGCGCGTTTGGGGTATGCGTTGGCAGCTGAGGGGTGCGACTTCACGTTGCAGGATATTGCCGCGTTGAGCGATCTGTTTTATATCGGCGGTACGAAGGTGGGTGCGCTCTTTGGCGAGGCGGTCGTGGTGACCAATCCCCGATTGATACCCCATCTGTTTCCGCTTGTCAAACAACATGGAGCCTTGTTGGCCAAGGGTCGCCTGCTGGGTGTACAGTTTGAGGCCCTCTTCACCAACGACCTCTATTTGCGCATTGCCCGGCGGGCAGTAGGTCAGGCGTTGCGCCTGCGTGATGCCTTTGTGGCGCGAGGCTATGAGGTGGTGGGAAGTTCACCCACCAATCAACAATTTTTCCGGTTGGATAATGCCGTGATTGACCGGCTGAAGGAGCAGGTGAGTTTCGAGTTGTGGGGTCCGCGAGGAGCTGAGCAGAGCGTTGTACGCTTTGTGACGGGTTGGAGCACCTCGGATGAGGATATTGAGGCCCTGATCGCCCTGTTATAGCCGGAAGCGAGAGGTTGCACATGGCGCAATGGGCATCATGCTAAACGCCCCTTACCGCCCTTTCGCCGTGAAAAAAAGGAGCTGTCGTAACAGATTTGTTAGACAGCTCCTTTGTGTTTTGTTGATAAGGTTACTTCTTATTGAAGTTGTTCATCGTCATCTGGCAGCCGACCGAGACGTACGAGAGGATTGCATCGCCAAAGACCTTCAGGCGGTCGGGCATAGCCTTGCGCTCCTCGTCGGACCATTTGCCGAGCACGTAGTCGATCTGGTGGCCTCGCGGAAAATCGCCACCCACGCCGAAGCGCATGCGGGCGAAGGCCTCCGTGCCGAGCAGTTCGGCGATGTTTTTCAGACCGTTATGACCGCCGGCCGATCCCTGCGGACGCAGACGCAACTGCCCAAAGGGGATGGCGATGTCGTCCGAGATGACGAGCAGATTCTCCGGCTTGATCTTCTCCTGCTCCATCCAATAGCGCACGGCCTTACCCGAGAGATTCATGTAGGTCGATGGCTTGAGCAGCAGCACCGTGCGGCCACGATGGCGCAATGTGGCCATGTCGCCATAGCGCACGGTCGTAAACGAAGTGTTGGACGCCTCTGCGAGTGCGTCCAACACGTTGAATCCGATGTTGTGACGGGTATCGGCATACTCCGAGCCGATGTTGCCCAATCCAACAATAAGATATTTCATTGTTTACCGGTCCTCGAAAGACTATTTCTCGGCAGCGGCAGCACCACGCGAAGCACGCGTTACACGTACGGCGCAAACGGCGGTCGTTGCGGGGGTCACAAACTTGAGGTTCTCGAAGGCCAGGTCGCCTACGAAGATGGTCTTACCAACACCCAGCGGCGTAACGTCTACGGTCAGCTCATCGGGCAGGTTCTCAACCAGCGCGCTAACAATGAGTTTGCGAGCCGACAGTACGAGCTTACCACCGACCTTCACACCCTCGGCGTTACCGGTCAGACGTACCGGAATAGCAACCGATACGGGCTTACCCTCGGCGATGCGGAAGAAATCAACGTGGAGCAGCTCCTCGCGTACGGGGTGCCACTGAGCCTCGCGCATAACGGCCAGCTCAACCTTCTCACCGAAGTGGAACTCTACGATGTACGAGTTGGGGGTGTAGATCAATGCTTTGATGTCGCGGGGATCGATCGTGAAATTCACGGTCTCACCGTTACCGCACAATACGCAGGGTACCAGACCCTCGCGACGAACAGCCTTAGCTGCCTTCTTGCCGAAGTCCTTACGCTCAACGGCATTTACAACGATAGTTTTCATTTGTTTGAAAATGTTTAATAAAGTTAAACCACCGACGGTTTTCAGCACAAAACTACGCTACCACGCTGCTACGCTATCATTGTCATCACGCATCCATGCTACCACATTTCCATGCTACCGCGCTTCCGCGCCATCACATTTCCACGCTGCCGCGCTTCCATGCTACCACATTTCCACGCTGCCACATTTCCACGCTACCGCGCTTCCATGCTACCACATTTCCACGCTACCACATGACCACGCACCCACCGCATACCGTGTTTTGGCCCCTGTGCCGTCTGTTTGGGAGTGCAAAAGTACGACGCAAAATCGAAAAAACAAAATTCAGGCCTGGAAAATCGTTCTAAAACGTAAATAATTGGGTTAATGCATCATCTTACCCGGCACATCTCTCACGCAACGTACCGAATAGGCGTCGTGAGGCCACGCCATCGGATCCACCTCCAGACTTCCTTGGCCGAATAAGAAGTGCCATACTAAGCCCTCACCGCCACCGTGACGATCCGTCCAATATATACCCACGTTTTCGCGCGAATAGCAGAAACCGTCGAGATCACGATAACCACCCATCGGGAGGAAAATTCGGGGCACTCTGGAGCTATAGGCCCGGGGACCCGAGAACCAGCGACCTTTCTGCCCTCCCTCGTAATAAACGGTCTCGTCAGAATAGTTCTTGCATAGTTCCTGATAGTCGTGCAGGTCGGCTACACGCCAGCCGTTGGGACAGGGGTCATTGGCCTTGTTCTTGCGAATTTCCATTGTTTCGGTCTGATTCCACAATTGCATATCGTTTCGCGTCCAGTTGAACCACCCTCCTTTTTCGTGGAAATAGTGCGTATCGGGGTGCTGACGCGCCTCGGCAGGGGTTACCGGCGCAGAAACAAGTTTGGCCGTTGTCTTATCGGGACGCACATTGTGCTTCGGATCTTTATAGGGTTCACCATAGCCCTGGCCGTGTTTGCGCCCCCACTGGTAGAGCTTACCGTAGGGGTAGTCAGTCTTGTGGTAACCACAGTTTACGGGGGCCCATACCACCGTACCGATCAGGATACCGCCACCGTGGTTGATGCCATACTCGTCGATATAATCGCAATCCGATTCGCGTTGAATATTCTGACCCTTATCGGTTGCAACAAGCGTTGTATTCGCCGCCGCCGCATGCGATGAAACAGTGGACCGCGAGCGGCTTCCCTGCTCGGCCGCCTGCTCGACCTGATTCTCCTCGCGTTGCTGATTTTCCTTAGGCTTTAGCTTGTCGATACCCTGTTCGACCTCTTTTTCAACGATTTTTCCAAGTCTCTTCAGGAAACTCTGCGCTGATAGATCCGAAGCACTAACAGCAAAAAGGAGTGTTAAAATAAAAATAAAAAAGCTTTTCATATTCTCAAAATTATATCATTAAACACGCAACTATACAATAAGCTCAACCTCTTGTTGTTCACTACTAATCTCTTCTCACTACAGTAGGAGCAGGAGTTCCTGCGAGTTTCTCCTTAATAAAGAGTTCGATATCAAAAAATATAACATATTGGTTGTACTTTACATCTCTAAAGATTGCATCACAACTGAAAACCTCGTGATACTCACCGCGGTGATCAATATAGTACGTTCCACCATCCTTATAGAGTTTGTAGGTGTTCTCTTTACGCCCCATTCGATACCAGACATCAATATCCTTTACATATTTTGCACTGCTACTCAGCTGCTTAAGCGGCTTGTAGAACTTGGTTTTCGAAGGGCTCGTCTGAGTCTCAGGCTGGGTTGCCGGACGCTCCTGTGGTTGATTCTCCGGTTCCTGAGCAGTTTTTGCCTCCTTCTTCGGCAGAGGCTGCGCCATAACCTCTCTGACAGCCCTTCTTGTCCCCTTTTCTACCTCGGACTGAACTTCAGACTCTATCGTCTTGCCAAGTTTCTTCAGAAAACTCTGTGCTGTAACCTCGACAGCTCCCATTGACATCAGCACCGCTATCAATGCAACAATCAATCTCTTCATAACAAATTAGGTTTATTCGGTATATGGTGTGACTAAATCTTCAAATCGTGGAATTTATCGCCATAAAGTTACAACAAAAAAACGAACCTAAACCGAAAAACAAAAAAACAAGATAAAAAAGTATTGGAAAAACAGCAAGGAGTCACTATATTTGTAAAAATCATCTGCTCAAAAGGTTGCTTATGCGAAAATTACTCCTTTTCTTGCTCGGTTGCGGCTGTTGCCTGCAGGTTGCGGCGCAGGTCGGTCGCGTCGTGAAACCGCTCGGACGCGCTGCGACCGGAAAGGTCGGCATCGAGGCCTCCCGAGCCCTGCAGCAAACCCCGCCCGGACGCAACGTTCCGATTACTCCCATAGGAGTTACGCCGCAGGTGCAGTTTCCGAAGTTAGATACCCCTCGTATGTACTTCCCTTCGGTGAAAGTCTCCGGGTTGCTTTTAGACTCCATACACATAATTCGGATGCCGATGGATAGCCTCTCGGGTGGTTTCTGGAGTCCCTCGCTGACCAAGATGTTTGAGATGTGGCGAGACTCGTTGCGCACCGATATGTATGAATATGTCGGCACCTCGGTTCGACTGGGTGATGGTACGTACAGCGCGCTGTACCCGAATCCCGGCATGCAGCGGAGCCACTTGGCCTGCATCGGGGTTGATCCGAAGAGCAACCGGGTGGAGCTCCTTTCGGTGCGGTCGCAGACCACCTATTATTGTTGCTTTACGCTCGATAGGGGCGATGAGCAGGTGTGCTACTATGCTCCCGACGAGCAATTTGCCGCCCAATTTCAGGATCGGGAACCGACCGAGGCCGAGTTGGCCGATGTGCTGCTCTTTCCGCTTGTGGTCCATCTCACCCACCAAACATACGCCTTCTACTACCAATTCAAGAACCAGATTTGTTACGATTATTACAAGAGGGTGGATCTTCAATCAAAACCACAGCCCGAAACTACTGTACCCGAACCAATCATTCAAAACGATAGCTTATGAAACGCGCTTTTCTCCTTTCACTGTTGTTCCTCACGCATCTTGCCGTGTGGGCTGATGAGCCACGAACAAATGACCCTGTTGCCCCGCAAGCTGCGTCGGGCTCGACGAATGGCCACGAGTGGGTCGATTTGGGTCTGAGCGTTAAATGGGCCACCTGCAATGTGGGTGCATCGACCCCCGCGGAGTATGGCAATTACTTCGCCTGGGGCGAAACAAGTGTCAAATGGATGTATTGGGATGATGATAGTGCTACCTACGAAAAATCCATGGGCGATATTGCGGGAAATCCGGATTATGATGCAGCTCGCGCCAATTGGGGCGACGGTTGGCGACTGCCGACCCAAGCAGAGTTTCGTGAGTTGATAGATAAATGTACCTGGACTTGGACATCACAAGGTGGTCACAACGGCTACAAAGTAACCGGAAAGAACGGCAACAGTATTTTCCTTCCCGCTGCCGGTTGGCGTGACGGGTCGTCGCTCAACTACGCCGGAGAGTACGGCTACTATTGGAGTTCTACGCCTCTCGAGAGTGATTCGCGGGGCGCGTCCGGCCTGTACTTCTACAGTGGTAGTCGCTACGTGAATTGGGGCTACCGCTACTACGGTCGCTCGGTGCGCCCTGTAATGGATCTCACCCCAAGCGAGCGGCAAAGTATGGCAGCAACGGAGGAGCAGGCGTGGAGGGCTAAGATTGCGGCTGGTAAGATGCACCAAATAAATGGCTACTATTACGTCGATTTGGGATTGAGCGTCAAATGGGCTACTTGCAATATAGGGGCAAATTATCCGTGGAACGATGGAGACTATTACGCTTGGGGCGAAACAAACACCAAATCGGAATACACCGCGGAGACCAGTACGTCCTACAACAAATCCATGGGCGATATAGCCGGTAACCCAACCTATGATGCGGCACGAGCGAAATGGGGCGGCAGCTGGCGGATGCCCACCAAAAAGGAGATGTTAGAGTTGATCAACAAATGTACTTGGAGGGAGACTGTGGTTGGAGGATGTCGTGGATATCAAATCATAGGCCCGAATAGGAATAGTATTTTTCTTCCTCTTGCCGGCTGGAAGGGTAAAACGGGCTCGAGCAAGAAGGGAGAACAAGGTTTGTATTGGAGTTCTACGTCGGATAGCGGTGAGTTGCAGGCTGCATGTGGCCTCTTGCTGCGTGGAGGTGGTTCTCCATCGGTGATGCGGGGAACGCGTAATGGCGGCACTCCGATCCGCCCCGTCACGGATTAACGGTGAAAAAAGGGCCGATAAAATGCGCCTTGAGGGACTATTTGTCAAATTTTTGTTATTTTTGTATGGAAAAGCCCGATCGTGTGGGTTGTGGCTTCGATTTTGCTAATCTTCTATCACTATGGATCTATCAGAAAACCCCATTCAACAGCCGTCAGCACCCAAAGTGTCGGCCATGCAGCTTACGGCTGCAATCCTGCTGGTGATCAACGAGTTCACCCTCTTTCTATTGTCGCTCTATTATGATTTTGGCGAGCTGGTGACCGCCACGTTGTTGCTCGCGCCCGCCGTGGCCTATTTCCTGCTGGTGAAGCAGGCGGCCAATCGCGCCACCTCGAATGCCGTGTTGCTCTGTGCCGTTACGCAGGCGGCGGCAGCACTGACGATCATCTTCTTTTACATGGTGCGTCAGGTGGTTGGCTCGGCAACGATCTTTTATCTGATCAATCAACTCTCGCTGCTGCTCATCTACCTCATCCCCTCGTTCCTGGCGATGATGGTGCTGCGCCACAATGTGGTCTCGAAACAGGATCGGGCTTGGATCTCGATGCTCTTGATCTGCCCCATCTTCCCGGTCTTCCGCACGTTGGTCGCTATGCTTTCGTTTGTTGTTCCCAACATGATGTGGTTCAGCTATTATCAGCATAGCTCGTGGCTGCATTGGGTGTTGATGCTCTTGCTGATGTTCCTCATGGCGGTGGGTTATTGGCGCTTGGCGTTGCTGCCGATCTTCTCGGGCCGGAAGGTTGAAGAGGAGGTGACCTCGTCGGCCTATCTGCCGCTGAATAAGTATGCGGCGGCCGTGGGTATTCCGTTGGCGGTGTTGATTACGGCCGCATTTATCTTTATGTGTTTTATGGACTAATTTGAAGTGAGCTATGAATTTGGCATCTATCAACGAAAAAATAACGCTTGTACACCTGCTCGACAAACGTCTGTGGAAAGATCGGATCGAGGCGAATCCCTATTTTGCCACCTTGTCGGTGCTCTTTATTGCCTTGGCGGGTGCCTGGGCCGGTATTGGCGGCATCGCCGATTGGCTGGGCTGGGGCTTTGGGATCTCGCTGCAGCCGAGTATTGTACTCCTGCTGGTGGTCTGGGCTCTCAATATCGGGGAGTCGATCGTAGCGGCCGAGACCCTTTCTATTGCCTCGATGCGCGCCTTGCTCATCGGAGGTATGTTGCTCGTTGCGATCACGGTGGGCTATCTCTTCTCGATCGTGGCCGTGGTCGGCATTGTGGGCTTGATGGGCTATCTGATTGTGATTGCCGTGATTGCCGCTATCAAACGCGGCGAAGAGCCGGAACAGAAGTAGGCAGTTTCACCGATCGTAAACGCCTATTTGTGATATAACGTCAAACCAAACGGGGCTGTCCAACTTTGTAGGTTGCGACAGCCCCGTTTCTTGGTTTGTCAAAGGGTTGGCTTATAAGCCGCGATTGCGCAGCAGCGCGTCGATCTTCGGCTCACGACCTCGGAAGTTGGTGTACATCACCATGCCGTTGTCGATACCGCCCGGCGTCAAGACATATTGGCGGAACTTGGCAGCCACCTCGGCATTGAACAGATCGCCCGTCTCGGTGAAGGCCTCAAAGGCGTCGCAATCGAGCACCTCGGCCCACATGTAGCTGTAATAGCCGGCCGTGTAACCACCGCCCATCGTGTGGCTGAAGTTAGTCATGCGGTAGCGAGGCAGAATCTGCGTCGGGATGCCGCGGGCAGCGAGCTTCTCAGCCTCGAAATCCATTACGTTGAGATTCTCGGGGATCTCGGTCAGCACGTGCAGATCCATATCGCTATACGAGGCAGCCAGATACTCTACCGTGGCGAAGCCCTGACCATATTTGGCACTCTCGACAATCTTCTCGACCAGCTCCATCGGGATCACCTCACCCGTCTGGTAGTGCTTGGCATAGACCTTCAGCACCTCCGGCTCGAAGGCCCAATGCTCGTTGATCTGCGAGGGCAGCTCGACAAAGTCGCGCTCGACACCCGAGGCACCGTTGTAACGTACGTCGCGCATGAAGCTGTGCAGGGCGTGGCCAAACTCATGGAAGAGCGTCTCCACGTTGTCAATGCTTTGCAGGGCGGGGCCATCGGCCGTCGGAGCGGTCATGTTGCAGCAGTTCACCACGATCGGAATCACACGCTCGTTCGCCTCATAACGCTGACCACGGAAGCTCGTGCACCAAGCACCGGCACGCTTCGACTCGCGGGGGAAGTTGTCGCTGTAGAAGATCGCCAACAGCGTGCCGTCGCGGTCGATCACCTTGTAGGCCTTGGCCGTAGGCTCGTAGGCGGGCACCTCGGAGGTGATCTCCTCGAAGGTCAGCCCGTAGAGTTTCCCGGCTACATGGAAGATGCCCTGCATCACGTTGCCGATCTCCAGATAGGCACGCAACTCCTGCTCATCGACAGCATATTTGGCCTGCTTGGCCTTGTCCGAGTAGTACATGTAGTCCCAGCCTTCGGGCTCGAACGAGTGGCCCTCCTTGCGGATCTCGGCACGGATGTCGTCAAGCTCCTCTTGGGCCTTCTTGACGGCCGGACCCCACACCTGGTCGAGCAGGTTGTAGACCGCCTGAGGCGTTTTGGCCATACGCTCCTCGAGCACCAACTCGGCGTAGTTCGTGTAGCCCATCAGCTTGGCCTTCTTCAGGCGCAGCTCGACAATCTGGGCCGAGATAGCCTTGTTGTCATAGGCATTGTCGCGGTTGCCACGGTTGTAGTAGGCCTCATAGACCTCCTTGCGCAGTTCGCGGTCCGAGCAGTATTGCAGCACCGGATTGCAGCTCGGACGTTGCATGTTGAACATCCACTTTCCGGCTTGACCCTGCTCCTCGGCCATCTTGGCTGCGGCGGCAATGTTTGCCTCGGGCAGACCGGCCAGACGCTCGATTTGATCGACTACGACAAAGGTGTTGTTCGTCTCGTGGAGCAGATTTTGCGAGAAGTTGAGCTGCAACATCGAGAGCTCCTTGTTCAGCTCGCGCAACTCGGCCTTCTGGGCCTCGTCGAGCTCGGCACCGCTGCGCACGAAACGCTTGTAGCAATTCTCGAGCACCTTCTGCTCCTCGGCCGTCAGCGTCAGCTCGCTGCGCATCTCATAGACCGCCTTGACACGGGCAAAGAGGGCCTCGTTGAGGTAGATGTCGTCGCTGTGGGCCGACTGCAGGGGCGACAGCTCCTTCTGCAGCGCGCGGGTCTCGTCGGTCGAGTTGCTGCTCGAGAGGGGACCGAAGGTGCCGCCCACACGGCGCAGAAGTGCACCGCTCTGATCGAGGGCTACGATCGTGTTTTCAAAGGTCGGAGCCTCCTCGTTGGCGATGATGGCTGCAATCTCGGCCTGCTGCTGCTCCATGCCGAGCAACATGCCCTCGCGGTAGTCTTCAATGGTGATTTGGTCGAAAGGAGCGATCCCGTAAGGGGTGGTAAATTCGCTCAGCAACGGATTCTCACCGTTTCCGTTGCTACAGCCGCAGGCAAAGAGTGCCATCGTGGCGGCCAGAACTGACGTGTTGATTTTCATATTGTTTGGATTATAGAACTTTCGAGACAAAGATACGGATAAAAAACAAAACGGGCGAATGCGATGGTGATTTTCACATCTTTTTGTATCTTTGCAGCGCAGTTCCGCTCTGTCGCTGCCGATTTCGATCGGGGGAGGAAAGTCCGGGCAACAAAGAGCACCACGCAAGCTAACGACTTGATGGGCGCGAGCTTATGGCAAGCGTAACAGAAAATAACCGCCCCGTTGGGAGAGGCACCGCAGCTTGGCTGCTTTTCGGGTGTACTCATCTGCGACGAGGTAAGGGTGAAAAGGTGGGGTAAGAGCCCACCGCGAGGGCAGTGATGTCACTCGGTCAGTACGTCCCGTGGGTTGCAAGACCGTGTATACCGGCAGTTATAGGGTTGCTCGCCCGATGCCGGGGGGTAGGTTGCTGGAGGCGATGGGTGACCATCGTCGTAGATAAATGACAGGGGGCTGTGTGTTGTTGGGTGGCGGGCGGCCGTTTCATCGGGAGTTTTCTCGATTTTTCGGAACGATCGCTTGGCCACGGACAGACATAGCAACAGAACCCGGCTTATAGGGGCTGCCTCGCAAAACGAGGATGTTCGACACACGTCGGACATCCTCGTTCTATTTTGCTCAAGCCGCTATGCAACGACCGAGGCTTGCTAACGCTCCTCGCGGAAGATATTCAGATGCGCCAGGAGCGGGTTGCGGCGGTCGAGCAGAATGAACTCGATCAGCAACAACACAAAGGCGATCCACAGCGGCCAGCGATATTGCTCGTCATACTCCTCGAAACTGATCGTGGTCAGCTCGCCCTTCTCCATCTGTTCGATGCTCTCGACAATCTCCTGCAGCCCGAAAGCCTGGGTCGAGGCGCGCACATAGGCACCACCGGTGATGGCAGCTATCTCGGTGAGGGTCTGCTCGTCGAGCTTCGAGACCACCATTTCGCCCTGTTCGTCGGTGATCAACTCCTCGCCAATGCGGATCGGGGCTCCCTCGGGCGTACCGATACCGATTGTGTAGATACGCACGCCCATCTCGGCCGCGCGACCGGCAATCTCCAGGACATCCTCTTCGTGGTTCTCACCATCGGTGATGAGGATGATGACGCGGCTTTGTGCCCCCTCCTGCTCCTGCTCCGAGGCACTCGAGAAGGAGAGCAGGGCCAACGAAAGGGCCTTGCCGATGTCGGTACCCTGCACCGAGACCAGGGTCGGGTCGATGCGGCGGGCAAAGGCCTTGGCCATCCGATAATCGGCGGTAATGGGCAGCTGCACCTTCGGCTCGCCGGCGAAGACCACCACACCGACGCGATCCTGCTTCATCTCGTCGAAGAGCTTGTTGATCGCATATTTGGTGCGCTCGAGGCGGTTGGGGGCGAAATCTTCGGCCAACATCGAGTTGGAGACATCGACCACGAGCATCATTTCAACACCTTCGGCCTTCTCCTCGCGCAGCTTCGATCCGGCTTGCGGGCGTGCTAACGCAAAGATCAGCGCGGCGAGCGCGCAGCAAAAGAGGATGAACTTAAGCCAAATGCGCGCCGACGAATAATCGGGCATGAGTTGCAACAGGGTTGAGACCTGCCCGAAGCGCGCCAAGCGGCGGCGGCGATGGTAGGAGGCCCACAAAAAGAGCAGGATCAGGATCGGCACCAACCACAGGAGCCAGAGATATTGCGGATTTGCAAATCGAAACATAGCTTACGGAATACGTTTTAAGAGCAACGAAGAGAGCAGGAACTCGATGATCAGGAGTGCGAGGGCTGCGAGCAACCATCCGGCAAAGAGTTCGTGATAGAGGTAACGCTCGGTCACTTCGACCTTCGATTTCTCCATTTGGTTGATTTCGTCGTAGATAGCCTGCAACTTTTCCTTGTCGGTGGCGCGGAAGTAGCGGCCTCCGGTCATCTCGGCAATCATTTGCAGGGTCTTTTCGTCGATCTCGACCTTCTGCTGGATGAAGGTCATCTCGCCATACATGTCGATGGCCGGATAGGGAGCCATTCCCTCCGATCCGACACCGATCGTATAGACGCGGATGTTTTGCGCTTGGGCGATCTCGGCAGCCGTCATCGGGGTGATCGAGCCGCGATTGTTTACACCGTCTGTCAGGAGGATGATCACCTTCGATTTGGCCTCGCTTTCGCGCAGTCGGTTGATCGCCGTGGCCAGGCCGTTTCCGATGGCCGTACCATCCTCGATCAGACCACTGCGAATGCGGCTTACGAGGGTCTGCAAGGTCCCTTGGTCGGTTGTCAGGGGCGATTGGGTGAAGGCCTCACCGGCAAAGACCACCAAGCCGAGGCGGTCGCCATAGCGGTCGGCAATAAACGAGCCGGCCACCTCTTTGGCCGCCGTGATGCGGTCGGGTTTAAAGTCGCGGGCCAACATCGAGCCGCTGACGTCGATCGAGAGCATGATGTCGATACCCTCGGTGTTCGAGTGGGAGAGTCGTTCGACATCTTGCGGGCGGGCAAAGGCGACAATCAGCAGCGCAAAGGCCGTGGTGCGCAGCGCAAAGGGCACATGGCGCAGGTAGTAGCGCAACGTGCGCGGGGCACGGCGCAGCGCGTCGGTGCTGGAAAATTGGATCGAGGCACCGCCCCAAAGCGTGCGCCAGATGTAATAACCAATGATTGGCACCAAAAGCACCAATAACCAAAGGTAATAGGGAGATTCAAACTGCATCATTGCATTTCGGTGTTTTGTGCGGGTGGGTTACCAATTCTTTTTACCACGAATGACCACCCCTTGCTTCTCCTTGAGCTTCTCTTGGGTGCGATCCTCTTGTGCCTGGATGGCATCGAGAATCTGCTCCTGCTCCTGCTCGGAGAGTTGGTTTTGAGGTTGCGCAGGCGAATCCTCACGCTGTTTCGGATCGTTGGGCTGTTGTTGTTGCTGCTGTTGCTGTTGATCCTGGTTGTTGTTCTGATTCTGCTGTTGATCCTGCTGTTGCTGTTGGTTCTGGTTCTGATTCTGCTGCTGATTTTGATTCTGATCTTGGTTTTGATCCTGATTCTGATTTTGGTCGTCGAGCAGCTTCTTCGTATAGGCATAGTTGTACTTTGCCTCCTGATCCGAGGGGTTCAGCATGAGCGAAGAGCGATAGCTTTGCAGGGCCTCTTTGTACTTTTTCTGTTTGAATTGGGCATTTCCCAGGTTGTAGAGGGCGTGGGCACGCTCCTCGTCCGAGCGCAACGAGTCGGCCGCCGAGCGCAACATCGTCTGCTCGGCTTGTTCGTATCGCTCGGCTTTATAGAGGGCATTTCCTAAGTTGTAGGTCGCCTCCCATTGTTCGGGGACGATCTCCAATGCCTGGTTGTAGCGTTCGATCGACGCCTCGTAGTTTCCCTTGTTGTATTGGCGATTTCCTTTGCGTACCTTCGAGCGTTCGGGCATCTGTTGGGCAGCGACCGGCAACGCTACAAGGAGCAGTAGGAGTATAGAGAGGTATTTTCGCATAACCATCATGATTCTTTGTCAGACATCGGACCCTCCTCGGCACTCTCCTCGACGGGCTTGGTCTCCTCGACAAAATAGTAAGCCTTTTGGTAGTCCGTTTCGTTTTGTTCGCTCTCGGGGGTGAACTTGGCAAATTTCACCAGATCGCCATCCCGCAGGATGGAGTTCAGATCCATGCGAGCCTTGTCGGGCAGCTCGAAGAGGCGCATCACCTCGATGATCTCCTCCGAGGTCATCTCCATGGCACTGATACCCCAGCGCCCCGAGATGTAGGTGCGCAGGATATCCGTCAGCCCCGAATAGTAGAGCTTGTGGCGGTTGTTTTGCCAGAGCTTTTGGTTGTGCAGCTCCTCCAGGGCCTTGATGGCCACGACGTGCGGCGGCTCGGGCGGTGCAGGCTTAAACAGGTCGGAGAAGCGTTTCCCGCGCGCCTTGAGCTGGCGACGACCCCACCAGAAGAGGGCCACAAGCAGGGCGAGGATCAGCACACCCCAAAGCGTGTAACCGCGAATCTCGGCAAAGCGGAAGGGGAGGGTACGCTGGGGCTTCAGGTCGTAGATCGACTGCGAGGTGGAGTCGATCTCGAAGGTGGCAACCTGCAGATAGACCGAGTCGCGGGCGTAAAGCGTATCGACGATGTTCTTGTCGGCATAGAGCACGCCTCCGACTCCCAGATTGAGCAAGCCCTCTTGGAAGGCGGCCAGGCGATACCGCTTTTGCAGCTGGAGCCGACGGCCATCCCGCAGCAGGGTATCGACCGGGCAATCTTCGATCAGCTCGACCGGTCCCCCCTCGACGGGTTGAAATTCAGGAAACTCGATCGTCTGCACCAGATCCTTGTCGATCTGGATGATGTAGTCGAATTGGTCGCCGATAAAGACGCTGTCCGGCTCTACGCGAGCCGTCACACGCGGAGTCTCCGATTGTGCCCATGCCGTTTGTGCGAGCAGGAGCACGACCCACAGGAGTTGTTGTTTCATCGTTGTTTGAAGAGTTTGATCAGTTCGGCCACGTAGTCCCCTTCGGTTGAGACTACGGCCGTGTCTATGCGGTTATGTTTCAAGGTCTCCATGATGCGCTCCTCGCGTTGCTGCCAACGAGCCAGGTAGTGCTCGCGCACGGCTCGCGATGAGGTATCGACCCACATTTTTCGTCCCGTCTCGGCATCGCACAGCTCCACGATGCCCACATCGGGCAGGCTCTGCTCGCGCGGATCGACGATGCGGATACCCACCAGATCGTGGCGACCGCGGGCAATCTTGAGTGCGTCGTCGAGTGCCGACTCGTCGCGCGACGAATCGAGGAAGTCGGAGAGGATGAAGGTCGTGCAGCGCTTCTTATTGACATTCGTCAGGAAGCGAATCGGCTCGGAGAGCTTCGTGCGTTTCGACTCCGGCTCGAAGCCGATCAGTTCGCGGATAATCATCAGAATGTGGCTGCGCCCCTTCTTCGGGGGGATGAATTTCTCCACCCGATCCGAGAAGAAGATGCACCCCACCTTGTCGTTGTTTTGGGCAGCCGAGAAGGCCAAGACGGCGGCAATCTCGGTCATCAGGTTCTTCTTCAGTCGATCGGTCGAGCCGAACATGCGCGAAGCCGAGACATCGACCAAGAGCATCATCGTCAGCTCGCGCTCCTCCTCATAGACCTTGATATGGGGCTTACGCGATCGGGCGGTGACATTCCAATCAATGTCGCGCACATCGTCACCGGCACGATATTCACGCACCTCGGAAAACGACATACCGCGTCCGCGGAAAGCCGTATGATACTTTCCGGCAAAGATCTCGTTCGACAACCCGCGGGTCTTGATCTCGATCTTGCGAACACGTTTGAGAATATCGTTCTCGTTCTGCTGCATCGTTAGGGAACGATTACGTTATTCAAAATCTCGGTGATGATCTCCTCCGAGGTGATGTTCTCGGCCTCGGCCTCGTAGGTCAGACCGATGCGGTGGCGCAATACGTCGTGGCAGACGGCACGCACATCCTCGGGAATCACATAACCACGGCGACGGATGAAGGCGTAGGCGCGGGCGGCCTTGGCCAACGAGATCGAGGCACGCGGCGAACCACCGTAGGCAATCAGGGCCTCCAGACGATCGAGGTTGTAGCTCTTCGGCTCGCGGGTGGCGAAGATGATATCGACGATGTATTTCTCGATCTTCTCGTCCATATAGACATCCTCCACGACGCGACGGGCCTTGACGATATCCTCGGGCGTGATCACCTTATTGACCTCGGGCATGCCGCCACCGGCCAGGTTCATGCGTACGATATCGCGCTCCTCTTCGCGCTTCGGGTAGGAGATTTTTGCTTTGAGCATGAAACGGTCCACCTGTGCCTCGGGCAGCGGGTAGGTACCCTCCTGCTCTAAGGGGTTCTGCGTAGCCAACACGAGGAAGGGCTGCGGCAGGGGGTAGGTCTCGTCACCGAGGGTCACCTGACGCTCCTGCATGGCCTCCAGCAGGGCCGACTGCACCTTGGCCGGAGAACGGTTGATCTCATCGGCCAGCACGAAGTTGGCAAAGATCGGGCCCTTCTTGACGACGAAATCCTCCGACTTCTGCGAGTAGATGAGCGTACCGAGCAGGTCGGCAGGCAGCAGGTCGGGGGTAAACTGGATGCGCGAGAAGTTGGCATCTACGGCCTTGGCCAGCGTCGTGATTGCCAGCGTCTTGGCCAATCCGGGAACACCCTCCAGCAGGATGTGGCCATTGGAGAGCAGACCGATGAGCAGCGTATCGACCAGATGGCTCTGACCGACGATCACCTTGCCCATCTCCTGGCGCAGGGTATCTACAAAGACCGATTCGCGCTCGATGCGCTCGTTGAGCTCTTTGATGTTGATGACTTCAGACATAGTTGTTCAAATTTTATGTTTTTTTAATTTTGTTTATCCTCTCTTGCGAACGTAGCCGTCGTTCTTGCTGTTTGTATGCTTCTGCGTCTGCCAACTCAACGGGAGTCGCCTCTTTTGACAAGTTGTTGTCTGCCAACTCAACGGGAGTCGCCTTTTGAAGCAGGCTGCATCCGCAAACTCAACGGGAACCGCCTCTTAGGCGAAACGTTCTAACCGACAAATTTATTGCAAAATTTAGAAAAATTCAAATTTCAGCGAGAAAGTCGCCTTGGGCTGGCGAAACAGCGCTGGTTGAGGGGTGTTGTTGGTCTGTTGAAAAATATAATCTTTTATTTTGCGGGATCACGCTTGTTTTCTTCGTATCTTTGCCATCCAAAGCGAATGAAAGGATGAACGAACAAGAGATATTACAGAGTCTGAACGATGCGCAACGCGCTGCTGTTGTGGGTTTTGAGAAACCTTCGCTCATTATTGCCGGTGCCGGATCGGGCAAGACGCGTGTCTTGACCTCGCGCATTGCCTATATGATTGCGCAGGGGGTCAAGCCGTGGAATATCCTGGCCCTGACCTTTACCAACAAGGCGGCGGCCGAGATGCGCGAACGTATCGAACAGATGATCGGTTCGTCGAGCCGTTACCTGCGTATGGGTACCTTCCACTCGGTCTTTTCGCGCATCCTGCGTGAGAATGCCGAGCGTATCGGCTACACCCAGGCCTTCACGATCTACGAGCCGAGCGATGTGAAGAATCTGCTGAAGACCATCGTCAAGGATATGCGTCTCGATGCCGATAAGTATAAGCCCAATGTGCTTGCTTCGCGCATCTCGATGGCCAAAAACGCGCTCATCACCGCCGGGGCATACCAAGCCAGTACGAGTTGTGCCGTTGAGGATCGGCAGGCCCGCATCCCCGAGTTTTGCAACGTCTACCACGAATATTGCCGTCGCTGCAAGCAGAACAATGCGATGGATTTCGACGATCTGTTGTTGCAGACCAATATCTTGCTGAAGGATTGTCCTGAGGTGCTGGCTCAATATCAAGAGCAATTCCAATATATCTTGGTCGATGAGTATCAAGATACGAACTACGCCCAGTATATCATCATTCGCCGCCTCTCGCAACTCCACGGCCGGGTCTGCGTGGTGGGAGACGATGCGCAGTCGATCTATTCGTTCCGTGGAGCGAAGATCGAGAATATCCTCTCGTTTCGCAACGATTATCCGACGGCCGAGGTCTTCAAATTGGAGCAAAACTACCGCTCGACGCGAACGATTGTCGAGGCGGCCAATTCGGTCATTACGCACAATCGCAAGAAGTTGCAGAAGGTTTGCTTCTCGCAGGGAGCTGTAGGTGAGAAGATTCGCATCATGCGCGCCTATACCGACCGAGAGGAGGCCGAGTTGGTTGTTAGCGATCTGATTGATCGGGTGCGTGAGGCAGATGATCGGTGGTCCGAGGCGGTGATTCTGTATCGTACGAACAACCAATCGGCCGTCTTGGAGGATCAGTTGCGCCGCCGAACCATCCCCTATCGGATCTATAAGGGCTCCTCGTTCTACGACCATAAGGAGATCAAGGACCTGATGGCCTACCTGCGTTTGGTGATCAATCCGCGCGATGATGAGGCCTTCAAACGCATTGTGAATTACCCCGCGCGTGGCATTGGCGATACGACCATCCAGCGTATCGAGCAGTTGGCCGCCGAGCGAGGCCTCTCGATGTGGGCAGCAGTCGATCGGCTGGTTGAGGAGCAGGAGGCCAAGAACGACCCCGTGCAACGCGCCATCGTGCGCAAGGTGACCGAGTTTGTCGCCCTGATTCGTTCGCTGTCGTTGGCCCGTACCGATAAGAGCCTCTATGAGTTTGGCTTGGAGGTGGCCAATCGTTCGGGTATTTTGGCACTCTATCGCGCCGAGAATCTGCCCGAGAATGCTACGGCTATTGCCAACATTGAGGAGTTGCTCAACTCGATGCAGGAGTTTACCGAGCGGTGTGATGCCGAGATTCGCAATGGGGAGCGCGAACCGGAGGAGGTGGCCACGATCGAGGAGTGGCTGCAGGGGGTGATGCTGATGACCGATGCCGATAACGACGACCCGGAGGACAACAACAAGGTGACCCTGATGACGGTCCACTCGGCCAAGGGGTTGGAGTATAAATATGTCTATATCGTCGGCTTGGAGGAGAACCTCTTTCCCTCGCAACGCGCCATGGAGACCCCCGACGGCATGGAGGAGGAGCGACGCCTGTTCTATGTCGCTCTGACGCGCGCCAAGGAGCGAGCCGTGATCTCCTATGCCGAGATGCGTTTCAAGTGGGGTAACATGGAGTTTTCGCGTCCGAGTTGTTTCCTGCGCGAGATCGACTCACGCTATATTGATTCGGAGGTCGATTTCACGGCACAGCGGGTACGTCCCGAGCCCGAGGGTGAGGAGCCCCGCGCCATCGACGAACTGCGTCGCCGTTTCGACTATCGTTTCCAGCAACAACGCCAGCAGGGGGCCTCGGGAGGTGGCTTTGGCGGCTCGGCGAACCGTTTTGGTCGTCCGGCGGATGGGGAGTCGAATCGGGCACAACGCTTCTCGCGCCAGAATGACCCCTATCGCAACACGTCGGGCACGAGCTATCCCCACCCCAAGACGCAATACGACGAGCGGCTGGAGCGGGCTATTTCGTCGCTCGGCAACGAGCAACGACGCACCTTGCGCTCGGTGGGCTCGGTGGGCTCTCCGGCCGGAGCTTCGACAGCCCCGGTCGGTGATTTCACGGTGGGTGATCGGGTCGATCATGCGCTCTTTGGTGTGGGCGAGGTGGTCCGCATCGAGCGCATGGCGGGCGATATGAAATTGGTGGTTGATTTTCAGAAGGTGGGGCAGAAGACCCTGCTGGCCAAATTTGCCAAACTGCGTAAATTGTAATCCTTATGCGAGTCAAAGAGCGTTACGAGGCGGTGATCGCCTATTTTCAGCAGGCCATGCCGACGGCCGAAAGTGAGTTGCACTTCGAGAATCCCTGGCAGCTGCTTGTTGCCGTGGTCCTTTCGGCACAGTGCACCGACAAGCGGGTCAATATGACCACACCGGCCCTCTTCGAGGCCTTCCCGACACCCGAAGCGATGGCGGCGGTCTCGGCCGAGGAGATCTTCCCCTATATCCGTTCGATCTCCTACCCGAACAACAAAGCCAAACACCTGGCTGCGGCAGCCCGCATGCTCTGTACAGAGTTTGGCGGTCAGGTCCCCGACGATCTGGAGCAGCTGCAACGATTGCCAGGCGTGGGGCGCAAGACGGCCAATGTTCTGGGGGCGGTGTTGTGGAACCGCGAGGTGATGCCGGTCGATACGCATGTCTTTCGGGTGGCCGAGCGTATTGGTCTGACCACCGGGTCGAAAACCCCGTTGCAGACCGAGCTGACCCTCTCGAAGCAAATTCCCGGCCACCTGTTGCCTGTGGCACACCATTGGCTCATTCTGCATGGACGTTATGTCTGCTTGGCACGTGCCCCCAAATGTGCCTCGTGTGGCATCAGTGCATGGTGCCGATACTATGCCAAAAGTCGGATTGAGAGGTAGATTTGGCGGTTTTTACAAAAAAATGTATCTTTGTGGCCGATGGAACTGAATAAAGAGCATATCGAACAACTTCGCACGTTGTTGGCCGAGCCGCAACAGATCGTCATCGTGTCGCATACGAATCCCGACGGAGATGCCGTAGGGTCGTCGATGGCGTGGGCCGAAGCCCTGCGCAGCATGGGTCACACGGTACATTGTGTCGTACCGAACCGCTATCCCTATTTCCTGAATTGGATGCCGCAGATCAAGGATGTGCTCATCTTTAAGGATCAGCCCGAGGCTGCCAAAGCGGCCATCGATACGGCAGATCTGATCTTCTGCCTTGATTTCAACGATGTTTCGCGCCTGGAAATCTTGACCGAAACGTTGGCAACCAATACGACGGCTCGTCGCGTGCTGATCGATCACCATCTCTCGCCGGCCGAAGGGTTCGATCTGACCTTCTCCCATCCGGACTCCTCCTCGACCTGTTTTTTGGTCTACTCGATTATCGAGGCCCTGCTGGGTGTGGAGGTGATCACGCGCCCGATGGCCGAGCAGCTCTATGTGGGCATGATGACCGATACGGGCAATTTTGCCTTCTCGTTCCTCACCCCCGAATTGTTCCGCGCCGTGGCGGTGCTGCTCGAGCGGGGTATTGTGATTCCCGACATCCATAATCAGGTCTATAATGCCTATACGGCGGGTCGTGCCCGTCTGTTCGGGTATGCCATCAACCGCAAGATGGAGCTGATCCACAACGGCCGTGTCGCCTACATGTCGCTCAAAGAGAACGAGATGCGTCGCTTCGGCTTCCAGCAGGGCGATTCCGAAGGCTTTGTCAATTATCCGCTGACGATCAAGAAGGTGAAGATGTCGGTGATGTTCTTGGAGCACACCAACTTCATTCGTGTTTCGCTCCGTTCGCGCGGCCAGGTCGATGTGAACCTCTTTGCACGTCGCTATTTCAATGGTGGCGGGCATAAGAATGCGGCCGGCGGAAAGTCGTTTGTCTCGATGGAGGAGACGATCGAGCACTATATCCGTTCGGTCGAGGAGTTTGCCGCCGAGGGCTATTTGTAGCCTTGTGGGGGAGGGCTGACCCTCGTTTTGGCTTGTTGCTCAACCTAATCTTACCAATATACCGATGAAACGAACGCTGCTATTGTTGTTTCTCTTGTTCCCGTTGCTGCTTGCTGCACAAGAGGGGACATGGAGTGGCACGCTCCAAGTGCAAGGCTTGAAATTGCGCTTGGTCTTTCACCTGCAACCGACTGCCGAGGGTTGGCAGGCGACGATGGATAGCCCCGATCAAGGCGTTCGTGGCATTCCGATCGACTCGTTGCAGGTCTCTGCGATGGGGGTTACGTTGCAAGTCACGCCACTCAAGGCCCGTTTTGAGGGGGCTATGTTGAGTAGCGAATTGCTGATGGGTACCTTCTCACAACAGGGCTTTCAAGCCCCTTTGATGCTCAAACGGGGTGAGCCCGAACGGCCACGTCGTCCGCAAGAGCCGCAGAAGCCCTATCCGTATGCCGAGCAGGAGCTGACCTTTGCCAGCCGCGAAGCGGGGATTACGCTGTCGGGCACGCTGACGATACCCGAGGGGGCGGGACCCCATCCGGCGGTGATACTGGTGACCGGCAGCGGCACCCAGAACCGCGACGAGGAGATCATGGGGCATAAACCCTTCTTGGTGTTGGCCGATCGGCTGACGCGTGCAGGGTATGTCGTCTTCCGCTACGATGATCGCGGCTACGGAGCCTCGAAGGAGGAGGCTGCACAGTGGGCCCATACGACGACCCACCACCTGATGCTCGATGCGTTGGGGGCTTTTGATGCCTTGCAACACCATCCGAAGGTCGATCCTGCCCGCATCGTGGTCGGTGGTCATAGTGAGGGTGGAACGATTGCCGTGATGGCGGCCACGACCGAGCCGCGGGTGGCAGGCGTTGTTTCGTTGGCCGGCATGATGACCTCGGGGGCTGAATTGCTGGCGACGCAGAATCGTGCGCTGATGTTGGCACAGGGCCTTCCGGCAGGGGTCGTTGAGGGCTATGTGCGCGCCTTGGAGCGGCTCTATGCCACCTGGCAAAAAGAGTCGCCGGAGGCGGTGACAGCCGATATGGATCGTCTGGTGGCCGAGATTACGGTCGGAGAGCCGCTGCCCACGCCGTTGGTGGAGAATCTGAAACAGGTGGCTGCCGGAGCGCAAAATCCCTGGCTCTATTATTTTGTGCGGCTCGATCCGTTGGCCCATATTGAGCAGCTGGGTGAGCGTCCGCTCTGGGCAGCGAATGGTACGAAGGATCTGCAAGTCGATGCCGAGCAGAATCTGGGGCGGTTGGAAAAGCTCGGTCGCTCGTCGGTCGTAACGCGTCGTTTTGAGGGATTGAACCACCTCTTTCAGCCTTGCGAGCGGGGCGTAGTGGCCGAGTATGGGCAGATCGAGATCACCTGCTCGGAGGAGATGATGCAGGCGTTGATCGGTTGGTTAGATCAGACATTTTCGGTAGCACGCTAACGTGCTCCTCCCTCCCATCAAAAGGGGCTGCCCAACAAAGATGTTGCGACAGCCCCTATTTTTCGCGTAGGCCTACCCCTTACTCCTTGACGAGCTTCTTGGTCGGGTCGATCGCTAAGAAGAGCACAGCCGAGATGACCAGCATGCCCGCAATGGCAAAGAGTGGTGCATTGTAGTCTCCATCGGGCATTGCCTCGGATTTGGTCGCCTCGATCAGATAACCGAAGGCCGTGGCACAGATAAAGCCACCGATATTGCCCGCCGTATTCATCGCACCCGATACGGCACCCGAGTAACGGCCACCGATGTCGCTACAGATGGCCCATGCCGAGGGCAACATCAGGTCGATCACACCAAAGGCCAACGAGAGGAAGATGAAGACCTCGGTCTTGCCCGGAATGTAGGCGGCCAGGAACATAAAGAGGGCCGAGACGGCCAAACCGCCGACACCCAGCAGACGACGGCCCACCTTCAAGCCATATTTGACCGAGAAGCGCGACGAGAGGTATCCTCCGGCGATGTTGCCCACCATCGACATGACGAATGGAATGGCAATGACGTAGGTCAAAGCCTCCTTCTCAAAGCCTCGTCCCACCTCCATGAATCGGGGGAACCACGAGAAGAAGAACCAGCTGCCCCAAGCGTAGAAGAAGTACATGGCCAGGATCAGCCAGAATTGGCGGTTGTGCAGCATGGCGCGCCAGGGCACCTTCACCTTGTCCGCCTTGCGCGAAGCCTCTTCGGGCAGTTCGGCCAACTCTGCGTCGGTGATGCCCTTCACATCGGCCGGGCGGTTACGATACCACAGATACCAACCAATGGCCCAAATGACCCCGACAGCTGCCAGGATATAGAAGGCCCATCGCCATCCCAAATAGTGCAACACGGGGAGTACGATAAAGGGGGTCAGAGCACCGCCCATGCGGCTGGCTGCCCAGATGTAGCCTTGTGCCGTGGAGGTCTCGTGTTGCTTGAACCATTTGACCACAACTCCCGTCATACAGGGGTAGGAGCCCGCCTCACCGATACCGAACATGAAGCGGATGACCAACAACGATCCGAAGCCCCAGGCCAAGCCCGTTAAACCCGTAAAGATCGACCACCACAGCACAATGAGGGCCAGCACCAAGCGATAGCCTCGCTTATCGCCCCAGACGCCCAGCGGCACCTGCATCAGTCCATACGAAATCGTAAAGACCGACATGACCCATCCCCACTGAATGTCGTTCAGGTGCAGATCGGCGATGATATCCTTCGAGGCCATCGTGATGTTGATGCGATCCAGGAAGGTGATCACGCTGATCAAGACCAGCAGCAGGAGGGTTATATTGCGTTTTTTCATCCTTTTGACACGCGTTTAGGTGTTTTCCCTTCGAAAGGTTAGATCAGCCCCTTCTCCTTCAGATAGGCCTTCAAGCCCTCGACACCCAGCAACGGACTCGAAAGGACAATCTTACCGGTCATCTCGGCCAATTTCTGCTCCATGGCGGCCATCGACCCTTGTGCCAGCACGATCACATCTACCTTGTCGGCCAGCGTTTTGGCCTCCTCCTCGATTAGGGCGTCGTGCGTTGCCTTATCGGCACCAAAGGCACCCTTGGCAAGGCCCTCGACCACCTCGATCTCGACATGCGCCTCCTCGGCCTTGTCCATGAGCAGCTGTACGGTCGGCTCCAGGGTTGTGGGCAGCGTAGCGATCACACCGATCCGCTTACCGGCGCGCACCGCCTTCTCGGCCATCGGGCCATCGATGCGGAAAACCTTCACCGGTGCGATCAGATCGCCCATCTCGGCCACCTTACCTACCGACGAGCAGCAGTTGAAGACCACGTCGGCCCCCGAATCGGCCGCTGCGATGTAGTAGTTGATCAGGCGACGACGCACGGCCGGGGTCACAGCGTTGTTGGCAATGACCTCTTGGATGAGCGAATCATCGGCAATGTGGTTGAGTTTCACCTCGGGAAGATGCTCTGCAAAGAGCTTGGTCAGCGGCTCGACGAGCGCCATGGCCGTATGTACGGCAACGATACGAATCATAGTTTATCAGTTTTTAGGTTGATTGGACAGGTTATAGTTGCTCAAAAATACAAATTTTTTTGGAATAATATGCTTTTTGGTATACCTTTTCGATTTTTTTGTATTTTTGTACTGAAATATTGATTTTACGCGGAAAGTGTAAGTTTATTCTCGAATTACGAACGTAGGAAATTCGAATCACAGAGAGAATAGGCGGACATGATCTCGCGTCATACCTGCATAGGTATGGCGTGGGGCTGTTGCTTGTTTTATCTGTGAGGTTCCCTACGACCTGTAATTCTAAAATAAGCCTTCAGCACCACGCTTTCTTTGTTGTTTTACCATATCGAGGTGCGGATATATTCATACATTTATTTTTATGTATTGTAAAAATTGTGGAAAGGAGGTAAATGCACTTGCCTCGGTGTGTGTGTCGTGTGGAGTTTCGGTTGGAAAAGGGAACTCCTATTGTGCTGATTGTGGGGCTCAGTTAGACCCTTATGCTACTGTTTGTGGGAAATGCAATAAAGCCATTCAAACTGTTAATATGGCGCAACAGGGTGGGGTCGATTCGTTTGGCGGAGCCATTCGTTCGTGTTGGACAAAGTATGCCACGTTCAAGGGCCGAGCTAATCGCTGCGAATATTGGTATTGGGTGTTGTTTACCGCGATTTTTGCGTGGATTCCCTTTATTGGTGAGATTGCAAGCCTTGTCTTCCTCGTTCCATCTTTGGCGGTAGTTGTCAGACGCTTACATGATATTGGAAAGAGTGGTTGGTGGTATCTGTTTGTGTTGATTCCTATTGTAGGTTGGATTCTGTTGATTGTATGGTTCTGTACTGCCAGCCAGGAGGGTGAAAATAAGTATGGTCCCAATCCGAATACGCTTTCGTAAGTATAATCATTTTATAAGAAAAATAAATTATGAGCACAGACCTGTTAAATGGAGAACGATTGCTGACAAAAGCTGCATGTTATCACAATAAAAGCTTCTTCAATATGCAATCCGGTACATTTTATGTGACCAATTATCGTTTTATTTTTGCCCGACCTTCTAAAACGGCACGCTTTTTTTTGGGAGGTGGCCTGATTGATCAGTTGGGTGGATTGAAAGGAACAGAGGTGGCTTTTGAGATCCCTCTGAAGGATATCAAAGGTTTTTTTAAGAAGAAAAAGCTCTCCTCGTATTATTTGTTAAAAACTACGACATCAGAATATAAAATTCAGATGAAGGCTTTTACGATGGATTGGCTTCCGATCTTTAAGGAGGCCGTATCGCAATCTGTATCGGGAACAGTCGTTGATTCCGAGTTCCCATACGGAGGTTTTATAGTGCAGGATTAACCTTTTCGATCTTCAATAAACAAAATAGCCCAACATTTTCTTGTTGGGCTATTTTGTTTGTGGTTATTGGTTTCGTGTTACTCGTACACCAACTCGAAATCATCGACCCACATCACACTCTTCGTGCTGCCGGTGAAGTAGTCGCCCAGACGCGAGGCCGAGCAGACCACCACCAAGTGGGTCGGAATACGGTTGGAGGCTACGTAGTTGAGCGGAATCGTGAACTCGGTCCACGCCTCGACGCTCTTCTTGATAGCCAGCTCACCGTAGGCAATCACCGCCTCACCATAGGGGTCGAAGGCTGTCTCCTCGATGTAGCGCGTGGCGATCTCAACGGGGCTATCCTCCGTACCGCCATATTCGGCCGGATCCCAATCGCCCAAGGCGATGTAGATCATACCCGTGTCGGGTTCGCCCTTGGTGATCGTCTCGCCAGCCGGTACACGCTGGATGCGGTCAATGTCGCCACACGTGTATTTGAACCAGCCGCGCAGTGCCACGGGGCGTGCCGTGAAGGGACGACCGAAGTGGACAATACCGTTCGTGCCGTCGTTCTTCACATATCGGCCGATGTAGAGGTTGCCGGCGGCAAATTTACCGACTCCAAAGACATTGGCATATTTCGATGCGAGGCGGGCAGACAACTTACCCGACGATCCGGGGCGGATGTCGGAGACACCCTCGGTGAGGGTCTCATTGACGATGCTGGCACCGACATTGCCCGATGCCCAATAGGGGGCAGCCCCCTCGGCATAGGGATAGACGATGTCATTGACCACGCACCAATCCTCGAAACCACCGCCCGGAAGCGGAATAATGGCTTCGGTCGTGCGGCTCTCGATGGGCGAGAGGTCGTTGTCGGCATAGGCGACGAACTCATAGGCCGTCTCGGGCTGCAAGCCGGTGACGCGGGTCGTGAAGGTACCGCCCTGCTGGGTAGCCGTCGGAGCTTCGTTCCAAAGGGTCGCCCCTGCCTTGCGATAGCGGAACCCGACCTGTGCACCCTCCTGCGCCGCACCATAGAGGTGGGCGATCGTAGCCCAAGCATCGGCCTGCGTGATGGTCACCTTCACGTCGGTCGGCTTAACATAGAGTTGCCAACGCTCCGTAGCACCATTCAGGGCCGGATATTGCAGATAGACATAGCGCACCGAACTGAAATCGGTCAGCTCCTCGATCGAGGGGCTCATCTCGGTCACCTCGGCCGGACCCAGCTTGAGCGACGTAACGCGCATCTGGCTCAAATCGCGACCCTCGGCTACATAGACCGTTGCCGTGCGGCTTTCGGTGTCGATCTCCGTCGAGCCGATCTGTCCCGTCACGGTGAAGTAGCGTTCGATGGGCTGCTCGGCACGAATCGTCCACACATAGTCCTGATAGCGAGAGAGGGTAACCTCTAACGGGGAGGAGAAGTTGAAGATGCCGGTCAGCGGAATCGACGGAACACCATTTTCGGAGATGGTAACCGAGGTCACCTCGACGGCCGTGATGTTGGTCGGCTCGTCGAGGTGCAGGGTTACGGTGCGCGTGAGCTGATCGATCGTCGAGCGGAAACCGACCCCCTCATAGGTCAAGATCTCGATCTCCTCTACGGGGTAGGGGATGTCGTTCTCGATACACGAGGTGGGGGCCACCAAGCCGATCAACAGCAGTATGCGCAACAACTTTTGCATGGTCAATTTGTTAATATACCCAACGGAAATCATCCAGATACATCGTATTTGATGCACAACCGTTCATGTCGTCACCATAGCGGCTCGTAGCGGCCGAGATGATGAGCGTGTAGTTCTTCGACGGCTTGGTCACCTTGTCGTAGAAGTAGATCGGAATCTCCACCTCACTGAGCGAGGAGGTCGTGGCGGGCGAGTTGGGATAGATCACGCCATAGCCGATCACCTTGCCCGACGAGGATGCGTCAGCACCGTTCTCGGGGCTCCAGACACCGCTCGGTGCACCGCTACCCGAGGTCACCTTGTGCTGCGTATCCCAGTCGATGATCACCACCTGAATCGAGGCCTCATCCTGGGCCCCCTTGGCGATGTTCGAGCCGTAGGTCGTGTGGGTGGCGTTGCCGATGTTGGCCCAATACTTCAGGCGAATGGCCGACGGACGAGCCTGCCAGTTGTAACGTACACCAAACGATACCGTACCGCTCATACCCGACATGTTGAACTGACCCGTAAAGAGGTTGCCGGCAGCCATCATGTTCAGTACGCCCGGATCGTTGGCCTGCAGCTTGGCGCAGTACGAACCTGCGTTGCCTGCATACGAGGCTTGCGTGCAAAGGGTCTTGGTGATGCTGTTGTTACCACTGCCCCAGAAGGTGGCTCCGGCACTGCTGGTCGAGAAACAGGTCAATCCGCTGTTCTCGAAGCCGGCATCGGGAATCATCTGCGAGGTCGAGGTGCTCATCGAGCCGCTATCCTTCGTCACACCATCAACGACCAGCTCACACTCGTAGCTGTTGTTGGCAAAGATGCTCTTGGCCGTGATCGGCGTATAGTAAGTGTGGCCCTTGACGTTGGTCTGTGCTGCACTCCAAGCAGCCTCGGAGGTCGCCGTGTAGTTCTTCTGACCATCGGAGGTAGCCGTCATTGTGTTCCACTCGGTGGTACCCACCTTGCGGAAGCGGATCTCCACCTGCGCAGCATCTTCGGCTACGAAGGCCTTGAACGAACCCGTATTGGCCCACAGATCAGCCTTGAAAGCCTCCATGATCAGGCCCGTCTTCTTGAACAGGAGCGTCTGGTCGTAAACGCCTTCCGAGTCGGTCATGCCGAACAGCAGTTTCTGCGTCGAACCCTTCAGCGTATCGAAGTAGTTGGCGTTGATCGTGAAGGTTACCTTCGTATCCGAGACCTTTGTGGCTGTCAGACCGGCAATGGCACCCTCGACAACGACTCCGTTCTCGAAGAAGTTTACACCACCTAACGAGAGGGCTACCAGGTTGTTGATCGACTCGCAAGCAAACGAAAGGGTGCTGCCTGCTTGGTAGATATTCTCACCCTCGGCCAGAATACCTGCACCCGAGATCTCGGGCTGCGGCTTGAAGTTGAAGTCATCCTCGATCGGATCCACCGTATCGTCGATCATGACCGTGATACCGGCATAGCCATCCGGCGTGCGCGAATAGTGGAAATTGACCGAATAGCCCTTACCCGGCTCGACGTTGGCAATCGTACCCACCTGTGCTACGGCACCATCGGTCGCATGCTCGGCCTCGAAGCTCCATACGAGGGTCGTGACACCCTCGGGCATCAGGAAATAGCCCGTACCCGTACCGTCGAAGTTGAGCGTCGGGGCTTTCGTCTCGTTGATGGCGCTTTTCAGCTCGGCCACCGACGTGGCGGTGGTGGTCAGGGCGCTCATCGAGATCTTGACATTGCTCAAGAGGTGGTTTTCGTACTTCTGGCGACCCGACTCATCGACCTCGGTATCCTGCGTATCGAAGATCACCTGCGATTTGACGTTGATCGTCGGGCAGGTTACGGCAATCGACGACTGGGTGTGTGCTGCCACCGAGAAGGGCTTCTCGCCCAGGTAGCAGAGCATCTCTTTGCGGGTCGTGGCGTCCGAAGGCTCTTTGAAGGCCACATTGGCCGGATCACCACCCTCGACCTTGACCGAATAGTTTCCGGCTACCAGATAGAGCAGGTCGGGAATCTCCTCGAACGAGGTGTAGCGACGAATCAGCTCACCATCTTGGCGATAGATGCGCACCTTGACGGCGGCCGGCGTAAAGTCGCTCTGATTGACTGCGCGCGATTCGGCCGACATCGTGATGTCGAAACTTACCGCACCCTCAATCCCCTCCGAGAGGGGCTCCTTGTCGCAGGAGGCGGCCATGAAGGCCACTCCTGCCAGGAATATATAGCTAAATAACTTTTTCATCTCTTACTCGCTTATTCGATGTGGAACTTAACCTCTTTGACCGTCTTGCCGCCGGCATCCTCTACCGTCAGCGTAAAGATGGCATCGCCCTTCTCGCCACCGTAGAGAGCCCACAGCATACCCGTGAACTCGGTGATCTTGAAGGTGAGGGCCTTCTGCATGTAGAGCGGGCTCACCTTACCCTCCTTGCGGGCACCCGGCGTACCGTCCTCGGCATCGGGGTAGTAGATGCGGTAGTTGTCGTCAGCAAAGGCATCTGCGCGATCACCCGACTCGGTGGGCAGGAAGCCCAAGCTGCGCAGACCACTCTCCATCTGGGCACTTTCGGGCTCCAGCAGGTTCATGTGCTGGGCCAGACCGAAGTTGGCCAGCTCCTCGGGGGTCAGCTTCTCGGCGTTGATATCGACATACATGCCCGTAACACCCGTCTCGCTCGTGATGTCGATGGCGGCATCGTAGTTCTCGAAGCTGGTCAGCGAGTGCCACTGATCGATCACATCCACGCCATTCTTCATCCAAACGACCGTCGGACCATTGCCCGTCGAACCTGCCGATACAGTGATGATCACATCGGTGTGCTTCATGCGGTTCTGGCTGTCGATCGTGTAGACGCTTGCCGTATGCGTGCCGCTATACTTGTAGAGGGCATCCATACCGGCAGCCTTGAGCGTGATGGTCGTACCATCGGCGGCTGTGGTAGCATAGTCCGAAGCGGCATTGGTCGGGAAGAGGTCGATGCGACCCTCGGCGAAGCCCTTCTCGGCCATAGCCGACAGCAACGAGGCGTTGGTCGAGGTAAATACGGCGTAGATCGATGCAACCGAGCTGCCATCCTTCGGTGTGATGTTGAGCTTGAGCGTCGAGGTCCACATCTCGGCATCGGCATCGTAGATCGACTCGTTGATGGCGAAGTTCAGACCCTCCTGGCCGTTGATCGTCACATCCGGAGCAGCCGGATTCTCCTCCTCATCGTCGGGAATCGACTCCTCGATGTTGAGCGACTCGTAGAGCGTTACCACATCGACCACGATCTCCTCGTCGAAGGCATAGCTCTCGATTACGAACTCGAACTTCACATCACCGGTCGTGTTGTGGTCGATGTCGATCGAGATCTTGCGCCACTGGGCTGCGCGGACGTTGGTGACGGTCTTTACCATGCGCACCTCTTTCCACTTCGACTCGTCGGCACGACCCTCGATCACGTCGATCGGGTCGCCCGTGTAGTAGTCACCCGAGAGGGCGATCGTCATCGTGTTACCCGAAGCGTTGTTCGGACCTACGACATCCGTAAAATAGACCAGCGGAGCCTCGTGCGTCGAGGAGGCCTCGAAGTCATACTCGTTGGTCACCGCATCCGAACCCACCTTCACGTTGGTCTTCAGACGCTTCTCCGAGGTGGCCTCGTAGGGCTTGAAGACAGCCTTCAGGTCGGCCGAAAGCTCTACCGTGGTCAAGATATTGGCCAGGCGGCAGGTGACGGTCGTCGAGGCGGTCTGCTTCGTGACGATCTCGATATCCTCCGATTGACCGGCATAGTAGGGGGCATTGGCAGCTACGCCCATAGCCGGCGTCTTGGCCTGCGATTGGTAGGCATAGACTACGTAGGTGCCCGGCTCCAGACCGATCGTCTGGCCCTTCAGCTCGGCATAGTTGCCCGACCAGGCTGCTGCACCGGTTGTCTTGTGAATCACCTCGATGTAGAACGAACCATCCGCCTCGCTGGCTGCGCGCGAAATGTTCTTCTCGGGGCTGATGATCGTGTTCTCCGTGTCACCATTGACGAGCAGGCTGCCGATTTGCAGGTAGCCCTTCTCGCTGTCGGTTTCGTGCTCGGGCGTGGAGAGTTTGTCCATCCCGCAGGCCGTTACCGCGGCTGCTATGGCAACCAGGAACAGGCTCTTGATGTATTGTTTCATAGCTTTCAACTATTTTTATTATTTGCGCATGTGGGTTATTTGCCCTCGCCGTTCAACTCGACATCGACGGCCGGCACCTCGGTAAAGGTGTCGTCGAAGGCAATTTGCAAGGCACCACTACCGGCTGTCGAATGATCGACGCGGATCGTGTAGCAACTCTCGGCGGCAATCGTACCGCTACCGATCGTCGTCTTGGGGAACTCGACCTCGACGCCATTCTGGGCCTTCACAGCCTTACCGCTCAAGGCGAGCTGCTGACCCGGCTTGACGAAGATCAACTCACCCGGAGCGGTCGTCGTGGGGTTGAACGTAAAGCTGTTCGAGGCGGTGTGGATCGTCAGCTCGATGGCCGTGTAGTAGGCGAGCATCCACTCGGTCACCTCGACCACAAAGCAGCTGTTTGCCAACTTGGCCGAGAGGCTTACCGTGGTCGTCTTGTTGGCAGCAATCGTAAAGGTTGCAGCATCCCCCTTGAAGCAGGGCTTGGCAGCACCTTCTGCCTCCATGTTGCCATAGCTGATCGTTGCCGTGTAGCTGTTCTGGTAGGCGTGAGCCGTCGTGTTGTAGATACCGGCCTCCAACTCGGGAGCCTCGGTGTTGTAATCGGCTACGGTTGCCCATGTGCGGGGGCCATAGCTCTTCTCGATCGGTGAGCCATTCTCACCCTCCTCGGTGTAGGCACCGCTGAGCGTCAGCTGCATGGCCTCACCTGTGGGGATCAGCTCGGCGGGGAGCTGATAGCCCTCCGTGGCGCGTGTCGTCACGTTGGCAACGAAGGCCTCGGTCGAGCAGTCAAATGTCACTTTTCCCTCGCCGCGGAGCGGTGTTGCAGCCTCATCATCCGAGCTGCATGCTGTCGTCGCCAGGGCCACGGCCAGCAGTGGGAGCATCCATCGTTTCATGATCATCTGTTTTAGAAATGTTATTATTATTGTTTTTTATTCGTTTACAATCGAGATCTTTATGTTGTCGATATAGAGGTAATAGACGCAGTTTGCGGCAATCTTACTCGATGATTGCGAAGTGGTTGCCCACCATACGACGCGGGTCGTGTTTCCGACGCCTCCTACCGTAAATGTTGTTGTTGGGAAGCTGCTTCCGTAGCTATCATTGGTATATGCGCTTGTATAAGCCGATGAGGTGTAGGCCAACAGATTCATGGCCCCTGCTACGTTATTTTGATTCTCTCCGTCGAGAGCACTGCTTTGGCTGTTGCTGTGTAGACCGACTAAACAGGTTGTTGCGGCATTCGTTCGGTCGTCCGTATTGTAGCCTTTGGGCACATAACAACCCATGTCATATTGTACACGAATAGAGACATTCGCGCTCGCCTTAAGTTTGGAAAGGGCCGGTGTGTCGAGGCGACCGCAGTAGCGACCGACCACCCATGCACCTGATTGGTAGCGGACATTGATACGTACACCCAATCCGGCTTTGCCTCCACCGTGCGAGATGTTCCAACCATTCTCTGGCATCAGACCGTCGAGCAAATATCCCTTAACGCCTGTGTTGTTTTGAGCCGAGGCGGTGTAGGCATCGTCGTAGGCGAAATTAGCCGAAAGCCCCGAAAAGTCCTCTGCCAACAGATAGGGGACCTCTTGATTCACGCGATTCGATGCGTGGTTGGTTAGCGAAGATGGCAAGTGGATGACATCATCGAAGAGCGTGTGTTCGGATTCGTATTTGACCGCCAGCGTTTGGTTTTGAAGGGTTGTATTCGATGCGCAAACCGCCACTTTGTAGCTGTTTGAAGCGTTGGGCGTGAATTGCAGGGTCGAAATCGTCGTTGTGGTGTAGGGAACAACGAACGAATAACCGCTAAGACTCATCGTTTGCCACTCCTCGCCAAGATGGTTGGCTGTCTCTCGAATATCCAAATAGGTAATAGGAGATAAGGGAGATTCGGGGATGGTCAACGCGACGGGGGTTACACGTTGCGAAGCGAATGTTTTGTCGATCGATGTGCTGATAACGGCCGACGGGACGCCATAAATGTTGTAGGCCTGGAAAGAGAGTTCGCCCGTCAGGGTGCCCGGCTTGATATGGAGCCAGATGTAGCCCGAGCCGGCATCGATCGTCCCGTTGTCGGGCAACTCGACCGTGATTTTGTTCGTCAAGTTGCTCCACGTGGCCGTGCCGACGGGATCTTTCACATCGAAGGTAACCGTGCCGACTACCTCCTGCGGGAAGATCACATCGAGTCGCTTGATGGGTTGCCCGAGCAGATTTTTCCCTTCGGGAATGCGGATGCGCACCAGGTGGAAGAGGTGTGCAAAGTGCAGCTCCGGCTCCTGCCAGCCGATCTCGGTCTGGGTTGTGGCGCGCGGCAGCAGGGCTTTGCCCGTTGTCGTGGCCGTCATAACGTCGAGTGCGGGATCGTAGGTGCCACGCTGCTGGGCAGGTAGGGTGTAGCTTACCTCCGTGCCCGTGCGGGTTTCCGGGATGGGGTAGACGGCATGGTAGGTGTAGGTGCCCTCCTCCATTGCGCCTACGGTTGCCATGAAGTCGGCCGACTCATAGGTGGCGTTGTAGGTGCCGAGCGTAAAGGTTGTTCCCTCAAAGGCGTAGGTGCCGGTCGAGGCCGATTCGGCCCAAGCGAGCAGTTGATCACCCACCGACCAGCGAATGGCCTGCGTCGAACCGTCGCTTTCGCCCAATTCGGTACGCGAGAGCGATCCGTGTGAGGCGCGAAGTACGACGTCGTGGGTGGTGTTTGGGGTTAGGGGAGTCTCCTCCAAATCAGAGGTGTTGCAGGCGATCAATCCCATCGTTGCAACGGCCATCAGGCAACTCCATATTTGTCTCCTTATATTCATATGCACATTTTCTCACATGCAAAAATAGTTTCAACGTTTCGCTATAAGAAATAAATTCAATCGGTATTCTGTTTTTCCCCATGAATGGTTGTTTTTTCATCATAAAACGGGTATTTTAGACTAAAAGAGCTGATTTGGCTATTGATGATGAAAAACAGATGGTTCGTTGAATTTTTTCGCTATGGTCATATCTTTTCCCTATATTTGCAACGCTTTATTGTGCAGTATGATGAGATTCTACAAACTATATTTGGCGGTCGTGTTCTTGCTCGGGGCTCTTGGGTGGGCTTCCGCAGTGCAGGCACAAAGCCTCGACTCCTTGAGTGTGGCTGAACGCATCTCGCAACGAGGTGTGACCGACCTGAAAAATGTCTTTGTTCCGCGTGGACAGTGGATTTTGGGCGCATCGGCCTCCTTCTCAACCCACAAGAACAACAATTACACCTTTGCCATCATCGAGGATATCCAGTCCGAGGGCTACAACGTGCGTGTCAGCCCCATGGTGGCCTATGCCTTGCGCGATAACATGGCGATCGGTGTACGCGCTGTCTATTCGCGCACGAATCAGACGATCGACAATGCCGATCTGAAGTTCGGTGACGATGAGACCGGTACGGAGATCTTTGTCGATGCCTTCAAGACCGTCCGCCACACCTACACCGTCTCGGCCATCTGGCGACACTACATTCCGCTGGGACAGAGCAAGCGTTTTGCGATCTTCAACGAGATCTCGCTCGGTGCCGGAGGTACGCAGTCGATCTACGCGGCCGATCAACCCGTGCGGGGTACCTACGAAAAGGGTTATACGCTCTCGCTGGGTGTTTCGCCCGGCCTGATTGCCTTTGCCACGAACGATGTGGCCATCGAGGTCAATGTGGGTGTGATGGGTATCAATTATACCGATGTCGAGCAGGTGCACAACCAGGTCGAGACGGGCCATCGGCGCAACAGTAGTATGAATTTCAAGGTCAATCTGCTCTCGATTGGCCTGGGTGTATCCTTTTATCTGTAACCGGTTATGATGCGAAAACTTCTCCTTTTCAGCCTCTTGCTCGCTACGCTGGGTACACTCTCGGCACAAGAGCAAACCCGCTTCCTGCCCCAATCACGACGCATTGATCGCGGCATCAATACGCCCGGCTCGGTCTTTGGCTACCGCGGTGAGTCGATGATGGGTGTGACGGCCTCGTATGGTACGATCTCGGCCGAGGATGCCGATATTCTGGTCTATTTGGCCGATATCAATCTCGACGGTGCGATGACCACCATCAAACCCTATTATGGTTACTTCTACCGCGACAACCGCCTGATCGGTATCCGCCTTGGCTATCAATATGTCGATGGAGATCTGGGTAATCTGGATCTCGATTTGGGCGAGCAGAATGATATTGAGCTGAACATCAGCGGCATGGAGATGTCTAACAGCAGCTATTCGGTGGGCATTTTCCACCGAGCCTACGTCGCGCTCGATCGTCGTGGTCAGTTTGGTATCTTTGCCGAAGTTGAGGCCTCGGCCCTCTTTGGTCAGAGTGAGTTTGTCAATCAGACGGGCGAAACGGCCCGCTATACGAAGAGTGACAACATGCGTTTCAAACTTGGATTCAATCCCGGTGTTGCAGTCTATGTCTTCCCGTCGGTCTGCGCGACCGTTTCAATCGGCTTGGGCGGTCTGCAATACAGCACGGTCGAGCAGTTTGACGAGTTGGGCAATAAGGTCGGCACGCGCCGTGCTGCCAAGATGCAGTTCAAGCTCAACCTGGCCAACATCAACTTCGGTGTCAATTTCCACCTGTGGAATAAGAAGAAGATGGCTGCACGCTAAACGATTCTGTTCTACACTTTCAAATGATAAGGGGCTGCCCAACATCTTGTTGGACAGCCCCTTTTGGTTTCTTGTCGTTGGGAAAGACTTACTCCTCGATGCCGCGCACGCGCTTCTCCCACGCCCAGGCCGAACGCAACGTGTCGTCCAGATTGCGCGTAGCATGCCAGCCTAACTCCTCGTTGGCGCGGGTCGGGTCGGCCCAAATGGCGACAATGTCACCGGCTCGGCGATCGGCAATCTTATAGTTGAGCTTCAGCGAGTTGGCCTCCTCGAAACGGCGTACCAACTCCAAGACCGAAACGCCATTGCCCGTTCCGACATTGAAAATCTCGTAATTCTCCTTATTCTTGCCCTCGATCAGGCGAGCAATAGCCACTACGTGGGCGCGCGCCAGATCGACTACATCAATATAGTCGCGGATGTTTGATCCGTCGGGGGTGGGGTAGTCGTTGCCAAAGACCGACAGACACTCGCGGATGCCAGCTGCCGTCTGCGTGATGTAGGGCACCAGGTTCTGCGGCACACCGCGCGGAAGCTCACCGATCAGGGCTGAGGGGTGGGCACCGATGGGGTTGAAATAGCGCAAGGCGATGCCGCGCAGATCGCCATAAGCGGCCACCGAGTCGCGCAGGATATCCTCGCACATGGTCTTCGTGTTGCCGTAGGGTGAGGTGGCCGGTTTGCGGGGCGTAAGCTCCGTGACGGGCTGTTTGTCCGGCTCACCATAGACCGTACACGACGACGAGAAGAGGATGTTGTGACGGCCATAGCGACGCATCAACTCGATGATATTCATCAGCGAGGTGAGGTTGTTGCGGTAGTATTCGAGGGGTTTCTGCACCGACTCACCCACCGCTTTGAAGGCGGCAAAATGGATCACCGAATCGAACGTGTAACGCTCAAAAAGCTCCGAGGCTAACCGCTCACGATCGCAGCAGTCGATCTCGACAAAGGGGACATCGACCCCCGTGATTTGGCGTACACCCTCGACGGCTCGCAGATCGCTGTTCGACAAATTGTCGGCAATGACCACGTCGTAGCCCGCCTCGATCAACTCTACGGCGGTGTGCGAACCGATGTATCCGGCACCTCCGCTCACCAATACACAATGCTTACTCATACGAATTTGATAGTTGAAAATCGCTATTATTTCTCACAAAGATAGTGCTTTTTCAAAAAAATGTCGTAATTTTGCTAATAAATTGACACCCTAAAACGATAAAATTCACTAAAAACGCAACGATATGTACGAAAAAATGCAAGCACACCTCCAGCAGGAGCTGGATCAGATTAAGGCGGCAGGCCTTTACAAAACCGAACGAGTGATCGAATCACCCCAGCGAGCCGAGATTGAGGTTGCTGGTCGCAATGTGCTGAATTTCTGCGCAAACAACTATCTCGGTTTGTCGAACAATCCGCGACTGATCGAGGCTGCCAAGCGCGCCATGGACGAGCGTGGTTACGGAATGTCATCGGTGCGTTTCATTTGTGGCTGTCAGGACCTGCACAAGGAGCTTGAGCAGGCCATTTCGGACTATTTCGGCACCGAGGATACGATCCTCTATGCCGCCTGCTTCGATGCCAACGGTGGCGTCTTTGAGCCGCTCTTCACCGAGGAGGATGCCATCATTTCGGATAGCTTGAACCACGCCTCGATCATCGACGGTGTGCGTCTCTGCAAGGCCGTTCGCTACCGCTATGCCAATGCCGACATGGCCGATCTGGAGGGGTGTCTGAAGAAGGCCCAGGCGCAGCGTTTCCGCATCATCTGTACCGACGGCGTCTTCTCGATGGATGGCAATGCCGCACCGCTCGATCAGATTGTCGCCCTGGCCGAGAAATACGACGCCATGGTGATGGTCGATGAGTGCCACTCGGCCGGTGTGCTGGGTGCTACGGGTCGCGGTATCACCGAATTGTACAACCTGCGTGGTAAGGTCGAGATTTTGACCGGCACGCTCGGCAAGGCCTTTGGTGGTGCTGTGGGTGGCTTCACGACGGGTCGCAAGGAGATCATCGACCTGCTGCGTCAGCGTTCGCGCCCCTATCTGTTCTCCAACTCGCTGCCCCCCGCCGTGGTGGGTGCTGGTATCGAGCTCTTCAAGATGTTGGGCGAGAGTGACGAGCTGCACGATCGTCTGGTGGCCAATGTCGAGCACTTCCGCACGAAGATGATGGCTGCCGGTTTCGATATCAAACCCACGCAGTCGGCCATTTGTGCCGTGATGCTCTACGACGCCAAACTCTCGCAGGAGTTTGCCGCCAAGTTGCAGCAGGAGGGGGTCTTCGTGACGGGTTTCTACTATCCGGTTGTCCCGAAGGGTCAGGCCCGTATTCGCGTGCAGGTTTCGGCCGGCCATACGACTGAGCAGCTTGACCGTTGTGTAGCCGCCTTTGTGAAGGTCGGCAAGGAGTTGAACGTGTTGAAATAAACCTCAAAAAACGATAAGCAATGAAAGCCAATCTCGATGCCATTGATCGTAAGATCTTGAAACTTTTAGTCAACAACGCCCGCATGCCCTATCTCGAAATCGCACGTGAGTGTGGCATTTCGGGTGCGGCTATCCACCAGCGTATCCACAAACTGACCGAGTCGGGGGTGATCCGCGGCAGCTATTTGGAGGTCAATCCGCGCGCGCTGGGTTTTGACGTCTGTGCTCACATCAACATCACGCTCAAGGACCCGAAGCTCATGGAGAAGACGGTCGAGGAGCTGAAGCTGATCCCCGAGATCGTCGAGGCACACTTTATCTCGGGTAAGGGGTCGATCCAGGTCAAGCTCTACTGCTTGGACAACGAACACCTGATGCATACGGTCTATGACCGGGTGTTGAGCCTGCAGGGTGTGGCCACGACCGAGACGACCATTTCGCTGCGCGAGGTCTTCCGCCGCCCGATTGATTTGAACTTTTTAGAGGAGTAGTATTTGCTTTGCCCTTTATTGTTTAATGTAGGATCGTTTCTATAATAGTAGATTTCTCTTCAATCATCTCTTGCACAACTTGCAAGGGATGATTTTTTTGTATTCTATCCGAATAAGAACTTAAAAAGGGTATTGTTATTTGCAAAACTTTACCTATCTTTGTAATGTTGTGGGATTTATTCCATAACATTACATATTTGATGAAAGTGTAATCGCTTTTATCCTTGATCGGAAATCTGGAAAATTTCAAAGCAACAAGGATAGCAATCACACTCGTCACTCGGTATTGGTACGTGTTATGTGGTTTTCTTGCCTCATACTCCAATACGAGTGTGGGGTATTGTTTATTTGTTGCAAGGTATTCCAGAACCTCCGATCAGATAAACGATTCGGCTCCACACTTTTCTTTTTGTATATTAATTAAGCACTGACCATATGGGGCTGATGGTATTTGAATTTAGAAAACTGATTACAACCTTTTAAATTTAAGTACAATGAAAAAGATTCTTTTATTCTTATTGCTGGCTGTATGTGCTATGCCGGTGGTTAATGCTCAAGTGAGAGGTAAGGCGAAGGTTGCTGTTTATGTAACCGGTAAGATGGGTAATGTAGAACGTAAGCTTATTAGCTCTAAAGCCTTATCGTGTCTTGTGCGTAGTGACCGGTATGTTGCGCTTGAACGAACAGACTCTTTCTTGAATGCAATTATGAAGGAGCAGGACTTTCAACTCTCTGGTGAGGTGAGTGATGAACAGGTTGCTGAGATTGGAGCTAAATATGGTGCTCGTTATGTGGCGGTTTTTGATGCGAATAAAACGCCTGATGATTATTGTCTGATGTCTGCTAGATTGGTGGATGTAGAAACAGGAGTGATAATTAAGTCTGTAGATGGAGAGCGTATAATTGATTCTACAGCAGATTTGATAGGATTAACAAATAATCTTTCATATCGACTTTTTGTTCAATCTAAATAAGACAGGCTATTATGAAAAATATTATATTATTTCTGCTCTTGTTCGTGATTCCGTTTGGTGTTAAAGCTCAAGAGTCACCAGGTAAGGTAGCTATTTATATAACAGGAGATATCAATCAAGGATATAAAAAGGTGTTTGGTTCTAAAATTGTCTCCAATATTTCAAGTACAGGGTATGTCGCTGTGGAACGTACCGCAGATTTTTTATCAACTCTTGCACGAGAGCAAGATTATCAAACATCAGGTGTGGTGAGCGATAGTCAGATAGCAAAATTAGGAGAACAGTTTGGTGTTCATTATGTTATTGCTGTAGATGCTACGGTTATATTCGAGTCTATTTTTATCTCGGCACGTATGATTAATGTTGAAAGTGCACAGATTGTAGCGTCAATTGAATGTAGTGGTAAGGTGGATTCAATGGAGAGTCTAATGAATCTTGCATCAGAAGTGTCCAATTCCTTGATTGGGGAGTTGAAGTATCCCGGACTGTTGAATGTAGTTGAAATTAGAGGCCCAATTTATACCACTGAACAAATTGGGCATCTTCTTTATGGGAATAGTTCAGGATATTACTGGGAAAAGGATGTTCAGCGTGTACAATATGCAATGAAAGCATTGGCCAAAAAAGGTCAAGTGCCTGGCTCTATACTAGTAGATTGTGACCACAGGATTCAAAACAACAACCCTGATGATCCGGGGGATTTTTATGCCATATATAAAATAAACTTTATAAGACCGAATGGCTCAATGGGTAGCGAGGAGGCACGAGCTCATAATTATTATAATAATGGTATTCGTGTGGATCACGGGAGGTTTAGTACGGGGTATTATTATTTTGTAGTCCCATTGTAAAAATAAAAAAGCGGCTGTCTAACATTTCGTTAGACAGCCGCTTCTGTTGGATCGCACCGGACGCACTACCGCGAAGCGACGAGCGACGAGGGGGTTACGCCCTCCGAATTTTTGGCCCAGTCGCCTCGGGCGCGCAGAACCTGCTCGACAATGTCGCGCACGGCACCCTGTCCGCCGTCAAATTCCGAGACATAGCGCGAGACCTCGATCACCTCGGAGGCCGAGTTTGCCGGACAGACCGGCATACCCACCTCGCGCATGCACTCCAGATCGGGAATGTCGTCGCCCATGTAGAGCACCTGCTCGGGCTTGAGGTCATATTTGGCCATATAGGCGCGCAGCGTGCTGATCTTATCCATGCAGTCGATGTAATAATCCTTTACGCCGAGCATCTTCAGACGCCGTTCGAGAATCGCACCATAACCCCCGGTGATGATGCAGATTCGATAGCCGTGGCGAATGGCATAGGCCAGCGCGTAGCCATCTTTGCAGTTGTAGCAACGGATAAAATCCCCTTCGGCTGTGGGGATGATGCGTCCATCGGTCATGACGCCATCCACATCGAAGACCATCGCTTCGATCTGTGCTATATCTTCTTTGAAGTTTCCCATATTGTTTGACTAATTAGTTCGTAGATAGTGCGTTGCCGATCGTCTCGGATCAGCTGGAGATGTTTCTGCTGCGTGGCCAGATCGCCTCGTCGTGCCGGACCGGTCTGTACGGTGCGGGGCGAGGGGGCAGCAAGGGCCTTTTCGGCCGTCTCGCGGATCAGCGGTTTGAGCACCTCGAAAGGCAGATCGACCTGCTGCAGAATCTCCTCGGCCATGCCGTACATGGCATTGGAGAAGTTGTTGCAAAAGACTCCGGCCAGATGGATGTGTGCGCGACGCTCCGAATCAGCGTGATAGATGTGCTCCGACAAGCAGGCGGCAAAGGCCTCCAGCGTCGGCATCAACCCCGCATCGGCCGTCTCTAAAAAGAGGGGAACGGCTCGAAAATCGACCTTGCGGCCGGCCGAGAAACCCTGGAAGGGGTAGAGGATGGCACGACGCGGGAAGCGGCGCAGGGCCTCGATCGAGACCGCTCCGGCCGTGTGTGCTACCACGGCATCGAGCGGGATGGGCAAAGTCTCGGCCAACGGCTGGACGGCGCGATCGCTGACAGCAAAGAGGTAGATATCGGCCTCGGCCAACGCTTCGGGGCGGTTAGACCACGTAGTATGGGCCATGGCGGCCACCGTGCGACCGCGCTCCTCGTTGCGGGCGTAGAGTTGCACCAATTCCAATTCGGGTACGGCAGCAATGGCTCCGGCCAACGATTCGGCGACGTTGCCACTGCCGATCACAACAACACGTTTGAGCATCATATCAGATCAATGAGTCGTCGGTTTTCTTTCGAGTGAAGAGCCTCACCGGTGAGGCGGTTGAGCACCTCTTCGACATGTTCAATATCGGACGAGGGGGTAAATTCGAGTCGTTTGTCACCGTGTTGCTCTACGGCTTGCAGCAGCCCGTAGACGGTCATCTGCGTGATGTCGTAGGCCGGGGCGTAGGATGTTTCGCGCTCGTCGTCGCTCTTGTGCACCTCGATGAGTTGTCCGGCACAGGTGAGCTGGAAGAGTACGTCGTTTACAACACGGGTGGGCAGGTTGAGTTTTTCGCGCAGTTCATCGACCGGAATAGCCCCGCCCCGATCGCGGAAATTGCGCACGATGAGCAGCATCGTGGCCAGCATCACCTGGCGTCGTTGGTCGTAGCTGATGTGTCGCCACTCCTGCTCCTCGCCAAAGCGGGCGATGTTTTGGTAGGTGAAGGAGAGCTCTCCACCGATGAGCAGGATCTCCCATGAGATCTGAATCCAAATCAGGAATAGCGGCAGGGCGGCAAACGAGCCGTAGATGGCGTTGTAGGAGGTCATTGCCTTTTGGGCATAGACATATCCCCATTGGAAGAGTAGGAAGATCGTACCGGCGGCAATACCGGCTGTCAGGGCACTGCGCAGCTTCACCTTGGCATTGGGGATGATCAGATAGAGGAACGTGAACATGATCCAAATGAAGATCATCGACATGAATTTCGAGAGCATCAGGAAGTACCAGGTATTCTCACCGAGCAGCTCTTTGGTGTAGCGACCGACTGAATTGGCCACGACCCACAAGATCGGGACAATGAGGATCACGGCCAGATAATCGCCCCATTGGCGGGCGATGCTGCGGGTCGATTTGACCTCCCAGATGTTGTTGAAGGCACTTTCGATCGAGCTGAATACCTGAATGATACTCCAAAAGAGCATCACCAAGGCCACGGTGGCCACTAAGCCTCCCTGCGTACGAGCCAACGCATTATCGACGAACGAGAAGAGGTAATCGAGCACCTCGGCCTGTTGGGGGAAGAGTTCGTAGAGCGAGGTTTGCAAGCGATCCGAGAAGCCGAAACCCTTGACAACGGCAAAGATGACGGCTACGACCGGCACGATGGACATGACCGTGTAGTAGGTCAGGGCGGCACTGCGCACCAACGTGCCGTGGCTCATCAGCCCGCGCACCATGAAATAGATCAGTTTGTAGAACCGCACCAGCAGTCGGGTAGCCGGATTGCGCCACTCGGTATCCTTCCGACGGAAGATCGTATCGGTGAAAAAGGTGTACAGCTCGTTGATTTTCATAGGCTCATCGTTTGGCGAATATGCAAAGCTACTTATTTTAGGCGGATTGTCCAATACTCCTCCCCGATTTTCGTGAAGGCAAGGCGCATTTCCCCACCCGGCTTGACCGCGAGGCGTTGGCGCAGCTCCTCGATGCTGATCGGGAAGTCGCGCTTGAGCAGCTCGACCCGATGCCCATTGAGGGTCCGTTTGAGCAGTTTGGGGTTGAAACGCTCGATCGCCTCGATGGCCTCGATGCGTCCCAACACGCCTTCGGGGCGAACAGCTGCAAATCCATAGCCATTTTCGCTCCAGCAGTCGGCCTTTCCGGCCAGATGCTCGCGTACGAGACGACACTTTTGCAGCGCCACATCGGGGATGATCAACCATTGGTAGGCGTGCGGATCGAAGACCGGTGGCTGGGCGATCGACGGGGTTTGTTGCCCATCATAGGAGCCTTGTCCGAGTGCTGTGGCGGTGATCAAAGGGCCTCCCCCATCGTCGTAGATCAGCACCTCTTTACACTCATCATCGAGCGAGAGCACCTCCACACGGCTCCGCGGGAAGTAGCGTAACGCCTCCTCGACATCGAACAGCGGTGAGTTCTTGATGGCCAGCGCATCGGCCAACTCCCGCAGTCGGGGATAGAGGGCGACGATGTCGGGCGAACAATCCTCTAACCGCACCAATTTGCGCCCCTCGGTCGAGCGACGGTCGGGGTCGGCATAGATCCAATCGAAGTGGTCACGGCAGTGGGTTACATACTCCTCGGCCGAGGTGTGCACGACCTCGACATTGGTGATTCCGAGCCGTTGGAGATTGATGCGGGCCACCTCGACCAACGCCTCGTTGCGTTCAAGGGTGACAACCCTCCGAAACCGTCGGCTCAAGGCCACGGCATCGACGCCTAAACCGCAGGTCAGATCGAGCACCCGATCCCCTTCGATGGGTTTGTAGGCGGCGGTCTGTTCGCTCGAGGCCTGCTCGAAGGCGCGGGGCGGCAGGATGCAGCAGGCTTGGGCGTAGCCGGGCAGCTTGCGTCGGGCGCGTTGCAGGTATTTGATTTGCGTGGCGACCAAACGCGCCTCGGGCACCTGCCGATCGAGCGCGACCTGCAAGGGATCGCGGTCGAGGTTGGCCCGAATGGCTTGTTGTACCTCCGGACGGCATAAGATGGTTATCTCCTCACGGCTAATCATGCGACAAAGATAGCCCTTTTTTGCGAACTACGGCCCACCCGACGAGGGTAAGTAGCCCCATTAGCAGATAAATTATCACCATCCCCGTTGTCGAGAGGCTCACCTCAAGATGACCCCCTTCGAGCGAGGTGGCTTCTGCGGCAATTTGGTTGAGCCATTCGCCTATCGTGTTGCCGAGCGGAGCCAAACACCCGCGTAAGGGCGGAATGAGCAGCAACAAGAGACCGATCGCCACAATTCCCATACCAAGCAGCACGACAAAGGGGCTGATCAGAATGCCCACTGGGGAGATAATGCCGAAGGTGTGGGCGATGAGCGGGGCGGTGGCAATCGAGGCTGTCAGGGCGATTGCATACCCTTGGGAGAGGTAATTGACGAACCGATTGCCCAGGCGAATCTCGCGTCCGAGGGGGATGCCCCAAGCCAAGATGGCCGCTACGGCCAAAAATGAGAGTTGAAAGCCGATATCGGCGATCCAACGCGGCTCCCAGATCAGCATACCCACAGCCGCTGCAGCCCAAGTGTTGAGTGTTTGGTGGGTGGAGATGCTGTTGAAGCTCCATTGCAGGAGGGTACACATCACCGCAGCACGCACGGCGCTGGGTGGGAAGCCGGCTCCGGCCACAAAGAGCCACAGCGCAACGATGGTCAAGAGGTTGCGCAGGTGGAGCCCATAGCGCAGCATGGGCATCCAATAGAGGAGCAGGTTGAGGAGCAAGAAGACGATGCCGGTATGCAGCCCCGAAATGGCCAACAGATGGGACATGCCGCTGCGGGAGTAGGTGTCGCGTAACGTGCGTGAAAGGTCGCTTCGATCGCCCACGGTCATGGCGCGTACGACGGCCAACCCGGCTTGGTGGCTTTCGGGGAGTTGTGCAAGGGCGGCGGCGGCACGTTGATGGAGCGAGAGGTGGTCGGTTGTTTCGCGCGATAGAATATGACGCTCGTTCAGGTAACAACGTCCGATAAATCCACGGGAGTGCATTAGCCGACGATAGGAGGGCGATCCTCCGCGCAAAGGGTAGATGCGCCCCTCGAAGCAGATCTCCTCGCCCGGAGCGAGCTGGGTCAGGCTGTCCGCACGCAGCAGGAGGCAGCCTTGCGCAGTGTGCCACACGCCCGATTGTGGGTCGCGCCAAGCGGTAAGAGTCCCTTCGCCATCGCCAAAACCTTTCCGCAGGGCGACCGGCGTCTCCACCCGAATCCGAAACGAGGCCCGTTGTCCGATGGGCAGCTCTGCCGGCTCTTCCCGCAGGGCAATGTTCAGCACACCGGCCACCACCAGCAGACAGAAGGTATAGATCGCCCTGCGTGTAATCAGTGTAGCCACGCCGCAAAAGAGGAGCAAGGCCGTTAGATAGCCGATCGGCAGCGTATAGTGCATGGCCAGCACGATGCCACATGCAAAGGGGAGTAGCACCCGCAGCATGGGCAGCCCCTGCAACCGTTGCCGGAGTCGGGCAGGCGAGAGTTTATAGGTGGTTTTGTCGTTGTCCATATCAAGGGACCGGATCGTATCCGCTACCACCCCAGGGGTGGCAACGCGCCAAGCGACGCAACGTGAGCCACAAGCCCTTCAGAGGGCCGTGTTTGCGCAGGGCCTCGATGGCATATTGTGAACAGGTGGGGGTAAACCGACAGGTCGGCGGCGTAAAGGGGGAGATGCAGTAGCGATAGAACTGCACCAACAGGATCAGCGGTAACGAAAGGAGCCATTTACAACCGCGCAGCAATCTGCTCCAGAATCCGTCGGACGGCATGGGCTATCTTTTTATAGGGTACCACTTCGGAGGTCGAATAGATCAGGGCCAGATCGAGATTGTGCTCCTTCAGATGGAGCGAGAGTGTCTGTTTTTGCAGACGGTAGGCCTCTTTCGTGCGACGACGCACCAGGTTGCGACGGTTGGCTCGCTTGTGGTAACGCTTCGGGACCGAGAAGAGCACCTCGACCGAGGGTGCCGTGTCGGCCTCGGCATACCACATATAGCGTAGCGGAAAGACAAAACCACTCTCCCCCTCGGCAAAGAGCCGACGGATGGCACCGAGCGAACGCAGTCGCTCCTCGCGCTTGAGTGAGTAGTCTGCCATGGCAGTGCCCAAGATTGGGGGTGTTGGTTCTTATTTATTTGGTCGTCGTGGTCGTTGTACGACGCGTGCGGGTCTTCTTGGCCAGCTTGTGCTGCTGGGTGCGGATAAACTCCTCGTTGCTGTTGTCGGTGGCGGGTTGTACCGGCTCGATCGGCTCACCTTTAGCCACCTTCTGCAGGTAGATATCGATCGCCTTGGCCATCGAGGGGACGGTCGGCGTCGGCGCATTGGCCAGCACCGTAAGACCAGCCTCCACGGCTGCACGCAGCGTGCCGGCACCGAAGACGGCAATCGGCGGGAGCTGCTCGGTGCCGAACTGCTCGACCAGCGCTTTGATGTCCGAAGGCGAGTAGAGGGCTACGAGCGAGTAGTCTGCCAGGTTGATGTTGGACAGATCGGCCGACACCGTACGCGAAAAGATCACCGGATCGACTGCCAATTTGAGCGTCTTGAGCGTCTCGGGCAACTCGGGTTTGTGCGGCTCGGAGAGGGCCAGCAGGAAACGCTCCTCCTTGTGCTTGACGATCTGCTCGACGAGCGAGTTGAACGATCCGTCGGCAAACGAGATCTTGCGCTTGCGATAGATGATATATTTCTGGAGGTAGAGGGCGACTGCTTCGGTTTGGCAGATATACTTCATCGACTCGGGGACGGTGATGCGGGCCTCCTCACAGATGTGGAAGAAGCTATCAACGGTCGAACGCGAGGTGAAGATGACGGCCGTATGGTCGAGAATCTCAATGCGCTGGGCGCGGAACTCTTTCAGGGTTACACCGACAACACGAATGAAGGGCTTGTAAACCACCTCAATGTGGTGTTTCTGTACTAATTCGTAGAAGGGAGATTTTTCGAGAATGGCCGGTTGTGGTTGCGATACCAGAATCTTATTCACTTGCTCGGTTTTAGTTACTACTTGGGTTTACGTGCCGAAACCAAATTGCGCCTGACTCATTTTTAGGCGACAACACCCCACCAGCCATCCCTTACTGACGCAGTGCCAACAGGCAGAGAAGGCTGATTGGAAATATTTCGACGGCGCAAAGGTACAAAAACCAATGCAAAATTGAAATTTTTTTTGCAAGAAAGAGTGTTCTGGACTCGTGGAGGTATAAAATAAGCGAAACAATCAACTCGATGAAAATCACCCATAACCAAAAACGACCCTCACCCGGGGGCATCAAGAGCCACATGGCCATCGGTGGCGTACAGAGGATCATGATCAGCGTCAGCATGGAGCGTTTCAGCAACCAGAGTTGCCCCATGAGGTGTTTCGAGAAGGTCAGCGTGCTGATGATTGCCATCGCAGCCAATCGGAGCAGCGTGGTGGCCAAGAGTGTACCGGTCACGATCAGGCTGCCGATCAGGGCTCCGCTCTCCCCGGCCGAGAGCACCCACTCCGCCGGCAGATAGGGGACGACGATGCGGACCAAGACCAGCCCGAGCAGGCCGTAGGCCAAGAGTGTGCCGAAGGTCAGGAAGCGCGAAAAGCTGCTTCCCGAATCCTCTTGCAGGCGTTCGTCAGCCGCACGATCCAGGCGGAAGCGGCTCGTTAGACGGATCACATCGCCCGTATGGCGATACAAGAGCGTGACGTAGAGCAGCAGCAGCATGAGCAGCAACAGCCCATATCCGCTCGTAGCCACCGGATTGGGCAACGTACGCTCCAAGATAGGCAGCGAGGCCTGCTGGGCCTCCGTGCCAAAGACCTCGGTCGGGGTGACATCGCGGAAGAGAGCCTTCGACTGCAACTCCTCGAGGTTCGTGTAGTGCGGCCAGAGAAACCAGGAGGGCATATCGGCCTCGACGATCGGCGTCTGGGCCATCGTCAGCGTGTCGGTTGTATGGGGCGTCTGCTCGATCATGCTTCGTGGCTGCGTTTGAGGGTGATGCGGAAGGTGGTGCCTTTACCGATTTCCGATTCGAGCACCGCAATGCGCCCCTGGTGATACTCCTCGATGATGCGACGCGAGAGCGAGAGCCCCAACCCCCATCCGCGGGTCTTGGTCGTGAATCCAGGCTCGAAGATCCGCTTCCAGTTGCCTTTGGCGATCCCTTTGCCCGTATCTTTGACGTCGATATAGATGTGTTTGTCGTTGGCGGCAATCGTCACCGTAATAGCTCCGTGGCCTTGCAGCGCATCGAGGGCGTTCTTCATCAGATTCTCGACCACCCACTCGAAGAGAGCCACGTTGATGTTGGCCTGCACGGGGGCCATGGCCAGTCCGTTATAGTCGAGCGTGACGTTGCGCGGAATGCGTTTGCGGAAATACATCACCGAGCCGCCGACCACCTCGTTGATGTTGGCCGGTGTGAGCGGGGTTTCGGAGCCGATCTTCGAGAAACGATCGACGATCTTCATCAGGTGGGTCAGGTCTTTGTTCATCTCCTCGACGGCACTCTGTTCGATGGGCTGGGTGCGCAGATACTCGATCCAGCCCAGCAACGACGAGGTGGGCGTTCCCAGCTGGTGAGCGGTCTCTTTGGCCAGACCGATCCAGACGCGGTTTTGTTCATCCTGCTTCGTAGAGCGGAAGGCGATGAAGGCCAACAGGATGAAGACCACGATCACCGTGATCTGGATGTAGGGGTAGTAGTAGAGCGATTTGAGCAGTGCCGAGCGGCCATAGAAGATGATGTGGTAGTGTTGATCGGTCCACCAAAAACGGACCTGACGCGGGATATTCTCGTCGCTGAATTGGTCAATCTGTTCGCGCAGGCGATCGGGGTGGTTGATGATCTCGTCGGGCACGAGGTGCGAACTGATCACCTCCAGATTCTCGTTCGTGATGATGAATGGGATGTTGTTGTTGCTCGAAATCAGGTCATCGACCAGCGGATCCTGCACCTGGATCGTGCCGCTCAAGACATCGCGGTTGAGTCGCTCCATGGCATGGGCCCAGAGGGTCACGTCGTGCTGCTCCTTCTCCTTCAGACGATGCGCCAGATCGTTCGTGTAGAGCAGCGACAAGCCACCCAACAAGACACCGATCACGATGATCACAACGCGGTTGCGGAACGAGAGCATTCTGTGGATTTTCATGGCCATGGCGACAATTGTGCAGCGTTATTTGCGAGCCGTATCCTGCTCCTTGAGGATGCGCTCGTATTCGGGCTGATCGTTGAGCAGGCTGACCGCGTGGGCGATCTCCTGATCTCCGTCTATCGAGTTGGCGATCACGCCGCGTTGGTAGGCATGACGCAACACCAGATTGCTCGCAATCGACTCCTCGATCTGCTTGCGATAGGTGTAGAGATTCGTCTCGGTATCATCCTTGAGCTCGGCCTCCAAACTCTTGATTTGCTCCTCGATCTCCTTGAAACGGTCGTTTTGTGCCGCCTCTTTGATCAGCTTCAGCGCGCTGCGGGTCTCCGATTCATAGGGTACCTCTTTATCCTTCATGAAGGCGACAAAGTCGGCGAAATCCTGCTCCGTGATGCGGAACGTGCGCGGGTCGATCGTCTGATAACCCTTGCGGCGAATATACTCGTCACCAAAATCCTCGATAAAGCCCAACGCATAGAGCGTAGCGGCGAAGCGGCTGATGTATTGCGGCTGGGTGCGTAGGTCGGGCATGATGCCGCCGCCGTCATAGACCTTACGTCCGGCAGCCGTCTGAAACTCGTGGATCAGTGAATCGGGGATTGACTTGACCTCGCCCTGTTGTGAGTGCGAGTAGTCAATGGCTTGGATGCAACGTCCCGAGGGGATGTAGTATTTGGCCGTTGTGAGTTTGAGCACGGCGTTGTAGCCCACCGGCATGGTGCTCTGCACCAACCCCTTGCCAAAGGTGCGTTGGCCGATCAGCACGGCGCGGTCCAGATCTTGCAACGATCCGGCAACGATCTCCGAGGCTGAAGCCGAATGGCTATTGACGAGTACGACGAGCGGAAGGTTCGGGAAGGCCGGTTCGTGGGTCGTGCGGAAGTGTTGCTCCTCTTTGCGCCCTTTGGTCACCACCACCTCGGTGTTGCGCGGCACGAACAGCCCGACGATTTTGACCGCCTCCTGCAAGAAACCGCCACCGTTCGAGCGATAGTCGAGGATCAGCCCCTTCAACTCGCCCTCCTTGCGCAGCCCCTCGATGGCGTTGCGCAGCTCCTGGTAACACCCTTCGTTGAAGTCGCTGTGGCGGATGTAGCCGATCCCTTCGGCTGCCCATCCGGCATAGGGAACACCCGGAATCGAGATGCGCTCACGCTCGATCTCGCAGGCCAGACGCGAGCCGTCGAGATGCTCCACCTCGATGGCTACCTTTGTGCCCGGATCGCCCTTCAGACGCGAGGAGACCTGCTCGACGGTGAAGCCTTTGGCATCTTCGCCCGCAATCGAGAGAAAACGGTCGCCAATCTTCAGTCCGGCACGATCCGAGGGGCTTCCCTCATAGGGCTGTGCCACCATGACATAATCGCCCTTTTGGCGAATCAAAGCACCCACACCGCCATATTTACCCGTAGTCATCGCCTCGAAACTCGAGACCTCCGATTCGGGGATAAACTCGGTGTAGGGGTCGAGCGAGCGTACCATGCCGTCGGCAGCTCCCTGCATGAGCCGATCCGTATCGACCGTATCGACATAGTTGATCGTCAGCTCGCGCATCACATTGACGGCGATCTCCATGTTACGCCCCAACCCGAAGTCATCGCGGCGGGCAAAGGTGAAGGTAACAAGCAGCAGCAGGGCGATCATCCCCATGCGGCCCCACCTGTTCAATCTTTTATGCTTCATCTCTACGGACCATTTGAATGTATGAATCGAGGCGGTACACGACCCGTGCCACACCGCGGCGGATACCCTCGATTTGGATCATTTTACCCTGTTGCGAGACGCAGATCTCATCCTCGAAGAGGAGGGTGAGGCGACGCATCAGACCCTCTCCCCGATAGATCAGCTTGCCCTGCTCCTCCCGAACGAATCGGAAGCCGGCAGCCTGGAATGCCGTGTCGATCTGCTGGCGATGACCAGCCACATCCCCCTCGACCTCACGCTTGATAAAACCGAAGCGCGGATAGGTGGCCGAGAGGATCACTACGGCAAGGCCCAACAGCAGGAACCGATCCGAGTGAAACATCAGGTAGATGGTCTGCTCGGCTGTCAGCTGTGAGGTTCCCGTCAGCAACATGGCCAACATCAGCACCACACATAAAACGCACATGGCGCAAAAATATTTTACAGATCGAATCAGGTATTTCATGGTGATCGTGTGTTATGTTTATGACTGTTTATAACGTTGTTTTGTGGGCATCGAGTCGAGCCGTTTCGGCCGCAACCTCCTCCATGAGCCATTTGGGGGTGGAGGTAGCCCCGCAAATACCCACCGTCGCTGCGCCGTCGAACCATGCGGCTTGCAGCTCCGAGGCCTCCTCGATGTTGTAGGTGCGGGCGTTGGCTGCGCGACATACCTCATAGAGCACCTTGCCGTTTGAGGACTTCCGGCCGCAGACAAAGAGGACGACATCGAATCGAGCGGCAAAGGCTGCCAGATGCTGCTCGCGCCCCGAGACTTGACGGCAGATCGTATCGAAGAGTGTCACCCGCTCAGGGTCTTGGGCCCGCTGACGAATCATTTCGCCCAATCGGTTGAAGAGGGTGATGCTCTGTGTGGTTTGCGAAAGGAGGTAGATCGGCCGCGAGAAATCGATCTGATCGAGATCCTGCTCCCCCTCGATGACGATCGTCTGCGCCTCGACCTGGCCGGTCAGACCGACCACCTCGGCGTGGCCGCGTTTTCCGAGGATCACCACCTGACCGCCGATGGGCTGCATCGCTTCGTGTGCGCGCACCACCCGCTCCTGAAGTTTGGCAACCACCGGGCAGGTGGCATCAATGATCTCGATGCCGAGCTCCTTGGCCGTACGATAGGTCTTGGGGGGCTCGCCGTGGGCTCGGATAAAGAGGCGGGAGCCTCCGAGAGAGGCCATCTGATCGTGTGCAATGGTCTTCAGCCCCCGCGCTTCGAGGCGTTGCACCTCCATGCGGTTGTGGACAATATCGCCCAGCGAATAGACCGTACCTCCTCGATCGAGGGCCTTCTCGGCCTCCGATATGGCGCGAACTACGCCAAAACAGAATCCCGATTTGTCGTCGATCTCGATCTGCATTGTTCGGAAAGCGGTTTAGAGGGCTGCAATGCGCTCCATGACCCACTCCATCTGCTCCTCGACCGTCATGGTGCTGTTGTCGAGGACAATGGCGTCGTCGGCCTGACGCAACGGGGAGATGGCACGGTGCATATCCTGGTAGTCGCGGTCGCGCACATTCTGCTCGATCTCTTCGAGCGATACGCGATCACCTTTGGCTGTCAATTCGTCGTAACGACGCTGTGCACGCACGTGCGGATCGGCCGTCATGAAGATCTTTAGCTCGGCGTCGGGGAAGACCACCGTCCCGATATCGCGGCCATCCATCACCACGCCGCGGCGACGGCCCATCTCCTGCTGCATGCGCACCAACATCGTGCGCACCTCGGCAATGGCACTGACGGCACTCACGCAGTTGCTCACCTCGATCGTGCGAATCTTACCCTCTACGCGGTCGCCATTGACGTAGATGTCGCTGGCTCCCCGCTCGGGGTTGAAGCGGAAGGTGATCGAGATCTGGTTGAGCAGGGCGACCACCTCCTCCTCGTGGACGATGCCCGAACGGATGGCGCCGTGCTCCAGCGCATAGAGCGTCACGGCACGATACATCGCACCGGTATCAATGAAAATATAGCCTAATCGCGCTGCAATAGCTTTGGCGAAGGTGCTTTTGCCGCACGACGAGAAGCCGTCGATGGCAATGACAATCTTTTTATGGGGTTTAATGTCCGACATCGGGGAAAATATCAAAAAAGGTGGATAAGATGGTATAGATGCCCAACAGACCAATAATCAGGCCGGCCACGCGGTTGATCGTCAACATGTGGCGGGGGCGGAAACGGCGACGGAACAGATTGATCACGCAGGCTACGAAGGTCCACCAGGCCACGGCTCCACCAAAGAAGCCGCCCAGTGTCAGCATGGCGCGTAAGAAACCCTCAAATCCATTGCCCGAGATGTCGTTCGACGAGATCTCAAAGACGGCAAAGAAGGCCAGGATGTAGGGGATGACCATGATGAAGTTGGCAATCGTCAGGCCAAATATCGAGGCGAAATCCTGCCAAAGCGAGCTCTTGCCCGAGCGGTTGCGACGGATCTGCGGCACGGGGTTCTGCGTGAAGACATAGACGCCGACCATCACCACGAAGATACCGCCCGAGACGCGCAGCAGCGTGTCGTATTGGTGGATGTAGTGTTCGAGCATCGAGTAGAAGAACAGAGCTGCAATGGCCATGAAGGTGTCGGCACATGCAACACCGATGCCGGAAACGATGCCCGAGCGACGACTCTTCGAGAGGGTGCGCTGAATGCACAGTACGGCCACCGGGCCGACCGTAATCGAGGCGGCTATGCCGACCATAAAACCTCGATAGAGAACATCAAGAAGCGAAACAGGCAGATCCATACGTTTTGGTTAGGGTATTCAACATGCAAAGATACGAAAAAAAGGCGTGATACAGTATACCGAAATGCCAAGATGTTGATAAAATATCGAAAACTTTGGACTTAAACTTGCATAACGGGTTTAAGAATCCGCTATTTTTGCCGTAGAAAATCCGTACAAGCTATGGGAGAGATGCAACAATATGGCGTTGAGATTGAGCTTGACGCACAGGTCGCCGAGGGTGTCTATTCAAATTTGGTCTTGATTACCCATTCGACCTCTGAATTTATTGTCGATTTTGCCAACGTGATGCCGGGTATGCCCAAAGCGCGCATCAAGAGCCGCGTGGTGCTCACACCCGAGCATGCCAAGCGATTGTTGCGCATCTTGCAGGATAATATCGTCCACTACGAGAGTACGATCGGCAAGATCGAGATCCCCACGCCGATGCCAAACCACAACACCGGTCCGAAGATGGGCGAGGCGTAAGCGGTTAATTGCCGCTGATTGTCTGTTGAATCTCCGAAAGTTCGACCAATTTATTGACAATGGCATAGATCGTCAGTCCGGCCGTGGAGTGAATCTGCAGCTTCGAGGCGATGTTGCGACGGTGGGTGATCACCGTGTGAGCCGAGATACACAACTCTTCGGCTATCTCTTTGTTTGTCAGCCCCTTTACTACGCAAACGATGATCTCTTTTTCGCGCGTCGAGAGCTCCTGTTGCGGCTCGCTTTCCGCGGCAGGTTGCTCGCTGGCCAAACGCTCGACAGCCGGCACGAAAAGGTCGTTTTCGATATCGTTGTGCGATCGCAACTCCTGCTCGCAGGTGTAGATGTCATACAAGACATCATTCAGCTCGTTCGAGGTGCCTGACGGGTAGTATTTGATGATGATATTTTTCAACTCGCGCAACTGCTCCTCGATGCGGTCGTGCTGGCTGCGGAATACGGCAATCGAATAGTCGTTTTGTCGGCTGCCGGAGAGCAAAGCCTCGACATAGGGGAAGACGGTCTGCTCCTCATAGTCCAGATGTTTGATCACCTCGGCCACATACTCGTCGTAATAGCGCATGATGGCAAAGGCCACATCGTGTTGCGTGCAATTGACCGCTTCGATGAGTTTGCGGCGGATGGCCGGCAGGCGGAAATCTAAGAAATAGCGGTGGGCATTGCGCAGATAGTCGGTCAGCGTGCGTACCGAGATTTGTTCGATGTTCAGTTCGGCTCCGGGGTCGAAGATGCGTTGGACGACGGCCAGGAAGGTGGTCACATCGACCCGATAATCGGCGCACACCTCGGCTACGGTCTTGTCACCAAAGCCCGGCGAGATACCGAATCGGGCGATGACCTGTAGCAGGTGGTAGTTGCGATCGATCAGATCGCACATCCGCTCTTGGCCGGCATAATAGTCTGATTTATACATCGTATAGTTTTATTTCGTCCAACAAAAGTAACACCTTTGTCGCAGTTGTGCAATACCTAAAATCGGGGAGACATTAGCGTCGATCAATGTCGAGGTAGGTCTGCTGCAACAACGTGCGTCCCCACGCGATATGCTCCTGCAGAGCCCCCTCGGTCGTGCGATCCGAGCCGGCATCCCAACCCGATTCACCCCGCTCGTCCACCACGACAAAACCCTCGTTGTAGGTGTAATAACCAAATTTGGGGAGCGCGGGATCGAGCAGATCCTTGCTGTAATCGAAGTCGCTGTGGTCGATACCCAGCTGCCCGAGCAGCGTGGCGGCAATGTCGATCTGCGAGCCGTAGGCCTCGATTGTCTGCGGTCCGCGGATAGCGCCTCCACACCAGATCATCGGGATGCGGTGGATCTCCGTCTCGCTCCACGTGCCTCGGTGGTAGGTGGGCATACCGTGGTCGGGCACCAGCACGACGAGCAGATTCTCCCAGGCGGGTGACTCTTTCAAGCGGGCGATGAGCGAGCCTACGGCCTGGTCGGTGAAGGCGGCCGAGTTGGCCTGTTTGTTTTCAAACCGCTGGTCGGGTACCTCGAAGGGCTCGTGGCTCGAGAGGGTGAGCCAACCCACCAAGAAGGGCTCCTCGGAGTCGGCATGGCGCAGAACCTCGCGGGCCACCTCATCGGCTACCACGCGGTCGTCGTAGCCCCATTTCGAGGTGGGGGCATCGAGCGACATATCCTTCTGCCAATAGAGTTGCTGCCACCCCGTGGCATACATGTAGGAGGCTTGGTTCGTGAAGTTCAGGTCGCCGCCATAGATGAATTGCGTGGTGTAGCCTTCACGCCCCATCGAACGGGCTATGGAGGGCAGTTCGCGGCATTTGGTCGTCAGCTTCATGAGCGAGATACGCGTCTGTGCCGGGAATCCGCTCAAGAGGGCAATCTGTCCGCGATCCGTACGGAATGAGTTGGCGTAGAGGTTCTTAAAGTAGATGCCCTCGTCGCGTAATGCTTGCAGGTGAGGCATGACGGGTTGTCCGTTTTCCTCGCCCTCGAGCACGGTCGTGCCGATGCTTTCGAGCACTATAAAGAGCACGTTTGGTCGCGGCGTACGAAGCAGCGTGTCGGCCGGCTGCGTTGCCGGTTGATTCCCCCGAATCTCCTCAAAGCGCGTAGCGAGCTCCTCGGTCGTGTAGAAGGGGTATTCGTCGGCATAGTTCTCTTGTTTGCCGAGAGTGGAGAGGAAGGAGAAGATGGGGTTCGTGGCAGCATGGTTCAAGAAGAGCTTCGAGGAGAAGCAGACCTTCGAGACATTGGCCACCGAGGCCCCCACACCTCCGCGAATCGCCAGAAAATCCAATCCGGCGACCAGCAACAGCACAAGGCTCCACGCCAGGGCTGTGAGCGGACGCGGGCGGGTAGCATCGTAGCGACGCACGATGCGGCGATAGACCGCGATCAGCAGTGCTCCGTAGAGCAGTGCCAACAGCGTTTGGCGCACCCAGGTCCACAGATCGACGCTGGCAGCCGCCTCCTTCGGATCGGAGAGGTAGATCAGAATCGTAGAATCGAGGCGGAAGCCCCAAAACTCATAAAGGCCCAGATCGACGGCAAAGAGGAGGGCCACCAGGGCCGAAACCACTCCGAAATAGCCGTTGAGCAACCTTCTGCCGGCACGCTCCGAGAGCGGAATCCAACACGTGCAGAGGGTTAGCAGGATGGGCAGGGCCGTGATGTAACCGGCCACGGTCATGTCGAGTTTGAGTCCGTGCCAGATCACCTGCATCCACTCTCCGAAGCTGTGTTGAGCCGCCTGCTCGGCGTAGTAGAGCAGGAAGATCGGCTTCTGGAGGGCCATCAGCAGCACGGTCGCTCCCCAGATCAGGGCGAGCAGGGTTAGCTTGCGCCTCATCGCCATTAGAGTTTAGCACCAAAGGCCAGATCACCGGCATCGCCCAAGCCGGGTACGATATAACATTTCGAGGTCAGCTCCTCGTCGATCGCACCGGCCCACAGGTGGGTCGATTGAGGCAGGTGACGCTGGGCGTAGTCCACACCCTGTTCCGAGGCGATTACGGCTGCTACGTGCAGTTGGGCAGGCGTACCGCCATGTTGGCACATCGCCTCATAGGCCAGGACGAGCGATTGGCCCGTAGCCAACATCGGATCGACCAGCAGCAGCGTCTTGCCCTCGAGCGAGCCGCACGAGATATACTCCACCTTGACCGTGAACGAGCCATCCTTGTGGTTCTTGCGGTAGGCCGAAACAAAGGCATTCTCGGCATCGTCGAAGTAGTTCAAGAAGCCCTGATGGAAGGGCAGGCCGGCGCGCAGAATGGTCGCTACGACCACTCGGTCGTCGATCATATTGACGGTAGCTTCGCCCAGCGGGGTCTCTACGAGGCGCGTCGTGTAGTTGAGCGTCTTCGAGATCTCGTAGGCGGCCACTTCGCCAATGCGCTCCAGATTGCGACGAAAGCGCATCGAGTCTTGTTGGATCTCTTTGTCTCGAATCTCCGAGAGGAACTTGTTCAGAATCGTGTTCTGTTCCGAAAGCAGGTGGGTTGTCATCGTATTGAGGTTGTTTGTAGGTTGATCAATAGAGGAAATTGTTGAAGGGGTAGCGGCCTGCATGAATTTCACGCACCATGCCGTAGAGGTCGGTGCGGAACTTTTCGATGTTGATCCGCTCGATGGCCGAGAGGAAGATGCAGGGCGTATTGGCCTTGGCGATCCAGCTCTGTTTGAGCTCCTCGAGTGAGAGGTTCTCGCGTGTGGCAGGGGTCAGATCGTCGGGATCCTTTTCTATATAGGTATAGGCATCGACCTTGTTGAAGACCAGATAGACCGGCTTATCGCCAGCCCCAATCTCCTGCAGTGTCTGTTTCACAACGGCTATCTGCTCCTCAAATTGCGGATGCGAGATATCGACCACGTGGATCAGCAGGTCGGCCTCGCGTACCTCATCGAGGGTCGATTTGAACGATTCGATCAGCTCGGTCGGCAATTTACGGATGAAACCGACCGTGTCGGACATCAGGAACGGGAGGTTGTCAAAGACCACCTTGCGCACCGTTGTGTCGAGCGTAGCGAAGAGCTTATTCTCGGCAAAGACCTCGCTCTTCGAGATCAGATTCATCAGGGTCGATTTACCTACGTTTGTATAGCCGACCAAGGCCACGCGCACCATCTGTCCGCGGTTGGAGCGTTGCACGGCCATCTGGCGGTCGATCTTCTTCAGGTCCTCCTTGAGTTTCGAGATGCGGTTGCGCACGATACGGCGGTCGGTCTCGATCTCACGCTCACCGGCACCACCACGGGTTCCCGTGCCGCCTCGTTGGCGTTCGAGGTGGGTCCACATACCGGCCAGGCGAGGCAGCATATACTCGTAGTTGGCCAGTTGCACCTGGGTCTTGGCATAGGCTGTTTGGGCGCGTGCGAGGAAGATGTCGAGGATCAGGCGCGTACGATCCAGCACGCGACAAGGCATAGCCTGTTCGATGTTGCGTGTTTGTGAAGGGCTGAGTTCATCGTCGAAGATGACCACATCGATCTCCTGCTCTTTGCAGTAGTCGGCGATCTCTTGCAATTTACCCGGTCCGACATAGATACGCGACGAGGGTTGAGGCAGGCGTTGTGTGAAGCGACGCACCGTCTCGATGCTGGCCGTCTCGGCCAGAAACTCCAGCTCGGCCAGAAACTCCTCGACCTGGCGAGGTTCTTGGTTATCTCTGATAACCGCTACTAAAACGGCTCTTTCCAATGTTTTTCTCTTCGTGTTGATCATAAACGAGGGGGTTTGCCTATGTGGCCGAACCCCCTCCTAAATCTTGTTGTGCGGCAAGCCGCGATGATGCAACCGGGATGCCTCCTTTCGTGAGCGCATGCGAAGAGGTCGTTTCTTTCCCCCCCCCTCACGCGAGATTGCACCCTTCCGGCCAATTAGTTCTGTACGCGGAAATCAACCGGCAACGTGTACTTCACACGTACCACCTGGTTACGCTGCTTACCCGGCGACCACTTCGGCGACTTATTCAGTACGCGTACGGCCTCCTCCGAAAGCGAACGGTCGGGCGTCTGGAGCACCTGGATGTTGGTCAGGCGACCATCCTTCTCGATCACGAACGAGAGAACTACGCGACCCTGGATACCATTCTCGAGGGCAATCTGCGGGAACTTCACGTTCGACTGCACCCAGTTACGGAACTTATTCAAGTCACCACCCTGGAACGAGGGCATCGTCTCGGCGATCAGGAACGGCTCGTCGTCCACTACGACCTCCTCGACTACCTCCACCTGCTGCAGCACCTCGGTATCCTCATCGAACTCCGAGAAGTCCACCTCGGTGGTGATCTTCGTGTCGTTGGTTACCACCTGCAACAGGTCAGCAATCACCTTCACCTCGACCTTCTTCGGCGGCTCGGGCGGCTTCTGCTCCTGACGGGTAATCTCGGTGATCTCCTCCTCTACGATAGCGTAGTTCAGATCGACCTGCTCGATGCGGTGCTCTTTCGGTGTGTAGGCAAAGGCGATGATGACAACCAGCAACGCTACTGCCAAACCGATCTCCAGCAGAAGACCTCGTTTGTTTTGGAGGTCTGCTTTGGGACTCTTTTTAATCTCCATTTTATTGTAGTTTTTTAATTGTTATTTGCGCACTTCAAGCACGTCCGACAACAATTGCCGCACGCTATGCACCACAAATATAATGAGAAAAAATCAAAAATGATGCATCGAGCAGTAAAAATCTGCAAAAAAACCTTAATTTTGTGCTCCGAAAGCTAAAAAATCATCCGATGGACGACGCACGAGACGCTCTTTATGGCAAAAATCCGACCCAATTGGCACAACTTTGCAGCGAGTTGGGGATGCCTCGTTTTGCAGCGGGGCAGTTGGCGCGTTGGCTCTATGGCCGGCACGTGGAGGACCCGATGGCCATGAGCGATCTCTCGCGCAAGCATCGTGAACTGCTGGCCGAGCGGTTTCGTCCGGTCCTCTCGGCCCCGATGCGGGTCTCGGAGTCGCAGGATGGCACCAAAAAGTATCTTTACAGCACGTTGCGGGGGGCATTGATCGAGTCGGCCTATATTCCCGATGGCGATCGGGCTACGCTCTGTGTCTCGTCGCAGGCGGGCTGTCGCATGGGGTGCAAGTTTTGTGCTACGGGGCGGCAAGGGTTGCAACACTCCCTCTCGGCGGCCGAGATTCTGAATCAGATCGTTTCGCTGCCCGAGCGGGATCGTTTGACCAATCTGGTGTTTATGGGGATGGGCGAACCGTTGGACAATACCGATGAGGTCTTGCGGGCGTTGGAGATTATCACGGCTCCCTGGGGCTGGGGGTGGTCACCGACGCGCATCACCCTCTCGACGGCGGGTGTCGTGCCCCAGCTGCGGCGATTCTTGGAGTCCTCGCAGGTCCATCTGGCGGTCAGTCTGCACAATCCTTTTCGGGAGGAGCGCGCCGAGATTATGCCCGTGGAGCGAGCCTGGCCGATTGCCGAGGTGGCCGAGATCTTGCGCGAATATGACTTCACGCACCAGCGGCGCGTCTCGTTTGAGTATATCGTCATGAGCGGGCTGAACGACTCGCCGCGTCACATCAAGGAGTTGTGCCGGCTGCTGGATGGCATCAAATGCCGCATCAACCTGATCCGTTTCCATAAGATCCCCTCGTCGCCCTATTTCTCGCCCGACGATGCTGCGATGCGTCGTTTCCGCGATACGCTGACAGCCAAAGGGATCCAAACGACGATTCGAGCCTCGCGCGGCGAGGATATTCAGGCCGCTTGCGGATTGCTCTCGACCGAGGCCAAACAATAGGCTTTACAGCCCTCCGACGACCTCCCTATTCCCGCTTACGCAGCTTATCGACCACCGATTGGCGTTGGTATTTTTGCACGATTTTGCGCAGATTGGCCAACAGCTCGTTGGCCGGAGAGGCTCCCTCGATACGCCCCAACAATTCACCTTGGCGATCGAAGATCAGCAGCAGCGGAATCCCACCATTGCCATAACGCTTGAGGAGTTCCCCGCCCGTGGGCTGATCAACATCGTAGCGCACAGCGACAAAATGGGCGTTCATGTAATTGCCGACTTCGGGTTGTGCGTAGACTTCGCTATCCATCCATCGGCAGTAACCGCACCAATCGGCCGTCAGGTCGATAAACACCAATTTTTGTTGTTGTTCGGCTAATTGACGAATCTTGTCCGTCGAGCCCTCACTGAAGCGCACCTGACCCCATGCGGTGGGTGCCAAAACGAGCAGGCAGAGCAGTAAATGTATCCGTTTCATAGGCTCAATTTTTTTTAGATGGATGTTGTAACGGTTGGGTATGAGCACAAATAGGGTGCCACCGACAGCGACGCCGGCCGCCGCTATTTGGAGCAGTAAACCACCTTCTTGGTCTCGAAAAACTCCTCTTCAAAGAGGTCGGAAATCGCAAACAGGTCCCATCTGCGACCGGTCAGAGCCAGCTCTTCGGCCAAATCGCCCCCCTTCAGATAGAGGATGCCGTTGGGGAGTGTGCCGCGCTGTCCGCGACGAATCTTGTGCCAGATCCACCCCACAAACTCGGGCATGGCCGTCACGGCACGCGAGACGACATAGTCGAAGTGTTGCGGCAGCTGCTCCACGCGGGTGCAGCAGGGGGTGATGTTTTGCAATCCGAGCCCTTTCACAACCCCCTCGACGACGGTGATCTTCTTGCGGATCGAGTCGGCCGCCACGAATCGCGCCTCGGGAAAGAGGATGGCTAACGGCACCGACGGAAACCCACCGCCACACCCCACATCGAGGATCTCGGCTCCGGCCTCAAATTGACACACCTTGCCGATGGCCAACGAGTGCAACACATGGCGCAGGTAGAGCTGGTCGAAGTCCTTGCGCGAGACAACGTTGATCTTGGCGTTCCACTCGGCATAGAGGTCGTAGAGGGCGGCAAAGCGGGCGCGTTGCTCCTCTGTCAGGTCGGGGAAGTATTTCAGTATCAGTTCCATAGCTTTAGATGTTGTCGCCGCGGCGAATCAGCTCGCACATCCGCTCGCGGGCACGGTGAATCTGTGTTTTGACCGTTCCGAGGGGCAGTTGGAGCTTCTCGGCGATCTCTTCGTAGGAGTACTCTTCGAGGAAGCGCATGCGGATCAGTCGGCCGTAGCGTTCGGGCAGGGCACTCAGGCAATGCTCGATCTGCGAGTGCTGCTGCAGGCGGATGACACTCTCCTCGGGGGTCGGTGTTGTGGCTGCGGGGGCGGCAAAACGCTCGTCGATCGGGGTCTCGTCGGGGCGACGGCGCACGTGGTCGATCAGCGTGTTGCGGGCGATCGTGTAGAGCCACTGCCCGAAGGTGTAGCTCGGGTTGTAGCTCTCGAGGCGCAGGTAGACCTTGATGAAGGTCTCTTGCAGCAGGTCGTCGGCATCGTCGGCCGAGCCTACGCGCTGGATTAGCAGGCGACGGATCGCCTCGCCATAGCGGTTGAAGAGGTACTCGAAGGCCACATCGTCACCCTCGAGGGCCAGGTGCACCAACGTGCGATCCTCGGCTACGAGGTAGTCGGCTATCTCCATACGCGTTCATCTTTGCGCAGCAGGAGCAAGCCCAACAGCAGGTTCCACAGGGGGCTGAAGAGGTCGTAGAGCAGGTAACTGCCCAAGATGCCCCGCTCTCCGAGGCGGCGTGTGAGGCGGTAGAGCTGCCATTGCAGCAGCAGGTAGCGCACCACGAGCAGTGCGGCGGCGCCCCAGCGGAAGGGTACCGGCATGGCGATCAGGGCATACATAGCCGTGGCGAAGAAGATGACGCGGGTGAACTGCTCGCTCACAAAGTGCCACTTCACCTTCCCGCTGTAAAAGCGGCTTGCAGCCCCGAAATAGCGCAGCTGCGAGATCCACCAACCCAGCGTGCTCCACAGCTTCCGATCGACCGAGGCCGAGGGGCTGAGCACGATGCTCGTATTTTGTTTTGTGGCAACCTGTTGCAGGAAGAGGTCGTGCTCGCCGATGTTCATGCTGAGGTGGTTGAATCCATTGACCTTCGGGTCGAAATAGAGCGAACGCGTGAACCCGAAGTTGTGCAGCGAGCCGCGGTAAGGCTTTCCCGAGGCGGCACGTGCCAACCAGGCCGCGCTGCGGAAGAGGTTGCCCGTGCGGACCATGCGGTTCACGAGGCCCGGTTTACGCTCCGGTGCGCTGTATCCGAGCACCACGTCGCCTCTCGTGAAGCCTTTGGCCATGAGCGAGATCCACCGCTTCGAGCGGGGGAGGGTGTCGGTCGAGGAGAAGATCATGCACTCGTTGTGTGCCGCCTTGATGCCGATGTTGAGGGCTATTTTCCGCGATATGGGGAAGCGCGAATCAAGATGTACGCGCGTGACGACCAGATGCGGGAAGTGCATGCGCAGACGGGTCAGCTCTTCGTGGAAGTCGCTGTCCTGCCCCACATAGACGATGACCACCTCCAGCAGTGGGTAGTCCTGCTCAAAGAGCAGCGGCAGACGATCCTCGATAAAGGTGTAATCCTCGCCAAACATCGGGATGATGAGCGAGACGGGTTGTCCCTCTTCGCGGATCGGCTTGCGACGTCCCATGCGGTAGGCGGCCACGCGGCTAAAACGCGTGACGGCACCTATTTGGAAGAGGAAAAAGAGTACTCCGACGAGGGCGATCACCAGCCCCTCGGTGTGGTATGTAGCCAGAAAATTTTCAAACCATTGCATAGTGACGGCAAAGGTAATACAATAAATGCAGATTTGTAACACGCGCGATTCAATTTTTTCACCGCGCAAGATCCCTGCAAAACCGCCCATTTCCTACTTTAATCGGGGTATTTCGTACAATATCGACTAAAAAAGTTGCTCGGCGGCCTTTGTTTGACTACTTTTGTTGTCAGAAAATCAATTTTTAACCCTATGCTACTCAAACCCAATACCCAACTCAAGCATGGCGAGTATCGCATCGACGCGGTGCTCGGTCAGGGTGGTTTCGGCATCACGTACCTCGCTACGCAGGTGGCCCTGAACCGCAAGGTGGCCATCAAGGAGTTCTTCATGAAGGAGTTCTGCGAGCGCAATGCCGACACGTCGCACGTCACGCTCGGCACGAGCGGCAGCCGCGAGATTGTCGAACGCTTCCGCGCCAAATTTATCAAGGAGGCGCAGCATATCGCCCAGCTGAACCACCCCCATATTGTCCGCATCCACGACGTCTTTGAGACGAACGGTACGGCCTACTATGTGATGGAGTACCACGATGGTGGCTCTCTGGCCGATCGGGTTAAACAGGGTCCTCTGCCCGAGGCTGCGGCGGTGGACTTTGTGCGCCAGGTGGCCGAGGCATTGGGCTATCTGCACAGCCGCAAGATGAACCACCTCGACGTCAAGCCGGGCAATATCCTGCTCGACGAGGAGCAGCGGGCCGTGCTGATCGACTTTGGTCTCTCGAAACGCTACGACGAGGCGGGTCATCAGACCTCGACCACCCCGGTGGGCATTTCGCACGGCTACGCCCCGATGGAGCAGTATCGCCCGGGCGGTGTGGGGACCTTCTCGCCCGCCACGGACATCTATTCGTTGGGTGCCACGCTCTATCGGCTCACGACGGGTCAGACCCCGCCCGATGCCGGCGAGGTGGACGAGCAGGGGCTTCCGGCCCTCCCCGCGACCCTTTCGGCCGCTACGCGCACGGCCATTGTGCAAGCCATGCAGCCCCGCCGCAAGGATCGTCCGCAGTCGATCGAGGCCTTCTGCGCCCTGCTCGACGGCAAGGAGGTGGCCGCCGAGACGGTGTTGGATATTGCGGTCGATGAGGAGACCCATTTGGACGAGACTCCGAAACCAACTCCTAAACCCACCCCCAAGCCCGCACCGCAACCCACACCGCAGCCTACCCCTGTGCCTGCGCCGCCGAAAAAGCGGGGTGGCAAAAAGTGGCTGTGGACGGTGGTGATACTGCTGTTGGTAGCCGGTGGCTTCTGGGGCGGTCGCACCGCCATGACCCACCTCCGCGAACAACAAGCCATTGCCGACAGCATTGCTCTGGCGGAGGCCGAACGTGCCGCCTTTGTTCAGGATAGCACCGAAAAAGCCAATGCTGCGGCTCAAAAAGCCGAGCGCGAGCGTCTTGCTGCTGAACAAGCCGCCAAAGAAAAGGCTGAAAAGGAGCGTCGTGAGCGCGAAGCGCGTGAGGCAGCCGAGCAAGCCGAAAGATTGTCAGGTAAAGGGCGTAATGGCGTTTACAAAGTCGGCGACTACTACAATGTCAATGGCAAAGAGGGCGTCGTATTCTATGTGGATGCCTCGGGCAAACATGGCATGATTGTCAGCATGACACAATCGAGTGAACGATTACATTGGTCATCAAACGAAAGCGAGCAAAAACAGTTGATCGGAGCCTCCAGCAAGACAAATGGCGCAGCCAATATGCGCGCTGTCCAACAACGCTCGAATTGGCGTGCGGACTATCCTGCCTTTGCCTGGTGTGCTCGGCTGGGGTCGGGTTGGTATCTGCCCGCTATTGAGGAGCTAAAGCTGTTTACGCTGAATAACAGCGTACACGACGCTGTAAATCGTACTTTAGCGGCCAAAGGGGGCACGAAATTATACAACAAGGGAGATGGCAAAAGGTATTGGTCTTCGACGGAGGATGATTATCAATTCTCCAGTGGTACGTCGTTCTGCGCGTGGCTTGTCCTTATGCTCAGTGGCTACACCGACACCGACGGTAAGAACCGCTTCAACTATGTGCGCGCTGTCTCCGCTTTTTAAGCATTAGGCTTTTTGCTTTGGGCTTTATGCTTTCAGCGCGACCCCGAAGGTCGCGCTGATTTTTCTTACACCCCTCCTTCAAGAAGATGCCCGAAAAGCTATTGCAGAATTTCGATTTGTGTTGTATCTTTGCGAGGTATTATGGGCTTACAATTTACAGTACAACATAAAGACCCCGCCTCGAAGGCGCGGGCTGCGGAGTTGGTGACCGACCACGGGGTCATCCACACCCCGATTTTTATGCCCGTGGGTACGGCCGCAACGGTCAAAGGGCTCTTCCACCGCGATGTGAAGCAGGAGGCAGGGGCCGAGATCATCTTGGCCAACACCTACCACCTCTACCTGCGCCCCGGCATGGAGATTATCGAGCGGGCGGGGGGTGTGCATCGCTTCTCGACCTGGGAGGGGCCGATGCTGACCGATAGCGGTGGTTTTCAGGTCTTCTCGCTGGCCGCATGCCGCAAACTCAAGGAGGAGGGGTGCCACTTCCGCTCGCACATCGACGGCTCGAAGCACCTCTTCACGCCCGAGAGCGTGATCGACACCGAGCGCACGATCGGCGCCGACATCATGATGGCCTTCGACGAGTGCCCGCCGGGCGATGCGGCACGCGACTACGCAGCGCGATCGTTGGGGCTGACCGAGCGGTGGCTCGACCGCTGCTTCAACCGCTACCACCAGACGGCACCGAAATATGGCCACTATCAGGCACTCTTCCCGATCGTGCAGGGGTGCACCTACCCCGATCTGCGTGCCCATGCGGCCGAGAATGTCTTGCAGTACAAGGCCGACGGCTATGCCATAGGCGGCCTGGCCGTGGGTGAGCCGGCACCGGTGATGTATGAGATGATCGAGGTGGTCAATGCCATCCTGCCCGAGGATCGTCCCCGCTACCTGATGGGGGTGGGAACACCGATCAACATCTTGGAGGCGATCGACCGCGGAGTGGATATGTTCGACTGTGTGATGCCGACACGCAACGGCCGCAACGGCCAGCTCTTCACGGCCGAGGGGGTGATCAACATCCGCAACAAGAAGTGGGAGGATGACTTCTCACCGATCGACCCCGAGGGCGAGGCCTTTGTCGATCGGCTCTACTCGAAGGCCTACCTGCACCACCTCTGCGTCTGCCAGGAGATGCTGGCGGCCGAGATCGCCTCGCTGCACAACATAGCCTTCTATCTGCGGCTGGTGCGCATGGCCCGCGCCCACATCGTGGCGGGCGATTTCCATGCCTGGAAGGAGCAGATGGTCGTAAAACTCTCCAAACGCTTGTAGCATGATGAAATTAGGTTTCCCCGGATTCAAGATTCTGGATCGCTATATCCTGCGAAAGTTCTTGGCGACCTACTTCTTCGCCATTGCGATGATCATCATCATCGTCGTGCTGTTCGACTATGTCGAAAAGGTCGATGACTTCACGGAGCTGCACGCGCCGCTGGGGGCGGTGGTGGACTACTACCTGAACTTCATCCCCTACTTTGTCAATCAGTTCAGCTGTTTGTTTACCTTCATTGCCTGTATCTTCTTCACCTCGAAATTGGCCTATCAGACCGAGATCGTGGCGATGTTGTCGGGCGGCATGTCGTTCCGTCGGCTGATGTGGCCCTACTTCCTGGGTGCGCTGATCATCGGGTCGTTGTCGCTGTGTCTGAATCTGTGGGTGATCCCCATCACGCAGGGCAACATCGTGGAGTTTGAGGCGCAGTACAACAAACGCCGCCAAAATGTGCAGTTCGACCGCCACATCTACCGCCAGGTCGAGCCGGGCACTTATGTCTATATTCGTGGCTACCAGAACAGTTCGAAACGCGCCACCTTCTTTGCCATCGAACACCACGAGCAGGGGACGATCAACGGCCTGTTGGAGGCGGCCGACGTGACCTTCGACCCCGAAACGAAACGATGGACCGCCCCGCGCTACACGACGCGCGAATTTGACTCGTTGGAGGTCGAGACCTTTACCCAATATCGCAACCTCGACACGCTGATAAACTTGGATGTCAATGAGTTGGGCAATGTGAACGAGCTGGTCAAGACGATGAACATCCACGCGCTGAATGACTTCATCGACCAGCAGCAGGCCAAGGGCTCGGACTCGATAAACCTGATTTTAGTCGAGAAACATGCCCGCTATGCCTATCCGTTGGGTACGTTCATCCTGACGCTGATCGCCGTATCGCTCTCCTCGCGCAAGGTGCGTGGCGGTACGGGTCTGCACATCGGTGTGGGCATCGCGTTGTGCTTCTCGTACATCCTCTTCTACCGCTTCTTTGAGGAGTTTGCCAAGAGCGGCTCGCTGCCGGTCGGGGTGGCGATCTGGCTCCCGAACCTGATCTATTTGGTGATTGCGATCTACCTCTACCGCAAGGCTCCGAAGTAGGCCGCTCGCCCCGAAATAACCTGAATTGCAAGAAAAACGCTGCTACGATGAAGAAACAGCCCGCGAAGAAGCCCTCCCTTTGGGCGAAGATACGCAGCATCAAGCTGCTCTACAACCTGCTGGTCATGGCCGTGTTGATCCTCGGCTTGGCCTTGCTGGCCCATCTGGCCATGCAGATCGGTACGCGCCACGGTGCTCGCCGCACGGTGCCCGACTTTGCCGGTATTCCGCTCGCCGAGGCCGAGGAGCTGGCCGCCTCGTGCGACCTGCAACTGCACATCAACGATTCACTCTTTGTCCCCGCCTACGAAGGGGGCATCGTCCTCGATCAGCTGCCCGAGCAGGGTGTGGAGGTCAAGCCGGGGCGCACGGTCTATATCACGATCAACTCGTTCCGCCAAAAGATGGTGCCCATCCCCTACGTGGCAGGTCGCTCGCTGCGTCAGGCCAAGAATATGCTGGAGATAGCCGGCCTGGAGATCGAGGAGCTGCACTACCGCCCCGATATGGCGACAAACTACGTGCTGGAGGCCTTCTACGGCCGCGAGCAGCTCACCGAGGAGCGGGAGCTGCAGGCCGAGATGGGGTCGGGAATCACGCTCTATGTGGGTGTCGATCCCGAGAAGGATGCCACGGCCGTGCCGTTGGTGGTGGGGCTGTCGCTCCGTGAGGCCAAGAGCCGCATCTGGGAGTCGGGTCTCAACGTGGGCAAGGTGCACTATGACGAGGGGATCAACCTGCTCAACCAGAAGGAGGCACGCGTCTACATGCAGTCGCTGGGTGCCGAGCAGATCACGACGCTGGGAAGTGCCGTGGCACTGCATCTGACACTCGATGGCGAGAAGAGCAAGGCTGCACGGGAGGTTGCAGTCAAAGAGGCCGCCGAGCGCGCCAAGGCACAAGCCGAGATGGAGCGCACGGCCGATTCGCTCGCTGCACTGGAGGGGGCGGGCCTGCTCGAAGAGACCCTGCAACGTGCCGTGGAGCAGAGCGAGGCGGCAACTACCGACGACGAATTTTTTGAGTAATGACCGAGTTGCAACATCCGACGATAGAGCCGCAGGAGGCTCAACCGATCCCCGAGGCGATGGCACAGCCGAGCGCGGCCGAGCTGCCGGAGCTCTCCGATGCGACCGACGCACTCGATGAAGAGGGCGAAGAGGGCGGCCTCTACGAACACTTCAACGTAACGGTCGATAAGGGGCAGTCGCTGCTGCGCCTGGACAAATTCCTCAAGGCCCGCATGGAGCGTTCGTCGCGCAACCGCATCCAAGCGGCCATTGATTCGGGCAACGTGCTGGTCAATGGTTCGGCCTCGAAATGCTCCTACAAGGTCAAACCGCTCGACTATATCCAGGTCGTGATGCCCTATCCGCGGCGCGATGTATCGCTCATTCCGCAGGATATTCCGCTCGAGATTCCCTACGAGGATGACGATCTGCTGCTGGTCAATAAGCCGGCCGGCATGGTCGTGCACCCGGGGGTGGGTAACCACTACGGCACGTTAGTCAATGCCCTGCTCTACCACCTGCAAGGACCCGACGCCACGCCGGAGAGCTCCGAGGAGCGTGCCGGATTGGTCCACCGCATCGACAAGGATACCTCGGGACTGCTCGTGATTGCCAAGAACGAACAGGCTCATGCCCGCCTGGCTAAACAGTTCTTCGACCATACGATCTACCGCCGCTATGTGGCCCTCGTCTGGGGTAATTTCGAGGAGGATGAGGGTACGATCATCGGCAATATCGGCCGCTCGCCCCGTGAGCGACAGAAGATGTATGTCTTTGAGGATGGGTCGGATGGCAAACATGCAGTGACCCATTGGCGGGTGTTGCGTCGCTATGGTTATGTGACGTTGGTGGAGTGCCGTCTGGAGACGGGTCGCACACACCAGATTCGTGTCCACATGGCTTGGCAGGGGCACCCCTTGTTTAACGATGCCCGCTATGGAGGCGACCGCATCCTGAAGGGTACGACCTTCTCGAAATACAAGCAGTTTATCGAAAACTGCTTTGAACTGATACCGCGTCAGGCCCTGCATGCCAAGGCGTTGGGCTTTACACACCCCACCACGGGCAAAGAGGTGGTCTTCGATAGCGAGCTGCCCGAGGATTTCAAGGCCGTGCTGGCCAAGTGGGACACCTACACACAAGCGGTCGATACGGCCGAGGTGTAGGGGCTGACAAACTATAAGAACCTTCAAAATTTCCAATCGAAATGCGTAAAATCTGCTTGTTACTCTTCGCACTTTTGGCCGGCATGACTTCGGCCGAGGCGCAGAAACAATTTTCGCTGGTCTTGAATGCTCCGTTCTGCATCTATGCAGAGCCGATCCATCAGGATCTGAAGCCTGAGCCCGTTCCGATGTGTATGCTCCCCAAAGGAACTTCCGTTACGGTGCTTGGCCATAGCTGGCACAAGGAGTTCTTGCAGGTGACACTCGGCGATGGCAGCTTGGGGTATATTCCGACGATGGCCATTGCCCTCTCCGAAGCGAGGATCTACAGCAAATACGGAGGTGATGGCTGGGTGAAGGGTACCTATCACCTGCAGTCGATCGGCGCATGGGACGGATTCCAGCCGAAAAAGTTGGTCTTCCGCCACGACAATGGCCGGACATACACCTTTGCAAAAAGCAGCAACTTCCTGCAGAACGAACGCTACAAAAAGGTCCTCGGACGCATCGAGTATGGCGATTTCTTCGAGCGCAACGGCCTGGAGTACTACATGTCCGACCGCGATGACAGGGTGCTTCGGTTGGCGATGAAAGATGGGGAGCTGCCCCTCGCACTCATCGGTTGCTCGAAGAGTTACATCGACGAGCTGTTGAGCCCCGCTTTTGGCTATGCGGGTCCCTCGGTCAGCGAGTATAAAGGCTACGTCTATGGTTTTTACGAAAACCTCATCTGGCCGATGCCCGAGGTGAGAGATGGCTTCTGGGGTGCGGGTGTGATCATCTATTTCGATCAAGAGTTGGTGGCCGTCCACATGGAGAAGATGCCGTGGACCTTCGATTTTGAGTCCGACTACTCCACGTTGCGCGTCTCGACAAAGCCGAGTGAAAGCTATTCGCCTGAGATAGCCACGGCTATCCGAAAGGCCAAGGGAAAGCCTCGCTACCGCAAAGCCGCCCCGCTGACTGAACGTTATGTCGCCTTGGAGGGTGGTGCCGGCTTAAAATTGAAGGCGCTTTACATCTTCGAGAATCACCTGGGGATTACCAATCGTTGGGCCATTATCGGGTGGCTGCTCGGTGCACTCTTGGTGGTGCAGTTCTTTGCCTACTACCTCGTGCGGTGGTTCTACAAGGGGCCGAATAAATATATTGGTTGGATCGGGTTCCTGATCGTCTTGCCCTTTACGATCTATGCGCTGATCTACGTGTCGCGTTTCTACATCATTGTGGCCATTATTGCCTTTATTTTTGTGGTTAGTTTCTCGCTCTACGCCTCGCTGGCCTTGTCTACGAATGCCGAGACCAATCGTTGCGATCGTTGCCGCAGATGGCTCGGCCCGTTCAAATATGATCTCTTGAGCACGGGCGTCCGCCAACGTCCGGTCAAAAGGGGAAAGCCCGCGGCTCGCATGATTTATCAAGAGGTGCGACCGCCCTTTATCTCGGGCGAGGTGAAGATCAAGTTGGGTTGGGGCTGTTTGATGTCGCGCTCCGGATCGAGTAGCGTGTCGGGAGGCGTACAGCACACCACCGAGACCCGTGCCTGGAATTTCAAGACGAGGGTTAAGATCGTCGTGCCCTATCGGGTGAAGTTGGAGTGTCCGTGCTGCGGCCATGTTTGGGAGCATAGTCTGTCGAGCGAGTACGAGGAGCCCGGACCGATATTGTACACCATCTATTCGGACTCGCGTGATAAGTGGACGGAGACCGAACGCATCCAATGGCGAACGACCGATACCGGAGAGTTGGTCTACGAAGAGTCGCACGACCATGCGCGCTCGCGCTCGCATAGCTATTCGGGCCCTCGCAGCTACGATATAGCGCGTTATAATCACTATCTGAAACGCTACTTCAAAGGCGATCGTTCGGCCCTTGAGGCGTATGAACGCGAGGCGTTTGGCGATTATTGGGGCGATTAACCGCTAATTCATCGCACGATGGCTTTTCTACCGACCACCCTCAAAGAGGTCCGCGCACGCGGCTGGGATGAATTGGATGTCATCCTCTTTACGGGCGATGCCTACATTGACCACCCCTCGTTTGGGGCGGCCGTGATCGGTCGTCTGCTCGAATCCGAGGGGTATCGTGTCGCCATTGTTCCGCAACCCAATTGGCGGGATGACCTGCGCGATTTTAAGAAGTTAGGCACTCCGCGCCTCTTCTTTGCCGTCTCGGGCGGTGCCATGGACTCGATGGTCAATCACTACACGGCCAACCTGCGCCTGCGCCACGACGATGCCTATACGGCCGGTGGCGTGGCGGGTTTTCGTCCCGATCGGACGGTGACGGTCTATACCCAGATTCTCAAACAGCTCTTTCCCCACACACCGGTGGTGGTGGGCGGTATCGAGGCCTCGTTGCGTCGTCTGACCCACTATGACTATTGGAGCAATCGGCTGCACCCCTCGATTTTAGCCTCGTCGGGTGCCGATCTGGTAATCTACGGCATGGGCGACCGCACGATTTTGGAGGTGGCACGTGCCATGCGGAACGGCTATAATGCCAAGCTCTTGCGCAAACTGCCCCAGGTAGCCTTCCTGGCCGATGCGGCCTATGTCGATCGGCTCGATCCGGCGCAGACGCTACGGCTGCACTCCTTCGAGGAGTGTGAGGCCTCGAAGGAGGCCTTCGGCGAGAATTTTACGATTATCGAGCGCGAAAGCAATCTGCTGCACCCCACGGCAACGTTGGTAGAAGGGGTTGGTGAGCAGTTTGTGGTGGTCAATCCGCCGGGGGCAATTCTGACCACCGAGGAGCTGGATCGCTCGTTCGATCTGCCCTATGAGCGAGCGCCCCATCCGCGCTACCGCGACCGTGGAGCGATTCCGGCCTGGGAGATGATTCGCCATTCGGTCAATATCCACCGAGGTTGCTTTGGCGGTTGCTCGTTCTGTACGATCTCGGCCCATCAGGGTAAATTTATCCATTCGCGCAGCGAGCAGTCGATCTTGCGCGAGGTGGAGCGTATCACCCAAATGCCCGATTTTCGGGGGTATCTCTCGGATGTGGGAGCCCCTTCGGCCAACATGTATCGCATGCAGGGCCGCGACCGTACGCTGTGCGAACGGTGTCGTCGCCCGTCGTGTCTGCATCCGAAGATCTGTCCCAATTTGAACAACGACCATCGGCCGCTTTTGGATCTTTACGCCAAGATTCGCGCCGTGAAGGGGATCAAGAAGGCCTTTATCGGCAGTGGTATTCGCTACGATCTGTTTGATGATTCGCCCTATCTGGCAACGGTGCTGAAACACCACACGTCGGGTCGCCTGAAGGTGGCCCCGGAGCACACCGAGGAGCATGTGCTGCAACTGATGCGCAAGCCGCCGTTTGCCCTCTTCGAGCAACTCAATGCCGATTTTCAGACCATCTGTCGCCGTGAGGGGTTGCGCTACCAACTCATTCCCTACTTCATCTCTTCGCATCCGGGGTGCATGGAACGCGACATGAAGGCCCTCTCGGAGCGTGTGCTCGGCCGGTTGCATTTCACCTTGGAGCAGGTGCAGGATCTGACCCCGACGCCGATGACCCTCTCGTCGGTGATGTTCTATACGGGGATGAATCCCTACACAAAAAAGCCGCTCTTTGTGGCTCGCAATCAGGAGGACAAAAAGCGGCAAAAGAGTTATTTCTTTGCCTCAAAGGGGCGGAGTGCGTCTTCGTCGCAGCAATCGAAACGCAAACCGCACGGAAAGCGTTAAGGGCTATTCAACCCCGAAAATCCACTCCAGGGGGATGTGCAGACGGCTCTCCCACGAGCGCTCGTCGTGGGCATGACCGGCATAGAAGCGGCTGAGGTAGTGGGCCGCATCCCATCCGCGAGCCTCGAAGAGCGAATCGACCTGCTGCTGATAGGGCGGGTAGAGGGCATCGAGCGTCTGATCGCCACAATCCATGTAAATCTTCACCGTACCGGCCTCGGGTAGTTGTGCGTCGAGGTAGTCGCGCAAGGCCTTCGACCAAACGGGGGCCTCCTCGTCGATCTTGTCCAGCGCCATGGGGGTATGGGTCGAGAGGCAGGCAGCTGCCCCAAAGATGGTCGGGTACTCGGCGATGGCGTAGAGCGAGATCAATCCACCGGCACTCGAGCCGCCAATGGCTGTGTGGGCAGCCTCCGGGCGGGTGGGGTAGTGGCTGTCGATGAAGGGTTTGAGCTCCTCGACCAGAAAACGCAGATAGGCATCCGAGACGAATTTCTCCTTGTCGCATTGTTGCAGGAGCGGGTCGTTGTCGGGCACAAAGTCCAAGACGCGACGCGGCACATAATCGTAGAGGCGGGTAGCATCGTTGTTGTTGATGCCTACGACCAGGAAGGGGGCGACGCGCCCTTGATCAATCAGGGCTTGTGCCACCGAGTCGATGTTCCACGACTGTCCGTTCCAGGAGGTCGTCTTATCGAAGAGCATCTGGGCATCGTGCATGTAGAGTACTCCATAACGCTGCTCGGGCGAGTAATCCTCGGGCAACCAAACCAGCACATCGCGTGCAGCGAAATGTTCCGAAGCAAACGCGGGGTAGTAGTCGATCCGTCCGCGATCGACCTGTTGTGGCGATTGCGGTGTTTGAGGTGTCGAGCTGCACGCTGCAAGGAGCAGCAAGGCAAGCGTAAGAAGTTGTTTCATGACGTGTTATAAAGTTAGATGTTCTTCGAGTGTTTTGCGCAGATGGCTGCTGTCGAGATGGGTATAGATCTCGGTCGTTAGGATACTTTCGTGCCCCAACAGCTCCTGCACCTGACGAATACCCGCACCCCCTTCGATCAGGTGAGTGGCAAACGAATGGCGCAACATGTGGGGGTGGATCTTCTGCTCAATACCGGCACGTTCGGCCGCCTGGCGCAGCAGGGTGAAGATCATCACCCGCGTGAGGGCCTTGCCGCGGTTGTTCAAGAAGAGCACATCCGAACGATGCTCCTCTTTGCGACGCTCGTCGAGGTAGGCATAGATAAACTCGCGGGCCTGCTGGCTGATCGGGACGAGTCGTTGTTTGTCCCCCTTACCGATCACACGGATGTAGCCTTCGCCAAAGAAGAGGTCGCTGATGCGCAGCGAGGTGAGCTCCGAGACGCGTAACCCACAAGAGTAGAGCACCTCGACGATGGCCCGATCGCGCAGCCCCTTTTTGGTTGTGGTATCGAAGGTGGCCAGGATGCGGTCGATCTGCTCGGTCGAGAGTACATCGGGGAGCTGTCGGGGCAATTTGGGCATCTCGATCAGTTCGGCCGGTGAGGTCTCAATCTTTTCGCGCAGGAGCAGGAAGTTGAAGAAACTGCGGATGCCACTCAAGCGACGGGCTTGGGAGGTCGATTGAGACCCCTCCTCGTGCAGACGGGTGAGGTACTTCTCGATCATGGCCCGCTCGACATGGTGGGGTGCTACGTCAAAGCAGCGCAGAATGTAGTGCGCAAAATGGCGCAGATCGTGCATGTAGGCCTCTACCGAGTTGGCCGACAAGCGACGTTCCATGCGGATGTAGGCGCGATATTTACGCCCAGCATCCTCCCATTTTTTTAGGTTTTCCGCCATTTTATCCCTATCTTTGTAGAAGCAAAGATACAAATTTTGGGTCACCCGACAAATTTTCTGCTTTGAAAAGCTACAAGGGGCGCGGCATCGTGTTGCACACGCTCAAATATGGCGATTCGTCGATGATCGTCTACCTGCTGACCGACGTGGGTGGACGCCGCAGCTACATGGTGCAGGGGATTCGCTCCCGCATGGGGCGTGGCTCGAAGCAGGCGCTGTTTCAACCCGCCTTTCCGGTCGAATTCGAGGGGTTAGAGCCGGCACAGAGTAGCCAGATGCACCGCTTTCGGGAGGTGCGGAGCGGTTTTCTGCTGCGCGGTATCCCGTTTGATGTGCGCCGTTCGACGATGGCTATCTTCTTGGCTGAGGTGGTCTATCGTCTGGTGCGCGAGAGCGAACGCAACGATGCCCTCTTTGAATTTGTGTGGAATTCGGTGGCTGCTCTTGATGTGATGGAGCAGGGATTGGCCAATTTTCACCTGTGGTTTCTGGCCCATTTGGCCCCCATTGTCGGTTTCTGTCCGGGGAATAGCTACACGGAAGGCGATTGGTTCGACATCAAGGAGGGTCTCTATGTCTCGCTTCCACCCCTGCACACACTCGCTATGCGCCCCGAAGAGGCGGCCTTGCTCGATCGGTTGCTGGCGTGCGATGTGGCGCAGTTGGATCAAATTGCCCTGCATCGCGGGCAGCGTGTCGCCTTTCTAAATGCCCTGCTCTCCTATTTCGGCTACCACCTCGATGCCATCCACTCGGTGCAGTCGGTGCGCATCCTGAGCGAGGTGTTCTAATCCGGCGAATCGGAGGTTTTCACTCGTCCCTTAATATATTATAGGTATTTAAGCGTATTGTGAATACGCTTTTTTTGCCGACCTTTGTTCAGTAATATGCCAACGTGTGACAAAGGACAATATGTATCACTCAATAAATGTCAGAATTATGAAGAAAATTTTCCTATGTTTGCTGTTGCTTGCCACCGGTTCGGTCTATGCACAAACCATGAGTAGCGAGGAGCAAGCTGCTGCTATCGAGCGTCTTACGCGCGAAGTGGAGCAGCTGAAGGCCGAAAGCCAGACCCATACGAAGTGGGATAAGGTAGTGGCTGCCATGCCCAAGATTTCGGGTTATGTGATGGGCCGCTATACCTACAACGGTGACGAATCGACCTTCCGTCTGCGCCGTGTACGTCTGTCGGTTGCCGGTGATATCGGCAAAAAGATCGACTATAAGTTCCAGGCCGAGCTCTCGAGCTTCAAGTTGCTCGATGCCTACTTCAACTACAAGCCTTTCGAGCAGTTCAAGGTGAAGGTGGGTCAGTTCAAGGTTCCCTTCTCGATCGAGAATACGGAGTATTCGCCTACGAAGATCATCCTGATCGACCATCCGATGGGTATGCAGCGTTTGATGGGTTTCGACGAGAAGATCGGTGAGACGACGCTGAAGAATACGGGTCGTGAGCTGGGTATCAACCTCCACGGTTCGGTGCTGAACAAGGCGTTGAGCTATGATTTGGCTGTATTCAATGGTGCCGGCCTGAACACGACCGACAACAACAAGTCGAAGGACGTAGTGGGTCGTTTGATCTATTCGCCGATTCAGGGTCTGCGCGTTTCGGGATCGTACTATTGGGGTGAGTTCGGTGAGGAGTTCTATGCACGTGAGCGTTGGACGGTAGGTGCCGCCTACGATAAGGGTGCGTTGATTGCTCGTGCCGAGTACATTGCCGGTACGACGGGCTTTGAGGATGCCGAAATCGACTCGGAGGGCTGGTATGCGTTGGCCGGCTGGCGTTTCTGCGACGGTAAGTGGTCGGTAGCTGCCCGCTACGACACCTTCTCGGAGAACACGGAGGTGTCGGCACTCGATCAGACAAACTATACGGTCGGTGTGGCTTGGAAGCCGATCAAAAACTTCCGCATGCAGCTCAACTACCAGCATGAGGATCGTGGTAGCAAGGGCCACCGCAATTGTGTGATGGTGCAGGCTACGGCATCGTTCTAATGAAGAGTATCTAATACGAAACAAACGAAATAAGTATGAGTAAATTATTGAAAAAACTGCTCGTGGAGGATTGGGTGGTTGTGATGCTGTCGATTCCGCTTCTCGTCCTCTGCTACTTTGCAAACTACCTGCCCTCGATCTCGATTCCGACGAATATGCTCGAGGCGGGTGCCTGGGGTAAGATCGGCATGTTGGCCCTCATCGCGCTGGTGGCTCTCTTTGCCGGTAACAAACTCTTGAGCCGTCCGATCAAGGGCATGCTGCTCTCGTTTATCGTGGTCTTTGCCATTGCTGCGTTGGCTATGGTCATCGGTAGCAATAAGTTCATCAAGAGCGACCTGGGCCTGGAGCCGGTATTCTTCTCGGTGATCTTTGGTCTGATCATTCGCAATGCCTTCCATGTGCCGGAGTGGATGAAGCCGGCTATTCAGGGCGAGTTCTATATTAAGATCGGTGTGGTCTGCCTCGGTGCTACGATCATGATTGGTGACGTGATGAAGTCGGGTGTGGCCGGTCTGGTGCAGGCTTGTGTGATCGTGACGATCGTATGGCTCTTTGCCTACATCGTGGCGCGCAAGATCTTCAAGGTGGAGCGCTCGACGGCGATGACCATGTCGAGTGGTCTTACGATCTGCGGTGCTTCGGCAGCTATTGCAACGGCCGGTGTGGCCGGTGCCGATAAGAAGAGCCTTTCGTATATCGTGTCGGTCGTATTGATCATTGCCGTGCCGATGATCTATCTGATGCCCTGGTTGGGTAATTTGATTGTGCCCCTGCTGACCGATAATCCGGATGTGCAGCAGCAGATTATGGGTGCCTGGATCGGTGGTACGGTCGATACGACCAGTGGTGTAGCTGCTTCGTCGGAGATGGCCGGTGAGATGGCCAATCAGACGGCTATCATTGTGAAGGCTACGCAGAACGTGCTGATCGGTGTGGTTGCCTTCTTCATCGCCTTGTATCTTTCGACCAAGGGCGAGAAGGGTGCCAGCCATAGCCCTTCGTTGAAGATCGTATGGGAGAAGTTCCCGAAGTTTGTCTTGGCGTTTGTGATTGCTTCGCTCGTATTCTCGTGGCTCAAAGAGGCTGATCTGTTGGCTCTGAATCCGAAGGGTAAGCCGATTGCCACCTCGCTTGCCAAGACCCTCTCGACGCTCTTCTTCTCGTTGTCGTTTGTCTGCATCGGTCTCGATACGCGCCTTAAGGAGATCGTGTCGAAGGAGAATCGCAATGTGCTCTATGCCTTCTTGACGGGTCAGGCCTTCAATATCGTGGCTACGTTCCTCGTGGCTTGGTTGTTGTTCGGCTATGTGAAGCCGTTGCTGGGCTGGTAAGAGTAACCGCTATACACACAGAGAGGGTGCTAACTCAAACGTTAGCACCCTCTCTGGTTTTGTCCATCATGCTTACAGCCACTCGATCTCGGGCAGCTGCCAGTCGGATACCACCTCGCAACGCTGGCCTGTCTGGCTCTTAATGCGGAGGCTCTTGATGCGACCCTGCTCCCAGCTCATCTCGATCTCGTAGCCGCCTCGTGCCTTCAAGCCGCGGATCGAACCGCTATGCCACGCTTTCGGCATGGCGGGCATCAATCGAATCTTGCCCTCGTGGCTCTGCATGAGCATCTCGCAGACACCGGCCGTGAAACCGAAATTGCCGTCGATCTGGAAGGGCGGGTGGGCATCGAAGAGGTTGGCATAGAGACCGCCACCATCCGATTGCAACGCCTCGGGGCCAAAGCCTACGGGTCGCAGCAGGGTGCCGATGAGCTTAAAGGCGCGCTCGCCGTCCATCAGACGTGCCCACAGATTGATCTTCCAGCCACTCGACCAGCCGGTAGCCTCGTCACCACGCAATTCGAGCGTCTGGCGTGCTGCGGCAAACAGATCGGGCGTCGAAGGGTTGATCTGCCCAAAGGGGTAGAGGCTCACCAGATGGGTGACGTGGCGGTGGTGCGGGTCTTGATCCTCGTAATCCTCGCGCCACTCTTGCAGACGACCACCCTTACCGATGCGGAAGGGGAGCAGGTGGGCCAGACGATCGCGCAACGTATCTTGTAGGCCGGGATCTAAATTGCCCATCTCGGCCGTAGCCAGCGTGTGGGTAAACAGATCGCGGATCATCGACATATCGCCCGTCGAGCCTTGCGAAACGCCGCAACTTTGGTTCGTGCCGGGGATGATGAAGAGATTCTCGGGCGAGGTGCTGACCGGTGTGATGTAGTAGCCCTCCTTATCGCGGATGAGCCAGTCGATGTAGAATCGGGCTGCTTCGCGCATTGTCGGATAGGCCTCCCGGAGTAGGAAGTCGCGGTCGAGCGTATAGGCGTAGTGCTCCCACAGGTGTGAGGAGAACCAAGCGCCCATCATGGGCCAAAAGACGGTGGCTGCACCACCATCGTTGGGGAAGGTCTCGCGCCAGATCGAGCAGTTGTGGTGCCCTACCCAGCCACGGCGGTGATACATCTTGCGCGCCGTCTCACGACCCGTCTCGGCACACTCGCCAATCATCTGTAGGAAGGGCTTGTGACACTCCGAGAGGTTGGTCATCTCGGCCGGCCAGTAGTTCATCTCGACATTGATGTTGGCCGTGTAGCCGCTGTTCCACGAAGGAATCAGATCTTTGTTCCAGATGCCTTGCAGGTTGAGCGGTTGTCCCCCTTCGCGCGAGCCACTGATCATCAGGTAGCGGCCATATTGGGCCAAGAGGGCCACCAGAGCCTGGTCTTTCGGAGCACCGGTTTGTCGCGTAGCCGTGGCATAGCGCAGGATGCGCTGGTCGGTGGGCAGCAGCTCCGCCTCGGGATCAGCGGGTAGCGTGAGGGCAAAACGGCCAAAGAGGGCGCGGTAGTCGGCCTCGTGGGTGGCAAGCAGCTCGTCGTAGCTCTTTTTGCGCACCTGCTTGAGGTAGCCTTCGGCCAATTTGGCGGCATCGAGACCCTCGCGCGACGGACTCTTGTGGGGGCCGTTGTAGCTCGTTGCGGCCGAGAAGATCAGAACAATCTCCCGAGCATGGCGGATGCGCAGACGATCGCCCAGGTCGGTCACCTCACCTTTGGGGTCGATGACGCGTACCTCCAGACGTCCCTCGAAGAACATGCCCATGCCGTCGATATCCTCGCCATAGAGCACACGCGGCTTACCCGTGCGTGAGCCATCCTCGTTGAAGAGGTAGCGGTGGCGAGCCTCGTGGCCCCACGCCTCGAAGTCGGAGTAGTTGCGACGATCGACACGCCCGGGAGCCTGCCCGCTGAGCGAGAGGGTGCGACGACGGGCATCAATCAGACTCTTTGCAGGGTGCAACGACGAGAGGCTGAGGCCGATATCCCAACCTACGGGGCAGTTGGTCGTCAGTCGCATGACGATCACCTGATCGGGATGCGAAGCGAAGATTTCGCGGCGGAATTGGTAGTTGTCTCGCTCGTATTGTACGGTAGCTACGGCACGCTCCAGATCTAAATAACGACGATAGGCCTTGGCCTTGCCCCCTCGGAAGTCGCGCAGGTGCCAATCCCCGAGCGGTTGGTAGCATTCGTGCAGTCGTCCGGTCCACTGCTTGAGCAGCTCGGCCGCCTCCGCATGACGCCCCTCCTCCAACAGACGTACCATCTCGGGATAGGTCGGAGTGATGTCCAGATCGGTGAAACGCGTAGCCGGCTCACCGCTATAGAGGGTGTTCTCGTTGAGTTGTAAGAGCTCGTTGTCGGCATCGCCGAAGATCATGGCGCCCAGGCGTCCGTTGCCGATCGGCAGCGCAGCGTTCCAATCTGCAGCGGGTTGCTTGTACCAGAGTTTGAGTGCGCCGGCCTCTACGCGGTGGTGAGCCGTGGCAGGCAGCAGGATCGGGAGCAACAACGCAGCAAATAGTAGTTTTCGTAGCATAATCAGATTCGATTTAGTCGGTTGGGTTGCATAAAGCATGGGACAAGATAACAATTTTTTTTGGGATTTACCCGCTTTTGTGGCACAATTCCCTTTTTTTTGTAAATTTGTAACCATGAAACGAAAGCTGATTCGAGAATGCGTGGGATGCCTGCTGCTGGGCCTCGTTGTAGGAGCAGTGGTGACAGGATGGCGGTGGTGGCAGCAGACAAACCACGATAAGGTGCAAGAACAAACAGTTAAAACGATAGAAACGATGAGCGAAAAGATGATGTATGCCCTGATCGAGACCGAGAAGGGGACGATGAAGGCCGAGCTGTATGCCGACGCAACACCCGGCACGGTGGCCAACTTCGTGGAGCTTGCCACCCACAATTTCTACGATGGACTGACCTTCCATCGTGTGATTCCCGACTTTGTGATCCAGGGTGGTTGCCCGCGTGGTGATGGTACGGGTGGCCCGGGCTATCGCATCAAGTGCGAGACGGATGCTCCGCGTCAGTATCACGATCGTGGTGTCTTGTCGATGGCACATGCCGGCCGTGATACGGGTGGTTCGCAGTTCTTCATCTGCCATTGCCGCGAGAATACGCAACACCTCGATGGCCGCCACACCTGCTTCGGTAAGGTGATCGAGGGGTTGGATGTGATTGACGACATCCGCCAGGGCGATCGCATCCTCTCGATCCGCATCGTGGAGGAGTAACCACCCCCCCCCAAAAAAAACTGACAAAGAGAACCTTATGAGACGACTTTTTAGCCTGTTCTGCAGCCTCTGGGCCCTATCGGCTGTGGCGCAGACCACCCAACCGCTGCCCACGATCGAACAGGTGGGACGCGATGCCCTGCCCGAGACGATTGCCCCGATCGAGGCTCCGTTCTACATGCCGCAACTGCAGAAACCTGCCATTCCCGATCGTCAGGTGCGCCTGTTGCCCGCCTCCGATGATCGGATGCAGACCCGGACGATTCAGCGTGCCATCGACCGCCTTGCCAAGCAGGGAGGTGGTCGTGTCGTGTTGGCCAAAGGTGTATGGCACACGGGACGCATCATCCTAAAGAGCAACATCGAGCTGCACTTCGAGGAGGGGACGGAGGTGCGCTTCAGTGGCGAGGTGGAGGATTTCTTGCCGGTGGTCTTTACGACCAATGCCGGCGTGGAACTCTACTCGCTCGGAGCTTGCATCTATGCCCACAATGCCGAGAATATTGCCGTGACGGGCCGTGCTCGTCTGATTGGCCCGGCACAAGGGGGTACGATTCGTCAAGGTCGCCCGCAAAACGATGGTGAGATAGACCCCGATACGCCCGTCGAGGAGCGCATCTTCGATGGTAAGGCGGGACGTATGATTCAGCTGCCCACCTTTTTTGGCCCGATCGGTTGCCGCAATGTCTATCTGGAGGGCCCGACCTTCGAGAATACCTCGTTCTGGAACATCGCGCCGGTCTATTGCGAGAATGTGGTCATTCGCGGTATCAGCGTCAGCTCCTATGGCATTCCGTGTGGCGATGGTGTCGATATCACCTGCTGCCGTTACGTGTTGGTGGAGTATGTGACGACCGATTGCGGCGACGATAATTTCGCGGTCAAAGGCGGTCGTAATGAGTTTGGCTATCGCGTAGGTCGTCCGTCGGAGAATATTGTCTTCCGCCACAATCTGGCCTTGCGCGGCATGGGTGGCTTGACCGTTGGTTCGGAGACGGCCGGCTGGTGTCGTAACCTCTATGCACACGACTGCGTGCTGGAGGGTACGCGTGTCGGTATTCGTCTCAAGACGCGTCGCCCGCGTGGTGGTGGTGGCGAAAACCTCTATTTCGAGCGCATCCGCATGAAGACCGAGGCGGGAGCTATGGCCTGGGAGATGCTGGGCACCTCGAACTTTGTGGGTGGTTTGGCTTCGCGTCTGCCGGCTCCGCCGCTGACCCACATGACCCCGGCCTTCCGCAATGTACGCATTCGGGAGGTGGCCGTGGAGGGGTGCCGCGAGTTGGTCTATATACAGGGTATTCCCGAGAGCCCGGCGCAGAATATCTTGATCGAAAATGTCACGGCCGATACGCGCCGCGACACCTCCGTGACTGCCTATGGTCCCTATAAACCCAAACCGTCGCCCTATGTGATCGACATTGTCGATGCCGACGGTGTGGTGCTGCGCAACTTCAAGGTGGTGAGCGACAAACGGGAGATGCGCATTGTCGATGGTCGTAACATCGCCTTCGAGCAGGTCGATCTCGATCTGTGTGGGCAGGAGTTGAAGTATGAGATTTCGGGCGACATGGTGCACCACCTGCGCTTTGAGCAGTGTACGCCGCAGATTGTGCCGTAGTGGCCTGTGCCTGACCTATCCCCCAAAAAAGAGAGGCTGCTTAACCGAAACGTTGAGCAGCCTCTTTCGTTGATGGAATGCTATGCTTTTGCCCCTCGCAGATACCAATAGAGGCGGATCGTCCAGACCAGCAACGTCACCAGCACCCAGCGGGCGAGCAGGATCACCCACCAAATGCCCCCGATCGAGGTGTAGAGCAGCAGATCCTCCAGGTTGCTGTGCGAGATACCGATGTGGGTATTCAGCAGATGAATGTCGCGTCGGGAGAGGGTTCCGCGTTCCACCTCTTCGATCATGGCGGCCGAGCCATACGACAGCCCGATCACGTTGGCCACGATCCAGAGGAAGGATCCCTGACGGGGCAACCCAAAGAGGGCCAACAGCGGGTAGAGTAGCCGCGAAATCCACGCCATGATCCCAAATTCGTAGAGGATGCGTTGCAGGATATTCAAGAGGTAGATCAGCACGGTCATCATCACGGCCAACCGAATCATCCCCTTGGCCCAATCGCAGAACAGGGGCCAAAAATCGCCCTGAACGGCGAAGAGCGGCACGTCGGAGAGGTTTACCGAGGCGGCGGCCAGCTCGGGTCGGCCGGGGAGCAAGAGGTTCAATGCCACACCGAGCAGGATTGAGGCTACGGTGCGCACAGCGATCGAGTAGAGGGGAGGGGTGCCCGTGCGATGCAGGACGGCCCCCTCGACAAAGATGGCGTGTGCGGCGGTGGACATCGTGGCCAGGATGGTGATCTCCCGAGCCGAGAGTTCGAGCGTCGAGATCACACCGATCGAGGAGTAGATGTTGATGCAGTAGCCACTCACAAAGGCCATGGCGGCATCCCCCGGCAGACCGAAAATGTGGAATAATGGACTCAAGGCGGCCGAGATCCACGTCAGCAGCCCGGTATATTGCATCAAAAAGACGGCAAACGAGACCAGCATGGTCAGTTTGACGATCCAGATGATGGTTCGCATGGCTCGAGGCGTGGCCATCGAGACAATTCGCTTCAGTCGGGGAAAGAGTGCTTGCATGGTCGGTTGGGTTGTCGGGACAAAGGTACACTTTTTGGCGCGAATAGCCATGTTTTTGGTCGACCAAAGAACGAAAAACCCCTCAAACCCAAAAGAGCTTGAGGGCGTGGTAGAGAAATAGGTGGCTGAATTATTACAACACGCACGGCTATAGCAAAAAACCTTTATATTGGCGTAAGATTTGGCAGATGAACCGAATGTGTGGTTACGAGCGATGTGCTGGTAGCCGGCAATCCGGCCGAGGTAACGCGACACCTGTAGTTGGTACATACCGAGGTTTCCGAAGTAGATCCGGATTTTCGGACTGATCCCATTTTTCACAGTTTTTGATTGGGGGTGAATCGCCCTAACTGCTTCAGAATGAATAAAAAATAAAGGAGTGCGATTGGCACTCCTTATATTTTTTGTTTCTTTTGTAGTGGATAGGGGATTCGAACCCCTATGTCGTGCGTGAGAGGCACGTATCCTAGCCCTTAGATGAATCCACCATTGGTTTGATGGTGCAAAGATAAGGCAAGTTTTTCGTTCCTGCAAACTATTTCAGCATTTTTTTTGAAAAAATCATACCAAAATTCGCCAACCGGCTGTTTTTTAGCACAATAAAAATTTGCTTATCACCGCCATCTTCTGTCTCGTTCGGGCGGTTTGGTGGACTCAAGGCTCTTTTCGGACAACAAAAGCCGCCCTCCGCTTCCCGCTCGCCAAAATCGCTATAGCTCGAAATCGCAGTAGCAGCAAGCCCTTCGAATCCGCCAATACCGCTTTGCCGCAGGCCAAATCACACCCCAGCTTGCATCGGCCGTAAGCCCGTTCGGCCTACAGGTGTCGCTTCACCACTGCCGGATTGCCGGCTACCAGCACATCGCTCGGTACGTCGCGCGTAACTACGCTTCCGGCGGCGACAATCACGCGATCGCCAATCGTGACTCCCGGGCAGACGATCACGCCCCCTCCGAGCCAGCAATCCTCGCCAATCGTGATCGGATAGGCCGTCTCCTTCGTCTCGCGGCGCAGGACGTGATCCTTCGGGTGGCTGGGCGTGTAGAGCTGGCAATTCGGCCCGATGAGCGTATTCCGCCCGATCGTCACCCATCCGCCATCCAAAATCGTACACCCATAGTTCAAGAAGGCCCCCTCGCCTAACCGTATGCCGTGGCCGTGGTCGCAATGAAAGGGCGGGCAGATCGAAGCCGATGCCGGAATCCCCGGTATCAACTCCTCCAACAACGGGCGACACTCAGCATCATAGGGGCTCACCGTCTGCAGCCGTGCACACAACTGTTTGGCATGGCGCAGCGAGGCGTCAATTTCGGGATCCGAGAAGTCGTACAACTCCTCCGATCGCATCTTTTCGATTTCACGTTTCATGGTCTCTGGTTTTTAGACGAAAACGCCGCTGGATGGCCTCGGCCTATCGTGACTGACCGATATAGAGCTCCTTCAGATTCTTCAGCGCATCCTTCGAGATATCGAGTGTGAAGGCAAATTGCTCGCCATCGCTCAAGATCAGCTTTTGTCGCTGCACCTGGATCTGGTAGAGGTACGCCAGATTCACGATATACTTCTTGCCCACGCGGGCAAAGATCGAGGCCTGATCCTTCAGACGCTCGCTGAGCACCTGCTGCATGTGGGTCAGATTCATGCAAATGACCCCTTTGAGTTGGTTTTTCAACACAATATTCGTGTAGTTGCCGTCCGACTCGAAATAGACAATCTTCGAGACATCGATACGCAGATACTCATCGCGCGAATTGAGGTGAAGGTAGATGTTTTTCATCCGTTTTCGGGTTTTTGTTCGATAAAGATACAACTTTTTTCCGAGAAACCCAAAGCACCGCCACTATCGAATAATTTCTTCGCTCGGCCGACCGGCCGACGGCTTGATTGCTTACCCCCCCCATCGGCACAAACGATCAGCGCGACCCGATGGCGTTCGGGGTGTGAGAAAAAATCAGCGCGACCCCGAAAGGTCGCGCTGAAAGTATAAAGCCCAAAGCGAAAAGCCTAAAGATTAAAAAGCGGAGACGGCGCGCACATAGTTGTAGTTGCTCTTATTGGCGTTGTAGGGGTAGCCATCGCCCATATTGACATACCACGCGCAGGAATAACCGGAGTATTGACGATTCTCCTCCGTCGAAGACCAATAGCTCTTGGTCTCTCCCTTGTTGTATAATCTCGTACCCCCTTTGGCCGCTAAAGTACGATTTACAGCGTCGTGTACGCTATTATTCAGCGTAAACAGTTCTAACTCCTCGATAGCGGGCAGATACCAACCCGAACCTAAATTGGCACACCAGGCAAAGGCAGGATAGTCCGCACGCCAATTCGGGCGTTGCTGGACGGCTTGCATATTGGCTGCGCCATCTGTTTCGCTGGAGGCTCCGATCAGCTGTTTTTGTTCGCTCGTATTAGATGACCATTCCAATTCTCCACTCGATTGGGTCATGCTGACAATCTTGCCATGTCGGCCCGAGGCATCCACATAGAAAACCACGCCCTCTTTACCATTGACATTGTAGTAGTCACCTACTCGGTAAACACCGTCTCGTCCTTTTCCTGCATTGACCATTGGAGCAAAACGTTCCTCTGTTTCCTTTTCAGCTGCCTCACGCGCTTCGCGCTCACGACGCTCCTTTTCAGCCTTTTCAGCCGCTAATCGCTCTTGCTCGGCCTTCTCTTTGGCAGCTTTCTCCTCGGCTAACCGTTTCTCCTCGGCTGCTTTCTCTTTGGCCAACCGCTCCTTTTCGGCTTTTTCAGCCGCAGCATTGGCTTTCTCGGTGCTATCTTGAACAAAAGCGGCACGTTCGGCCTCCGCCAGAGCAATACTATCAGCAATGGCTTGTTGCTCGCGGAGGTGGGTCATGGCGGTGCGGCCGCCCCAGAAACCAGCGGCTACCAACAACAGAATCACTATCGTCCATAACCATTTTTTGGATCCCTTTTTCTTGGGGGTAGGGGTGATGGGATGCTCCTTGACTGCAGCCGATTGAGGTGCCGATTGTGGCGCAGGTTGTGGTGTAGGTTGCGGTTTTGGTTGCGGTGCGGGCTTGGGTGTGGGTTTAGAAGTCGATTTCGGAGTCTCGTCCACGGCTGTAGCCTCGACGGCAGGCTCATCGAACGAGGTCTCCTGCTCGTTCGCAGAAGCGGCAGGGGTCTCCAGGGCCTGCAAAAAGTCCGCCACCGAGCTGTAGCGGTCGCGCTTGGCGGGCGACATGGCGCGGCGAATGGGGGCAATAAGGTTTGCGGGGATTGTGGCAGGGAAGGTCAGCTCCTCGTTGATCAGTTTCGGGGCTTCGGTCGGGGTCTCGCCCGAGAGCAGGTAGTAGAGCGTAGCTCCGAGGGCATAGATGTCGGTCTCGGGGCTGAAGAGGCTGACACCGCCCGTATTGTATTGCTCCATCGGGGCGTAGCCGTGCGAAATGCCCACCGGGGTCGAGGTGGTTTGGTGACCTCCCTCGTCATACTGCTTTGCCAATCCAAAGTCGATGAGTGTCGGCTGACCGGTTGCCTGCGAGAGCATGATGTTGGCCGGCTTCACATCGAGGTGGTTCATCTTCAGGCCGTGGATGTAGCTCAAGGCATCGCCCACGCACCGCACCAGGTGCAGGGCACGCGCTGAAGCCAAGGGCCCTTCACGACGGACAAGCGCCGAGAGCGACTCGCCCTCGATGTAGTCCATGACGTAGTAGGCCGTATCGTTCTCCTCGAAGATGTCGTGAATCTGCACAATGGCCGAGTGCGAGAGGCGCGAGATATTGCGGGCCTCCTTGATGAATTTGAGGCGGAATCGCTCGACCAGCTCGGCCGCACTGAGCGTGCCCAGTACGACGCGGCTGGTGGAACTATCGCGGTTGCAGAAGCTTTGGGGGAAGAACTCCTTGATGGCCACCCGCTTGTCGAGCATCGTGTGGCAGGCCAGGTAGGTGATGCCGAAGCCACCTTGTCCCAAGACGCGCTCGATGCGGTATTTGCCACCCAGGAGGGTCTTTCCAATAGCAAGCGTACTCATGGTATAAGTAGGGTTAATCGGTTTTGCGGCAGGGGATTATTCCTCCTCCTCTTTCTCATCATCTTCGTCGTCGGGCTCGTCGGCAGCGAGAGCAGCAGCGGCTGCCTCCTGCTTTTGCTTGAGCTTATTGGTCGTCTCCTTGGCTTGCTGCTCGGCCTGTTTTGCCGCTTGTTCAGCCTGTTGAGCCGCGTTTTGGGCCGCCTGCTCGGCGTTTTGCACAGCCTGCTCGGCGTTTTGGGCGGCCTGCTGAACAGCCTGCTCGGCATTTTGTACAGCCTGCTCGGCCTCCGACGCGGCCTTCGACGCAGCCTCCGAGGCGTTCGTGACGGCTTGCTCCACCATTTGCTGGGCATCCGGCATGGCCGGCTTCTCCTCTTCGGTAGTGCCCTCCATGGCTTTCGGAGTGCCTTTGGCCGATTTGCTCTGTCCTCGCGATGGTGAGCCGGTGAACTCCTTCTTGATATCGGATTTACTCAAGCGGGTATAGAGGTAGAAACCGCCACCGCCACACAGCAGGGCCATGAGCAGAATCAAGAGCCAGATCATCGGATTGGACTGCGGCTTCGCGGGCTTCGTGGGCTGCTTCGTCGGGGCAGCCTTCGTCGGGGCAGCCTTCGGACGTACGGTCGGACGGGCGGCCGGACGGGGCGAGGGCGAACCATACATCACCGCGATGCGCTCCGGTTGGGGGGCGGACAGCTCGAGCACCTCGGGCGTGCCAATCACCTCGTCGATGCGCACCAAGACGGCCGTGTGGTTGTCGTGGTTTTGCTCCGTGACGCGGATCAGCATGTCGGCCTTCTGCGCCAGGTTGCCCGTCTTTTCGGAGAAGATATATTGCAGATTCTCATCCTCCATCTGCTCCAAGATGCCATCCGAGCACATCAGGAAATAGTCGCCGGCAGCCAGGTCGCTCGTGTGGTAGATGTCGGCCTTCGGACGACGCTCCATGTTGGGCTGCATGGCTCGCGTGATGACATTCTTATGGGGCGAGGTCTTGGCCTCCTCGGGCGTAAGCTCCCCGACGCGCACCAGGTCATTGACCAACGAGTGGTCGGTGGTTTGGAACAGAATGCGGGTCTCGGCAGCCGTAGCACCCGAGCGGATATGATAGACGCGGCTGTCGCCGATATGGGCGATGGTGCAACCTCCGCTGTGGAACTTCAGGAAGGTCATCGTCGTGCCCATCTTCTTGGCTGCGCCATTATCTTTGCTGTCGAGGGCATCGAATGCCTCGGAGAGGGCTTCGCGGAACTGATCGTCCGTAAAGGGGCCCTCGGCATTGGGCACATGGGCCAAGATGGCGTGTCCCATCGCCTCGGCTACGGTGCTGCTGGCTATATCGCCCGCATCGTGGCCGCCCATGCCGTCGCAGAGGACAAAGAGACGGTCCTCGGCCGTGATCTTGCCATAGGGCGGGAAGATCGAATCCTCTTGGCGGGCACGCTGCCCCAGCTCCCAGATGTTACAGGCCTGTAATTTTAATTTCATGGTAGTTGCAATTTTTGTGAATGGTTACAAACCGGTATGTGGCTCGTCGTTAATCTCGAACCGTAGCACCGTATCGGGCAGACGCAGGAGGTCGCCCGAGCGCAAGATGACGCAATCGCCAAATTCGAGGCGCACGTCATTGACAAAGGTAGCATTGCAACGCTCCTTGTAGAGCGAGGCGTAGTGCACCAACCCCTTGCCCGGCACCTCTTTGGCCTCGATGACCAGATGCTCGCGGCTCAAGCGGTTGCTCGAGACCACCTGGACGGTTGCCGACGAACCCTCGGCTTTGCGTCCGACGACGTTGCGACCCATCTGCAACGGATAGCGCTCGGCTGCGGCCGTCAGGGTCAGAAGATAGCCCAATTGGGTATTCTTCGTGCCCCCATAGTGGGTCGGGCCCTCGCCGCCGTATTGGGTGCGCTCGCTGCCGCCATACTGCGTGCCCGGCTCGGCCTCCTCGCGCACGCGTTTGTAGGCCGTGAAGGGAGATTTCTCCTTGCAGACAGGGCAGGTGATCGACTTTTGCTCAAGCCCCGGGATGTTACTGTTGAGCTTGAGCGTCACACCGCAATGGGGACACTTGATCTTTATGATTGATTCTTCCATGGTTTTCGTTTGTTAAAATTACCACTGCATGACCGTCATCGTGTGGGGGAAGTTGCCCCACATGACCGGATGTTGTTGGTCATCCGTGATCCGCACGACCTGGTTGTGTACATAGTCGAACAACTCGCGGGCCGTGATGATGCGGTTCCGATTTTTGTCGGCACCACCGCGCAATCCTCGCTCCAGATAGGTCGTGAAGAAGCCATTCTTCATGCCGGGATTTTCGAGGGAGTACTCGTTGCTCCGCGATGAGAGAAAGAGCATCACATTGGCCCGTTTGGCAGCATTCACCTCGCTCTGTGACGAGCGTTGCTGTTGGCGAATCCTGCCCGAGAAGCAGGCATCGGCAAAGACCATCTTGTTGCGCGATTTGCTGCGCGCCATCGCTTTGCGAATCTCCTGGTAGCTCAATCCGCCATCATAGAGGGCAAAGGCCCCCGGATAGCCGTGGCCACTGAAGAAGAATACGACGATGTCATTGGGTCCTGCCACCGCATACAGGCGGTTCATCGCCGCACGCGTGGCGGCTACCGTCGCCCGCTGATTGAGCAGCTGGATCGACTCGACTCCGGTGTTGCGGTTGTAGAGCTGCGTGATGGTTTGTGCATCACGGGCCGGCAGTCTCAGGTCATTTTTTGTGCCCGGGTAATCGGCTATACCGACTGATACCAGGTACACCTTCGAGAAGGTGTACGCCGGTATCAGCAGGATAATGAGTAACAGAATCAGACGGCGATTATACCATGTCATAACCCGTGTCGGCATCGTTTACATAGTCGGGCTCACCCTCGTAGGAGGCATAGGTAGGATCCTCCACACCGGCTGCCGCAGCTACATCGGCCACCGACAGGTTCTCCTCCGTGATATCCACGATCTCGTTGTCGCTGATCTCACCGTCGTGGTTGGCGTCGGCCACCAAGGCGTCGAACGTACCGTCGGTATCCACATCGATGAGCAGTACCTCCTCACCGTCCACCGTCACAGCACCTACCGTGCCCAGTTCCTCGTCGTGAACTACGCCCAGGATCTCCACCTCGGGATCAACTTCAGCTACGGGCTCCTCAATAGTGGGCTCCTCAACAACAGGCTCCTCAACGACAGGCTCCTCAACGACAGGCTCCTCTGCGGCAGGCTCCTCTGCGGCGGGCTCCTCTGCGGCAGGCTCCTCCGGCTGGGGCTCAACCACCTCACCATCGCCATCTACGGGCTGTACATCAGCCTCTGAGCGGTTATTCCAGTTGAAGTTGTCCTGATAAGCCTCACGCTCCTCGGCGGTCATATTGGCCCACTCGTCAGCCGTATAGGTGCCATAGACACCACCGCGCCACTCGAATGCACCACCCGGGCCTACCTCTGCGCGTGCTGCGGCAAAGGCCTCGCCGAACGACATCTCGTCCGTTACGCCCGTAGCAACAGCCATTGCCTCCTGCGCCCACTCCGGAACTACCTCATCGACCATCTCCTCGGCCTCCTCGGTCAGCTCATCGATCATGGCCGTCGTACCAAACGAGGTCAAACCACCGATCAAAATACCGGCACCTACGCCAAGGGCTACCTTACCGGCTACGCCACCCTTCTTGGGCTCCTCTTTTACCTCTTCGGCGGCCTGCTCCTGCAGCTGCTCGGGGGCCTCATTGACTGCCTGGTTCTCCATGCGCTCGTTGTCGTAAATAGTCTCTTCAGTTTTCATAGTTGTAAAATTTTAAGGTTATTAAATTGTGTTTATTTCCTGTTTCCGAAAGCAAAGATAGGGGGTAAATCTCCGTTTTCCTAACATTTTTGGCCATTTTACACAAAACCCCCGGATTAATGTATGAAATTGCTCGTCAGCAAAGGATCTTTGTTTTTCCCCATCCCTACGTACGCGTACGCGCGTGAGTGCATCCCTATAAAAACATAAGCGCGACCCGAAAAGGTCGCGCTCAAGGGTGTTATGCAAGAAGGCCTCCGCTTAAAATGTGGCGACGATACTTCTCATTCTGAAGTAGTGCTCCAATCGGCAGGTGTGACGTGGCGCAGACTATTTCTCGTTGTACTTACATTTGCAATAAGGGCAGGTGTCGGCTTGAGCCATCAGGCGGTAGGATTGATACCCCTTGAATCGACCACATTTGGGGTTCGGGCAGATGTACCGACGCTCGAAATCCTCCTTGATACGCTCGCGCTCGGCAATGCTATCATCCGATTTGGTCTTATAAAAACCATAGAGCATAACGGCCAAACTGAGCACGGTGAAGATCACGGCATAGGGACGGATCGCATCGCCACCAAGCGTTGTCACCAAACCACCAATCAAGGTGGGGACCATCGTTAAACGAGCCAGCAAACCGGTGTTGCGCTGCCGATACTGAATCTCCAACTCCTTCTTGTGGTAGTCGTCCCACACCTTCTCTAACGGTTTGATCGAAAACTCCTGCGGCGGGGGAGGAAGCGTGCCGACCAACTTTTTGGAGGCCTCCAAAACCTGCGTCAGATTGAGCGGATATTTGTCGCGCGAGAGGGCAATGTGGCTCGTCGGGTTGATCACTTTGGATTGAATCTCCACGCCATTGACCCAGGTGACATTCTGCGGTTTGATGTTGGTAATCTTCATCACACCGGCCCCATCAATCTCGATTTTGCAGTGGGCAATCTCCTCGGCCGGTTGGCAACGGCTCACGCTGCCGGGGACGGACTGCACCTCACCGAGGAAGCCCGACTTGTATTGTCCAGCCAACTTCATGGCGATCTGCAAACGCCCGTTTTTAGGATCTTTTCCGATCAGAATGGTTTGATTTTTTAAGGTCTCCATGCTTTTTTTAGAGGGTTAAAGGTCGCAAGAAACGACATCACACCCTCCTCCCGATTCCGTGGGCGGATCGTCGAAAGGAGAACTGCAACGCGATTCTTTATGCAAATATAACAAGAAAATTGCTTCTTTCCACCTTTTTGTCGGCTAATTTGGTGCGGATGGATGCTTTTCGGTTTTTTCGGCACTCTTCGAGGGGCGGCAGGCGTTGGAAATCTCGGATCGAAACACTACCTTTGGGGCAGAAAAACCGCTAAAAAAGAGAATCCATGACAGCCCTGTTTGAAGAGGTGATTTTTGGTCCCGTGCGCTCGCGCCGTTTGGGCGTTTCGTTGGGGGTGAATCTGCTCCCGATTCACGCCAAGCTCTGTTCGTTCGACTGCATCTACTGCGAGTGCGGCTGGAATGCCGAGCGGCGCGGTCAGATGCGTTTCAACAGCCGCGAAGAGGTCCGCGAAGCGTTGGCTGCCAAGCTGATGCAGATGCAGGCCGAAGGCGTGTTGCCCGACGTGATCACCTTTGCCGGCAATGGTGAGCCGACGCTCCATCCCGATTTTGAGGCGGTGATCGACGATACGATCGCCTTGCGCGATCGCTTTGCCCCCTCGGCCAAGATCTCGGTGTTGTCCAACGCCACACAACTCCACCGCGCCGAGGTGGTGCGTGCCCTGCGACGCGTCGATAACAACATCCTGAAACTCGATTCAGCCTTTGATGAGACGGTGCGACGGATCAATCGTCCGCAGCAGGCCTCCTACTCGGTTGCTCGCCTGGTCGAACAGCTCGGCTGCTTTGAGGGGGCTTTCATCCTTCAGACGATGTTTCTGCGGGGTTGTTGCGAGGGGGAGCCGATCGACAATACGACGCCTGCCGAGGTGGCAGCCTGGCTTGACATTGTTGCCAAACTGCACCCACGGCAGGTGATGGTCTATTCGATTGATCGGGATACGCCATGCCAAACCTTAGAGCGCGTCTCGCGCGAAGAGTTGCAACAGATCGCCGCGCAGGTCGAGGCGCTCGGTGTTGCCTGCTCGGTCGCCTAATGGGTTGGCATCGGGCGGTTCCAGATCAGTTTTGAGGTCGAATAACCCCGCTGTTGTGCCAATCGCAGGATGTAATTGAGTGTCTGCATGTCGAGGTGTGGCGTACGCGACAGAATCCAAAGATAGTTGGGCGATTTACTGCCGATTAAGGCCCACTCGTAGTTCTCATCCAGCTCTAAAATGTTGTAATCGGAGTAGAAGAAGAGGAAAAACGACACCCGCAGCCGACCCGGTTGGTCGGTCAGCTTGGCCTTGCCACGAGCTACCTTCTCCTTGCCTGTACGGCGGTCGATGCCACGATTGACCACCTCGATCTTCCCGTTGGGAAGCAACGTGTAATCAGTCTCGACCGACTCTAAATTCCGCTCAAAGGAGTGGTCATAGCGGGCAATCTCATACCAATGGCCCAAAAAACGGTTCAGATCGAGCGTCGGAACGGTCTGACGATCGAGCGTGGGGGCTGCCGATGCAGATAGTACACAGCTCACGAGCAGCACAACGGTCAAAGTAATCAGGATATATTTCATAGCGAGCTATCCTCCGCACAGACCGTGCCATAGCTCACGAAAGGCCTCTTTGACGAGATGGATTTATTGCCGAATAGCCGCCAAGATGGCTGCACTGTCATACCCGCAGGCGGCGTGCAGTTGAGCCGGTGTGCCGTGTTCTACCCATTGATCGCCAATGCCGAGGCGGATCACCTCGGGGTGTAACCCCTGATCGCTCAAGCAGGCCACGACCGCCTCGCCGACACCTCCGCGCAAGACCCCATCCTCGACCGTAATAATACGGCGATAGGTGCGCCCTATGGTGGTAATCAGCTCCTGATCGAGCGGTTTGGCAAAGCGCAGGTCGTAGTGAGCCACTTCGATACCCTCGGTAGCAGCCTGCTCAATGGCCTTGATCGCCGCTTGGGCGGTTGTTCCCAACGTCAGCACGGCAATTTCGCTGCCGGCACGCAACATCCGTCCCCGACCCTCCGGCAACAGCTCGAAAGGCTCATTTTCCCAAGCCACACCGGCACCTTCGCCGCGCGGATAGCGGATCATCCAGGGCGTGCCGCTTTGCAGGGCAGTGTACATCATGTTGCGCAATTCGCGCTCGTTGGCCGGAGCTGCAATTGTCAGCGAGGGAACGGCTCCATAGGAGGCCAAATCGAACACACCGTGGTGTGTGACACCATCTTCGCCCACCAGACCGCTCCGATCGAGGCAGAAGACTACCGGTAGATTTTGAATCGCCACGTCGTGGATCACGTTGTCGTAGGCGCGTTGCATAAAGGTCGAATAGATGGCACAGAAGGGCACTTTCCCTCCGGCGGCCAATCCGGCTGCAAAGGTCACGGCGTGCCCCTCGGCAATGCCGACATCGAAGGTGCGCTCGGGCATCTGTTCCATCATGCGGGTCATGCCGCATCCTGAAGGCATGGCGGCCGTAATGCCGACTACGCGCTCGTCTTGTTGTGCCAGATCAACGAGCGTCTGTCCGAAGACATCTTGGTAGCGAGCCACCTTTTTGGGCGAGCTGGCGCGTTGACCGGTCTCGACCTCGAAACGGCCCGGCGCATGCCAGGTGGTGGGGTCCTGCTCGGCCGGTGCATAGCCCTTGCCCTTGCGGGTCATGACATGGAGCAGCTTGGGCCCCGGAATGTCGCGCAGCGCACGCAGTGTGCGCACCAACTCGGTGAGATTATGGCCGTCAATCGGGCCAAAATAGCGAAAATTCAGACTCTCGAACAGATTGCTCTGGTGCAACAACACCTGTTTGATGGCGTTGCCCGTTTTTTGGCAGAGACGCAACAGGCGCGGCGTATGGGAGAGCAGATTCCATAGGCGTCGCTTGAAGCGGTTGTATCGTTTCGAGGAGGTGATCTTCACCAGATAACTCTTCAGGGCGCCGGTGGCCTGGTCGATGGCCATGTTGTTGTCGTTGAGGATCACCAGCAGATCGCTCTTGCGATCGGCTCCGGCATTATTCAAGCCCTCGAACGACAGGCCTCCGGTCATCGAGCCGTCCCCGATGATGGCCACAATCTTCTCGTCCCGACCCGCCAATTCGGCCGCCTTTGCCATGCCGAAAGCTGCTGATATCGAGACCGATGCGTGACCTCCGCCAAAGGCATCGTATTCGCTTTCGCTCATGCGCGGGAAGCCGCTGATGCCGCCCACCTTGCGTTGCGAAAGGAAGGCTTCGCGTCGCCCCGTGATCACCTTGTGGGCATAGGTTTGGTGGCCCACATCCCACACCAATTTATCCTTGGGTGTGTCGTACACATAGTGCAACGCAGCCGTCAGCTCAATGGCTCCGAGGCTCGATCCGAGGTGTCCCGGATTGTCCGAACAGCAGGCAATGATGTATTGACGCAGCTCGTCGCAGTAGAGACGCAACTCTGCCTCCGAGAGTGCTTTGAGCTCCTTCGGAGAGTTGATCTTTTCCAAATATTTTTGCTGCTGTTGGCTCATAATTGCACAAAGATACATATTTATGTGTGTTTTTTCAAAGAATTTTGCTATCTTCGCGTAACGAAGCAACGAATCCAACTTTTTGAACGATGAAATACAATCGCATATTACTTAAATTGAGCGGCGAATCGCTCCAGGGGGCACAAAAGTATGGCATCGACCCCGCGATGCTCCAATCCTATGCCGAGCAGATCAAGACGGTGGCCGAGGCCGGTGTGCAGGTCGGTATCGTGATCGGTGGCGGCAATATTTTCCGTGGCATGAGCGGCGCCAAACGCGGTTTTGATCGCGTCAAGGGCGACCAGATGGGCATGCTCGCGACGATCATCAATTCGCTGGCTCTGCAGTCGGCCTTGGAGGATAATGGCGTGAAGGCCAAGGTCCTCACCTCGATCCGCATGGAGCCGATCGGCGAATATTTCTCCAAGGCGCGCGCCATCGAATACCTCGAGCAGGGTTATGTGGTCATCATTGGTGGCGGCACGTCGAATCCCTACTTTACGACCGATACGGCATCGGCTTTGCGTGGTATCGAGATCGAGGCCGAGGTGATGCTCAAGGGTACGCGCGTCGATGGTGTCTATACAGCCGATCCGGAGAAGGACCCCACGGCGGTGAAGTTCGACGAGATTACCTTTGACGAGGTGATTGATCGCCGCCTGAAGGTGATGGATCAAACCGCCTTTACCCTGTGTCGCGAAAATAAATTAGAGATTATCGTCTTCGATATGGATACACCGGGCAACCTCGAGAAGGTGCTTTCGGGCGAGACGGTAGGCACACTTGTAAAACTTTAATAGTATGGCTATTCAAACACGTAAAAAGCGCAAGAGCGCGCTTCAGTTATGGATCATGTTGGCCCTCATCATTGCCATCTTGGTCGTCTTGGCACTTCCCTTTGGCGAGCAGAACGAGCCGGCTCAAGAGCAGGCTACCGAGCAAACCGAGGAGCCGACAGATGTCTATGCCGCCACGACGCTGGTCAAGGAGGGCATGGAGGCACCTGATTTCACGGTGCAGATGTTCGATGGGAGACAGATCACCCTCAGCAACGAGCGTGGCAAGGTTGTGTTGGTCAATTTTTGGGCTACCTGGTGCCCTCCTTGCCGCGAGGAACTTACGCGTGTCGGGAGCGATCTGATCGAGCGTTTCAAGGGACAGAACTTCCTCTTCCTCCCCATCTCGCGTGGTGAGGAGCGTGAGGCCGTAGCCGATTTCCGTACGCAGATGGGCTACACCTTCCCGATGGGTCTGGACCCCGAACGGAAGATCTACGATCTGTATGCCTCAAATTACATTCCGCGCAACTTCTTGATCAACGAGGAGGGTAAGGTGGTCATGACCTCGATCGGCTATACGGCCGAGGAGTTTGACGCGCTGATTGCCAAGATCGAGTCGCTGCTGCAGGCACAACAAGAAGTCAATAAACAATAAAAACAAGAGAACTATGGATACCAAAACGATTCTTAATGATGCCTCTGTTCGCATGCAGAAGGCTGTGGACCACCTCGAGGAGGAGCTGCTCAACATTCGCGCTGGCAAGGCTTCGGTCAATGTGCTCAATGGTGTGATGGTCGACTATTATGGCTCGCAGGTACCCGTTTCGGGAGCTGCATCGGTGACCGTACCCGATGCCAAGACGGTGCTCATTCAGCCGTGGGATAAGAATTTGATTCGTGTGATCGAGAAGGCGATCATCGACTCGAACATCGGTCTGACCCCCTCGAACAACGGTGAGCAGATTCGTCTGACGATGCCGCCGCTGACCGAGGAGCGTCGTAAGGAGCTGGTGAAGCGTTCGCGAGGCGAGGCCGAGACGGCACGTGTCAGCCTGCGCAATGCCCGTCGTGATGCTATCGAGGCCTTCAAGAAGGCACAGAAGGAGGGTATGCCCGAGGATGAGGCAAAGGATGGCGAGACGCAGGTGCAGAAGCTCCTGGATAAATTCTCGAAGCAGCTCGATGAGGTGCTGGCCAAGAAGGAGAAGGAGATCATGACCGTATAGTGTACGGTGCTTCCTGCAAAAAAAAGGGCTGTTCAACATCGGTTGAACAGCCCCTTTTTGTAGGCAGATCGCCCGAGCCTTACGCTTTGCTCTTCAGATAGGCGTCGATGGCTTTGGCAGCCTTGCGTCCTGCCCCCATGGCCAGAATAACTGTAGCGGCACCCGTCACGGCATCACCACCGGCAAAGACCCCCTCACGGGTGGTTTGTCCCTGCTCGTCAGCCGTGATGCAACCACGACGGTTGGTCTCCAAACCGGCCGTAGTCGAGGCAATCAGCGGATTGGGCGAGGTGCCTAACGCCATGATGACCACATCGGCCTCGATCTCAAACTCCGAACCGGCCTTGACCACGGGCGAACGACGTCCGCTCTCGTCCGGCTCACCCAGCTCCATCTCCACACAACGGATGCCGGCGACCCAGCCCTGCTCATTGCCCAAGATAGCCACCGGGTTGGTCAGCATGCGGAATTCGATGCCCTCCTCTTTGGCATGATGTACCTCCTCGACACGTGCCGGAAGCTCCTTCTCGCTACGACGATAGACGATCGTAGCCTCAGCGCCCAAGCGTTTCGCCGTGCGCACGGCATCCATGGCTACGTTGCCACCGCCCACGACGACGACGCGCTTGCCGACATAGATCGGCGTATCGTAATTTGCATCATAGGCGTGCATCAGATTGGCGCGCGTCAGGAACTCGTTGGCCGAGACCACACCATTGAGGTTTTCGCCCTCGATCCCCATAAAACGGGGCAGACCGGCGCCCGAACCGACAAAGACCGCCTCGAAACCCTCCTCGTCGAGCAGGGAGTCGATCGTTACGGTACGACCAACGATCACGTTGGTCTCAAATTTTACGCCCAGACGCTCCACGTTGCCAATCTCACGAGCCACGATGCGCTCTTTGGGCAGACGGAACTCCGGAATACCATAGACCAGCACGCCTCCCACCTGATGCAGTGCCTCGAAGATCGTCACCTCGTAGCCCCATTTTGCCAAATCGCTGGCGCAGGCTAAACCGGCCGGGCCACTACCGATAACCGCCACCTTGTGTCCGTTGCGCGGCGTCGTGGCAGCAGCCTCTGCAGTCGGATTCTCCAACTTCCAATCGCCGATGAATCGCTCGATCTTGCCGATGGCCACCGGCTCACCCTTAATACCCAGGATGCAAGCCCCCTCGCATTGGCTCTCTTGCGGACAGACGCGGCCGCAGATCGACGGCAGCGAGCTGTCGGCGGCAATCACTTCAGCAGCCAAAGGCAGATCCCCGGCATGCAGGGCCGCAATGAAACGCGGAATCTGCAAACCTACCGGGCAGGCGGCTACACAACGTGGATTTTTACAATCGAGGCAACGCGACGCCTCTAACCGAGCCTCCTCGAGATTATAGCCATAGCAGACCTCCTCAAAATTGGTAGCACGAATGGCCGGATCTTGCTCGCGCACCGGCACGCGCGGTATCTTATTTGCCATAACTCTCTCGCTATTTATCCAAACCGATTCTACATTTGTGTCCCGCCTCGCGCTCGGCCTCTATGGCGGCGGCGCGCTGCTCCTGGCTACGATACATGCCTTGGCGACGCATCGCCTCGTCGAAATCAACCTTGTGAGCATCGAACTCAGGGCCCTCAACACACGTAAAGCGCGTCTTCCCATCGACCGTGACGCGGCAAGCACCACACATACCCGTTCCATCGACCATCAGAGCGTTGAGTGAAACGGTCGTCTTGAGTGCATATTTCAAGGTGGTCAGCGCGACAAACTTCATCATGATCATCGGACCGATGGCCACACACTCGTCGTAGTGGTTGCCCGCAGTGATCAACTCCTCGAGCTTGGCCGTCACGAGCCCCTTGGAGCCGGCCGAACCATCGTCGGTCGTGATATGGAGCGTATTGCAGACGCGTGCCATCTCCTCGGTGTAGATCAGCATATCGCGGTTTTTGGCACCGATGATCACATCGACAGCCACGCCGTGCTCGTGCAGCCACTTCACCTGCGGATAGACCGGAGCTGTGCCAACGCCACCGCCAATAAAGACGAAGCGACGCTTTTGGAGCTCCTCGATCGGCTCGTGTACGAACTCCGACGGGCGACCCAGCGGACCGGCAAAATCCGACAGATACTCCCCGGCCTCGAGTGCGCAGATCTTGCGCGTCGAGACGCCCAACGTTTGGATGACGATGGTGACGCTGCCCTCGTTCGGGTCAAAATCCGCAATCGTCAAGGGCACACGTTCGCCCGTGGCATCGGCGCGCACGATGACAAACTGCCCGGGCAGTGCCGCGTGTGCTACGCGCGGTGCCTCGATTCGCATGGCGTAGATATTCTCAGCCAACAGTTTCTTCTCAAGAATCTTATACATCTTTCTATCTTCTATTCGGGGCTTCCTCAAAACGCTATTCGGTGCCCCTGTTTATCCTTCAATAGTTGCCATGATACGCACACGTCGCATCGGGCGATCCGGCTCGTTGGTGATCAGCGTGAGCCACTCGGTCATAAACCCATAATCGGCCTTCGACGGGTCGAGGAGAACCTGACAGGTGACCTCGGCACCGGGTGCGATCTGCAGATCGGGCTGCAGGTCGGTCGATAGCGGCTCCTCGCACGAAACGGCTCGGATGATCAACTCACTTTTTCCGCTATTGCGGATGGTGAGCTGCTTTTTCACCGGAGCGGATTGCTGTTTTACCGCGCCAAATTTAAGCATATTTTCGCTCAATTCCATCTTCGGAGGCGACTCTTTGATCGTTTTTGTGGGCCGATCGACTCCGATACCGTGCGTAACGACCACCTTTTCGCTCATCCGGCCATTGATTTTGAGGCGCAAAGCATCGCGGATGGTCCCATAACGAGGCGTTGTAGCCGGCACCTCATAGCAGAAGTTGATGGCCGCTTGCTCGCCCGGAGCCAATTGCTGGGGGTATTCCACCGCCAACAGACCACTCTCGACCGAGGGAATTAACTCGAGGGTGATCGGTTGCTCGGAGCTGTTGATCATCGAGATGGCCGAGCGAATCGACGTTCCTATATATATATAAGTAAAGGTTTGCATCGTGGAGGCCAACCGCAGCCCATCCCCGGCCTCGATCGGATATCGCTCTTCGATCGAACGCTCGCGGGGTGTCACCTCGCCCCGAATCGTCAGTGTCGCCAACCGTTCGCGCGAAGGACCGTAGAGGTAGAGTTTGCGATCGAAACTTCCGGGACGCCCATAAGGGTCGTAGGTCACCGTGATGAGGCTCTGCTCACCCGGTCGAATCGGTTTGCGTGAAAATTCGGGAACGGTACATCCGCAGCTGGTCACCACATCGAGAATCACAATCGGTTTGTCGCCCACATTGACCCCCACAAAGCTGCAAGTTTGCTTTCCGCCCTCTTCGGTGAGCGTTCCGAAGTCGTAATCGGCTTTTTCAAAACGAAGTTGCGCAAATAGTGAATTTGCCGATAAGACGATGATTAACAATATGATAAGCCGTTTCATGGTCGTTTTTTTGAACAAGAGAACATTGCAAAGTTACATTTTTTGTAAAAAAATCGTGCATTTTTTTTGCGAGAAACAAAAATTGCCGTATATTTGCAGTCGCAAAACGGGTTAAGCCGGTTGTGAATGCCTGAATAGCTCAGTTGGTTAGAGCACATGACTGTTAATCATGGGGTCCTAGGTTCAAGTCCTTGTTCAGGCGCAGATGCGCGAGGGTTGCGTAAGGTTCTTTACAAAGTGCAAAGGTGTCGGTACGGGAAAAGATGCCGTGCGAACGGAACGCCAAATGGAGGGTGATGAAAAAAGTTGCCAAAAAATTTGGAGTTTGTGAAAAAAGAGTTACCTTTGCAGTCCCAAGCCATTTTTAAGGGAGCTTAGCTCAGCTGGTTCAGAGCGTCTGCCTTACAAGCAGAGGGTCGGGGGTTCGAATCCCTCAGCTCCCACAAACGAAACGAAAGCAGTCAGATTGACTGCTTTTTTTTGTTTTGGTCGGGTTTGCAAGCAAGCTTTCACCCGCCCACAACAAAAACCCTCGGCAACAAGTTGCCGCCGTTCGTTTCTATGTGTCCACAAAGCGAGTTCGGAACCAGGAAGGGGGTTGCGCAAGCAAAGGTGTTTTATTTTCAATGGTGATTGCGCGAGTGCTTCGCACTTCGAATCCCTCAGCTCCCACAAACGAAACGAAAGCAGTCAAATTGACTGCTTTTTTTTGTTTTGGTCGGGTTTGCAAGCAAGCTTTCACCCGACCACACCTCCTCCCGCTATTCCCAGCCTCCTCATCAAACAAGCCGTTTTGCCATGCTTAAAATTTGGCGATGGGTCTGACATCCTGCTTAAACTCTTTGATAAGCGCTTCGTAACCGGCGTCGCTACGGTAAACCCAGTTAATCACCAAGGCCCACGTTCCGCCATGTGATGACTCGGTCGAAGACCAAGTGTTATAAATCGGTTCTCCGCCGATTTCAGCCAATTTGGGGTTAATCACATCCTGTATCAGATTGAGTTGCTGATTCTCGAACAGATGTTTCAACTCATCAACAGCAGGCAGATACCACCCCTCGCCCATTTGTGCGCATTGTGCCGCCGCGGGATAGTTGTTTTGCCAATTGGGGCGTTGCCGAATCACACGCATGTTGGCCTCGCCATCCGTCCTGCTTGATGCTCCGATCACCTTGTTGGCCTCCGTTTGGTCGATACACCACGGAGTCCACGATTTCTTGAGACTCACGATTTTACCGTGACGTCCATCGGCCGATACCTGAATCACAACACCCTCCTTGCCGTTTTCGCAGTAGTAGTCTCCCACCTTGTAGGGTGCCGATGTGGGTTGAGCGACCCGACTGGTTGGTGTGGTCTGGGCCGCTGCACGAGGGGCGGGCGCAGGAGTCGCCGCGGGACGAGACTGACTCGCAGAAGCTGCCGCCGGGGCATGACGCCGTTGCTGTTCTTCAGCCAACTTGCGCTGCTGCTCCTCGTAATTTTTCCGTTTGGTATTGATCGGAGCAGAGGTGTAACGCCGGAAATTGTAACGGTCATTGCGGAGATAGTTGTTGTAGTGGTAAATAATGCGCAACCAATCGCCGTCAACGTGCAAGAGGAGCGTTGTGGATTCGTCATAGATCTGATCGATCGCAGCCTCGGGGTAGATGAGAGCCAGAAACATAGGGTCAGGGGCACCCACCTCTTTGTAGTTATAAAGACGGTCGCCTCCGGGCAACGTCTCGATGTAGTAAAAAGCCCCCTCAAAGTTGGCAGCCTTGACCCAGACGACCTTTTTGTCGTTCGAGATACTCAATATAGGGGTATTCCCGAACAGACGACCCTCGTGTTGCACATAGGCTGCGTTCCAACTTCCTTGGGTATTCTTGTAGCACGTACTCAGATACTCGTAAACGACGTGCTCATCGGCTGCAGCAAGACGTGCAGCAAGCACCATCACCAGAAAAACAAACCACTTTTTCATCGTTTATTGCTTATTATATATATGCGAATATTTCCATCAATGCCACGGTTGCTTGGCCGATTGAACCTATCTATACAAAAATAGCAAAAAAAGATAATAATCCAAAGACCCCAATGTATGATTGGATGCAAGAATGACTATTAAGCGGTGTTGAATGGGTGTATAAAAAACTGATTACCATATTTTTTGAAGAGAAGAAAGGAGGGGAAATCTCCTCCTTGATATAGACAAACCCTCTAAACCTCCCTTTGAAAAGGGAGGCTTCGGGGTCCCGAGTTCAGAGTAGGCGCATACAAAAGAAGAGGAGATAACCGTTTGGTAATCTCCTCTTTCTTTGAGCCGAAACCGAGATTTGAACTCGGGGGATAAATCCCCCATTTTGATATAGACAAACCCTCCAAACCTCCCTTTGAAAAGGGAGGCTTCGGGGTCCCGAGTTCAAGGCAGGCCAAATACAAAAGAAGAGGAGATAACCGTTTGGTAATCTCCTCTTTCTTTGAGCCGAAACCGAGATTTGAACTCGGGACCCCTTCATTACGAGTGAAGTGCTCTACCGCTGAGCTATTTCGGCCTTTCGGGTGCTTGTTGTCCCGTTTCGGAGTGCAAATATCAGAAAAAAATTTAATTCTCGCAACTATTTTGCAAAAAAAAGCACATTTCTTTGTATCTTCGCATAAAATTGCCACCAAATGATCACTTTTAGCTGTTGTTTAGTCCTGCTTGTAGCCGCCTATTTTACCTATGGCCGCTATCTGGAACGTCAAGCCGGCATCGACGCTTCGGCGAAAACGCCTTGCCATCGGCTCTATGATGGTGTCGATTATGTGCCGCTGCCGCGCTGGCGCATCTTTCTGATCCAGCTGCTCAATATTGCCGGTACGGGGCCGATCTTCGGTGCGGTGCTGGGTGCTTGCTTTGGGCCTGTAGCCTTCTTGTGGATTACGTTCGGAGGTATCTTGATGGGCGCTATGCATGATTTTCTGTCGGGTGTGATGCTGGTGCGCCATGATGGCTTGAGCATCCCGGAGGTGGCAGGACACTATTTGGGTGGCGGCATGCGCCAATTTATGCGTCTGTTCTCCATCGTGTTGTTGATTTTGGTGGGTGCCGTCTTCCTCTTGAGCCCGGCACAACTCTTGGCCGGTATGACCGATTCGATCTCCTTGCCGAATTGGGAGTGGCTCGCCTCGATGGATCTGTCGGGTGAATTCGCCATTCCGGTCTCGACGTGGGTGTGGATCATCCTGGCCTACTATTTTGTAGCCACGTTGTTGCCCGTGGATAAGATCATCGGTAAGATCTATCCCCTGTTTGGCATTGCCTTGGTCGCTATGGCGGTGGGGCTGTTGGGCGCATTACTCGTTGGCGATTACACGATTCCGGAGCTCACTTCGGTGCAGAATGAACATTACCAGGCCTCCAGTCTGCCGATTGTCCCGACGCTCTTTATCACGATCGCTTGTGGTGCTATTTCGGGCTTCCATGCCACGCAGTCGCCCTTGATGGCTCGCTGTGTGGGTAACGAGAAGGAGTGCCGCTCGGTCTTCTATGGCGCGATGATCGCCGAGAGTATCATTGCTCTGATCTGGGCCGCTGCAGCGATGGCCTTCTTTGGTGGGGCCGATGGATTGGGTATAGCCTTGAGTGACCATGGTGGCAGTGCTGCATGGGCCGTAGATGCTGTCTCGAATGGCATGCTGGGTACGATCGGTGGCGTGTTGGCTCTGTTAGGTGTGGTTGCCGCGCCGATCACTTCGGGTGATACGGCCTTCCGTTCGGCGCGCTTGATCATTGCCGACATTCTTAAACTCGATCAACGCCCCTATCTGAAACGTCTCTTGATCTGTATCCCGCTCTTCGTGATCGGATATTGGATCACAACGGTCGAGTTCGATATCGTTTGGCGTTATTTTGCCTGGTCGAATCAGACGCTTGCCACGGTGGTGCTGTGGGCCATTACGGTCTTCCTGGTACGTCGCCGGGCCAACTATTGGATTGCGCTCCTGCCGGCGCTCTTCATGACCTATATCTGTGCGTCGTTCCTCTTTATTTCAAATCAGTTCTTGGGGATGGAGAATCGCCTGCTGGCCTATCTGTTGGGTGGCGTACTGACCCTGCTGATTGCCCTTGTCATGATCTTCAAATTGCGTAAAGATGCAACCATTCGAGCTTAAACCCACTGCCGATCAGACCTTTGAACTGATCGGGCGAGGCCCTTATGATTTTATCCGCGTGTTGCGCGATGCACAAGCCAACCAACAACAAGGTCGTGTTGAGCAGGCATGCAACCTGCGTTTTCAGGCCTCCCAACGATTGATGGAGGCCCTGCCGGAGGATGAGGAGGTGATTCTGGAGTGGAATCATGCCAATTCACGGGCGGCGATCGAGGTGCTGCATGCCTCGGCCATCGACCATTTTCTGATCAGTGATTTCGAGCTGTCGGCTGCGCTGTTAGAGTTGCAGTTGGAGCTCGATCCGGAGGACCATTTGGAGGGTTCGACCCTCTTGGCCTTCGATTACCAGGCGATGGACGAGCAGGAGCTGTTCGATGAGGTGATCAACGATATTTCGGACAAACAGCCGGAGCGTGTCCTGCTGATGCTTTGGGCAGGATTTCGTCGTGATGGCAAGTTGCCGATCGGGGAACTGAAGCGTTTCAAGGAGCGATTTGCTCCCTATTATGCAGAGTTTGTGGCCGACCTTCATCCGGCTGATGAGGCCTACTTGCAGGCTATCGAGTCGGAGCGTCCGACCCGAGAGGCCGAGGCGCGTGAGCTGTGGCTGCGCACGGAGCCGTTGTGGCAACAGTTCCCGGAGTTTATTGAGGCGCTGCGTCGCGCCTAAAAGCCGACTGCATCACCTTCAAACCACAGAGGCTGCCTAACGCGAACGTTAGACAGCCTCTCTTTTTTGTGAGATAGGAGTTGATTTTTAAGCCAATTGAGCCATGACGCGCTCCATCTTCTGCCGAATCTGCTCGGTGCAGAGGTTGCCGATACTGCCCTCGTGGGTGTGGTTCACCGAACGGGTGGGGCGATACTCGCCGCGCTGCACCTGCATGCCGATCTCACGATAGGCCTCGCGGAATGGTACACCGCTCAGCGCCAGCCGATTGACATCCTCGACCGTGAAGAGATAGTCGTACTTCGGGTCCTCGATAATCTGTTCATTGATCTGCAGGTTTGCGAGCATAAAGTCGGCCATTTCGAGCGTCTGACGCAATTCGGTGGTTGCCGGGAAGAGGATATCCTTCAAGAGCTGCATCTCGCGGTGATAACCTACGGGCAGATTGGTCAGCATCAGGGCCATCTCGTTGGGGAGGGCCTGCAGACGGTTGCACTTGCCGCGCATGATCTCGAAGACATCGGGATTCTTTTTGTGGGGCATGATCGACGAGCCGGTCGTCAGGTTGTCGGGCAACTTGACGAACCCGAAATTCTGGCTCATAAAGAGACACAGGTCCATCGCCATGCGTCCTACGGTGGCTGCTACGGCGGCCATGGCATTGGCTGCGGCGCGTTCGCTCTTGCCGCGGCTCATCTGGGCTGCTACGACGTTGTAATGCAGGGTCTCGAAGCCCAAGAGTTGTGTGGTCAATGTACGGTTGAGCGGGAACGACGATCCGTAGCCGGCCGCTGATCCGAGCGGATTCTGGTTGGCAATGTCGTAGGCCGCTACGATCAGCCGCATGTCGTCGATCAGCGTCTCGGCATAGGCCCCAAACCAAAGACCGAACGACGAGGGCATGGCCACCTGCAGGTGGGTGTAGCCGGGCATCAGCACCGCCTTGTGCTGCTCTGAGAGCTCCTGCAAACGGTCAAAGAGCATGCGCACGGCTTCGGCTAACTGACGCATCTCATCGCGCAGGAAGAGCTTCAGATCGACCAGCACCTGGTCGTTGCGCGAGCGTCCCGAGTGGATCTTTTTGCCTACATCGCCCAATCGACGGGTCAGGAGCAGCTCGACCTGCGAGTGAATATCCTCCGACTCGGGTTCGATGCGGAACTCTCCGCGCTCGATCTCTTCGGCGATCTGTTGCAGCCCTTCGAGCAGGATGGCCAACTCTTCGGCCGTCAGCAGACCAATCGTCTCCAACATGCGGATATGGGCCATCGACCCCTCGACATCGTAGCGAGCCAGGCGCATATCCAACTCCTGGTCGCGTCCGACCGTGTAATTCTCTACCAGGGCGTTCGTGTCGAAGCCCTTATCCCAAAGTTTTGTTGCCATATAGCTTTGCTAAATTTTCAATAATTCTTACATAAGTTGCGATTCCCTGCTCGATCTCCTCGATCAGGATGTACTCATCGGCTGTATGCGAACGTGCCGAATCTCCCGGGCCGATCTTGAGGGCGGGGAAGGGCATCAGCGTACGATCCGACGTGGTGGTCGATACGAAGGGTTTGGCCCCAGCTTTTATCGCTGCCCGAACGAGCGGATGCTGTTTGTCGATGACCGAGGCGCGGATGCGGGTCGAGCGGGGTGTCACCTCGCTTTGAAGAGCTGCGCGGATGATCTCGACGGTCTGCTCATTGGTATAGGCGTCGGTCGTGCGTACATCGACCACAAAACGGCACGTATCTGGCACCACGTTGTGTTGTGTGCCACAGTTGATCATCGTTGTCGTGAGGCGTATCGGCCCCAAGGTGGGCGAGACCCGATTGAATTGGGCATGGCGCAACTTCTGGATGTCGTCGAGTGCTATGTAGAGGGCATTGACCCCCTCGCCCCGGGCGGCGTGGCCACTTTTTCCCTTTGCCTCGCAGTCCAGGACTACCAATCCGGGCTCGGCAATGGCAGCCTGCATCGAGGTCGGCTCACCGACGATGGCCATCTCCACATCTCTCAGGTGGTCGTAGCAGGCGCGAATGCCATGCTCGCCTCCACACTCCTCTTCGGCCGAGAGGAGCAACATGATATCGAAGGGAAGGGCATCAGCATCCTTGTTCCAGCTTCCCGTACGATTGACCAACCGCAAAAAGGTAGCCAGCAGAGCTACTGCCGATGCTCCGGCATCATTTGCCCCGAGTCCATAGAGCCGCCCATTTTCAATCGTAGGGGCATAGGGATCGCGCGTATAGCTTGCAGCGGGGCGCACGGTGTCGATGTGCGAGTTGAGGAGCAGGCGGGGGCGCCCGATCGTGTGATTTCCATGAAGTATGAGGTTGTTGTGCAACCGCTCGTGTTTGATACCGTTCGTATCGAAGAAACGGCACAGCAAATCGGCTGCCGCCCCCTCATCACGCGTGTGTGACGGAGTGGCTATGAGCTGCTGCAACAACTCGACAAAGGGTTCGGTGCTCCAATAGTTAAACATGCCTTCTGATTATTGATTTTCAATGGTGGTGCCTGCCTCGCGGAGCAGATCGTCCGCGTGTTTGATCCGCACGGAACGTACGCCTTGTGCCACCGCCTTTAGTGCATTCTCGATCTTCGGGATCATGCCTCCTTTGACAGCCCCTTCGGCCTTCAAGGCGGTATAGTTTGCGGCCGTGATGCGCTCGATGACCGAACTTTCGTCGTCAGCATCTCGCAGCACCCCGCGTTTCTCAAAGCAGAAGATGAGGTCGGTCGGAGCAACCACTGCCGCTCCGAGTGCTACGGCCGTAGCCACGCTGTCGGCATTGCAATTCAGCAGCGACCCTTCGCCATCGTGCATGATGGCCGAAAAGACGGGTGTCAGCCCTTGCTCGAGCAGCGAGGCCAACAGGCGACTGTCTACGCCATCAATATCGCCTACGTAGCCATAATCGATCGGCGTGGCCGGGCGACGGTGGGCACGGACGATGTTGCCGTCGGCACCCGACAATCCGATGGCGTTGCATCCGGCAGCTTGCAGGGCGGCAACGATCTGTTTATTGACCAATCCGGCATAGACCATCGTCACGATGTCGAGCGTCGGACGATCGGTGATGCGGCGACCCTCGATCATCTTCACCTCGATCTGCATCTGCTCGGCCAGACGGGTCGCCAACTTTCCCCCTCCATGGATGAGGATCTTGGGCCCTTCGAGGGCGGCAAAACGCTCCACGAAGCGGGCCAGCGCCTCGGCATTGTCGATCACGTTGCCGCCGATCTTGATGACGGTTATCTGTTCCATCCTTTTTGGGCGTGTTTTAGAGGTTCTCCAGCAAGCGTTTGAGGACTACCTGAGCCGAGATCTCTCGGTTGGCGGCCTCGGGAATCACGAGCGAACGCTCCGACTCGATCACCTCGTCCGTCACGATCATGTTGCGACGCACGGGCAGGCAGTGCATGAAGTAGGCGTTGTTCGTGAGGGCCATCTTCTCGCTATCGACTGTCCACGAGCGATCCTTCGAGAGCACCTCACCATAGTGCGGGTCGGCATAGGCGGCCCAGTTCTTGGCATAGATGAAGTCTGCCCCCTCGAAGGCTTTGCGCTGGTCATACTCGACGCGTGCCGAGCCGACAAATTGCGGATCCAGCTCATAACCCTCGGGATGGGTGATCACAAAGTCATAGTCGGTGGCATTCATCCACTCGGCAAACGAGTTGGGTACAGCCTGCGGCAGGGCCTTGGGGTGGGGTGCCCAGGTCAGCACCACCTTCGGGCGAGCCGTGGTCTTGTGCTCCTCGATCGTGATCAGGTCGGCAAAACTCTGCAACGGGTGGCGCGTAGCGGCCTCCATCGAGAAGACAGGACGACCCGAGTAGCGGATAAACTGCTCCAAGATACGCTCCTCGTAATCCTCGGCCTTGTCGCGGAATTGGGCAAACGAGCGGATACCGATGATGTCGCAATAGGAGCCCATGACGGGGATTGCCTCCAACAGATGTTCGGGCTTATCGCCATCCATGATGACACCGCGCTCGGTCTCGAGTTTCCAAGCTCCTTGGTTTACGTCGAGCACCATGACATTCATGCCCAGGTTCATGGCGGCCTTCTGGGTCGAGAGGCGGGTGCGGAGGCTCGAATTGAAGAAGAGCATGAGCAGCGTTTTGTTCTTCCCCAGGTGGGTATAGGCAAAACGGTCGCGCTTGACCTCCAGGGCCTCGGCTACCGCAGCGTCGAGGTTGCCAATATCAGCTACACAGGTAAATTTTTTCATCGTGATCTATTTTTTAATTTGTTATTTCTTGGCTTTCAACAGATAGGTGGCTCGGCATAACTCCCCCTCGTCGGTAACGCCTTCGAGCACCACCTGATAGTCGTTGGGGCGGTCCGCCGTCCAAAAAGTGAGCGATGCTGCCCCTTCGGTATTGCTCTGCAGATTCGGCTCCCAGGCGATCGTCGTACGCAGATCTTTGCGCTCCGTTTGGGGGGCGATGTCGTAGCGCGGGGCGTAGAACTCGGCCGGTTTGGCATAGCCTCCGACCAGCACCTCGGCTAACGATTCGTTGGTGATATTGACGCGACGATTGCTGTTGCGAACCTCCATGACGATCATGCCGTTGTGCGTGAATCCGCCCAAACCGGCCGCCTCTCGGGCATCTATATAGGCAAGTCGTGTAATATCCTCCATCGGGTAGGTGTCCAACTCGCTAATGTCGGCCGTCACGCCGTTGATCAGCACATCGGGCGTGCGATCCTGATCGTCAAACAGATCGACCGAGAACTCCTCCTCGCTCGGCTCCATCCACATGCTCGATGTAGCAGGATCCTTGCGCACACGTACCTCGGTACCGATGACCTCGAGTTGGCGGAATCGTTGCAAGGCATCATAAACCGAGGCGTAGTGAGCCAACTCCTCGCCCAGCGAGTTGAATCCGTCGATGAGCGTCGAATAGGAGTAGGAGGGTTCGCGTTTGGCGGTGACCACTACCGCGTCAATGTCGATAACACGCATGCCACCCTCGGTGTAGTATTTCTCTTTTGCCCCCAGCAACATCTCCTCCGTTACAGCGGGTTTGTAGGCCTGAAAATGTGGTCTTGGGAGCGGGATGTGGGTCGAAGGGAAGGTCTCGGGGTCGATGCGGAGGGTGACCGTGCGGGAACTTCCTTTGCGGTTGAGGGCCTGGATGTAGTAATAGGCCGTGTCGGGCATGTCGATGCCCGAAATCTTAAAATGATTGCTGGCCGTGAGCGGGAATACACCGAGCATCTCTCCCCCCTTTTGGAAGATGGCAATACTCGGATGCTTGGCCTTGCCCAACAACCCCGAGACTTTGCCCTTAATGTATTGCGTCTTTTCGATCTCGTGCACTATTTTCGGGTGGTCGCCTTGGAAAATCTTGCTCACATCGTAACGTCGCCAACCATTGGTGAGCATGATCAGATCGAGAAATTCTCTTCGCCCAACCCCTTGTCGGAGGAAATAGGCTCCCGGTCGCTCGATCGGCCCATGCAGATCGGAGCTGAGCAACAGGTAGCTGAAGATCGTTTCGCTTTCCGGATCCATGGCCACCGCCTCCGCATCCGTGACCGACACGGCAAATCGCCCCGATGTCGGGAGCCCCCGGCTGTTGCGAATGCGGAGGTCTAATGCGATCTTTTCGCGGGGTGCGAAGGATGGCTTGTCGGCAAGGATTTCGGCGGTGGCAAAATCGTTGTTATCGACAAAGACCAATCGCTCGGCGACTATCTGCCGATGCTCCTTATCTACGATCGAGATCAGCGCAATACCGCTCTTCATATTCTTCGTGTCAATGCGCTTGAGTCGGGAGAGATCCTCGATAACGGCCTCGATCGTTCCGCGCGATTGTACGATGGCCGCCAACCGCTCGATGGGCAGATCGGGCGTTGTTTCGACCTTCATAAAGAGCATATTTGCGGCATTCCGTTTGATCTGCAAGGCGCAGCCCGACGTGGGCACGGCGGGCAACTCGAAGGTGCGCGTCAGCCCCTTGTGCGAGGTGAGTGTTGCCGTATAGCGGGCGTTGGGTTCGGTTGTCAGCAGACATACGCCCATGCCGTTGTGGAGCGAGCGAAGGTCGCAGAGTGTATCGCGCTTGTGGTTGCAGATGAAACCCTCAACCTCGACCGCTTTACCGTCGATGCCAATGGCTTTGAAGGCCACCGTTTGGGTCATGCCGGCAATCAGATCGCCACCCTCGGGGAAGAATTGTACCGCGAAATCATCCGAGAAGGAGGGGAGTTGAATGGTCCGGTCGAGCAGGCGACTATTGGCCGAAATCTTCAGCCGCAGACAATCATCCGGAGTATTCGAGGGGCGAAATTTGATCGTGACAACGCCCTGCTCGTCGCTTTTGGTGAGATAGGTCTTGGCCTTACCGCGCAGGTTGAGCGTGTATTGTAGCTCCTGATGGGCGAGGCGCTTGCGCTGATGATCCATCAAGGTGATGCGAGCCAACACCGACCGATCCTCTAACAGACTGTATGTGATTGGCGTTTGGATGGCATCGTCGATGTAGTTGCCGATCTCGATCTCTTTGCGGAAGAGAAACTGCTCGTCGAAGTTACTCATCCATTTCGTGTAGGCGCGCAACGTGTAGCGTCCGGCATCCAATTTTGGGGAGAGCGGCATGGCATTCGCAAAGGCTCCTTGCTCGCCCATCACCTTCATACGGGAGATCAATCGTCCATCGGCACTGATTAACTCGACATAGAGAAACGAGGACTCGGCAGCCGGCGTGAAAAGCATCGGGTGGAGCAGAAAAGCACTGAAATAGATGCTTTCGCCCGCGCTATAGCAGGGCTTGTCGGTCACCACATAGAGCTTCTCTTGCAATCCGACCTTCTGGTAGTAATCGAGAAACGCATGCTCGGTTTGCGCACGAAAGTCCCCCTCTGCGGTCTGTGCAAAGGTTGCAGACCACAGCATCGATAGGCAAAAGGCCCAAAACAGCTGGTTCTTACGCATCGCTGGTGGGGATTTCGGTGGCTGACAAGGTATGGCTCTTACAACAACTTTTTCAAGGCCTGAACGAATTGCTCGGCCTGCTCTTGGCTGACTGACAGGGCCGGCAACAGCCGTACGGTGGTCGCTCCGGCACCACCCGTAAAGATATGCTCCTCGAAGAGCAACTTTTTACGCAACTCCGAGGCCGAACCCTCGATCTCCATGCCGATCATCAAGCCGCGTCCGCGCACCTCTTTGAGTTGCGGTATCTTCTTCAGCTCCTCGATCAGGTATTCGCCTACCCGGGCGGCATTTTCGATCAGTTGCTCCTCACGCATCACATCCAATACGGCAATGGCTGCGGCGCAGGCTAAGTGGTTACCGCCGAAGGTCGTACCGAGCATGCCTGTCCAAGTCTCAAAGTGCGGAGCGACGAGTACACCACCGATCGGAAATCCGTTACCCATGCCCTTGGCCATGGTGATCAGATCGGGACGAATGCCACTGTATTGGTGGGCAAAGAAGCGGCCGGAACGGCCATAGCCGGACTGAATCTCATCTAAGATGAGCTGCGTGCCGGTCTCGGTGCAGAGGGTACGCACGCCTTGCAGGAATTCGTCGCTGGGCAGGTGGATACCAGCCACACCCTGAATACCCTCGATGATCAAGGCGGCAAATTGGCGGGTAGCGAGACGCTCCCGTACCGCCTCCAGATCGTTGAGCGGAGCAAATTCCACCTTCTCGGTACGGTTGAACGGAGCGACGATCTTCGGATTGTCGGTCGCAGCTACTGCTCCCGATGTGCGCCCGTGGAAGGCGCGGCTGATGGCCAGCACCTTCTCGCGTCCGGTCTGGAATGAGGCTATCTTGAGGGCATTTTCGTTGGCCTCGGCTCCCGAATTGCAGAGAAAGAGGCGATAATCGTCATAGCCCGACAGAGCCCCCAGCCGATCGGCCAATTGCTGTTGCAGACTGTTCTCGACCGAGTTGGAGTAGAATCCGAGTTGGCCAACTTGTTGGCTGATGCGCTCCACATAGTGCGGATGTGCGTGGCCGATCGAGATGACGGCATGACCGCCATACAAATCGAGATACTCCTGACCATCGGCCGTATAGACATAGCTCCCCCGACCGCGTACCGGCTCAATCGGGTAGAGTGCATAGACATTCAAAAGTTCCATAGGCTTAAAATGCGCTTGCCTTGAGCTTCAATCCGGTTTTAGGATCGAGCCCGAAGATGCGGTTCATATTCTCTACGGCCTGCCCCGATGCCCCTTTCAGCAGGTTGTCGATGGCGGTCGTGATGTGTACTTTCGAGCCATATTTGGCCACGTGCACCAACGCTTTGTTCGTATTGACGACCTGTTTTAGGTCAATCGGACGCGTGGCCACATGGGTAAAGGCGGCCTCGGCATAGTAATTGGCATAGAGTTGTCGTACCTCCTCTTCCGATGCGGCACATTCGGTATAGACGCTGGCCAAAATGCCGCGCGTAAAGTCGCCACGCATCGGGACGAAATTGATTGCCCGATCAAACGAGGGTTGCAGCAGACGCAGGTTGCGCCCGATCTCGTTCAGGTGTTGATGCGTAAAGGCTTTATAGACCGAGATGTTTGAATCGCGCCAACTAAAGTGAGTCGTAGCCGAGGGCTTGACACCAGCACCGGTCGATCCGGTGATGGCCGTGACGTGTACCTCGTCGGTCAGCAGGCCGGCAGCTGCCAACGGCAGCAGCGCCAACTGGATCGCCGTGGCAAAACAGCCCGGATTGGCAATCTTCTCGGCCGAGGCAATCTTCTCGGCCTGCCACTCGGCCAATCCATAGACAAATCCGTCGTGCTCGTCGCGGAAGTCTTGGGCCAGATCGACCACCTTGACCCCTTCGGGCAGCGGATGCTCCTCGAGCCATACGGAACTTTGGCCGTGAGCCGAGCAGAGGAAGAGCACATCCACCTCGTCGAGCCGAGCCTCCGAGGCGAAGCAAAGCTCCGTATCCCCCTCCAGACCGCCATGTACGGCCGTGAGCGGATTGCCGGCATTCGAGGTGCTGTGCACCCAACGCAGCTCCACCTCGGGGTGGTTCAGCAGCAGACGAATCAGCTCTCCGGCCGTATAACCGGCTCCTCCGATAATACCGGCACGAATCATCGCTTGTTGCGTTTTTGGACGTTGTGGTAGATCTTGATCTGGTTGCCGAGGATCTTCGTGAAGCCCTTCACGTCGTCAGCCGTCCACGCCTTGTTCACCTCGCCATACTCGCCAAAGTCGGTCTTCATCAGGTCGAACGACGAATCAACACCCACCAACGTGTAACCCAGCGGACGCAACGTGAGCTCGACCGTACCGGTTACGTTGCGCTGCGAGGAGAGCAACATAGCCTCGATGTCGCGCATGACAGGCTCCAGGTATTGCGCCTCATGCAGGAACATGCCGTACCACGTAGCCACCTGCTCCTTCCAGTAGAGCTGCCACTTCGTGAGCGTATGTTTCTCGAGCATCTTGTGGGCAGCGATGATCAGCATCGGGGCTGCAGCCTCGAAACCTACACGGCCCTTGATGCCGATGATCGTGTCACCGATGTGCATATCGCGGCCGATACCAAAAGCACCGCCAATAGCCTCGACGGCACGGATAGCCTCCACCTTATCGGTGTACTCCTGGCCGTTTACGCCGGTCAGCTCACCCTCGGTGAAGGTCAGGCGCAGGGTCTCCTCCTGCTCCTTGACCACCTGGCTCGGATAGGCCTCCTCGGGCAACGTCTGCTCCGAGTGGAGCGTCTCCTTACCACCGATCGAGGTGCCCCAAAGGCCCTTGTTGATCGAATACTCCATCTTGCGGAAGTCGGCCTCGAAGCCGTGCTCCTTGAGGTAGTTGATCTCGTACTCACGCGTGAGGGTCATGTCGCGGGTTGGGGTGATGATCTCGATCTCCGGTGCGAGGGTCTGGAACGTCAGGTCGAAACGTACCTGGTCGTTGCCGGCACCCGTCGAGCCGTGTGCTACGGCATCGGCACCGATCGACTTGGCATACTCGATGATGGCGATGGCCTGGAAGATGCGCTCCGAGCTGACCGAAATGGGGTAGGTGCCGTTACGCAGCACGTTGCCATAGACCATGTAGCGGATCGACTTCTCGTAATACTCCTGCTCGATGTTGAGCGTTGCGTGCTCGACGGCCCCCAACTCGATGGCGCGCGCCTCGATCTTCTGCAACTCCTCGGCCGAGAAGCCGCCCGTATTGGCAATAGCCGTATAGACATCATATCCCTGCTCCTCGCTCAAATACTTTACGCAGAACGAGGTATCCAAACCGCCGCTAAAGGCGAGAACTACTTTCTTTTTCATGGTTTTATTGCGTTTTTTTGATTATTTCAAGTGGAAAATCTTTTTGAAGGCATTCTTCAGATACATAGCATAGGGCTTCAAGCGCGAGTGCTTGGGCTCCTCCTTGGCCGGGTCGTAGAGCATGCCCGTGCAGAGGCACATGCGACGGTTATTGCGTTGCAAAATATCGTAGTTGCAACACCCCTCACATCCCTTCCAAAACTCGTCATCCTCGGTGATCTCCGAGAAGGTAACCGGCATATAACCCATACGCGAATTGAGCTTCATGACAGCCAATGAGGTGGTGATCGAGAAGAGCTTCGCGTACGGGAATCGTCGTCGGGCTAACTCGAAGGTTCGTCGTTTGATTTGCTCGGCAAGTCCCATGTGACGGTACTCGGGATCGACAATCAGACCGGAGGTGGCGACAAAATCACCATGCTCCCAACACTCGATGTAGCTGAATCCGACCAGCTTTTCTCCCTCCAACGCCACGACGGCCTTGCCGCCTGTGATCTTTGCTGCAATGTACTCGGGGCTACGCTTGGCGATACCCGTGCCACGCTGCAATGCCGACTCGTAGATCAGCGTACAGATGCGTTCGGCATACTGTGCGTGTTCCGGTTCGGCAAAAATGACGTTGATCGTTTTGTTACTCATCTCAGTAATGAAAAAAGTGGATTAGTGATGTATAATGGTTTATCTTATTTTGGGTAATCTGCGAAAAGTTACGGCGGCTTAGTTTAATCGGTAGGCTCGTTGCACACCCTTGATGCGCAGGATGTTATGTATGAGTGCATCGGCGGCCGTTGCCGAGGGTACCTCCACGGCAATCGTACCCGAGACGATGCCGCCCTGCCCCAGCTCGAAGTTTAGGGCTCGGATGTTGAGCTTCAGCTCGCGGCTGATCACCTCCGTGATGTGGTTGGCCATACCCGTCGTGTCGGCGGCCACGACGCGAATCGTGACGCGGAAGGCCCCCTCGCTGTTTTGTCGCCAACGGGCATCAATGATGCGATAGGGGTAGTTCTCGTGCATGCGCTTGGCATTGGGGCAGTCCGTGCGGTGGATCGTGATACCCGAGTTGATCGTGATGAATCCGAAGACCTCATCGCCCTTGATCGGGTTGCAACATTTGGCCAATTTGTATTGGATCTTCGAGATGTCGTCGTCGATGACCAGCGCATCGGTCGAGCGATGATCCTGCTTCTCGGCCTGCCGCTCGGCATAGGCAGCCTGCTTCTGACGCTCCTGCTCGGCGGCTGCAGCACGACGCTCCTCCTCGGCCTCGCCCGAGAGGTGGCGTGTGAGTACCTCTTTGATGGTCTGGAAGTCGAGTTTGTTTGTGGCGATCAAGGCATAGACCTCTGTGCCGAGGCGCAATTTGTATTGCTTCGAGAGGTAATTGACCGCTTCATCGACCGTGAGCGAGAGCTTCCAATTTTTGAGTTTGCGCTCCAACTCCTCGCGTCCCATGCGCGTATGTTTGGCCTGCTCCTCGCGCAAGAAGGCCTTGATCTTGTTCTTGGCCTTCGACGTGACAACACATGCCAACCAGTCTGCTTTCGGAGTTTGGTTTTTCTGGGTCAGGATCTCGACAATGTCACCATTGCGCAGCACCTCGCGAATCGGCACCGGGCGGTTATTGACCTTTCCTCCGGCACAGATGGCTCCCAGGTTGGAGTGGATGTCGAAGGCAAAGTCGAGCACCGTGGCTCCTTCGGGCAGTTTGCGCAGGTCGCCATTGGGCGTAAAGACAAAGATCTCACCCGAGGCCGGCTTGGCATCGAAACGCTGTGCCAGCGAGTGGGTGGTCTCTTCGAGGGCAGCACGCAGTCGGCTGAGCCACTGCTCGGAGGTTTGTGCCCCCTGCTGCACACCCTTGTATCGCCAGTGAGCGGCAATACCACGCTCGGCTACCTCGTCCATGCGCTCGGTACGGATCTGTACCTCGACCCAGCGACCCTCGGCCGAAACCGTGGCATGTAACGACTCGTAACCGTTCGATTTGGGGATCGAGATCCAGTCGCGCATGCGATTCGGATTGGGGGTATAGAAGTCGGTGACTACCGAGAAGGTGGTCCAACATTGGGTCTTCTCCAACTCCTTCGGACAGTCGATGATGATGCGCAGGGCGAAGATGTCATAGACGCCCTCGAACGGCACACGCTGTTTGCGCATCTTGTTCCAAATCGAATAGACCGACTTGGTGCGACTCTTGATGTGGTAACGGATGCCCAACGCCTGCAACTTCTCCTCGATCGGAACGAGGAATTTGGCAATGAAGGCGCGACGCTCCTCGGCGCTCTCCTCGAGTTTGGTGGTGATGTGCTCGAAATCTTTCGGCTCGAGGTATTTCAGAGCCAGATCCTCCAACTCGCTCTTGATGGCATACAGACCCAGCTTGTGTGCAATCTGGGCGTAGAGGTTCATCGCCTCCCAGCTCTTCTTACGACGCTTCTCGGGTGGGAAAATAGCCAGCGAACGCATCACCTCCAGGCGGTCTGCCAATTTGATGAGGATCACACGCGGATCTTCGGAGTAGCTGACAATCAGATCGCGGAAATTCTCGGCCTGCTCTTTGGCCACTTTGAGCTTCAGATCCGAGATGTTGGCCAGTCCGACGGTGATGCCGACCACCTCCGTGCCGAACATTTCGCGCAGCTCCTCGGTGAGCGTAACGAAATCCTCGGCGGAGAGCCGTTTGTGAGCCAGGCGCACCACATCGTGGAGGATGGCGGCAATGGTCGAGTTGCGACCCAGACCCACCTCCTGCATGACGATCTGTGCTACGGCTACGGCATGATCGAGCATCGGACGCCCATCGTAACGACGCTCCTCGGACAAATGTGACAGGGCATAGCGCAACGCCTCATCGACCATTTCGGCCGTCTTTGCCGAAAAGGTGCTTCGTACCAGCGTGCGCAATTTTTCATACCTAACCAACTCCATCTTCCTTTGTTTTTAGTTTGTAAGCTACAAAGGTACGAATTTGGTTTGGATTTTTGGCACTTTTTAGGGGTTTATTTATGTATTACATAAATATGATCCTCGGGAAGGGCAAAACGTGTGCGCTCCTCGGCGGTCAGGCGGGCAGCATAATTCAGATCTTCGACCTCGAATCCGGCTTGGCGCAGGCGGTCGGCGAAGTCGTTGCCGTAGAGACGACGGTGGTCGTATTGGCCGAAGATGCGGGTGCGCTCCGCAGGGTCGGTGATCGAGTCATCCTCGAAAGTCTCGGCCCGATTCAGATCGACCGGCGAGAGCAGGACGCCCCACCCGCCGGGACGGAGGATGCGATGCAGCTCGCGCATGGCCTGCAGATCATCCTCGACATGCTCCATCAGGTGGTTGCAGATCACCACGTCGAACTGCTCTTCTTGGATTGGAATCTGCTGAATATCAAAATGTAAGTCTGCCAGCGGACTCTCCAGGTCAGCCGTCGTGTAATGGGCTTTGTTGTGCCGATAGTGCGGCTTGAGGTGGCGCATCAGACAGACCTCGGGGGCGATGTGCAACAAGTGCGGCAGCGTTGTCAGCAGATCGGTTTCGCGTTGCAGATAGAGCCACAGCAGTCGGTGCCGTTCGAGCGAAAGGCAGTGGGGACAGAGGGCGTTTTTGCGCGAGGTGACGTAGCCGTAAGGCAGCAATTTACGGAACTTTTTGCCGCAGAGCGGACACGCAAATTTCCGGCCGCGATAGAAGAGCCCGATCACGGGTAACATCCATCCGGCAAGTCGCTGAATGAGCGGTCGGGGCAGGTGGTTCAACACCCATTTGATGATCCCTTTCATGCCTCTCCGAGCGTCTTTGCAATCTCCTGTTCGGCCTTCAGCAGTCGTTCGCGACAGGCTTGGATCAGCTGCGAGGCGCGTTTTACCTCTTCGGCCAATTGATCGACGTCCATCTCTTCGGTGCGGAATCGCTCGAGAATCTGCTCGATCTCGTGCATGGACGCGGTGTAGTTGAAATTCTTTTTTGTCATAGGACTATCTTCGTTTTATTGCTTCGAGGTCTCATTTTTCGGGCCATAGAGCAGGTCGATCCACCGCTCGGTCAGCTCTTTCCAAAGCTCCGTGCCGGCCGGTTGTGTTTCGAGCGAGATGGCGTGTCCTCCTTCGGGGAAGATATGCAACGAGGCCACGACGCCTTGTGCACGCAACGCCTCATACATGCGGATCGAATTTTCACACGCCACCGAGCGGTCGTTGTGGGCATGGAACAGCAGGGTCGGAGGGGTCTTGGCTGTGACCTGCTCGTCGATTGAATAGTGATGCAGTTGCTCCTCGGTGGGGTGCTCGCCCAGTAAGGCGGCCCGACTGCCACGGTGGGTGTAGGGGTCACGCAGCGTGATGACGGGCGAGACTAACACCATGAAATTGGGGTGGTGCGGCTCGTGGCTGATGGCATCGCTGCGGGGGTAGAGTAGTTCCGTTGCCACGCCGGCCGTAGCTGCCAAATGGCCTCCCGCCGAGGAGCCTTCGACACCGATTTTTTCGGGATCAATGCCCCACTCCGAAGCGTGCGCACGGATGAGTTGCAAGGCACGCTGAAGATCCTGTGTGCCAATCAATTCGGGCGTCACGGTGTCGGGCGAAAGGGGCAATCGGGCCGTCAGAATAAAGCCCGTGATTCCCTCTTTGGCCAACCAACGGGCAATGTCCCATCCGGCCACCTCCCAGGCGTAACGTTGATAGCCTCCTCCGGGGCAAATCACCATGGCGATGCCTCGATTCTCGTCGGGAGCCGGAGCTACGCGATAGAGGGCCGGTCGCCCCACCTTGTACACGCGGTGGTTGGCAATGCTGTCGGCTACCTCCACGCCCCGCGAATTGGGCATCGGGATCCCCTCCCAGAGGTCGATGCGCTCCTGAGCCGAAGCGGTTGCAAGGCTGAAAAAGAGGAGCATGAGGGTACAAAAACGAATCATGATCGTGTGCATGTTGGTCTGTTTTAGGCTATTTTGAAAGGTTGTATTTCTCGGGTCGAACTTCGCGTATTCCATCGCTTACCTCGATGGTGATTTGGTCTGCTTGGTCGATCTCCTCGACACGCTTGAGGGCTCGCCCCTCGCTGCGCACGATGGCAAATCCGAGCCGCAAGAGTTGTTGTGGCGAGTGGCTTGCAACCACCTCGGCTGCTAAATCGAGCCGTTGTCGGGCGTGCGTGAGGAGTTGCTCGATGCGCTCGGGCAGTTGCCTGCCGGCCAGCTCGATGGTTGTGCGCTCGCGGAGCAATCGCTCGCGGCTTTCGTGGCGGAGGCTGCTTTGCAGGTGCTGCAAACGTAGCTCCTCGCCGTGTATGCGCTCGCGCGTCGCATCGCGCAACAGCAGGGCCGCGTCGGTCAACCATCCGGCAATCTGAAGCATGCGTTCAACGAGCCAAGTGGCTGTTGCTGTGGGTGTTTTGAGGGCTGTGTGAGCCACTAAATCGGCCACCGATTGATCTTTGTCATGTCCGATACCCGTGATGACGGGGAGCGGGAATTGGGCGATATGGTTGCAGAGGTTGTAGCTGTTGAAACAGTTCAGATCGCTCGTGGCACCTCCGCCACGGATGATGACGACGACGTCGAAATCCTCCTCGCGGTCGGCTACCTCTCCTAAGGCGGCAATGAGCGAATCTTCGGCCGTTGAGCCCTGCATCGAAGCCTCGAAAAGGGTGGTCTCGAAGCGATAGACCGATGCTCCGAGCTCTTTCATAAAGTCTTGGTATCCGGCAGCTTGTGCGCTCGAAATGATGGCAATACGTTGTACAACAGCGGGCAGCTCGAGCTCTTGATTCATCGTCATCACCCCCTCCTCTTCTAATCGCAGGATCGTTTCGCGGCGTTGCCGCTCCATGTCGCCCAACGTAAAGGAGGCATCCAGGGCGATGATCTCCAACGAGAAGCCGTAGAGTTCGTGGTAGGTGACTATGACCGAGGCCATGATCTGTAGACCGACGGCGAGCCGTTGTCCGGTCTCTTGCTCGAAGTAGCTGCTTAAGGCCGGGTAGTTGGAGCGCCAGATGACGGCTCGGGCCTGTGCCTTCGGAACCCCCTCACGGGACCCCTTCTCGACCAGATTCAGGTAGCAGTGGCCGCTGGCGTGGCTCTTGAGCTCGGCAATCTCGGCCACGACCCATACCGGATCGGGGTATTGGTCGTAGAGGGTCTGTTTGATGTGCCGTTGCAGTTGATGCAGCGTGAAGGCTTGAGTAGCTGCCATGGCTTGACTGTTAGCGAATTACGAGTTCGATTTGGCGCGGCATCCGACGTCCGATCGGCAGTTGCAGCCGCAGCGTCCCCTCCATGGCTACCGGCTTTCCGGCTTTGGTCGCCGGCTCCCAGCGGGGCGATTCCTCCAAGGCCTTGAGGAGGCGACGACGCAGTCGTTTGTCGGTCGATTCCAGCTCACGCACGACGGTCAATCGGCCGTCCTCTTCGATGCGATAGCGCAGAATGATGCGCGCCGTAGGGTCGGTCTCACCCCATTCGATGCGTTGGGCCAGGTAGTCGGCAAAGGCGAGTGTGTCGGCCGTAAAACGAGCCGGCGTGTCGTATTTGAGGGTGATCAACACCACGCCATTGGCCGCTTCAGGCCCATATTGGGCGATCGTGAACTCGTCGGCCGGCAACTCCTCGATGCGCTCGATCACCTCGGGATCAATCTCGGCCGTGGTCTGATAACGTTCGCCATTGACAATATAGAGAGGTTGCTGGGCCATGGCTGTGGTTACCCCCAACAGCACCCCTGCCAAAACTCCTAAAATTCTCAATATGCTCAAACCAATTCTGAATGCTAAAGGTTGAAGGCTACACCCTGCACGGTTTACAACTCGCTCTCCTTCAATCGCTCGGCATTCTCGGCCACGATCAGGTGGTCGATGCAGTCCTGGATGTCGCCATCCATGAAGGCCGAGAGGTTGTAGATCGTGTAGTTGATGCGGTGATCGGTGATGCGACCCTGCGGATAGTTGTAGGTGCGGATCTTGGCCGAACGGTCACCGGTCGAAACCATCGTCTTACGCTTCGAGGCGATCTCGTCGAGGTACTTTGAGTACTCGAGGTTGAAGACACGCGTACGCAACTCCTCGAAGGCCTTATCGAAGTTTTTGAGCTGCGATTTCTGATCCTGACACTGCACGACAATACCCGTCGGAATGTGGGTCAGACGGATGGCCGAATAGGTCGTATTGACCGACTGACCGCCCGGACCCGAGGCGCAGAAGATATCCTTGCGGATGTCGTTCATCGAGATCTCGACATCGAACTCCTCGGCTTCGGGCAACACGGCTACCGAGGCTGCCGAGGTGTGTACACGGCCCTGCGTCTCGGTCTGCGGCACGCGCTGCACGCGGTGTACTCCCGATTCGTATTTGAGCGTACCATAGACATTCGATCCGGTGACCTTCATAACCACCTCCTTGAAACCGCCCACGGCACCCTCGCTTGACGAGGTAATCTCGTAACGCCACCCCTTCGACTCGATGTATTTGGTGTACATGCGCAGCAAATCGCCGGCGAAGATGGCGGCCTCGTCGCCACCCGTACCACCACGAATCTCGACGATGGCATTCTTCGAGTCTTGCGGATCTTTCGGGATGAGCAGCAGTTTGATCTCCTCCTCGAGGCGTGCAATCTCGGGTTCGAGCTCGGAGACCATCTCGCGGGCCATCTCGCGCATCTCCTCATCCTTGTCGTTGAGCAACGTATCTTTGGCCTCGGCCAGGTTGGCAATGGCGGTGCGGAAACGGTCGGAGGTCTCGATGATCGGCTCCAACTCTTTATACTCCTTGGTGAGCTGGATGAACTGCTTGACATCGGCAATCACCTCGGGGTCGGTCAATTTCTGGCCAATCTCCTCGTATTTGAGTTTCAGACCGTCCAGACGAATCAAAATGCTGTTATCTGCCATAGAAAAAAGTGTATCTTGCTTTATTTTCGGCAAAGATACACTTTTTCCCTGCAAAATTCAAAATTCGGTATTCAAATTCCGATGTAGATTGCTCGTTTTAGCGGATTTGGATCGTGATGTTAAGGTTTATTGAACACTCTTTTCGATCCAGTCGAGCATCAGCGGCATCCACGACGGTTTGTAATGGAACGAGTCGCGCATGCCGAAGCCATGACCGCCGTAGGGGTAGATGTGCAGCGAGGCCTTGATCCCTTTGGCTTTGAGCGCCATGTAGTAGAGCGGGCCGTTGATCGAGGGCACCGTGCGATCATCGTCGGCAAAGAGGATGAAGGCGGGCGGTGTCTGCTCCGTTACGCGGTTCTGCAACGAGTAGTATTCGCTCTGCTCCGCGGTGCGATCCTTGCCTAACAGGTTGTCGAATGATCCCTTGTGTTGGCGCTTCTCTCCGGCCGAGATCACGGGGTAGAAGAGTAGCGTGAAGTCGGGGCGTTCGTCGCCCATCGTGGAGGTCATGGCTGCCAGGTGTCCACCGGCTGACGAGCCGACGATGCCGACCGTCGAGACCTGCCACTCGGCCGGAATGCCCTCGGCCTTGCCACGCAGCAGGCGAATAGCCTGGCAGGCATCCTCGAGGGGCACTTCGGGGTGTCCGTTGGGCATACGGTAGTGCAACACGGCCGCTACGTAGCCGTTGGCGGCAAACCATTCGGCCATGCGTGCCCCTTCGTTTTCCATCGAGAGGTGCTGGTAACCGCCACCCGGGCAGATCACCACGCCGCGACCATTCTTCGCCCCTCTGGGGGTGTAGAGATAGAGTTTTGTCTCGATCGTGAAGGAGGGTCGTCCGTTGCGCATCGGGCCGGCTTGCGCCAGCTCGTTCGAGTGTGGGGCTGTTTGATTATCCCACACGTTGAGTGTCAGTTTTACGTCGCCCATCTCCTGGGCCGAGGCCGAAAAGGCCAAAAAGCTCAAAAGGATCAGCAGGTATCTCATACTCAATTGCTTCAAAAAGTGTGTTGTATGTTGCCTTTCAATGTCGTTAGATAACGATATTGATAATCTTGCCCTTGACGACGATCACCTTCTTCGGGGTCTTACCCTCGATCCACTTCTGCGCCTCGGGCAGCGTCACGACATCCGCCTGAATAGCCGCCGGATCCATCGACAGATCGTAAGCGTGCTTGAAACGCAGCTTGCCATTGATCGATACGGGGTACTCGAAGCTGCTGAGCGTCAGGTGTTTCTCGTCGAAGGTGGGGTAGGCAGCGTTGCAGATCGACTCCTCGTGACCGAGCGTAGCCCACAACTCCTCGCAGATGTGCGGTGCAAAGGGAGCCAGCAGGATCGTCAGCGGCTCCAGAATGGCTCGCTTCGAGCAATCACCCAGCTCATTCAGGCAGATCATGAAGGCCGCCACCGAGGTGTTGAACGAGAAGTTCTCGATGTCCTCGCTTACCTTCTTGATCGTCTTGTGCAGCGTGCGCAGCTCCTGCTCGGTGGGAGCCTCGTCGGTGAGCAGCAACTTGCCGTCGCGGTCGTAGAAGAGGCGCCACAGACGCTTCAAGAACTTATGTACACCGTCGATGCCGTTCGTATCCCAAGGCTTGGACTGCTCCAGCGGACCGAGGAACATCTCGTACATACGCAGCGTGTCGGCACCATAATTCTCGACGATGTAGTCCGGATTGACGACGTTGAACATCGATTTCGACATCTTCTCGATAGCCCAGCCGCAGATGTATTTGCCATCCTCGAGGATAAACTCGGCGTTGGCAAAGTCGGGCATCCAGCGCTTGAAGGCCTCCGTGTCGAGGATGTCGTTCTTGACGATATTGACATCGACATGGATCTCCTGCGTCTCGTATTGATCCTTCAGCCCCAACGAGACAAATTTGTTGGTACCTACGACGCGATAGACGAAGTTTGAGCGGCCCTGGATCATACCCTGGTTCACCAACTTGCGGAAGGGCTCCTGCTCGCAGACGTAGCCTAAGTCGAAGAGGAACATGTTCCAGAAACGGGAGTACATCAGGTGGCCCGTAGCATGCTCGATACCACCGACATAGAGATCGACCTGACGCCAGTAGCTGTTCACGTCACGATCGACCAACGCCTCCTCGTTGTGCGGATCCATGTAGCGCAGGTAGTAGGCCGACGAACCGGCAAAGCCCGGCATGGTCGAGAGCTCGAACGGCTCTCCGGCCTCCGTGCACCACTTCTCGGCACGTGCCAAAGGAGGCTCACCCTGCTCCGTGGGACCGAAGTTGGCAATCGGTGGCAACTCCAAGGGGAGCTGGTCGGCCGAGAGCGGATAGGCCGTATCGTTCTTGTAGTAGATCGGGAAGGGCTCGCCCCAGTAACGCTGGCGTGAGAAGATGGCATCGCGCAGGCGGTAGTTCACTAATCGCTTGCCCAGCTTGCGCGCCTCGACCTCCTTGAACATGAGTCGAATTGCATCCTTGACATCGAGACCGGTGAGGATGCCCGAATTGATCATGCGACCCTCTTTGGCGTCGTACGAAGCCTGCTCGACATCACCACCCTCGACCACGGGGATGATCTCCAGACCGAAGTGGCGGGCAAAGGCCCAGTCGCGCGAATCGTGTGCCGGTACGGCCATGATGGCACCCGTGCCATAGCCCGAAAGGACATAATCCGAGGCGTAGATCGGAATCTGTCGCCCCGAGAAGGGGTTGATGGCATACGAACCGGTGAAGACACCGCTGACGCGCTTCGTCTCGGTCATGCGCTCGCGCTCCGAACGCTTCTTCGTAGCGGCTACGTAGGCCTCCACCTCGGCACGTTGCGCCTCGGTGGTCAGCTCCTCCAGACGCTCATGCTCGGGGGCAATAACCATGAAGGTGACACCATAGATCGTATCGGGACGCGTGGTGAAGATCTCTAATTTCTCGGTAGCTCCGACCACCTCGAAGAAGACTTGTGCACCCTCCGAGCGGCCGATCCAGTTGCGCTGAATCTCCTTGAGCGAGTCGCTCCACTCCAGACGCTCCAACCCGTCGAGCATACGCTGTGCATAGGCCGAAACGCGCAGCAGCCATTGCTTCATGCGACGCTGCTCCACGGGGTGACCACCACGCACCGAGAGACCGTCGCGTACCTCGTCGTTGGCCAATACCGTACCCAACTTGGGACACCAATTGACCATCGTGTCGGCACGGAAGGCCAAGCGGTAGTTCTGCAAGACACGCTCCTGCTCCTGCTCGTTCATGGCTGCCCATTGCTCGGCTGTGAGGTGCAGCTCCTGCGTCTCGGCGGCCTGCAACCCTGCGGTGCCCTGTGCGGCCAGGTGAGCCTTCAGCTCCTCGATCGGGCGGGCGCATTGCTGCTGCTGGTCGTACCAGTGGTCAAACATCTGCAAGAAGGCCCACTGCGTCCATTTGTAATAGGAGGGATCGGAGGTGCGTACCTCGCGCTCCCAGTCGAACGAGAAGCCGATCTTGTCCAACTGCTCACGGTAGCGGGCGATGTTCTTCTCGGTCGTCACGGCGGGGTGCTGACCCGTCTGGATGGCATACTGCTCGGCCGGCAGACCGAAGGCGTCGTAGCCCATCGGGTGGAGGACATTGAAGCCCTTCAGACGCTTGTAACGCGAATAGATATCCGAGGCGATGTAGCCCAGCGGGTGACCCACATGCAGACCGGCTCCCGAAGGATAGGGGAACATGTCGAGCACGTAGAATTTGGGTCGGGTGTTGTCCACCGCTACGCGGTAGGTCTTTTGGTCGCGCCAGTATTGTTGCCAACGCTCCTCAATAGCTTTGAAATTGTATTCCATGGTGTGTTGAAATTTCCTTTTAAGCGGCAAAGATAGCTAAAAAATGGTAAATAGATGCCGAGTTGCTCCAAAATCACTGACTTACCGTGGCAGTTTCCCACGATGAAGGAGTGATGTGGTGGCCGGCGCGCGCCGCCTCGGCACGGATGCGCCGCATGTCGTTTTGGGCCTTGCGTAGCTCGTTTTTCATGTCGGTGTAACGTGATCCCTGCCATGTCCCGGCCGTCGAACCGGCGTGCGAGCCATCGTCGTAGGTGACCGAAACGCCGATGGCGGTGAGGCTGTTGTAGGCCGATTCGGCCACTCGGGCATATTGGTTGTACATATCTTGGTAGTAGGCGGCACTCATGCCCGATTGCACATTGGCCGGTGTGTAGCTGCTTCCGCCTCCGTTGCCACCGCCACTCATTTGCTCAAATTGCTCGGTGAGTTGGATGGATGTCTGGTTGCCGCGAAGGAACTCCTCTTTGGTGATGTGGCGATTGAAGGAGCCTAACTTTCCTCCGTGATATTGCAGGAGGTCTACCCGGCTCCAATCCTTCTGGACAACGAGTCTGAATCCGCTGTAGAAGGGCGACCACGCCACATTATTAAAGGCTAAACCGGGGCCGGGTCCGAGGTTGGCTTGGCAGAAGGTGTAGCTGTCGGCATTCTCTTCGATGAGCAGCATGGTCATCGTCGCTTTATCCTTGTTGTAGTGCACCAATTGCTGATGGCCCGCTCTGCGGAATTGGAGATGAATGGCTGTCAGCGAGGATTGGTCGGATTGCATATAGACATTTTCCGGAAGTTGGCCGTAAGCGGGGCGTGCTGCCGAATGGGACACCTGCCCCGCAGCCTGGTTGGTGCGCCCTGCCGAATGGTTCGGGCGAGCCGGTTGGGGGTTGTTGGGTCGGGGATTCAATTTGGCCGATACGCGCTGGACGCATTCGGCGGCCAGCGGACGATTTAGGGGTGTGCAATGTTGCTGGAAGAGCTGGAAATAGTGCAACGCCGTGCGGTAGTTGCGGGGCGCATATTCCCCATTCTCATAAACGCAACCCAACATGAAACAGCTGAACCAATAGTCGCGCGATGAGGGCAGATTGTGTTTGATGGTGAGCTTGCGCCAGGGAATCGAACGTTTGATATCGACATATTTGCAGGTCTGCATGCTGTAACAATCGGCCAACGGCCCATAGGCCAAAGTCTCTCCCTTCTCGGCGGCATATTTCAACCACGGAAAGGCCTCGTCGTATTTGTTTTGGCGGAAGAGCTCTAAGCCCCGGTGTAAGCAGGAGTTGAGGGTGTAGTTCTCCATGTTGGGGTGTTCCAACTCGTAGGTGAACCGTTTGACAAGGTTTTCGCCCGTTGCCTGTGCGGGTAATGCACGCATCAGGCGGTCGTGCTCCATGCGGCGCGCTGTGTAGGGCACGTTGATCTGCTCGTTGTAACGCTGTTTGTAGGCTCCATAGGTTTGGAAGAGGGGGCGCAGATACTTTTTGTAGACGCTATTGAGCAGTTTGTGGCGATTTTTGTATTTGATCGGCGGCGTGATGGCGCGACCCGAAGGCTCAAAAATGGTGGCATACTCCCCGTGGAGGGCAATGCAGAAGATAACCTCGCGGATCAACTGATCCGAAAAGCCATCTTTTTGCAAGCGATTTGAGAGATTGAACCAATGGGCGTTTCCGGTGTCAATGGATCTGTATCGTGCCGGGATCAGGACCTTGCCGTTGGCATTCATGATGCCGTAGCCGCTCTCGGTGCAGAAGGTGATGATGCCGGGGTTGTAAATCTCGGTCTCAAAACTGGTGGCGCGTACGGTCGAAATCGGTCGAAAACTCAAATCGCACAACTGCACCCAACGATCCCCTTTGCTGCGAAGGAGAAACAGATTCGGATCGTTGCGGTGATTGTAGTCGTCTATGGGGGTGACCTGCTTTCCTTGTGGCGAGATTTGCCGGCCGGTGAGATCTGTAAGGCGCTGTTCGGATTTGTGATAGAGGATGCGAGCCCGGGACTCCGGCATTTTGCTCAACTCCTTGTAGCGCACGCCATCCACCCAACGGCCCGCGCGATCCATGAGGTAGTAATAGTCGCCAAATCGCACCTCGGTAGCCAGCTGGTTGGTGTTGAACGAGCCGGCCCCATCGAACACGTGGGGAATGACGCAACGGTTAGATTCGTCGTAAAAACCATATTTGCCCGAGGCGTCTTTTTGGGCACTGAGGTACATTTGATCGGATTGTGCCGAGGCTGTCTGGAGTAGGCCTGCCAGAAGCAGTATCAGCAGTATTCTTGGATAGCGCATCGAAGGTTGATTTTAGTGATAAATGTTTCTGCAAAGATAGTGTTTTATGGTCAAAAAAAGCCTCTGTGCGGCTTGGTTTTTTCAGGCTTGTGCAGGTGGTCGGACAGCCCCTCTTGGCGAACGCTTCGATGTCGAATTTTGGCAGCTGATAGTCTTCGCTCGCGTATATCTATAAATAGGCGTTAAATGGCTGTTTTGCAGCCGCCAATTGGACTCTTGTTGTTTTGTTTTCTGCTTTTTGGTTTTTGATTTTTGACAGAAAATTTTTTGGCAGTGTTGAAGGCCATGGCTGCTTGGTTCTTCCATTGTTCGATGTAAATGCAAAATGTAGAAAATCAGTCGATTATCGAAATAGATATAAATAAAATAAAATAAGATTGAAAATTTTATAAGAAAAAAGAATGGATAAGGGGTCGAAAAAGGCCGAAAAAGGCTGAAAAAGATGCCATATATATTGTAATTTCAAAAAAAATGCGTACCTTTGCAGTCCATTTTGGACAATGGAGATAGAAAATTAACAATTTAAAAGGACAACAAAATGCCTACTATTCAACAGTTAGTACGTAACGGCCGAGTAGCAATGGAGGACAAATCGAAGTCGCCTGCACTCGCCGCGTGTCCGCAGCGCCGTGGCGTTTGTACCCGTGTGTACACGACGACCCCGAAGAAGCCTAACTCGGCTATGCGTAAAGTGGCACGTGTAAGATTGACCAATGGCAAGGAGGTCAACGCCTACATCCCTGGTGAAGGTCACAACTTGCAGGAGCACTCGATTGTGCTTGTCCGTGGTGGTCGTGTGAAGGACCTCCCGGGTGTTCGTTATCACCTCGTTCGCGGTGCGCTTGATTCGGCCGGTGTAGATGGTCGTCGTCAGCGTCGTTCGAAGTACGGTGCAAAGCGCCCCAAGGCCGCTAAGAAGTAATCTAACTAACAATTAAGAGTTTTTAATAGCAATGAGAAAAGCTAAGCCAAGAAAGCGAATTCTACTTCCGGATCCGAAGTTCGGTGACGTGGCAGTGACCCGTTTCGTGAACAACCTTATGCTGGATGGTAAGAAGAGTATTGCCTACACGATCTTCTATGATGCGTTGGAGCTTGTAGGTAAGAAGATGAAGGATGCTGATAAATCTCCGCTGGAAATCTGGAAACAGGCCCTCGAGAACGTCACGCCCCAAGTCGAAGTGAAGTCGAAGCGTATCGGTGGTGCAACCTTCCAGGTACCTATGGAGGTTCGTCCGGAGCGCAAGATTTCTATTTCCATGAAGAACCTTGTCCTGTTCTCGCGTAAGCGCGCCGGTAAGACGATGGCCGAGAAGCTTTCAGCAGAGATCGTGGATGCCTACAACCAGCAGGGTGCTGCCTTCAAGCGTAAGGAGGAGATGCACCGCATGGCAGAGGCCAACAAGGCATTCGCACACTTCCGTTTCTAATCACAGAGTACAGCAATGGCAAGAGATCTTAAATATACGCGTAATATCGGTATCATGGCTCACATCGATGCCGGTAAGACTACGACGTCGGAGCGTATTCTGTTCTACACGGGTAAGACCCACAAGATCGGTGAGACCCATGAGGGTGCCGCCACGATGGACTGGATGGTTCAGGAGCAGGAGCGTGGTATTACGATTACCTCGGCTGCTACGACGGCCTTCTGGAACTATATGGGTAAGCAGTACCAGATCAACCTGATCGACACCCCGGGACACGTTGACTTTACGGTCGAGGTGGAGCGTTCGCTGCGCGTACTCGACGGTGCTATCGCAACGTTCTGCGCCGTGGGTGGTGTGGAGCCGCAGTCGGAGACTGTATGGCGTCAGGCTGACAAGTACAACGTTCCCCGTATCGGTTATGTGAACAAGATGGACCGCACGGGTGCTGACTTCCTGTCGGTGTGCGCCCAGATCAAGGAGCACTTCGGTGCTACGGCTCTGCCGGTTGTTCTGCCGATCGGTGTTGAGGATAAATTCGAGGGTCTGGTAGACCTTATTTATAATAACGCGATCTACTATTACGACGACAAAACCGTACGTGATAACTTCGAGCTCCGTGAGATTCCGGAGAACATGAAGGCTGAGGCTGAGGAGTGGCGTAACAAGCTCATCGAGGAGGTTGCCGCTACGGACGACGCCCTGATGGAGAAGTTCTTCGAGGATCCCAACTCGATTACGCCGGAGGAGTTGCTGGAGGCTATCCGCAAGGCTACGATGTCGATGACGCTCGTGCCGATGCTCTGCGGTTCGTCGTTCCACAACAAGGGTGTGCAGAAGCTGCTCGACTATGTGATGGCTTTCCTGCCCTCGCCGCTGGATGTTCCCGCTGTTGAGGGTACGAATCCCAAGACCGAGGAGGCTGAGACGCGTAACGCTACCGAGGAGGATCCCTTCTGCGGTTTGGCCTTCAAGATCGCTACCGACCCCTTCGTAGGTCGTTTGGCTTTCGTACGTGTTTACTCGGGTAAGCTCGATGCAGGTTCGTATGTGCTGAATGCTCGTAGCGGTAAGCGTGAGCGCATCAGCCGTATCTACCAGATGCACGCTAACAAGCAGAACCCGCTGGAGACCGTAGGTGCTGGTGATATCTGCGCAGCTGTAGGTTTCAAGGAGATCCGCACGGGTGATACGCTCTGCGCCGAGAATGCTCCGATCGTACTCGAGCAGATGACCTTCCCCGAG